>CAUCXT010000013.1 GCA_958446835.1 uncultured Eubacterium sp.
GGCAGGTACCGTTCGGGGCAAAGGGCTTATCGATGATTGAAAAAATATCGGACGAAAATGTGATTTCGGAGCTTAGAGAATGTCAATTTAAGGTGGCGTGTGATGTGACAAACACATTGTGCGGGGAGCAGGGTTGTAGTGCAGTCTTTGGTCCTCAGAAGGGAGCAACATCGGGGATGATTTTGCAGATGGATGAGTGGCTTTCACACTATGCGCACCTTACCCATGATAAATACCCGAAGGCTGATATGGAGCAGGCGGGAACAGGCGCCGCCGGTGGTCTTGGTTTTGCATTTCTTTCTTATACCAACGCAGTCCTACAGTCCGGCGTCAAGCTTATTCTTGATGAGACAAGGCTGGAGGACTATGTAAAAAACGCGGACATTGTGATAACAGGTGAGGGAAGGCTAGACGGACAGACGGTTATGGGAAAGGCACCAATCGGAGTGGCTTCGATTGCAAAAAAATACGGAAAGCCTGTCATTGCTTTTTCAGGGTGTGTCACGGATGAGGCTGTGTTATGCAATGAACATGGAATTGACGCATTTTTTCCGATACTGCGCACTGTAACCACACTTGGAGAGGCGATGAAACCGGAGAATGCTAGAAAGAATATGATTGCGGCGGTGGAGCAGGTGTTTAGGCTTGTGCAATTACATAGGAGTGGTATAACAACCAACTAATTTATCTATGGTGAGGTAATATATTTAACAAAAGTAATACCACCTTATTCTTAACATTACGAGGCAGAATGAAAGAGCCGCAATACCTGTAAAATAAGGCATTGCGGCTCAAATAGCTGTTATTCAAATTCAATAGTTCCAGGTGGTTTGCTCGTCAAATCATAGAATACACGATTGACTCCTCTGACCTCATTTATAATTCTGCTCATTACAGTCTGGAGCACTTCAAATGGAATCTGTGCCGACTCAGCGGTCATAAAATCGATTGTGTTCACCGCACGAAGCGCAACAGCATAATCGTAGGTACGTTCATCGCCCATGACACCTACCGAACGCATGTTGGTGAGAGCGGCAAAGTACTGGTTAGGCATCCATGAAGGGGCAGTGCCGTGTTCGCTTCTGTATGCCTCAACCGCCTTGTCAACCTCCTCACGGTAGATTGCATCGGCATCCTGAACAATACGAACCTTTTCGGCGTTGACCTCACCGATGATTCTGATTCCAAGACCAGGACCAGGGAATGGCTGGCGGAATACAAGGCGCTCAGGAATACCAAGCTCGAGACCGGCCTTGCGAACCTCATCCTTGAAAAGGTCGCGGAGCGGTTCGATAATCTCCTTGAAATCCACGAAATCAGGAAGACCGCCGACATTGTGGTGGGACTTGATTACCGCGGATTCACCGCCAAGACCCGATTCAACAACATCCGGATAGATTGTTCCCTGTGCAAGGAAATCAACCGCACCGATTTTTTTAGCTTCCTCCTCAAATACACGGATGAACTCTTCACCTATAATCTTGCGCTTGCGCTCAGGCTCTGTAACTCCTGCAAGCTTGCTGTAGTATCTCTCCTGTGCATTAACTCTTATGAAATTAAGGTCAAATTGTCCGTTCGCACCGAAAACAGCTTCAACCTCATCGCCCTCATTCTTGCGAAGAAGACCGTGGTCTACGAATACACATGTGAGCTGTTTGCCAATCGCTCTTGAAAGAAGACCGGCTGCAACGGAAGAATCAACGCCGCCCGAAAGAGCAAGCAAAACCTTGCCATCGCCGACCTTGGCGCGGATATCTTTGATTGTATTTTCAACGAAGGAATCCATCTTCCAGTCTCCGGCACAACCGCATACATTCTTGACATAATTTTCAAGCATCTTGGTTCCCTCAAGAGTGTGAAGTACCTCCGGGTGGAACTGGATTGCGTAGAGATTCTTAGACTCATTCTGTGCAGCGGCAACAGGACAATCGGCAGTGTGTGCGACGATTCTGAAGCCCGGAGCAACCTTTGAGATATAATCAAAATGGCTCATCCAGCAGGATGTTGCATTAGTATCGCTCTTGTGGTCATCACATGTAATTCCGACAACATTTTCTGCCGGACTGCCAACACCCTTGAATAATGGTGAAGTTGTATCAACAAAAACTTCTGTCTTGCCGTACTCGCGCACAGGTGCTTTTTCAACCTTACCGCCAAGAACGTGCATCATAAGCTGCGCACCGTAGCACAGACCAAGCACCGGAACACCGAGATTGAAAAGCTCCTCAGTGCAGGTCGGAGCACCCGGCTCATAGCAGCTGTTAGGACCACCGGTAAGAATAATGCCCTTCGGATTCATGGCTTTAATCTTCGCGATATCCGTCTTGTATGAGTATATCTCACAGTATACATTACATTCTCTGACGCGCCTTGCAACCAACTGGTTGTACTGACCGCCAAAGTCAATAACGACTACCATTTCTCTGCTCATGGTATATCCTCCTGTATTTTATAATAACTCTTCCAATGTCGAGTTAAGGCTTTATAACTTAACATTATTCTTATCATACAATAAATGGGGGGGATTAGCAAGGATTTTATAGCTGCTTTGGTGTGCAGGATTGACTAAGAAATGGGAAAAGTATGGGAGTGGGGTGAATATTATGGGTTTGGAAGGTTACAAAATGTTGAGGGTGTGGTAAAATAATATTATTGGCATAAGTAAAAGTATAAATACTTGAAAACACCAATGATGAGAGTTCACTGCAGAGTAAAATAGAGTAATTTAAGGAGTGACATTAAATGATAGATGTATATACAGAAAAAAGAAACTCAAAGGATTGGATACTGCAAAATGACCTATATTTTAACTTAAATACGGGAAATGAAGAAATGTCTCAAACTGAAATAAAGCTCATTTGGCAGGTGGATGAGGCAAAGCTGACACCGGATAAGCACATTGAAACAAAATATGGTTTAGGCACAATCCGCAATTTGTCATCTGGTTGCAAGACACTGCTCAATATCGTAAAACACCCTGATAAAGTGGTGTGTGTGGATGAGTGTGGTCCGAATGTGCTCAAGATTATTTTTGCAATGGATAATATAAAGATATATATGTCCAGACCAACAGTTTTTGATATTTCGGACGATATAAAAATCAGGTTCAATGATTCTGATATAGTAACCGGAAGCAGGGGATATAATATCTGGTGGAGCAAGGAGTATGAAAGGAGAGAAGCAGATGGTTTATAAGAATATTATATTTAAAGCAGCTCCATTTTCATATGATTTGGAATTTGATGATAGAATAACTCTGGTTGGTGGAGACAGCGGTACAGGAAAAACTGTTCTTTATGAAATGTTGGAGGATTTACGATTAACTGATGAATATAAGTCAATAAAATTATTTAATTACAAATCAGATAATTTATTGGAATCAATAAAGCAATGCAGAAATAATTTTATAGTGATTGATAACGCGGATATCCTTATTACTGATGAAGTTAAAAGGTTTGTTAATTTCGAATTTTCAAATCAATATATGCTTTTTTTGAGAAATTGCGATGGACTTAATGTATCTGATAAGAGTTTTAAGGTGTTGAAGCTTAATAATAACACGATAACTCTTGAAGAGGAGTTGTGAGATGAAATACTTATGGACAGAAGATACGGGTGCAGGTCTTCATTTCTGGAAATTAGTTAATCAAATGTTCTTTGATGATAAGCTTGTAGTTGAAAGTAAAGGGAGTAATCAGGGACTATTGGACGCGGTGTTAGATTTGGAGATAAAACGCGAGGAAAAATATTATATTGCATTTGATAAACTTGTAGATTGGACTGGCATCGGAAAGGCAGATAAAATCAAAATTCGTGAGGAAGTTTTAGCAGCAATTGAGAATCATGGAATCAATTTGTCAAAGATTGATGACGAGAAGACATTGCAATACATAGCTGGTTTTAAGAGATATTCTACAGAGCGCGTGATGAAATCATTGGTTAGTGAATTTACACAAAATGAAAAATGGTCTGTCAATGGGGCACTTATGGGTGAGTGCTGGTATAAAGACTGTTGTGTGTCGGACCACAAGGACAGCCTTAGGTGCGGTAAAACTGAGATTATGGATGGGGATAAGAAGATGAGCCTGTTAATACAGTCTGATAAAATACAAAAAGTGATAAGTGCGTTTATTGAATGCTGATGCGTTACTTGATTTAGGTTTCCAATAACATACTAGAATCGAAATAACAAAAAATTCAAAGGAGCTCCCAAGATGGACATACTATTTAAAAACAACAATTTTGTATTCTCATATCGTGTTGGCGGTATATTGATACATAATGAAAAGATTCTCTTACAGCGTCCCAAGGATGATGACTATGCCATCATAGGCGGTCATGTTGCGGCTATGGAGACGAGCATGGAAACTCTTAAGCGTGAATTTGCTGAGGAGCTTCATGCCAGGATAGAGGTTGACAATCTGCTTGCGGTAGGTGAGATATATTTTCCATGGGGCAGTAAGCCGTGTCATCAGATTTGCTTATATTATAATGTGCATTTGCTTGACGATAGTATTCCCTTAGACGGGGTGTTTCATGGCTATGATGAATTGGACAACGAGAGAATTGATTTGGATTTTTGCTGGATTCCGCTGGAGGACTTAAAGAAAGGCACGAAGGTATATCCTTTGGAACTGATACCATATATTCTTGAACAAAGAAATGATATTGTCCATTTTGTTTCAAGGCAGGTTTAGGGAGTTGTTCGGTGATAGAAAATAATCTGAATTATGGCTCTAGTTATTCAACACAAGCTAATGAAAATGGCACTCAAGGTGACACTCAAGAAAATGTGGGATTAGTCACCTGTAATGGAGTGTATAATACGTTTGGCATAGCTGCATAATAATATATTGGACAACCTGTAGGGAATAATATCTACTAATCCCGCCAAAAATTAAAGTCTACATACTTTCTAACTCAAGAAAGCTGTAGACTTTTTATTATGAAAAAATATATTTTAATAAAACAAAATTTTAAATTCATTTAAGGTTTCCTTCATATACTTTCCTGTTAAGGAGGTAAGATACAATGAAAAGAAAAACAAGTGGATTCATATATTATACAATTTTCTTCACTGCATTGTTGTCATTCAGCGTTTATGTACTGCTGGATACATTCGTGATACCACATTCGATATCGCAGGTGCAGACGGAGAAATATAGTGGGGACGGAGTATCGGATAGTGCAGATTCCCCCGGAAAAGTTGACGAATTCCAATATTCCGATATATCAGGAGAGGATAGCCAGCCCAATAGCAACAGTCAGTCCGGCGATAACACTCAATCCGGTGATAGCAGCCAATCAGGCGGAACATACACTTCAACCTCCTATCAGGACGAAAACATATCCATAAATATTGCAACACAGAGAGTCGACAACACAACCGTGTATATAGCGGATGTTGTGCTTTCGGATGCGGATTTGTTGAAAACGGCATTTGCACAGGATACTTTCGGTACTAATATAACGGAGACAACCTCATCGCAGGCGAAGTCAAAGGATGCAATTTTGGCGATAAACGGTGATTTTTATGGGGCGGATAAGAAAGGTTATGTGATAAAAAACGGAGTTATCTATAGGGACAGTGTGAGGGCGGATTCGGAGTATGATGATTTGGTTGTGTATGAGGATGGAGAGTTTGGAATAATCAATGAGAAGGACATTTCCGCACAAGAGCTTGTGGAAAACGGTGTGGTGCAGTTGTTTGCATTCGGACCGGCGCTTGTGGAGACCGGTGAGGTTGTTGTCGATGAGGACACGGAGGTCGGCAAG
This sequence comes from uncultured Eubacterium sp., assembly GCA_958446835.1. Taxonomy (GTDB): domain Bacteria; phylum Bacillota; class Clostridia; order Lachnospirales; family Lachnospiraceae; genus CAG-882. The sequence goes on from CAUCXT010000013.1 coordinate 5,776, forward strand.
GCGATGGCGAGCAATCCGCGAACGGCAATCGGTATTGTCGATGAGCTTCATTATGTGCTTGTTGTGGCGGACGGAAGAAGCAGTGAGAGCGAAGGGCTTTCGATATATGAGCTTGCGCAGCTTATGAAGTCCTACGGCTGTGAGACAGCATACAATTTGGACGGCGGCGGTTCGTCGACAATGTATTTTAACGGTCAGGTGATTAACAGACCGACAACCAACGGGCGCAGCTTTAAGGAGAGGGAGGTGAGCGACATTGTCTACATCGGATATTAGAATCGAAAAGAAAAACATTGTTTCGTATATTGGCGTTTCGCTGTTTTGTATACTGTTTACAGTGATTTATGAGCATTTTGGCTACGGGGAGTATTCATGGTACATGAGAGGCATGTTCCTATATCCGCTGTTGGGCGGAGCGGGCGCTACCCTTATCTTTTTTAAGAAAAATGTAAATTACTGGAGTGTAAGGCTGTGGAACAGTGCTGTGGCGGTTTTGACGTGTGGCAGTCTGATTCATGGCATTATCGCCATTTCCGGAAGAAGCAGTGAGTATAATTGGTGCTACTATGCTGCGGGAGCTGTATTTGCGGTAAGTGCCGTGATTAGCTATGTGAGGTCTAAATTGCAGGCTGGTAAGTCTTTCTGTAAATAAAGCAACACCTATGGGAAAATAAAGTAAAGTTTATAGAAAATAAATTGATTACCATGAAAAAACCTTGATTTACAGGCTGAAATGCTGTAGATTTGTTCACACCTTTGTGCTATACTTTTGTTGAGCAAACAACTAATAAATCTTGACGGGAGGGATTGTGATGAAAAAATATATGCTAGTGTCAATCGGCATGATTATGTGTATTCTTCTCTCTGCTTGCGGGTCATCGGCGAAAGCTGCCCCAATTTTTTTACCCGCAACAGAAGATATAATCTCCATTTCTGTTTCCGACGATAACGCAACGGCAACTTGCACAGACGGAGAACGGATAGGAGAAATCATGTCTATTCTGATGGATATGGAGTCGACTTCAAAATCAACCATAAATGATTCTCCTAATGTTGGTGAATATGTAAAGATTGATTTTAATAGTTTCGATGATACTGTAACAACGATATTTTTCTACGAGGACAGAGGAACACAATATGTAGAGCAGCCATATCAGGGAATATACATTCCGGCACCTGCGTTGAATACAATTATTTCCGATTTATTGAGTGAAGCTGACAGCTAATACTTCATGTAACCAATAGGATAATTTAAAACCAAACACCTACAAGGACAGCCGAGAAAATCGACTGTCCTTTTTCTATGTCGACAGGCAGAAAGGGGCAATCAACCATAACAAAAGTTTGTTTATGCTTGGAAGTTAGTACCGACAGATAAGACCCCGACATGAAGCAAAGAAATCATTAATCTAAGTCCGCACAGCTTGTTTTCATTGCAATATGTGGGTATAATGTTTTATGTTATGATGTTGGGGTCAAAACATGCCCTATACACTCATACATTAAATTGGCATGTTTTGCCCTCAACATCTGAAAAAAATTATATTACCTCAAAAGGAGATTGCGATGAAACTACTATTCGGCACGGGAAACGCTGCAAAGCTTTCGGTTATGCGGAACCGACTTAAAAAGATAGATATAGAGCTTATCGGGCTAAATGATTTAAGGGCGGAGGGAATGGATATTCCAGAGGTTGCGGAGACAGGAAGTACTCCTCTTGAAAACGCGCGGATAAAGGCGCTGGCTTACTATAAGGCTTTTAATATGCCGGTCTTTTCCTGCGATTCGGGGCTGTATTTTGATAATGTGCCGGATGAGCTTCAGCCGGGCGTGCATGTGCGCAATGTGAACGGCAAATGTCTTTCGGACGATGAGATGGTGGAATACTATTCGGGACTTGCAAAAAAATATGGAAACCTCACGGCGAGGTATAGGGATGCAATCTGTTTTGTGCAGGATGAGGAGCATATCTATGAGTCGATGGCACCTTCGATGGAGAGTGAGCCATTTATCATTGCGGATACGCAGCAAAGCGCTATAAGAAAGAAGGGCTTTCCGCTTGACAGTCTTTCCATACACATAAAAACCAACAAGTATTACTATGATTTGTCAAAGGAGGAGCTTGAGCAGTTCGCAGTCGAGGATGGGGTTCTGCAATTTTTTGAAAATATTTATAAGCGATAGAAGGTCATAAAAAATACAATATTGTACAGAAAGAAGGAGTTTACGTTGGGTACATTGACATTGGAAAACGGCAGACCGAAGGATGTCACAGGCAGGCTTGAAAAGGAGATTCGCGTTTATGATTTGCTTGACAGGCTGGGGATTGAGTATCAGCGTGTCGACCATGAGGAAGCCAACACAATGGAGGCGTGCGTTGCAATTGATGAGGTGTTAGCGCCGGCGGTGATATGCAAGAACCTGTTTTTGACTAACTCAGCTAAGACGGAGTACTATCTGCTGATGCTCTGTGCCGATAAGAAATTCAGGACTGCGGAGGTATCTAAGCAGATTGGCGCGTCGAGGCTGTCATTCGCGGATTCGGACAAAATGCTTGAATTTCTTGATATAACACCGGGTTCAGTGAGCGTCATGGGGCTGATGAATGACCGTGAGCATAGAGTACATCTTATTGTTGATGAGGATGTTTTTAAGTCGGAATATTTTGGATGTCATCCATGTATAAATACATCAAGTCTCAGAATCAAGACGAAGGATGTGTTTGAAAAATTACTGCCGGAGCTTGGGGTTGAGTACAGAACAGTTAGTGTATCACAACAATTATACAACTGAAATATATTTTAAGGAGGCTATTCACATGGAAAAGTATATTTTGAGCTGCTGCTCCACGGCTGATTTGTCGAAGGAGCATTTTGAACAGATTGATGTAAAATATATATGCTTCCACTATGAGCTTGATGGTGTGGAGTACCCGGATGATTTAGGGCAGACGATTGATTTTGAGGATTTTTACAGGAGGATGGCGGCGGGGGCGGACACAAAGACTTCGCAGGTCAATGCTGATGAATTTGAGGCATACTTTGAGCCGTTCTTAAAAGAGGGGTATGATATCATGCATGTATGCCTGTCATCGGGAATATCCGGTGTCATCAATTCGGCAAATATAGCCAAGGATGTGCTCAAGGAGAAGTATCCGGACAGGAAGATATATATTGTGGATTCTCTCGGAGCTTCATCAGGGTATGGGCTTATCATGGATACTCTTGCCACAATGCGTGATGAGGGCAGGAGCATAGATGAGCTTCACGAATGGGTTGAAGAAAATAAGCTCAGGCTCAACCACTGGTTCTTCTCCACGGATTTATCCTTTTATATCAAGGGAGGAAGAATCTCAAAGACGGCGGGGGCAATCGGAAAGGTGTTAAACATCTGTCCGCTCCTCAATATGGATAATCTGGGGCGGCTTATTCCGAGATATAAGATAAGGACGAAGAAAAAGGTGATTCAGGCTATCGTTGACAGAATGGCTGAGAATGCACAGGATGGACTTGACTATTCCGGCAAATGTTATATATCCCAGTCGGGCTGCGTGGATGATGCGAAAGAGGTGGCAAGGCTTGTCGAGGAGAGATTTCCTAAACTTGATGGGCATGTGGAGATTAACTATGTGGGAACAACTATAGGAAGCCATACAGGACCGGGAACGGTGGCACTGTTCTTCTGGGGAAAAGAGCGCACAGAGTAGAGAAAAAGCTGGACCTTATAAGTCCAGCTTTAAATCGTTTTCCTTAATCCAGCCGATTTTTCTAAAGAACAATCCGAATGCCCATGCGAGAACACCGGGAAGTATGAAGCTTATGAGTACAAGTCCCAGCCAGTCAAAGCCTGTGATGGCGGCTTTGGTTCCGGCAGCTATATCATTGAGCCAGCCGGTGTACACACCAATCTGTCCTACGAGACCGCAGGTTCCCATTCCTGAAGCTACGGCGGCGCCGTTCATCTGAAGCTTGAATACACAGGTGGCAATCGGTCCGGTTATGGCTGATGTTAGAATTGCCGGGAGCCATATACGTGGATTGCGCACGATGTTTCCCATCTGGAGCATGCTTGTTCCGATACCTTGTGCAAAAAGCCCTCCCCATCTGTTTTCCCTGAAGCTTAAGACGGCAAAGCCGACCATGTTGGCACAGCAGCCTGCGAGGGCGGCTCCGCCGGCAAGTCCTGTGAGACTTAATGCGGCACAGATTGCGGCACTGCTTATAGGAAGTGTGAGCGCTATGCCGACTATCACGGAAATGATTATTCCCATAAAGAATGGCTGGAGCTCTGTAGCCCACATGATTGCGGCGCCTACACTGCTGGCGGCTTTTCCGATTGCCGGAGCAAGGAGCATTGCAAGCAGGCTTCCTATAACGATGGTCACAAACGGAGTGACGATAATATCAATCTTGGTTTCTTTTGAAACTGCTTTTCCACATTCTGCAGCGAGTACTGTTATGATAAGAACAGCAAGCGGTCCACCGGCACCGCCAAGCGTGTTGGCTGCCGAACCGACGGCGACCAGTGAGAAAAGAACGAGAGGCGGACAGTGGAGGGCGTAGCCTATTGCGACAGCCATCGCCGGACCTGTTGCAGCCTTAGCGTATCCGCCGATTGTCACAAGTATGGCGATTCCGAGCTGTTCGCCGAGTGTGGCGATGATTGTTCCTATTAATAGTGAGGCAAATAGTCCTTGTGCCATTGCTCCAAGGGCATCAATACCGTATCTCTTTGCAGAGATTTCGATGTCTTTTCGTTTAAGAAATTCTTTAAAATTTTTCATTGGTAACTCCTTTTTCTTTTTTTAATATATCTAATAAAAATTATTAGCTTGATAATACCAGTGGATACAATGCCATTCTTATATGCCGGTATAATATCTTATGGTTTTTATTGTGGCATTGATATCAAGCGGCTTGGAAAGGTGTGCGTTCATTCCGGCTTCATGACATCTACTTACATCATCCGAGAATGCATTGGCAGTCAGGGCGATGATTGGAATATTTGCCGCATCAGTGCGCTCTAAGCTTCGAATCACTCTTGTTGCACTGCAGCCATCAAGCACCGGCATCATCATGTCCATAAGTATAACATCGTAGTAACCGGTTGGATTTTGTTTAAAAATATCAACCGCAATCTGCCCGTTAGGTGCGACATCTACAATAGCCCCTTCATCTGTCAAGAGGTATTGTGCAACCTCGCAGTTGAGCTCATTGTCCTCGACGAGAAGAAGGCGGAGACTTTTTAAATCCATACCGGAAGTTGAAGGGACAGTGTCACCTGATATATGCTGCTTGTCCCGCTTGAAGGGAAGAGTTACCTTGAATGTGCTTCCAACGTCTTTGGTGCTTTCTATTTCGATGGTTCCGTTCATCTTGTCGATAAGCTTTTTGACAATGGACATTCCAAGCCCTGTTCCTGTAACCTTGGAATTGAGTTTTTCATTTTCACGTGCAAACGGTTCAAAAATGTGTTGTAGAAATTCTTCCGTCATGCCTATTCCGGTGTCGGATATAGTGAAAAGGAAGGTAATGTTGTCATCGTCAATAGCGGTTTCTTCCATGGAAGCATATATGCTGCCTCCCTGCCTGTTATATTTGATAGCGTTTGAGATAAGATTGGTTAGAATCTGTCTTACGTGAACGGGACTTCCTATTACGTTCGGATGAGGAAGAGGCATCTGGTTGGTAGTAATGCTTTTTATGTTCTTTACAGCCATCTGTCCACTCATAATCTCATGTGTCTGAAAGAGCAGGTCATTCATGTTAAAGGGTTCTTGTGCGAGACGTATATCACCGCTTTCTAACTTACTCATATCAAGTACATCGTTAAGCAGGGATAGCAGATGATTGGCGGCAACAATGGCCTTCTGCCTGCAGCTTTCAACTTTTTCATGGTCATCGGAACATCTTCCGGCAATCTCTAAAAGACCAAGAATACCATTTAGAGGTGTTCTTATATCGTGGCTCATCCGGGCGAGAAAATCTGTTTTCGCTATATTGGCAAGCTCAGCCTCGGCACATGCCTGTTGCAGTCTGGCGTTGGCTATGATAAGTCTTTCGTTGAGTTCATGAAGTTCATTTTTTTGCTTCAGTTCTTTTCTTCGTGAGACATCTATGTTCTGACCGATGAAGAGGACATGTGTTAAATGTCCATTTTCGTCATAGTCGGCAGGGATAAAGGCACATCTGACCCAGCATCCATTGTAATTGATATAATCCTCGAATATGACCGATTGACCGCGAAGTCTTTCTTCAATAGTAGATATATCGGTGAATTCTGCAATCCTTTCACGATATTCGCTAGTTACAATGTGCTCGAGAAACCAATCACGTTCATCCCGATAATGCGTATTGTCTGAGTCATTTTTCCTGGATGTGCTGCTCATCTCCATGCGCACATAACAGCCTGAATGTATATCAATATAGTATCCAAACAGATACAGATTAGTTAAAGCCTGAATTATGGAATTCTGTGCCTTTTCTTTATCATTTATTATATGCTCATTGCTCATCGTACTTCCTCGCTTTCTGCTGTGGGATATACATTTATTGCATTAATAATATGTAAAATAAAAACTAATATATTCATTATATAATCATAAAAACAATATGTCAAATTTGCCGGTAATTGCATATTATTCGTTATTACTTTTATTATGCAGTTATAATAACAAATGAAATACAGCTATTCTGCTAAGAATGGCAGCCTATATAGTATGTCATATCCAGCTTAATGGTTTAAAATGTATGAATATTCTTTTGAGTTGTTAAAATTATTGCACTGTATCGTCGCAAGGGTTATAATATAACATATAATTCTGGCACGTAGTAAAATACAAGGGAGAGGAATGACTATGAGAAGTTTTCTAAAGAGAGTTACGGCATTAGTTATGGCTTGTATGCTGCTTTCGGGATGTTCAAAGGATATTCAGCTTGATGATTATGCAACGAATCTCACCGGGAACAGCAGTAAGCAGTCAGCACAGGAAGTGACTGTGACTAAGGAACAGACAGAGACTGTAAAGAATGGTATATCCAAGGATGAGATTAAGGTTGGTGTACTGCATTTATCAGACCCGGCGGAGGGCAGTGGATATACATATACGCATGATCTTGGTATTCAGGGAATGCAGCAGAATCTCGGCTTGTCGGATAGTCAGATAGTGAGAAAAATCAATGTTGACGATTCGGACGAGGAGGCAACGCGAAAGGCTATAAAGGAGTGCATTGACGCGGGCTGTAATATCATCTTTACCACAAGCTGGGGCTACATGGAGACGACAGCTAAGATGGCGGAAGAGTACCCTGATGTATATTTTTCTCATGGAACGGGATATATGAGCAACGGCAGGAATTTTAATAATTACTTTGGCAGAATCTATCAGGCAAGGTACTTAAGCGGAATTGTTGCCGGCATGAATACCAAGACAGATAAGATTGGATATGTTGCGGCGATGGATTCAAGCAACTCAGAGGTTACAGGCGGAATTGATGCATTTGCACTTGGTGTTTATTCGGTGAATACGGATGCAAAGGTTTATGTGAAGGTTACGAACAGCTGGTATGCTCCGGAAGCGGAGAAAGAGGCGGCGGAGATTCTTCTTGATATGGGCTGTGATGTCATAACACAGCATTGCGATACTTCGTATCCACAGACGCTTGCCGAGGAGAGAGGCGTGTATGGCATCGGTTATAATTCGGACATGAGCAAGGAGGCTCCGGATGCGTGTCTGTGCAGCGTAATCTGGAATTGGAGTGCATACTATACGGCTGCGGTTCAGAGCGTTATAGATGGAACATGGGACGGAAGCAATTATTATGGAGGCATGAGCGAGAACCTTGTCGGAATCACAGAGCTTGCAGATTTCTGTGTAGACGGCACGGCTGAGAAGGTGAATGAGGCTAAGAAAAAGATATTGTCAGGTGAGCTTGGTGTATTTGACGGAGTGATAGAAACCAATACAGGCGAAACAGTAGGTGAGGCAGGCAAGACTTTGGATGATGCTACAATAACCGGTGCAATTAACTGGTATTTTAAGACCGTGGATGTGGTAGAGTAGGAGGGTAAGGATGAACATTAAGAAAAAAATATTGATGATAGCTATTGGTCCGGTGCTTATGCTTGGTGTGATATCAATTTTTTTCATCAATACCCAAGTGCGAAAAGCGGTGACAAGCGAGATAGAGGATGCGCTAAAGGGAACGGCAGCGGCGACGCTTGCGGCTTATGACCAGAATACGGGAGATTATATTCAGAGCAGCAATGGTGATATATGGAAGGGCAGCTATAATATATCCAAGTCTGAGAGCCTTGTTGATAAGATTAAGAGCAACAGCGGAATGGATGTAACCTTTTTCTACGGAGACGAAAGAATTATGACATCGGCAAAGGATGCCAATGGTGACCGTGTGTTAGGTTCAAGAGCAGGAGATAAGATTGTTGAGAAGGTACTAAAAGGCGGGGAGGAGTACTTCAGCAGTGCAGTTTCAATCGAAGGAGAATTAAATTACGGCTATTTTATGCCTGTGTATCAGAACAATTCGGATAATCAGATTATAGGTATGATTTTTGTTGGTACCAATCTGCAGGAAAAGGAAGTTGTTGTTAAACGTATTTTAAGCTCGATATGTTCATCGGTTGTCGTTGTTATGCTTATATGTATCGCAGTGGGAATCAAGCTTGCCAGCAGTATGAGCAGAAATATTAAGAAAAGTATTCAGATGGTTGGCAAGCTCGCTGAGGGAAATCTGGATGTGTGGGTTGACGATAAGCTTCTTAAGAAGAAGGATGAGATAGGTGAGCTTTCAAGAGTTACCATAACGCTTCGCGACACTATGAGATCTACCATAAAGGAGATAACCGATAACGCGAAGGCTCTTCTTGAAGCCTCACAGCTTCTTGGAACGGCAGCGGACAACACGAACGGAACCATGAATGATGTCCGGACGGCGGTGAGTCAGGTTGTTGATAATTCGCAGCTTCAGGCAGAAAATTCACAGAGCACATCTGAGCAGATGAAGATTATGGGAGATAATATCACAGAAACTTCAGATGAAGCAGAGATATTGAGCGGTAATGCTGCTTCAATGCAGATTTCAAGTGAGAAAGCCTCCAAAACACTTTTGAGTCTCAGACAGATAAATGAGGATGTAAAAAAGATAATCGGTGAGGTGCAGGAGCAGACTAATAGAACAAATGAGTCGGTTAAAAAGATTCAGGCGGCGACCACGTTTATCAATTCGATTGCGGAGGACACCAGTCTTTTAAGTCTCAATGCCTCGATAGAAGCGGCAAGAGCCGGGGACAGCGGACGAGGCTTTGCAGTTGTGGCAGAGCAGATTAAGAATCTGTCGGAGCAGTCTAATGAGTCGAGCAAGGAGATTGAGGCTACAGCAGATGTACTGAGAGTCGATTCGGAGAAGGCAGTACAGGCAATGCAGCAGATGCAGGAAATTATAGCCAGCCAGAGCGAGAGCATGCAGGAGACACAGCAGGTTGTTGCAGAGGTTATAGAGGAGATTGCAAGCTCCATGAAGAGCATTGCACAGATAAAGGAGAGCTCAGGAAAGCTTGAAAGTGCAAGAAATGAAGTACTTCAGGCAGTTGAACACCTTTCAAATATATCGGTTGAGAATCTTGACAGCACAAAGAGTACTTATGAGCAGACAGAAATTGTTGCAGATACATTCAAGCAGGTGTACAATAGTGCGGATGAGCTGAAGGCTATTGCTGATAAACTCGTTAAAAGTATTGAATATTTTAAGATGTAGTGCACCGGAGTATTCCGGCAATCTGCCCTGATTGAGATGGCACTTCATTTTGGGAAAACGGAAGAATTATGTTATGAAATTGAATGAATTACAGATTGGTAAAAGCGGTGTTATTAAGGATGTCGGGGGCAGTGGTGCGCTCAGACAGCATTTCCTTGATATGGGAATGATTCCTGGTGCGGAGGTCACTGTTGTAAAGCTTGCACCGATGGGAGATCCGATGGAGCTTCAGGTCCATGGCTATGAGCTTACACTGCGCCTTGCTGAGGCGACGCAGATAGAGATTGACAGTATTGAGAAGAGAAGTAACTCACATGCGAGGGTGGAGAACGGAAAGGAATCAGAGCATCCGGGACTAGGCGAGGATGGAAGGTACCATTCGAAGAAGGATGAGAACCCGCTTCCGGAGGGAACGAAGCTTACTTATGCTCTGGTGGGCAATCAGAATTGTGGAAAAACTACACTTTTCAATCAGCTTACCGGTTCTAACCAGCATGTCGGTAACTTCCCGGGTGTCACCGTCGACAGGAAGGATGGCTCGATTAAAGGGTATCCAAACACTAATATTACGGATTTACCCGGAATATATTCCATGTCTCCGTACAGCAGTGAGGAGATTGTATCGCGTAACTTTGTACTCAATGAACACCCAAAGGCAATCATCAACATAGTTGATGCTACCAACATAGAGAGAAACCTGTACCTTACCATGCAGCTTCTTGAGATGGATATTCCTATGGTAGTGGCTCTGAATATGATGGATGAGGTGACCGGAAATCATGGTTCCATTGATGTCAACACAATAGAGGGAATGCTTGGTGTACCGGTTATACCGATATCTGCTGCAAAAAATGAAGGCGTTGATGAGCTTGTAAAGCATGCGCTGCATATTGCAAAATATCAGGAGAGACCTTTAAGACAGGATTTCTGCGATAAGCAGGATCACGGCGGTGCTGTCCATAGATGTATACACGCTGTTGAACACCTTATTGAGGATCATGCAGAGAGTGCAGATATTCCGGTGCGCTTCGCAGCTACCAAGGCTATAGAAGGTGACCACCTGATAATTGAAAAGCTTAAGCTTGATGAGAATGAGACTGAGACACTCTCACATATTGTGAAGCAGATGGAGACAGAGAGAGGTCTTGACAGAAGTGCAGCGATAGCAGACATGCGTTTTGACTTTATCGAGAAGCTGTGTGAGCAGACGGTTGTTAAACCTAAGGAGAGCAAAGAACGAATAAGAAGCGAGAAAATAGACAGAATCCTTACCGGAAAATATACCGGAATCCCATGCTTTATAGCGATAATGGCATTGGTCTTTTATCTCACATTTAATGTCATAGGTGCGGCTCTTCAGAATCTTCTTGAACTCGGAATTGATAAGCTTGCACAAGCTACTGATGCTGCAATGGCTGCTGCGAAGGTCAATGGTGCACTAAGAAGTCTTGTGATTGATGGTATATTTACCGGAGTAGGAAGTGTCTTAAGCTTCCTGCCGATTATAGTCACGCTGTTCTTCTTCCTGTCACTTATGGAGGACAGCGGTTACATAGCAAGAGTTGCATTTATGATGGACAAGCTTCTTCGTAAGATCGGTCTTTCCGGAAGAAGTATAGTGCCTATGCTTATCGGCTTCGGCTGCACGGTTCCGGCTGTCATGGCTACAAGAACCCTTACCAGTGAGAGAGACCGTAAGATGACGATACTCCTCACACCATTCATGAGCTGCACGGCTAAGCTTCCGATATATGCTTTCTTTGTGAGTGTATTCTTCCCTAAGCAGGGAGGACTTATTATGACGGGACTGTATCTTTTGGGAATACTTGTGGGAATACTTGTAGCATTTCTCTACAAGGGAACTCTCTTTAAGGGGGAGCCTGTTCCGTTTGTCATGGAGCTTCCTAATTACAGGCTGCCAAGTCCTAAGAATGTAGGACAGCTTCTGTGGGAGAAAGCAAAGGATTTCCTTCAGAAGGCATTCTCGGTAATCCTTATAGCAACTATAGTTGTGTGGCTTTTACAGAGCTTTGACATTCATTTCAACATGGTTGAGGACTCGGGCAACAGCATACTTGCGGGAATATCAGGGCTTCTTGTTCCGTTATTCAAGCCTCTTGGTCTTGGCGATTGGCGTATATGCACATCGCTTATCAGCGGCTTCATGGCAAAGGAGAGTGTTGTATCTACGCTTGAAGTACTTTTCGGTGCAGGTATCGCTACAGTCTTATCACCGGTGGCAGCGGCAGCACTTCTTACTTTCAGTCTTTTGTACACACCTTGTGTAGCGGCGATAGCAGCAATCAAGAGAGAGCTTGGAATGAAGTGGGCGGTAGGAGTTGTAATATGGCAGTGTGCGATTGCGTGGGTTGCGGCGCTCATTGTGAAGCTGGTAGTTGGGATATTCGTGTAAAATTTTATTTAATATAAGAATACTTATGCGCTGGCGGAGTATGCTAATAGAAAACGTGTTTTGGGTAGTGACAGAATAAAAAATAACAAAGATAAAGAATATTAAGAAGGAAGGAATCTCTATGTGCACAGCAGCAACCTACAGAACTAAAGATTTCTATTTTGGAAGAACATTAGATTATGAATTTTCATACGGTGATGATGTGACGGTCACCCCGCGCAATTATGTGTTTGATTTCAGGCATGAGGGAAAGCTTGAGAGCCACTATGCGATAGTCGGCATGGCTCATGTGGCGGACGGATATCCGCTGTATTATGACGCGATAAATGAGAAGGGGCTTGGAATGGCAGGTCTTAATTTTGTCGGAAATGCTAAGTATCAGGAGCCTGAGGATGGCAGGGAGAATGTCGCGCAGTTTGAATTTATTCCGTGGATACTTGCACAGTGCGACAGTGTGGCGCAGGCGCGTGAGAAACTTGCTAAGATGAACCTTGTCGGGACAACCTTCAATGAGCATTTTCCAGCAGCGCAGCTTCACTGGCTGATTGCGGATAAGGATGAGGCAATCACTGTTGAGTGCACGGCTTCGGGGCTTCATGTGTATGACAATCCGGTGGGGGTGCTCACGAACAATCCTCCGTTTGAGATGCAGATGTTCATGCTCAACAATTATATGGGACTGTCACCGGAGCAGCCGGCTAACAATTTCTCGGACAAGGTTGAGCTTAAGACCTACAGCAGAGGAATGGGCGCGCTGGGGCTTCCGGGAGATTTATCATCGGCTTCGAGATTTGCGAGGGTGGCATACACGAAGCTCAATTCCATTTCAGGCGATGGGGAGGAGGAGAGCGTGAGCCAGTTCTTCCACATTCTCGGCAGTGTAGACCAGCAGAGAGGATGCTGTAAGGTGGCGGAGGGCAAGTATGAGATAACTATATATACCTCATGCTGCAATGCGACCAGAGGAATATACTATTATACAACCTATGACAATCACGGCATAAACGCTGTTGATATGCACAGGGAAAAGCTTGATGGAAGTGAGCTTGTGAGATATCCTCTTGATGAGAAGATGAAGATAAACTATATAAATTAATTTTGAAAATTATGTAAAATGATAATTTTGGTAATAGGCAATTGCAGGTTGAGCGTTATGCACTTTTGCAATTGCCTATTATTTTTCTATATATAAAGATTCGGGTGTCAAATCATTGTAAAGTAAATTTTATACGCAGAGAATAGTATATGGTAATTTAGCACTACACAAGTGAGAGAAAAAGTAGTATAATTGAACCTATAGTTGTGAAAAAACAGAAAAAATACCAAAGGAGAGTGTTGTAGTTTATGAAAAACTTGAGTGTACGTGTTAAGATGATAATTCTTGCGGTGATTACCCTTATTGGTACGCTTGCCATTGTATTTGTGGCAGAGACACATATCTCAGATATGGAGAAAGGTGCGGAGAATGTTCTTCGTGCAAGTATTGAGTCGGATTATGATGAGAATATCAAGAATCAGGTCGATAATGCGATTTCTCTTTTGAACGCGGTGTATGCAGGCTATGAGAGAGGAGAGTACTCTCTTGACAAGGCGAAGGAGATGGGCGCAGATCTTCTTCGTGAATTAAGATACGGTGACGGCGGTTATTTCTGGGCAGATACCTATGAAGGCGTGAATGTGGTGCTTCTTGGAAATACAACTGAGGGTACTAACCGAATGAACGCCAAGGATACCAACGGCACTTCATACATAAAGGATATAATAAGCGCAGGAAAGAATCCGGATGGCGGATATGTAGATTATGTGTTCCCTAAGGCAGGGGAGACGGAATCATCACCTAAGAGAGCATACAGCAAGGCGTTTGAGCCGTTTGAGTGGGTGATCGGAACAGGTAATTATATTGATTATATTGATACGACGGTAGCTAATGAGACACAGGCCATGGAGGCGAACGCCAAGTCTGCGATGACCAAGATTGCGGGCTCCGGCGGATTCCTTGTGGTGGTTGTCCTTGCAGTCTGCGTATATATGGCAGTTGAACTCAGCAAATCATTTAGGTACACACTTGGATATATCGGAAATATCACAAAGGGTGATTTTACACATGAACTTCCTAAGAAGCTCCGAAACAGAAGGGATGATTTCGGAATACTCAGCGAGAATCTTGAGGATATGAAGAAGCAGGTCAGCGGTCTTATACAGGAAGTGAAGGTTCAGAGCAATATCATCGGCGAGGTTGTGGACACTGTTAAGACGAATGTCATATCACTCACAGGAAATATTGAGGATGTATCAGCTACGACAGAGGAACTTGCAGCAAGCATGGAGGAGACGGCGGCTTCATCGGATACAGTCAAGAGCATGGCTAACGAGATTGAAGAGGCTGCAAAGAACATTGCCACACGTTCACAGGACGGAGCACAGCAGGCGGCGGACATTCACGAGCGCGCTTCCAAGGCTCAGTCGGATACGAGAAAGCAGCGTGAACATGCCTCCGAGGTACACAACAGCATCAGGGAGAGTCTCACAAAGGCGCTTGAGGATGCCAAGGTTGTCAAGCAGATAGAGGTGCTGTCATCATCAATTATGGAGATTACAAGCCAGACAAATCTCCTTGCGCTCAATGCTTCGATTGAGGCGGCGCGTGCAGGCGATGCGGGAAGAGGATTTGCGGTTGTCGCTACAGAGATTGGAGGTCTTGCAGAGCAGTCCAAGGAGGCTGTTGTAAAGATTCAGCAGGTTACTGAGGCGGTCACATCGTCGGTTGAGAGACTTTCGGAGGATGCCGGACAGCTCCTTGAGTTCGTGGGCGGGGATGTTGTCGCAAGCTATGATATGTTCGATAAGGTTGCGGACGCGTACAATCAGGATGCCAAGTATATTGATATGCTTATCGGTGATTTCAGCGCTACATCGGAGGAGCTTTTAGCTTCAATAGACGGCGTGCTTTCATCAATGGATGGAATCGCAACGGCAACCAACGAGGGAGCGAAGGGTACAACGGATATCGCGCAGAAGACGGTTGATGTCAAGGCTGAGGCTGACCAGGTTACAGGAGAGGTCGCAAGATGTGACGAGACGGCGAAGAAGCTCAGCGAGGAGATTGCGGTATTTAAAATTTAACGAAATACGATAAAATCAAAAATTAAAAAAGCATAAAATCAAAGAGTTTAAACAAGAGCTGCATAAAAGCCAAAACTCAAAAACAAAAAGCAAAAATAAAAATCAAAAAATTGATTCAATAAAAGAAAAGGATATGCGAAAAGTGCCTGCCCATTTTTCACATATCCTTTTCTTATCTGATTAAACTATCCATTAGCTGTTACAATATATTTATGGTCAAAATCGCTTACGCCGGTAAGGAATTAATTATCCGTTCACCGCTTTTGACATTATAACAGTAAATAGATGGTGCAGGGAATTGCTTCCTTATACCTAAATTGGCTGCCATCTTGATATTATATCGGCAAATATATAGAGAATGTAGGAAACGGTGCTGAGCATTAAAAATTCAATAAACTTAGCTGCATAAAAACAATTATTGACAAAACACATGATTGCTCTATAATCATACCGTAAAACTTGGTTATGGCTCAGAAAGGATTTTTATGGGAAACAATAGTAAAAGATATGAGATAGATATGTGCAACGGCACTTTGCTTGATAAGCTGATATCGTTTTCACTTCCGCTCATGTTGTCGGGAATATTACAGCTTATGTTCAATGCGGTCGATATAATTGTGGTTGGGAAATTCACCGGAAGCCAGGCACTTGCCGCTGTGGGTTCAACAACATCCTTAATCAACTTATTCATCAACCTGTTTATAGGTATATCACTGGGAGCTAATGTAATTGCAGCCCGTTTTTATGCGGCAGGACGCGATAAGGAGATGTCCGAGACTGTGCACAGCGCGATGGCACTGGCACTCATAAGCGGAGTGGTTATGGTGTTTGTCGGACTTATATTTGCAAGAGGTGCGCTGGAGCTGATGGATACACCTGATGATGTAATAGATCAGTCGGCACTTTATATGAGGATATATTTTGTGGGAATGCCTTTTTTCATGATGTATAACTATGGAGCTTCCATATTAAGGGCTGTGGGCGATACGAAAAGACCTCTTTTCTTTCTTGTCATAGCGGGCGTTGTAAATGCCGGGCTTAATATTTTCCTTGTAACGGTATTTCATCTTGGTGTGGCAGGAGTTGCCATCGCAACTGTGGTATCGCAGATAATCTCATGTGTTCTTGTGCTTATCTGTCTATACAGGACGGACAGCAGTTATCAGCTCAGGTTTTCCAAGCTTAAGTTGAGGTGGGTGTATATTAAGCAGATTTGTCAGGTAGGAATACCTGCGGGAATACAGAGCATGGTAATCAACTTTTCCAATGTGCTTTTGCAGTCATCGGTAAATTCGTTCGGCTCAATTGCGATGGCAGGGTACACTGCGGCTAACAATATATTCGGCTTCCTGTTTGCCTCAGTCAATTCTGTTACGCAGGCATGCATGAGCTTCACCAGCCAGAATTTCGGTGTCGGAAATTATAAGAGGATGACAAGGGTTCTGCTAGAGTGCATAGGTCTGTCAATGACGGTAGCGCTCACGTTAGGGTGCAGTGCCTATTTCTTCGGAAATAAGATTCTGTGGATATATACGGATGAGGCTGCGGTTGTTAAGGCTGGTATGGAGGTACTGCGCTTTACCACAATTACATATTTTTTGTGCGGAATAATGGATTTGTTCCCCGGAGCACTGCGCGGCATGGGGTACTCAACTGTTCCGATGATTCTTTCGGTTGTTGGAACGGTCGGAACAAGACTGGTATGGATATATGGCATCTTTCCGTTTCATCGCTCAATTGACATATTGTTCATATCCTATCCGGCATCATGGTTTGTTACCATTGTTTTTCAGGTCGTGTGCTATATTATTGTCAGGAAGAAGCTTGGTATAATCAATGCGAAAAATAATGTGTAAGGAACGTATAAATAAGTGTGAAAAAACCGGAGCAAGCTAATAAAAATTGTGGAAAATAAATTAAGTTTGAATTATAATTTACAATGAAACTAAAGTACTATAAAAATAAGATACTATAAAAGACAACATGGGAGGGTTTGTTATGGAAGATAAGAAGTACAGGTATAATGACATGGCAGAGAGATACAGAAGGATGAACAGGTTCTATATTATTGCAACAGTAGTTCTCGGCGTCTCATTTATTGTGTATCTATGGCTTAAGATGTTTATGAGCAGTATTTCTGCCATGACTGTATATGGTAATACGGTGGTGATGGCAGCATTCACAATTGCTAACACGGTTATTTATGTGCGTAACAGGGCAACAAAGCAGCTTAAGATACTGGCAACCTATGAAGTGGGGATAGAATTCCTTCTTGTAGGAGTTCAGTCGGATGCGCGCTTTATAAGCTTTGCAATCATTGCAATATTTTTGCTTCAGATTCCGTATTTTGACAAGAAAGGTCTTACAAAGACAGCAGTGGGAATGGCAGTCCTGTATGCCATTGTGACTGTGGTACAGATAAAAAAGGGTGTATTTGTCGCGAATGTAAGCGGATTTTGTGAGATTATATTAGCTGTATTTATCGGTATAGCCATTCTCAATGTCGGAAAGATAATTATTGCTTTCAACGATGATGCCATGGGTGCCACAAAAGAGGAGCATGATAATCTTCAGGGATTTTTAGACAAGGTTATGGATATATCAAAGAGCGTCAATGCAGATACAGCTAAGAGTACTGAGCTTATGGATGAACTGTTAGAAAGCACAAAAAGCGTTGCCGGCAGCATGAAGGAAATCACTGCTGCGACGAATAATACTGCTACAAGCATTCAGGAGCAGAACAGCATGACATCGGTCATCAATGATGCAATAACACAGACAAGCAAGGCTTCTGAGAAGATGGTGGAGATTGCTGAAGATTCCAATAAGAGCGTGAAGATGAACATGGAGCTTATGGAGGAGCTTAAGACACAGTCGGCCAATATTGCTATGACCAATGAGACGGTGAGTGAGGCAATGCATAAGCTGCAGGAAAGAACGCAGGAGGTAGGAAAGATTGCAGGAATGATACTTAACATTTCGGGTCAGACCAACCTTCTTGCACTCAATGCCTCTATTGAGAGCGCTCGTGCCGGGGATGCCGGAAGAGGCTTTGCAGTTGTCGCAGAGCAGATAAGACAGTTAGCGGAACAGACAAAAAAATCTACTGAGGATATTACAAGAATTGCCAACGAGCTGAGCGCTGATGCCAATGAGGTCGTTGAGTCGGTTAAGGGAACAATAACTGCGGCAGGCATACAGAGCGAGAAGATTGAGACGGCAAGTGAATCATTTAAGACTCTTAATGAGAACATGGAGAGCCTTATCGGACATGTCGATGATGTCAACAAGCATGTGAACGGACTTTCTGAGTCTAACAATAAGATTGTCGAGAATATATCCCAGTTGTCAGCTGTTACCGAGGAGGTTACGGTGAGTGCTGAGCAGGTATATGAGCAGAGCCAGAAGAATCTTGAATTTGTACAGCAGGTCAAGGCTGCTGTAAATCATATAAAAAATACATCAGATGAAGTAGAAGAATATATGTAAAAATGAACTGAGTTAAGGAGATTTTTGAAATGACGAAGGATATGACACAGGGAAATCCAATGAAGCTGATTGTGGGTTTTGCTCTGCCTCTTCTTTTTGGATTTTTATTTCAGCAGTTTTATAATCTGGTGGATACGGTTATTGTGGGACGTTTTTTGGGCGTTGATGAGCTTGCAGGTGTAGGTGCTACGGGTTCGGTCAACTTCCTTGTTATCGGCTTCTGTATGGGGGTGTGCAATGGTTTTTCTATTCCGGTTGCGCATAAATTCGGTGCAGGTGACTATAAGGGAATGAGAAAATATGTAGCTAATTGTGCATGGCTTGGAATAGCTTTTTCTGTGGTTCTTACATCGGTGACGGTTGTGTTATGTAGGCAGATATTGGAACTTATGAAGACACCGGAGAACATAATTGATTTCTCATATCAGTACATTGTGATTATATTTGCTGCGATACCGTTCACGTTCCTGTACAATATCGTGTCCGGTGTTATAAGAGCGCTTGGTGACAGCAAGACACCTGTCATTTTCCTTGTCATTTCTTCGATTGTAAATATCGGGCTGGATTTATTTTTCATCGTGGTAATGAAGGTTGGTGTTGCGGGAGCTGCGTGGGCAACCGCGATAGCGCAGGTAGTAGCAGGTGTGGGTTGTTTATGGTACATGATAAAGAAGTTCGATATACTGCATATTCAGAAGGATGAGTGGGCTGTCAATGCTCACATGATGGGTTCGCTCTGTGCGATGGGCGTGCCGATGGGACTTCAGTATTCCATAACTGCGATAGGAAGCGTTATATTGCAGACTGCAACGAATACCCTTGGTTCATCAGCGGTTGCGGCGGTTACTGCGGCAGGAAAGGTATGTAATTTCCTTGCATGTCCTTATGATGCTATGGGTTCCACGATGGCAACCTACGGAGGACAGAATGTAGGCGCAGGAAAGCTTGACCGTCTTGACAAGGGCCTTGCTTCATGTGTGCTGTTAGGTGCAGTGTACGCTGTCATAGCGGTGCTTGTTGCGGTATTCGGCGGCGGGATTTTGGCACAGCTCTTTGTCGATGGCAGTGAGCAGGAGATAATACATCAGGTAAGACAATTCCTTATATGGAATACGGCGTTCTATTTTCCACTTGCGCTTGTAAATATTGTGAGATTTCTTATTCAGGGAATGGGTTTTGCTTCATTTGCTATATTGGCGGGTGTGCTTGAGATGATTGCAAGGTCGCTTGCGGGCTTCGTTCTTGTTCCTATGATAGGCTTTACAGGCGTGTGTCTTGGAAGTCCGATTGCATGGATATTCGCGGATGCCTTCCTTATACCTGCGTATTTCCATGTGAAAAAAGTTCTAAAAAAGAGAAGAACACAATATTATTCAACTGATAATTTATAGATGAAAATAGAAATGTTGGTGCCGGAACATATAGTTAATATATTCTGATTATAAGTAAATAGTTGCCATATTTTTGTATAAATGATATAATAACATCCATGCGATTATTTTGAAAGAGGCATGGATATGAACGACTTAATTGAACAGTACAATTTAGAATTGAGATATCAAGAGAGAAAATCCAATGTGCGTACGCTCAGGAGCTTCCTATGGTTTTTTATAGCCATGGTTATAATATGGGTGCTTACGGCAGTGGATTTTTTTGTTATAGATACAAGAATGGTAACGATTGCTTTTTCTATTGCCACTGTACTTATGCTTGTTCCGCTTGTAGTCTTTTTAAAAGGGAATCTTGAAGCAGACTGGGTCAAATATATGCTCTTAGCCGTATTATGTTTTATGGTGGGGGTTATAAACGGAATACTGTCATATCATGCGGTATTTTTATTTGTTTTGCCGCTTATATTTGCAATCCAGTACAGAAAAAAGGCACCGTTATGGTATGCCTACATAGTAAACTGTATCACTATGGCAGGAAGTATTATATATTCTTTTTATAAAGGTATATGTGATATTAATCTTCTGGTAGAAGGCAATCATTCATTAGACTGGTATATGTTGCATTATGATGGAGCGGCATTTAATGTGTCACTCAACACGAATCCTCTTTTTGTCATGCTGGTATTTGCAATATTGCCGCGGTGTATCATGCTGCTTATTTTTACAATTGTAATCAGATATATAATTGTAAGTAATGCTGAGGACGCTAAGAGGATTGCTGAGCTTACATACCGCAAGGAGACAGATATAAGAACCAGGTTGTTCAACAAGAATAAGTATGAGGAGATGCTTGACTCATACTATCCTACGGTGGATAACATAGCTGTAATATTCTGGGATCTCAATAATCTTAAGTTTACCAATGACAGATATGGACATGCAGAAGGGGATGCACTCATAGATAAGATGTCCGGTATTCTTCACGCATTTATGCAGGGAGGATGTAGGGTATACCGTGTAGGCGGCGATGAATTTGTTATGATAATAGACAATGCAGGCGATGAGCAGGCTAAGGATATGGTTGCAGCGGTGAGAAAGAGAATGTCTGAGGTGAGAACAGATAATGCATTCAGAATCTCAAGTGCCGTGGGTTATTCCTGTGGTAAAGGAAAGAACGTAAGGGAGATAGTGAAGCAGGCAGACGAGAACATGTACATTGACAAGGCAAGGTGTAAACAGAGTGGGGATGAGATATCCAGACGTGACTAGAAGTAATTTATCTTTTTTTAATTTGTATTTTGTCTCACGTTTTCATATAATTAATAACAGGTGATTGTGAAATTCACAATTAATGGATATTATATGAAAATGGAGGTATTGCCAATGCAGGAATTAAGCAGAGCAGCGATTGAGGATTTTTTTGTACAGACATTTGATGTGGATAAGGTATTCAGTTCGGTTAAGCGTGCTGACTACCTTTTCTTGTATTATATCGAACATTGCAGCAAGAGTTCACAGCATGAGAGCGGAGCGTATCTGTGGGAGCTTGCCGAAATGATGAATATGTCAATTCAGGACATTTCAAAGGCAGTCCAAAAGCTTCAGGATAAGGGCTACATTGAGTGGAAAACCAATGCTAATAAGAGCAAGACCTATGTTGAGCTTACTAAGACAGCACATAAGCTTATGGAGGAAGAACGTGATTATATGAAGCGCTGCTTTGATGAGATAGAGGAACAGGTTGATGCCGACGAACTTTCAGCAATGATAAATACAATGCATAAAGTTGTCGGCATAATAAAAAAGAACAGGGAGTAGAGGTCTATTTATTATCAATCAGTTTCATAAGCTCCTGCATTTTAGAATCAATGCGTTTAAGAATTTCGGTGTTTTCGTTCTCCTGATTGAGTGTCTGGCTTGAGTGTGCAGATACCTCTTCGGAGACGGCTGAGATTGTCTGTATGGAATCGGATATCGCACTGTTGGCATCTTTTAAGTTCATAATATTGTCGGTGAGCTCATCAAGCTGTTCACGGACGGATACACTGTTGGATTTGATGAGATCAAATATTCCGGCTGTATTGCTTGTGGATTGCTTCTCTGTATTTATACCGTCAATCATGTGGGTGATTACCTTGACTACATCGGTTATGGTTGCAGCAAAATTATTGATTATATCGGTAATGTGCTCAGTCGCTTCGCTGGTCTGTCCCGCCATGTGTGAGACTTCGGATGCGACAACTGAAAAACCGCGGCCGGCGTCACCGGCACGGGCAGCCTCAATGCTTGCGTTCAGGGCGAGGAGGCTTGTCTGTGAGGTTATGTCACTGATAAGGACTATAATGGAATTCATTTCCTTTATATGGTGGTCAAGCTCTTTTAGTTTTTCGCTGACATCCACACCGTTATGAACTGAATCATCTACCTGTGACACAAGCGCATTTACATCGTTTAGTCCGTCATCAATCACGGAAAGAGTATGCTGCATGCTGTTGTATATATTATCTGAAATGCCGCTTACTGTATTAACCTGCTTCTGGATGGATTCAGTCTGAAGAAGCTGTTTCTGAACGGCATTTGCAGTATCAAGTGCTCCGGCAGATACATCCTGCATGGCAGACACAGTGACAGATGAACCATCGTTGAGAAGTGCGAGTTCATTGTGGATATATTCTATTCCCTCCTGCATTTTTGTGGAGAGGTTGGAAATATCCGAAAGAAGCTTCTCTGTATCCTTCTTAGAGGAGGTTATCGCATCGAGCTTCTGCTTCTCATTCATGTTCAATGTGGCAGAGGTTATATAGGAATAGACTGCGACAAGGAGGACGAAGATAACATGTATTATTGCGGCGTCTGAATCGGGATATCCGTATTTTCCTGAATTTATGCCTATAACAGCCATGATTATCGTCTCAATTACAACTCCGGAATTTACCAGAAGGGAGAATTTCGTGTCGTTGTACAGCGATATCACCAGAATCATCGGTATTACGAATACGGATGCCATGAAGGTTGTGGATGTGTATATGTAGAATGTGAAAAATACCGCAAAGCCGTTTCCAACAAGATGGCGGATGGCGGTTGTCTCATGGTTCTTCTTCCAGTAAAGCAGCTCCGCAGCTACAGGAGCTATTCCGAGAATACATGAGATGGTTAATACGGCAGGGTTAATTCCGCGCGTGGCAGCCTGTAAAAACAGGAGAAGCAGCATAACGCTGTCTGTGGCAATATGTGCAATCATACATATTCTGTTGTTGCGCGCTAATGCCGTTAAATTAGAATCAGGACTCATTTATAGCACCACCTTTATATTATTTTTATCATTTGTAAATTAGTATAGCATTGTGGGAGTGTATTTTCCATAGCAAAGTTTAGTTTAAACTGGTAAATTCTAAAAATACTTTGTGAAAATATTAACTTCTGAACAAGCTCTTGAAAGTACTTACATTTTTATGCTATAATACAAATAACGTATGTCGCAGAGCGGCATAATAACTTACAAAAACAATTATTCTTGACCTTTCAGGTCAGAAAATGGAGGCAAAACGATGAATTTGAATTTAAGACCAGCAAGCGAGTGCAAGTATGACGCTGTATCATTAGGCGAGGTTATGTTACGTCTTGATCCGGGTGAAGGAAGAATCCGTACAGCAAGACAGTTCCGTGCTTGGGAAGGCGGCGGAGAGTACAATGTTGTTCGTGGACTTCATAAGTGCTTCGGTTTAAGATCAGGTGTCATCACAGCTTTCGCTGACAATGAGGTAGGTGCTTTAATGATAGACTTCATTGAGCAGGGCGGTGTTGCTACAGATCTTATTTATATGAAGAAGACAGACGGTATCGGCAGATTATGCCGTAACGGTATCAACTTCACAGAGCGTGGATTCGGTATCCGTGGTGCTAAGGGATGCTCTGATAGAGCTAACACAGCTATCGCACAGGCTACTCCTGAGGATTTCGATTTCGATTACATCTTCGGAACACTTGGCGTAAGATGGTTACACACAGGCGGTATCTATGCAGCATTATCTGAGCAGTCATGCGAGACAGTTCTTGCAGCTATCAAGACAGCTAAGAAGTACGGAACAATCGTTTCTTACGATCTTAACTACAGACCATCTATGTGGGATGCTATCGGTGGACAGGCTAAGGCTCAGGAAGTTAACAAGGAGATCGCTAAGTACGTTGACGTTATGATCGGTAACGAGGAAGACTTCACAGCATGCCTTGGTTTCGAGATCGAGGGAAATGATGCAGACCTCAAGGAGCTCAACCTTGACGGATACAAGAAGATGATCAACGAGGCAGCTAAGACATATCCTAACTTCAAGGCTGTTGCTACAACTCTTCGTACAGTTAAGACTGCTACAGTTAATGACTGGAGCGCAATCTGCTGGGCAGACGGCGAGATCTACAAGGCTAAGGATTACAAGGGCCTTGAGATTATGGACCGTGTTGGTGGCGGGGATTCATTCGCTTCAGGTCTTGTATATGGTCTTATGACAACAGGCGATGCAGAGTTAGCTGTTAACTACGGTGCAGCTCACGGCGCACTTGCTATGACAACACCTGGAGATACAACAATGGCTACTAAGAAGGAAGTTGAAGCTATCATGGGTGGCGCCGGCGCAAGAGTACAGAGATAATCTGACACTTACAGGCATTTAATACATCAAAAAAAACGTATGTCCGGATGTAAACGGACATACGTTTTTTTTGATTAATGCGGTATCGGCATTGCGTTGTTTTATGCCCGTCTGTATCTGTTAAGACATGCCGCAAGCTCCTGTCTGCGGGGCATTGCATATCCGCCGGATAGAGGTCTGCCATCCATGAATACGGAGAAACCGCTTCGCTCATATAGGCTATACAGTTCATCCACTATTGCCATGACAGTGCGCTTTCCGTCTATGAGGTGCTCAACAGTGTATTTTAACAGCATGGACAGTGCGGCAGTCTGTTCAGAGTCGATAAGCTGCTCAACATACCTTAAATCTACGGTCTGCTTTCCGATTAGGAAGCTGTCGCGTGACAGAAGCTTTACCTTAAGCGTATCAGGTTCATTCTGTTTTACTGCTCCTGTGCGGTAGTCGCGGCGCTTAGGCGTACCCTGTGGGTCTTTCGTCATAATGCGGTGGCTTGCAGGCTCAGTGTAGGCAGAGACAGTGCTTTCAGGCAGAGGATATTCTGCGGCTATGCTTTTAACCCGCTCAGTTATATCCACGGCATTGTAGTTGTCCATCTGGATGATGGTGTCCGCGATATGGAAGAAGGCTCCGGAGCTTCCGGCTACAAGGATTGTGGAGATTCCGGATTTTTCATATAAATCCCTTGCACACGCGGTAAAAGGTGTGATAGGCTCCTTGTCCGAGCTTATCACTCTCTGCATGAACGCATCGCGAACCATGAAATTAGTAGCACAGGTATCCTCATCAATAAGGAATAAAGCTGTTCCGGATTCAATTCCCTCTATTACACCAGCCGCCTGTGAAGTACTTCCACTGGCATCTTCGGTGCAGAAGGAGTGGGTATCCTTTTTGTTTGGAAGGTCATTTATAAAAAGTGAGATATCGACATCCTTTATGAAACGTCCGTCCTCAGCACGAAGCTTTATTGCGGTATTGTCGGTTATGACATACTCACGTCCGTCACCGGCAATGTGGTCATATATGCCAAGCTCAAGGGCGTTGAGAAGGGTTGACTTGCCGTGGTAACCGCCTCCGACTATTAGGGTTATTCCCTTTTTGATTCCCATGCCGCTTATCTCTCCACGGTGCGGAAGCTTAAGCTTCACGCGCAGTGTGTCCGGGGATGAAAAGGCCACCGCTGATTTCATAGGCTTTTGGGAAATGCCGCTCTCTCTCGGAAGTATTGAGCCGTCTGCAACGAATGCGGCAAGTGACATTCCGGTGAGCTGTCTGCGGATTTCTGTCTGGTCTTCGGCGAGGCATATCCATTTTTTCAATCTGTCGGCGTTGAGGTTTTTGTAGAAAAGTCCTTTCTCTACACACGCAGGAAGGAAGGTGAAAATTATTTTGTCCAGTTCACCCGCATTGATATTTCTTCCATTTGCCGGAAAACCGACAAAGAATCTTACAATGAGCTTGTCTTTTGCGATTTCGCAATCGCTACGCGAAAGCACCTCCTGTCCCGGATGAGTTACCTCTATAAGCCCGCTCTTTCCTGAGCCCTTTGCCTGAAATGAATAGTGCTGTACTGCTGTGCAGAAGCTGCGCAGGAGAAAATCGCACAATGCTGTCGTAGCGGCATGATTTGCCGTGCAGTATTCAGGATAGCCGGCAGTCGACAGCGGTACATGGATACTTAGCTGTGAAGGTGCCGCAAAGGGATCGCCCTGTACATGTTCAATGTTGAGCGTATAGCTGTTGAAGCTGTAGCTGCCGCGCAGTGCTTTGTATGCGGGATAGCTTTTGTGGTCTATATCCCTGAGAATATTCTTTAATTCCTGTGATGTCATTGCATCCTCCTTATGAAGTCTGTTTTTAATTATTATTTAATTATACTCCATAACCCACATTAATCCATAAATTATTAATTTACATCTGTTTATTTTATACACGATGTGATATAATTAAACAAAATGTAAATAATAGAGAAAATGAGAGAGGTGCGGCTGATATTTGACAGAAGATACAAGAAAAATATTTGATAAAAGATACATAGATGATATAGAAAAAGCTAAACTAAAGCCAATACACTCTTATGGTATGGCTGCCAGAATAAAGAAATCTGTAGAGAACGGAATTGCCGTGTCCGAGAAAAAGGGGCTTGCGTTAAAGGCTCTTCAGAAGACGGAAGCTTTAAGGCTCTACAAAAATAACCGGAGATTTCATAAGTTTGATGATCATGAGGTTTATAATTATCTTACAAGAATAGCAGCTTTGGATTTTGAGTATATCAGCCGGTGCAGATGGAGTGAAGAATTTCTGGAATACCTGCTCAATTCACAGGACAATCTGGCGAAAAACAGTGTTTATGAATTGTACAGCAACTATGAAAGGCACATTAAAGATAAGCTTGACGATGAAGTTGCAAATGTTCTCAAATTACAGGTGAACGATATCTATGAATTGAAACACCCCGGTGAAAGACGTTTCATACTTCATATAGGCGGAACGAACAGCGGAAAGACCTTTACGGCGATTGAGCGATTGAAGAGTGCGGCTAAAGGTGTATATGCAGGTCCGTTGAGGCTCTTAGCACTTGAGGTTTATGATAAAATGATGGAGGCAGGTGTGCCTTGCAACATGATAACGGGTCAGGAACAGTATTACACTGATAACAGCAGATGCATGGCTGCGACTGTCGAGATGGTGGAGCCTTATGAGAAGTATGATATTGCAGTGATAGACGAAGTGCAGATGATAAATGATCCTTACAGAGGTCATATATGGCTTAATCTGATACTCAGGCTTCAGGCAGATGAGATACATCTTTGCATGGCTCCGGAAGTTGAGAATGTAATATGCAGTATTCTTGAGAATCATAATGAGAAATATGAGCTTGTCCGCCATGAAAGAACTACACAGCTTATATTTGAGGACAGACCTTACAATATAAATACCGATATAACGCGTGGTGATGCACTCATACTGTTTTCGAAAAAAGAAGTTTTAGATGTGGCTGCGCGCCTTGAACAGAAAGGAATAAAAGTAAGTACGATATATGGAAGCCTGCCGCCACAGATAAGAAAGAGACAGTTTGAGATGTTTTTGTCGGGTGAGACGGAGGTCGTAGTCGCGACGGATGCGATAGGTCTTGGAGTCAATCTGCCGATTAGGCGTATTGTATTTATGAACATATTCAAGTTTGATGGGGCGCACAGAAGGCAGCTCAATGAGTATGAGATAAGACAGATTGCAGGACGTGCCGGAAGAAGAGGAATATATGATTATGGATATGTGACGTCGATAAGCAGGGGAAATATAGATATACTTAAAGAGCAGTATAGTATGAATCATCAGGTCTGCTATGTAAGAATAGGTTTTCCGAGCAATCTTCTTGATATAGACGGACCGCTTGACATAATTCTTGAGGAGTGGGACAGATTACAGCCTGAAAGCAGCACAGTGCGCAAGATAGATATAAAAGAGTATGTATCGAAATATAAAATGTTATATCCTCACAGGGAAAAGATAGAAGGCTTTGATGATAACAGGAGACTTTTTGAGCTTATATCATGCGATATAGACATTAACAATGAGCAATGTGCCGGTTTGTGGTTGTCATATTGTCTTAATTATAGTGCCGATACATCTCTGGAATTTCCGGAGTTTGACAATGTATGCGCTGCCACATTGTTGGAAAAAGCAGAGAGCTATTATAAACAGCTTGATTTGTACAGCCAGTTTTCAAGACGTATGGGAAAAATCACGGATGAAGAACGCCTGGAGACAGCGAAGCATGATACGGAAAAGCTTATAAATGAGGAGCTTGCCAGAAATAAGGAGAACTACCTCAGAAGGTGCTTAAGGTGTAATAACATCCTTCCGGTGTCATATAGGGGAAAGTACTGTGAGAAGTGTGAGCAGTCAGGTCATGGAAGGCATTTCAGTTTAGCAAGGTAGCAGAGCGATGAATAATGAGCAGCAAAGTGGTTATAGTATGATTGGAGTCTTATATAACAGACATTCTCAGGAGGGAAGATGACTATGGAAGACGATACAATCAAGCTGCTTCGTGAGTGCAACGCAGGTATCAAAATGGGAGTATCCTCACTTGATGAGGTGCTAGAACACGTTAAGGATGAAAAGTTAAAGGAACTTTTGGAGGAGAGCAAGAGTACACATGAAAAACTTGGGGATGAGACACATTCCTATCTTATGAAATTCCATGATGAGGGCAAGGAGCCTAATCCGATGGCAAAGATGATGTCGTGGGTAAAGACCAACTTTAAGCTGGGTGATGAGGAGTCGGACAGGGTTGTTGCAGACCTGATTACGGATGGCTGTAACATGGGTGTTAAGTCGCTATACAGATATTTACATCAGTATAAGGCTGCGGATGAGGATGTAAGGAAGCTGGTCGGGAAGGTTATAGAGGTTGAGGAGAAGCTCATAAAGGAAATGAGGGAGTACCTGTAAAGGTGTTCCCTTATTTTTTACGTTCAATAGAGTACACCGGGTAAAACACGGATTTGCACAATGTGGGAAAATGTGTTATTCTTAATAAGATGTTGTTTCACGGAGAGCAGGGTATTGTTTAGAGCTTCGTGGGACGTTCTGAGTGAGGAAAAGGAGAGTAAGTGGATTGTTGAACTTAAGATTCAAATGGGTAGTGATATCGAGCTTATTTTATGTTATGTATGCTGTACCTAAGGCGGAGTATATGTTAAGACACCCTGAAAAGTATACGGATGAAGAAAAGTTTGAATTTGCCATGAAGATTGTGGAGCACATGAAGAAGAGGGCGAGAACTAAGACGCTGGTGTACGGAGTGGAGAATATTCCTAATGAACAGGGATATATTATGTACGGAAACCATCAGGGCAAGTATGATGCGCTTGGAATACTGTTATCACTTGACAAGCCCTGTGGTGTGTTATGGGAGAAAAAGCAGGCGAGCAGATTCTTAAGCAGGCAGGTGTGCGGACTTATCAATGGAGTTGCAATCGACCTTACCGATATAAGGGCTAAGGTGCGCTCAATCAAGGAGGTATCGGACAGAGTCAAGGCGGGACAGAATTTCCTTATTTTCCCGGAGGGGGGATATGCGGACAATCATAATGAGCTTCAGGAGTTTTTCAGCGGATGCTTCGCATGCAGTCAGGCGAGTAAGGGACCTATCGTTCCGGTGGTTGTGTATGACTCATATAAGTCGATGAACAGCAACACTTTTGAGAAGGTCACAACACAGGTTCATTACCTTCCGCCTATATATTATACTGAATATCAGGGAATGAAAAAGCCTGAGATATGTGAGCTTGTGAAATCAAGAATTTCAACCAAATTAGAGGAGATTAAGAACTGTGAGCGAGGAAAGAAAGTTATTTAAAAGCCTTCAGGAAAGACTTGACGAACAGCGGATAAAAAGGCAGCAGGAGCAGCTTGTAAAAAGGGGAGAGATTACAAGATATGAGCCTGACGCCGCAAATGGACTTTCAGATGAACAGGTAGCAGAGCATTATGATGCAGGATGGTATAATGAAGCCATGGATTCATGTACCAAGTCGGTTAAGGATATAATTATTTCCAACACATTCACATATTTTAACCTTATTTTTGTGGTGTTGGGAGTACTGCTTATCATAGTCGGCTCATTCAGAAACCTTACATTTCTTCCGGTCATATTTGCTAATTCGGCGATAGGAATTTTTCAGGAGCTGAGAGCCAAGAAGGTGCTTGATAAGATGAACATGCTCAACGCTCCGATGACAAAGGTTGTAAGAAACGGACAGATAAGTGTAATAAAGACTCAGGAGCTGGTTGCAGATGACGTTGTAATATTCACAGCGGGCAGTCAGATATGTGCCGATGCCAGGGTGCTGTCGGGAAGTGTACTTGTCAATGAGGCTCTGCTTACAGGCGAATCAGATGATATTGTTAAGCAGGAGGGCGCTCCGCTCATGAGCGGAAGCTTTGTGGTTTCGGGCGAATGTAGGGCAAGGCTTGAGAATGTAGGGCGCGATTCATATATTTCCAAGCTTACCATGGAAGCAAAATCTATGGGCTCAGGCGAAGAATCTGAAATGATACGTTCACTCAACAACCTATTAAAGTGGGTCGGAATATGTATCATCCCGATGGGAGTACTGCTGTTGTGGCAGGGCATGAATGTGAATATGGAGAGCTTTCCGGATGCGGTGACAGCCATGGTTGCAGCAGTTATAGGAATGATACCTGAGGGACTTTATCTGCTCACAAGTGTCGCACTCGCTGTCAGCACCATACGTCTTGCCACGCAGAAGGTGCTGCTACATGATATGAAGAGTATTGAGACACTTGCGCGTGTGAATGTTTTGTGCGTGGACAAGACGGGAACAATCACCGAGAACAGAATGTCTGTTCAGGAGGTGTTCGCACTCAACGGTGGGGATAAGGCTGAAATAGAGGGTATGCTTGCAGACTTTGTCTCAGAGATGGGAAATGACAATATTACAATGAATGCGCTCAAGGAATCCTTTAATGAGACAACAGGTAAGAGCGCTGTGTCACATACAGGCTTTACCTCCGCATTAAAATATAGCTCCGTTACATATCAGGAAGGTGCTTATGTGCTTGGAGCGCCGGAGATGGTGCTTAGGGAAAACTATGGTGAATATAAAGATACGATAGAAAGTTTTTCAAAAACAGGGGCAAGAGTTCTTGTTTTTGCACGATATTATGGAGTCATAGACGGAAAGCCGTTGACAGAGAAGGTGAATCCGCTTGCACTTGTTGTTTTATCCAATCCAATAAGGGAGAATGCCAAGGAGACATTCAGATATTTTGCCGAACAGGATGTACGGATTAAGGTTATATCAGGTGATAATCCTGTGACCGTGTCCGAGGTTGCACTTCGCGCAGGCATTGACGGCGCAGAGCGGTATATCGATGCCTCGACGCTTCAATCCGAAAAGGATATATATGAGGCGGCTGCCAGATATGTTGTGTTCGGGCGTGTTTCACCTGAGCAGAAGAGACTTATCGTGGGTGCATTGCAGAGACAGGGCAACACTGTGGCGATGACCGGTGACGGTGTCAATGACGTGCTTGCACTTAAGGATGCGGATTGCAGTATTGCGATGGCATCGGGAAGTGAAGCGGCAGCTCAGGCTGCACAGGTTGTGCTTCTTGAGTCGGATTTCTCAAAAATGCCTTCTGTTGTACTTGAGGGAAGGCGTGTTGTAAACAATATTGAGCGCTCGGCAAGTCTTTTCCTTGTAAAGAATATTTTCTCGTTTATTATGGCGCTGTGTTCGATAATTGCTGCTGTGACATATCCTCTTGAGCCTGCGCAGATATCGCTTATCGCGATGTTTACAATAGGAATACCATCATTCTTCCTTGCACTGCAGCCTAACAAGAAGAGGATTGAAGGACATTTTATGAAAAATGTGCTTCTTAAGGCACTTCCGGGTGGACTTACCGATGTAATATGTGTTGGGGCACTGGTGGTATTCGGAAATACCTTCAGCCTTGACCCGGATGGTATTGCGACTGCGGCTACACTCCTGTTAGCAATTGTCGGATTTATGATTATGTATAAGATAAGCAAGCCTTTTAATAGGCTTACCTTCACCGTATTTATTTTCTGTGTGATTGGACTGGCATTTTCAAGCACGGTATTAAAGAGCCTGTTTTATATGAGTCCTATGTCGACAGAGTGCATAATGCTCGCAGTGGTATTTGCCATCGCAACGGAATCTCTTTTCAGGTATCTTACACTTCTCATTGAGAAGCTTCAGCAGTGGCTGGATACAGATGTAATACATGAAAGAATACCTGAAAGAAAGAAGAAAAAACACAGAAGAAAGATATAGCACAGTCGGTATTGCAAAGCTTTGCCCCTGCGGATGTCAATATGCCATCTGCAGGGGCATTTGGCTATGTGTGCCTGCAGCGCGTGTTCAGTTTGACATTAATATGTGCCATGCAGGAATATGACATAATCAATTTCAGAATAAATATTATATAAAAATAACTATAATAATTCACTAGATTATACAGTTTTAATTCATTAGATATATGTGTATTATGTACATAAAGTTGGTGTTGGCTGCAATTTTAAGAACTGAGCTATGCCACGGAAAATATTGAGGAGGTTATTAAGGTGAAGGAAAAAACTAAAAAAGCACTCATAATTGTGGTGCTGTCATTAGTGCTTGTAGGGCTTGTGGTATACATAGCCGCAGAGCTTGGGGCATTTAAGAAGGGTGATAAGACTCAGGGCATAAGAAAAGAACTTACCGCAGTTGAGCTCACCAAATTGATGGGAAACGGTATCAATCTTGGAAACACGATGGAGGCTTATGGTCATGCCTCACTTGGCACGAATGCTGCCGTATCAAGCTATGAGACATTGTGGGGACAGCCTGTTACCACACAGGAGATGATTACTGCGATGAAGGATTCGG
The DNA here is from genome assembly GCA_958446835.1 of uncultured Eubacterium sp. Classification (GTDB taxonomy): domain Bacteria; phylum Bacillota; class Clostridia; order Lachnospirales; family Lachnospiraceae; genus CAG-882. The sequence continues at coordinate 39,040 of CAUCXT010000013.1, forward strand.
GTTTCGACACAATCCGTATCCCTGTGGCATGGACTAATACCATGAACTTCGAGAGTGGGGATTACACTATCCGTGAGGATTGGTTTGCACGTATTGAGGAGATTGTCGGCTATGCCATGAATGAGAATATGTATGTCATAGTCAATGACCACTGGGACGGAAGCTGGTGGGGAATGTTCGGTTCAGCGACAGCTGAGACAAGACAGAAGGCTATGGATATGTATATTTCCATGTGGACACAGATTGCGGAGAGATTTAAGAACTATTCCGATTATCTCATTTTCGAGTCTGCGAACGAGGAGCTTGGTGATCGTCTCAATGATCAGGATATAGCAAAGGATTCAGGGACATTATCAACAAACGAGTGTTATGAGATTACAAATAAGATTAACCAGACCTTCGTTGACACCGTAAGAGCTACAGGCGGAAATAACAGCCAGAGATTCCTTCTCATAGCCGGATACGGAACGGATATCAAGACCACATGTGATGACAGATATGTCATGCCGACCGACTCAGCACAGAATAAGCTCCTTGTATCTGTTCACTACTATGAGCCGTTCTCATACTGTGGTTCGGCAAGTCTTTCAAGCTGGGGAACGATAAAGCATTATGAGAAGCAGAACGAGCTTTTAAAGATGATGACTAAGTTTACCGATGCCGGCTACGGAGTAATATTCGGCGAGTATGCTGTGGCACTCAATGGTGATGGCTCTGTAAAGGATAACACCTGTGACTTTATCAATAACTTCCTTGATAACTGTGACTTATATAATTACTGTCCTGTTCTCTGGGATTGCTCAAGCCTGTTTAAGAGAAGTACATTAAGCTGGCTTGACTCCGATGTGGAGGCACTCTACAAGGCGAGAAGCTATGAGGCGCAGTCATCACTTGATGATGAAACTATAAAGGAAAATGCAAAGGCAGAGATGGCAGCAGCACTTGCGGAAGCTCCTGAGTCACTTGACAACGGAACACCGGCGGGAGCAGCTTCCGATGAGGCTATAGCATGGCTCATGTTCAACTCTAATGACTGGAGCGTGACCTACAGTGTAGGCGATGAGTACAACCCATCTGAAAAGACAGAAGGTCTTGTTGCTGAGGATGTAAAGATTACAGGTGAGGGAACCTATACGGTATCACTTGACTTTTCAAAGACAGGAGCAGGCTATGCTAACAGTACCGTATTCTGTGCACTTGGTATTTCAAATGGCGAGCTTCTCTACCCGGGCTACATAATCAATGTTGTTGACCTTCAGATTAACGGAAAGTCATATCCGCTTGTCGCAGAGCCATACACAACAACCGATGACAAGAAATGTACAAGAATGAATATCTACAATGCGTGGGTTAAGTCGATTCCTGCTGAGGCGAGAACGGAGGACGGCGACCTGTCCGCAGTCGGTCCATGTATCGTCGACAACGAGGAGCTTGGAAATATCACAAGCATAAGCCTTACATTCGAATACAAGCCGGGAAAATAATCTGAAAACGATTACAAAAACGAAAACCTTAGACGGTGGGAGAAATCCTGCCGTCTTTTTTGTGGTATTTAATGTGTTTCATTTCTATGTATAAAACCAATTATAAAATTAATATTGACACTTTGTATTGTTTGTATTACTATAACTAATACAAAGATGCATATTAACAGGATTCGGGTGTTAGAATATGCTCTGTATACACTCACGGACTAGCTGAGCATATTTTTACACATCAACTACAATAGCTATGGCAGATAAGGAGGCACAACATGATAATAGAACTCAACACATCATCGGACACCCCGATATATGTACAGCTCCGCAACCAGATTGTTCTTGGAATAGGCAGGGGTGAGCTTAAGGAGGGCGAGAACCTTCCAACGGTAAGACAGATGGCACAGGATGCCGGAATCAATGTTATGACGGTCAATAAAGCTTACGGAGTGCTAAAGGCGGAGGGCTTCATTGAGATTGACAGAAGGCACGGCGCCAAGGTGTGTACCAGACAGGACTTTGGCGGTGAGTATAAGGAGAAGGTAGAGGCTGAGCTAGAGCTTCTGATAACAGAGACAACATTAAAGGGCATGAAAAAGGAAGAGTTTCTGAAAAAATGCGAAGAAATATACAATAGACAACAGTTGGTTTTTGAGTAGGAATGGGGTGGATGAGATGATTATTATGGTCTTTATGATATTCACAATGTTATTTATGCTGGGAACGCTTGTGTTTACAATGGGAAGCAGCACAGTGCTTGACAACGGCGCATATTATCTTGGGATAACAATTCCTAAGAATTACAGGAATGAGGAAGCGGTAAAGGAAATTGTGGCAGAATATAAGAAAAGCTGGAGAGTGATAAGCCTTATCGGGCTTGTGACATGCTTCATGGTTTTATTCTTTTATGACTATGTCTCAATTCAGATGGTATATATCATGGTATGGTTTTTTGCCCTGATATATGTGTACCAGCAGAACCTTAAAAAATACGGCTGGAAGCTCTACAACTGGAAGATAACACAGGAGTGGTATAACAGCGAGGAGAACGCCGGCGGTCTGCGCAGAATAGACACGGCGGTGACTGTCAATAAGGATAGGATGCCTGTGAGTGCATATTGGGGAATAATAACGCTTGTGGGGATTGCGTTCTGCGTATTCAGGTATATCACAGCAGGTTTTTCTGTAGTCTCATCCAGCTTTGCTATATGTGCAGTGGTGTTCCTTGTGTTGTACTTTGTGATAGCCAAGTCGCGCACTAAGGTTTACTGCGATGACAGCAGTGTTAATATGAAGATAAATAAATGTGTTAAGTTTGAGTGGAGCAGATGTATGATGATTCACAGTGGCATGGCTGCATTTATCGCGGTTATGCTTTTGATGTCGGGCGAGATGGAAGCACTTTTTGGCATTGACAGCAATACCGCTTTCGGGATGTCAATGGCGGCAACGATAATGCTTGGTTCGCTTGGCAGCATGATGACACTTTTTATCACTTATGATAACGTAAGAAAAGTCAAGAATCAGGCAGTTTCGGTGAACTACTATGATGACGGCGATATATATTACCTCATGGGGAAGAAGAATCCGAACGCGCCGAGGGTCAGTGAAAAGAGAGTGGGGATAGGTTTTCAGCTCAATTCCGGAAGCAAGGGCGATGTGATTGTCATAGCGGTTACAATGCTTTTTGTGATAGGGATTGCGATTTTTATGCTGAAATATGACCTTGCCGATGTAGCACTCAACATATCTGCCGATGACGGAGGAAGAAGGATAGCGAAGGTTGAGGCGGCAGGTGATAGCAGCACCTTCTATCTTGATGAGATAACGGACGTTGAACTTTTAGACAAACTTCCGGACATGTCGAAGGAGGTCGGCTATGACGGAACCGTGTACTACATAGGTAGCTTCAATGTGTCCGGCTATGGAAAATGTGACACCTATGTATGCCTTAAAACGGATATGGCTGTTGTGGTAAAGACAAAGGACAGAACCTATGTGTTCAACGATGAGACAGAGGACGGCACAAGGCAGATGTATGAGAGTTTGCGTTGAAACGCAATGTGGAAAATGATATACTGAGGAAAAAAGTATAGAGGAGTACACAAAATGACAGTTTCCAATATAAAGATAGACAGGCAGAGGGTGATTGACACCTTCGCGGCGTATGTTAAGAATTACAACAGCGAGGATTCAAAGATAAGATTAAAGATTGAACATACCTACCGTGTGGCAGGGCTGTGCCAGCTTATAGGACAGTCAATAGGGCTTGAGGGTGCAGACCTTGACATTGCGTGGCTTACGGGAATGCTCCACGATGTCGGAAGATTCGAGCAGTTGAGGCGCTACAACACATTCTATGATGATAAGTCGGTCAATCACGCACATCTTGGCTGTGAGATACTGTTTGAGGATGGAAGAATAAGAGATTATCTTGACGATGACAGTGAGGATGAGCTTATAAAGAGGGCGATATACCACCACAGCGACTACCGCATACCGCAGGATTTTGATGAGCGAACCACGATGTACTGTAACATACTGCGCGACGCGGATAAGGTTGACATATTGAAGGTCAACTGTGATTTTCCTCTTGAGGAGATATACAATGCGACCACGGAGGAGATAAGGAATGGGGAGATAACAGATGCGGTGCTTGAGGCGTTCTCTGAGAGACATACGATACTCAGGTCACTTAAAAAGACGGCTGTCGACAATGTGCCGGGGCATATCTCACTTGTCTTTGAGCTTGTATATGATGAGAGCCTCAGACAGGCTGTGAAGCAGGGCTATCTTGACAAGATGCTTGCATTTGAGTCCGATAACCCGGATACGCAGAGAAAGATGAAGGAAGTTAACAGGATAATGAAGGAATATATATCAGAGAGATTATAATTTTACTGCCAGTTATGTGTGGATATAATGACAGTACTGTAATTAGAACAGAGCTTTCTGATATGTCAGTTATATGAAGATATTTGTAGTATTATGAATAGCAGCCCGTAAACAGGGAAAAAATAGAAGTCAAGAATATAAGTATATCTGGAGGACTTCTATGGACAGAGCTGATGTGATTCATAATAGAATTGAAAAGACTATGGATGGCAATGCCGCGGCTGCGCATGTAGCCTATGCATTTACACAGGTGGCACCGATATACCCGATCACGCCGTCATCGCCGATGGCAGAAATCATCGATGAGTGGGCGGTTGAAGGAAGGGAGAACCTTTTCGGGGAGACGGTGAAGGTGGTGGAAATGCAGTCTGAGGCGGGAGCGGCGGCGACACTTCACGGAACCTTAAGTGCAGGGGTCCTTGCGACAACTTTTACAGCTTCGCAGGGGCTCCTTTTAATGCTTCCGAATATATACAAGGTTGCGGGAGAGCTTCTTCCGGGCGTGTTTCATGTGGCGGCGCGCACAGTGGCTTCACATGCGCTGTCCATATTCGGCGACCATTCCGATGTGTACGCGTGCAGGCAGTCGGGCGTGGCAATGCTTGCCAGTGGCAGTGTGCAGGAGGTCATGGACTTAGCGGCGGTGGCACATCTTTCGGCGATAAAGGGAAGGGTGCCGTTCATCCATTTTTTTGACGGCTTTCGGACATCGCATGAGGTTAAGAAGATTAAGCTGTGGGACTACGATGAACTTAAAAGCATGCTGGACATGGACGCACTTGAAGCGTTCAGGGAGAGAGGGCTTGACCCGGAGCATGCATTCATGGCGGGGGCGGCGCAGAATCCCGATATATTTTTTCAGGTTCGCGAGGCGGCGAACAATTATTATACACAGCTTATAGATGTGGTGTGTGGATATTTTGATGAAGTGAACAAAAGACTGGGGACAAACTATGGGCTTTTTGATTATTACGGAAGCAGACAGGCAACCCATGTAATCGTAGCGATGGGCTCTGTCACACAGACTATAGAGGAGGTATGCGATTTCATCAATTCGTATACCGGGACGCAGAAGTCGGAGGCGCAGGTTGGACTGGTCAAGGTACATCTGTACCGCCCATTTTCGGTAGAGCATTTCCTGAAATGTATTCCCGATACCGTGGAACAGATAACAGTGCTTGACAGGACTAAGGAGGCAGGAAGTGTCGGGGAGCCGCTTTTTGTTGACGTGATTGCCGCGCTTAAGGGCAGCAGATATGAGAATGTGCCTGTATATGGGGGAAGATACGGTCTAAGCTCCAAGGATACAACGCCGGAGCAGATTATGTCCGTGTACGCCAACCACGTTAAGCGCAGATTTACGATAGGGATAGAGGATGATGTGACAGGACTTTCGCTCAACCCGAAGCTTGGTGTGATGAGCTATATAGGACATTATGAGCTGCCGGACCTTGACAGGGCTGCATTAGGTTGTGTGTTCTGGGGACTTGGCGGTGACGGAACCATAGGTGCGAACAAAAATTCAATAAAGATAATCGGAAACAATACCGATTTGCAGGTTCAGGGATATTTTTCATACGATTCCAAAAAATCGGGCGGCGTGACGGTGTCACATCTTCGTTTCGGCAAAAATGATATCCGTTCTGCATATCTTGTCCGGCGACCTGATTTTGTCGCATGCCATAATCAGAGCTATATCCTCAAGTACGATATGCTCTCAAGGATAAAGCAGGGCGGCGTATTTCTGCTCAACTGCGACTGGGAAAAGGATGAGTTAGAAAGCAAGCTCCCCGATTCCATAAAGCATGCACTGGCAGTCAAAAAGCTTGATTTCTATATAATCAACGCGGTAAAAATCGGAAAGGAAATCGGCATAAACGGCAAGATAAACACTATTTTGCAGTCGGCTTTCTTTAAGATTGTGTGTGACAGGTACGCCGACCGGTACGGGCTTATGAGCTACAAAAAGGCGGTATCATATATGAAGTCTGCCGCGAAGAGTTCGTACGCGGTCAAGGGCGAGAAGATTGTTGAGATGAATTACAGGGCAATTGAGCTTGGCGGAGAAAATATTGAGCGTGTTGAGGTTCCGAAATGCTGGGAGGAATGTCCAGATAAGCTTGAAAAAAGGCCTGCGACAGCGTTCAGCGACAGACAGTGTGTAGAGGAGTATGTCGAGAATATTCAGTATAAGGTAAATGCGCAGGAGGGCGATGAGCTTCCGGTGTCAACCTTCCTTCCGTATGTTGACGGAAGGCAGCCTTCGGGAACTGCGGCGCATGAGAAGAGAGATTTTGCCGTGGAGCTTCCGGAGTGGGTGGCTGAGAACTGTATTCAGTGTAACCGCTGCTCCTACGTGTGCCCTCATGCCGTTATACGTCCCGCTGTTCTTGACGATGACGAAATTCATGCACAGCACAGTGAAGCCGGCACAACAGGAGACATGCAGAATACACATACGGATATACCATGTGTAAAAATGAACGCCATGCCGGACAAGCACTTTGCAATAGTCATTTCGTCGCGTGACTGTACCGGGTGCGGCTCTTGTGCGGGAGTCTGTCCGGGCATGAATGGCAATAAGGCTCTGGTGATGACACCGGTGGAGGAATATGACAAGCAGAGGCACCAGAGGGAATTTGATTACGCGCAGACACTTTCCGATAAGCCGGAAGTAATGGAGAAGTTTAAGGTGGGAACTGTCAAGGGAAGCCAGTTTAGGAAGCCTCTCATGGAATTTTCGGGGGCATGTGCAGGCTGCGGTGAGACGCCGTACGCCAAGCTTGCTACACAGCTTTTTGGCGAGAGAATGTATATCGCCAACGCCACAGGCTGTACGTCAATCTGGGCAAATTCAACGCCCGCCACAGCGTATACGGCTTATAAGGACGGAAGAGGTCCTGCGTGGAGTAATTCGCTTTTTGAGGACGCGGCGGAATTTGGTTATGGAATATACTGGGCTGAGCAGGTAAAGACACAGATGAAATATAATTTTCAGAAGGATAAAAGCAAGGCACGGGTAGCGGCAGCACAGATGTCCGGAAGTAATATCATTGCCAATGATACCGGTGAAGATATATGTGAAGCAGAAAAGCTTGAGGATGATGTAACTGGAAAGGGTAAAAGAAGGTCGGTATGGATATTCGGCGGTGACGGCTGGGCGTATGATATCGGCTATGGCGGACTTGACCACATTCTTGCAAGCGGTGAGAATATCAATATTCTCGTGTTCGACACGGAGGTGTACTCCAACACAGGAGGGCAGGCGTCCAAGGCTACACCAAAGGGAGCCTATGCGCGTTTTGCCGCGGATGGAAAACGCACGCCTAAGAAGAAGCTTGCCAGGATGGCGATGACGTACGGAAACGTGTATGTTGCACAGGTCGCAATGGGAGCCGATTATGAGCAGACTGTCAAGGCATTTACGGAGGCGGAGAGCTACAACGGACCATCGCTAATCATAGCCTACTGCACCTGCATAGCCCACGGAATAAAGGCGGGGATGGGAAGCTCACAGGCGGAGGAGCTAAAGGCTGTTTCGGCAGGATACTGGAGCCTTTTCCGCTACAATCCGGCGCTGGCAGAACAGGGAGAAAATCCGCTTATTATTGACAGCAAGGAGCCGACGATTTCTTATGAGGAGTTTTTGGCGGGGGAGATAAGGTATAGACGAAGATAGTTCGGGACTTATATAAAAAACATCCCATCATCGATAAGCAGGCGGCTTATGGTGATGGGATGTTTTATTTAATTAAGTCCGGATATAATTTTTAAATACTTAAAATATTTAATATATTATTTTCCGAGCTGCATATCGTTGTTACCTGAATCAGATGTGAAAATCTCAAGCATGTTGATAGGGTCATTGTAATCTGCTAACCAACCCTCACGGCACATACCGGAGTAGTTACCTGACTTACGGTCTGCAAGGAATACATTCCAGTCTTCCTGCTTGATAGTAACTTCGATACCAAGGATTGAGAGGTCTGCCTGAATTGACTCAGCAACTGCAACGTGGCCTGTTGATGTGTTTGTAAGGTACTCGAATCCAAGAGCCGGGCTGATTGCATAAGAACCATCGCCGTTCTCTGTGAATGTGTAGCCTGCATTCTCAAGAAGAGCCTTAGCCTCTTCAACCATATCTGCACCTGTCTTTGTTGCGTCATAGTAGGACTTGTTGTGGAACTCACCACCGTTGCCGTCTGCCATTCCAAGAGGAACGAATGCATCTGCAAGCTGCTGACCTGTCTGACCTACTGTATCAACAATGTACTGACGGTCAATGAGTAAGCTGATAGCATGACGCATATCTGCTGCCTGCTGAACAGTCTTGCCTGCGAACATATCAGAGTTTACATTGAAACCTGCGTAGTATGTACCAAGGTTGTCAACAATGTGGAACTCAGGGTTGCTAAGAAGAGACTGAATCTCATCGTTAGGAACTGTATCGGCGAAATCAAGGTCACCGCTGTTGTATGCTGCATAGATGGCAGTATCGTCATCTGAAAGCATGAACTCAAGTGTATCCATTGTAACCTTATCTGCATCGTAGTAGTTATCGTTCTTTACATATACCATGCTCTCATTGTGGTTCCAGGTCTGAAGTGTGAAAGCACCGTTAGATACGAAGCCTGCCTCCTGAGCCCATGCACCAGGATTAGTTCCATCAGGGTTAGCTGCTTCAACATCTGCCTGATATACAGGGTAGAATGTAGGGAATGCAGTTAAGTCAATGAAGTATGCACAAGGTGCAACAAGCTTAACTGTGAGTGTATAATCATCTGTTGCTTCAACTGCGAGTGAACCATCAGCGTTACGCTCCATTACATCAAAGAGGTAGCTGTAGTCTGCTGCTGTCTCATCAGCGACAACTCTGTTCCAGCTATATACGAAATCGTTAGCTGTAACTTCCTCGCCGTTGCTCCACTTAGATTCTCTTAAGTGGAATGTATACTCTGTGCCATAAAATTCTTTTAAATATGTACTTTCCCACGTTACATCACTCCTGTTAATCTGACACAAAAACATTTTATCATGCTTACTTAGCAATATGGCATAGCAATGATTTAATATCACAATATAACTTTAACTTACTAAAGCAATATTCTGGTAAAAAAAGGCACTGATTACCAATCAGTACCCCATTGCACCAAACTTAATAAAATATGATAAATGACTTGAGTTCATTTTGTTTTTACGAATATACTACGCAATATTTATAATGTCAATACAAAAATTGATTTTTTTTAAGTATGTATTAGAAATAGAACATAGAAAGAATATAGAAAACAAAACGCACCCATAAGGGTGCGTTTCGCTAAATAAAAAGTATGAAGGATGAAAGTGGGCTATATAATATTCAAAGTGTCGATACGATAAAATATTATATCGACAGAAAATGTCAAAAAATAACTGTACTAACGAACTACAACTATGATTATATAGGTTAGTGTAGGACTAATGTCAAGAGTTTTTTTTATTTTTTATAGGAAAATATATATTGTAGTAATCTGATATCTCATCACCGGATGGTATGGAATACATGTAAAATGCATAATAACAGTCTGTGTAGGCATAACCATGCGAGGTGCAGAAATCCTTAAGCGAATTAATATCTATGTCGAGAATACCATTTTCATGTCCGGTGGTGGTTGTGCACACACACTCGCAGCTCTCAACAACAGGATATTCAGAAATAGGTCTGTCGATAGGTGCAACATTGGTAAGGTTCTCCCATACAACATAAGACATATATCTTAAGGTGATATCATTGTCATCAAAGAAATATCTGTAGCCTATATTTCCGTATGAGAAGATAGACAGGCTCAACAGGGGGTTAATCTTATGAAATTCAGTGTCTGCATTGAGCTTCTCAAACACGGTATAACCGCGCGGCATGGTGTCAATTCTCAATTTGCCATGATTCTCAGATATATCTTTTACAATATTTTTAAATGAAGTTAACCGTTCTATCTTGGTTGTGAGCTGTGCAATCTGATTACGGTTCTGTTCGATGAGGTCTTCAAAGGTAGCCTGTACATCGTCAAAGCTTGAGGAGGTAAGCAGAGCACGGATTTCGGGTATACTCACGCCAAGCTTTCTGTAAAAGGCGATGAATGTCAGCAGTCTTACCTGTGATGTGTCGTAATAACGGTAGTTGTTATACTCATTCCTTTTGGGCTTGATAAGTCCTTCCTTCTCATATAGCCTGATGGCGTCCGTTGTTATCCCCAGCATTTTCGCTGTCTGTGATATTGAAAATTTCTTTTCCATTGTTTCCTCATAAAATTCATGTAATTGCTTACATTATATATTATGAATTTGTAAATGTCTATTATAAAATATGATTATTTAATATATTTAAGTTATAATTTGATTTTTTATCCATTATTATGTGAGAATAACTTGTATTGTAACTTAGCATGGTGTTATTATAATTATATTTACATTTGAAATGGAGAAAACTTATGAATCTTATAGATATTGTAGGCCCTGTGATGGTAGGACCGTCAAGTTCGCATACTGCGGGAGCGGTGAGGATAGGGCTTATTTCGAGAAGGCTCTTAGGTGAGCCGGTCGCTGAGGCTAGAATTTATATGCATGGTTCCTTTGCGGCTACCGGAAAGGGGCATGGAACAGACAGAGCACTTGTTGCCGGTCTTTTAGGTATGCAGGTTGACGATGAGAGAATACCGATGAGCTTTAAATATGCTGCCGATAGGAATATGGTATATTCCTTTCATACCATAGAACTGGTGGAGGCACATCCTAACTCAGTTAAGCTTGAGCTTACAGGTGTTGCGGGAAAGCAGCTTGAGATAGTTGCGGCATCCGTAGGCGGAGGGCAGATTCAGATATGTGAGATTGATGGACTCACCGCCAATTTTGCCGGTAATTATCCGACGTTAGTTGTGCATAATCAGGATCAGCCGGGGCATGTTATGTGCGTGACAACGCTTCTTGCACACAGGTCAATCAATATAGCTACCATGCAGCTTTTCAGAGATGCAAGAGGCGGGTATGCTGTTATGGTTGTTGAGTGTGATCAGGAGATACCGGATGAGGCTATTGACTGGCTCAGACGTCAGGAGGGTATCATAAAGGTAACTTATTTGAGCAAAACAGGTATGGAGGATTGTGATGTATAAGTCATTGGCTGAGATTGTTGAAGCGGAGAAAATGTCGGGAAAGAGCTTCTGGCAGGTTGTGTTGGAGGATGATATAAAGGAGCAGGGGATTACCTTCAATGAAGGCTTTGCACAGATGAAGGGCATGTACCTTGCGATGAAGCATGCGGACAAGGTATATGACGATAAATTACGTTCGGCAAGCGGAATGGTAGGAACCGATGGTGGCAGACTTGAAAAGGCAAGGCTTGCGGGAGGCAGTATATGCGGTGATTTTATAATGAAGGTTCTCGAAAAAGCCGTCAAGATGGGCGAATCAAACGCTTGCATGAAAAGGATAGTTGCAGCCCCTACTGCAGGTTCCTGCGGCGTTATTCCAGCTGTACTTATTTCTATGGAAGAGGAATATGGATATTCAGATGATGAGATAACCAAGGGACTTATCGCAGCGGCAGGTATCGGTGGGGTGATAGCTCAGAGGGCATTCCTTGCCGGAGCTGCCGGGGGATGTCAGGCAGAGATCGGTTCTGCCTCAGCAATGGCTGCCGGAGCTGCTGTATGTCTTAGAGGTGGAGATGGACAGCAGATTATACAGGCTGCTGCCATGGCACTTAAGAATCTTTTAGGACTTGCATGTGACCCTGTTGGAGGTCTTGTGGAGGTTCCATGCGTGAAGAGAAATACTATAGGAGCAGTAGGTGCGCTCACTGCGGCGGATATGGCTCTTGCCGGCGTGTACAGCAGAATTGTACCTGATGAAGTAATAGATGCAATGAGAAATATAGGCATAGCAATGCCGGCATGTATAAAGGAAACAGGAAGCGGTGGGCTGGCTGTGACACCATGTGCGAAGAGTATGATGCAGGAGCTTGAAAAGAAGGAAACTGTTGCGGAGAATTGTTGAATAGATTGTAAGAACAGCTGATTGGGAGGCTTCTAAGTCTGCGTGGACTTGTGCGTGAATCCGGATGTAAATTTTTAATAAAAGAAAATGGTTCGCAATACCTTAATCAATATGTATACGGATGAGATATTGCGGGCTTTTTTTCTGCTATCAATTATGTTAAGAAATAGTGTAACAACTTTAACAAAAAAGTAACAATAATTAACTTTGATGTAACAAAGTTTAAAACAAATGTAACATATATTTTCAGAGTATGTGATACCATATATTTATGAAGGGCTTAAAATTATTGAGCTTTTATTTAACACAGATAAAGGGGCAGCGGGGGTATGGTTTTTTCCAGTCTTGAATTTATTTTTCGTTTTTTGCCGATTTTCTTTTTGGCTTATATTGCGACACCGGCAAGGTACAGAAATATTGTGCTGGTGGTCGGAAGCCTTGTATTTTATGCGGTTGGGGAACCGGTGTATATATTTCTTATGATGGCGTCAATACTTTTAAATTATGCATTGGCGATAGGAATATCCAATAGCAAAGGACATGGACGTGCGGGACTGCTTCTTGGAATCGGTATGGCGGTTGACCTTGGAATACTTTTCTTTTTTAAGTATCTGAATTTTTTTATTGAAAATATATGTGCTGTAGCCGGCTTTAGGGCACCCTCGGTCGATGTGGCGCTGCCGCTTGGAATAAGCTTTTATACCTTCCAGATTATGTCCTACATAATAGATGTATATAGAAAAAAATATCACGCGAGCAGAAATCTGATAGAAGTAGCTGCATATATATGCATGTTTCCACAGCTTATCGCCGGGCCTATTGTGACCTTTGATGAGGTACGGCCGCAATTGAAAGAAAGAAAAATAAGTTTTGCAAATATTGAGGGCGGACTGATTCTTTTTGTGGTCGGGCTTGTATATAAGGTTATGCTGGCAAATCAGATAGCGGCGTTATGGAATGATGTCATGGTGGTCGGTGTGATGGGAATTAACACGGCAACGGCGTGGCTTGGCGCGTGGGGTTATTCGATGCAGATATATTTTGATTTCCTTGGATATTCGCTCATGGCGATAGGAATGGGGTATATGCTGGGCTTTAAGTTCCCTAAGAATTTTTCCAATCCTTACTGTGCGGTATCCGTCACGGATTTCTGGCGCAGATGGCATATCACTCTTGGAAGATGGTTCCGCGAATATGTCTATATTCCGCTTGGAGGAAATAAAAAGGGAAAGCTGAGACTTGTTATCAACACCTTCATTGTATGGTTTCTTACAGGTCTGTGGCATGGAGCAGCATGGAATTTTATTATATGGGGAATGTTTTTCTTCGTTCTTATGATGCTTGAAAAGTTCATTTATCTTAAGTTTTTGGAAAAACATCCGATAATAGGGCATTTGTATATGCTCATTATAATCCCGGTATCATGGGTTATATTTAACATTACCAATCTTGGCGAACTTAAATTATATCTGCTTAGAATGTTCGGAAACCATGCAGCTTCCGGTGTGTCGCTCGGTGGCATGGAGAAATTCGTAAGTCTTTTGGGAAAATACTGGTGGATGCTTGCAATCTGCACAGTGTGTGCAACACCGCTTCCGATGAAGCTTATAAATAAGTATAAAAATAATATTTTTTTGAAGATATTTTTTGTATTTCTGTTCTGGATATGTGTATATCTGCTATCAGTACAAAAGAGCAATCCTTTTTTATATTTCAGATTTTAAAATATCAGCATTGTACTTAAGGAGGTGCGTGTTACGGCAGCTAAATTTATTAAACAATGTTCTTTTACGTGGATGTTGATTTTATCGGCGGCTATGATATATATAGTCAGCTTTGTGGGCGTTAAAAATGGTAAACTTAAGAATGATATTTCATGGACACAGCCTGTTTTTGTGGCGCTTTTTAACAATGATGTGAATGATGGACGCACGGAGGCGTTTAATGAGCCGGTTGAAGTTATCATAAAGGATGGAAAGCTTGACAGACTGGCGGATGCCGGTACGATGGCAGGGGATGGACAGAGCACCGGGGAAAACAGCAGTACAGAAGTAATTGATAAGGATAATAATGGTGGAGAGCCTGTGACTGATGTACCACAGAAAGAGACAGAAGCCGGAAGCGAAGGGGTTAATATCGGGGAGGAGAACGGTATCAACAGCGAATACAACATTGAGAGCGCATACTCAGGGCAGGTAGAGTTCGTCAAGGTTGATATGCGCCATGCAAGGTCGGGATATTACAGCGACTTTGACACAATAGCGCTCACTTCTAAGCTTGATTATATAAATGTGGATAATGATTACTTTTCCAACGCCTGCTTTATCGGTGATTCGCGTATGGAGGGCTTGTATTTTTACGGTGATTTAAAGGAAGCGGATTTTGTGTATAAGCCGGGAGCTACAGTGTACGACATAATGAATAATAAGCTGTCCATGAATGGTGGTGGAAGTTGTCAGTTAACCGATGTGCTTGCTAAGAAGCAGTATGCGCAGATATATATGATGGTCGGTGTAAATGAGCTTGGAGATAAGAATCCGGATGAATATGCGAAAGCTTATTCAAATGATATAGAAACTATAAGACAGCTTCAGCCTGATGCGGTCATATTCATAATAGGCATGATGCATGTGACAACACAGTATTCTGATTCAAGTGATGTGTTTAACAACGATAATATAGATGCCAGAAATACGGCGGCTGCGGCTATTGCCAATGGCAGGGACATTTTCTATCTTGATATGAACGAGTGCGTGGATGACGGTGCGGGCGGAGTTATCGGGGACTACAGCTATGATGGCGTTCATCTGAAGGCTGAATATTATAAGCTCTGGACAGAATGGATGAAAGCACATGGTATTAAAAACTTAATAAAATAAAGCAGTTAACAAAAAGGTGCATTTTATTTAATAATCATAATTTTTTTATTGCTTATGGTTTACTTTTATTGTATAATGCATTAACAGAGCAAAGTGCAGAAAGCTTTGTCATGAATCAGCATAAGCTGACACAACTTTCAGGAGGTATAATTTTATGTCATACGTTGATGAAGTACTTGCAAAAGTTAAAGAGAAGAACGCATCAGAGCCGGAATTCCTTCAGGCTGTAACAGAGGTTCTTGAGTCACTCAGACCTGTTATCGATGCAAATGAGGAGCTTTATAGGAAGAATGCAATTCTTGAGAGAATCACTGAGCCGGATCGTCAGATTATGTTCCGTGTACCTTGGGTAGATGACAATGGACAGGTTCAGGTAAACAGAGGCTTCCGTGTACAGTTCAATAATGCCATTGGACCATACAAGGGCGGTTTAAGACTTCATCCTTCTGT
Organism: uncultured Eubacterium sp.; assembly: GCA_958446835.1. GTDB lineage: Bacteria > Bacillota > Clostridia > Lachnospirales > Lachnospiraceae > CAG-882. Next base: position 54,773 of record CAUCXT010000013.1, read on the forward strand.
TAACTTAGGTATTATCAAGTTCCTTGGTTTTGAGCAGGTATTCAAGAACTCTCTCACAACACTTCCTATCGGCGGTGGCAAGGGTGGTTCAGACTTCGATCCTAAGGGAAAGTCAGACAGAGAGATTATGGCATTCTGCCAGAGCTTCATGACAGAGCTTTATAAGTATATTGGTGCAGATGTGGATGTACCTGCCGGCGATATCGGAACAGGCGCAAGAGAAATCGGATTTTTATTTGGTCAGTACAAGAGAATCCGCGGCTGCTTCGAGGGTGTACTCACAGGTAAGGGACTTACTTATGGCGGTTCACTTGCACGTACACAGGCTACAGGCTACGGTCTTTTATATTTGACAAATGCACTTTTAAAGGATCATGGCATTGATATCGCAGGAAAGACATGCGCAGTATCAGGTTCAGGTAATGTTGCAATCTATGCTATCGAGAAGGCACATCAGCTCGGCGCTAAGGTTGTCACATGCTCAGATTCTACAGGCTGGATTTATGATCCGGAAGGAATTGATGTGGCACTTCTTAAGGAAGTTAAGGAGGTTAAGCGTGCACGTCTTACAGAGTATGCTGCAGCTCGTCCATCAGCAGAGTATCATGCTAAGCAGAACGGTGAGCACGGCGTATGGCAGTACAAGGTAGACTTAGCTCTTCCATGTGCTACACAGAACGAGCTTGACCTTGAGGATGCTAAGATGTTAGTGGCTAACGGAGTTACATCCGTAACAGAGGGTGCGAACATGCCTACTACTCTTGAGGCTACTAAGTACTTACAGGCTAACGGAGTATTGTTCGTTGGTGGTAAGGCAGCTAACGCAGGCGGTGTTGCTACATCCGCATTGGAGATGAGCCAGAACTCTGAGAGACTTTCATGGACATTCGAGGAGGTTGACGGCAAGCTTAAGGGTATCATGGAGACAATCTACGCAAACATCAGTGACGCTGCTAAGAGATACAATGCAACAGTAGGCGGACAGACAGACTACGTTGCAGGTGCTAACATCGCAGGATTCGAGAAGGTTGTCGATGCTATGCTTGCACAGGGCGTATACTAAATTTCACGTTATCAAAAACAGAATTGTAAATAATGCAGAAATCCGTTATACTACTATATAGGTATAACGGATTTTTGTTATCATGGGACATGGGTCTCTGTGACGGGGGTCTGCCCCCTGTCACAGAGACCCATGTCCCGACACTATTTAACATTATGGAGAAAGACAATGCGTGAACGAATAGAATATGCGATAAAGACATTAAGACCGATAGGGAGAAATCTGCTTATATTGTTAAAGTGGCTGACGCTTGCGGTGCTTGTGGGGCTGGTTGCGGGCGGCGTGAGCACGCTGTTTGCCAAGGCGATGGGCTTTGTGACAACCTTCAGGATGGAAAATCCGTGGCTGATATTGCTTCTGCCTGTGGGCGGAATAATCATCGTTACGGCGTACAAGCTCTTGCATAACGAGAATGACAGGGGAACCAATCTTATACTTGCTGAGATACACAAGGGCGGGGATGTCCCGTCGAGGGTTGCACCGCTTATCATATTTTCGACTGTAGTCAGCCATTTCTTTGGTGCGTCGGTAGGACGTGAGGGTGCGGCGCTTCAGCTTGGGGGAAGTCTTGGAAGCTTTTTAGGAAGGATAATCCGCCTTGATGAGAAGGACAGAAGGGTAATGATAATGTGCGGCATGAGTGCGGCATTTGCGGCGCTGTTCGGAACGCCTATGGCGGCAGCTATATTCGTGATAGAGGTTGTGCAGGTCGGAATCATGTACTATGTGGCACTTGTGCCATGTATTTTCGCGGCACTGGTGGCGAGCAATTTCTCAGCGAGCATGGGAATCAACCCTGAGGCATTTATCATAAAAGATATTCCAAAGATAACTGTCCTTAATATGGGAAGGACTGTGCTCCTTGCCATAATATGCGCGGGTGTCAGTGTCATTTTCTGTATGATGCTTCACAATGCCGGAAAGTATTTCAAAAAGTATATAAAGAATCAATATCTGAGAATAATTGCCGGAAGTGCTCTTATAATTCTTATAACCATACTGTTAAAAACTGATGACTACATGGGTGCAGGAATGAATGTTATTGAGCGCGCGATAGAGGGGGAGGCTGTTCCAACAGCATTCCTGTTTAAAATGCTGTTGACTGCGCTTGCAATAGGCTGCGGCTTCAAGGGCGGAGAGATTGTTCCGACCTTTTTTGTCGGTGCTACGCTTGGCTGTGTTGTCGGTCAGCTTATCGGGCTTCCTGCTTCCTGCGCGGCTGCCGTCGGAATGATAGGTATGTTCTGCTGCGTAACTAACTGTCCGGTAGCTTCAATGCTTATTGCATTTGAGCTGTTCGGCTATGAGGCGGCACCGTTTTTCCTTGTGTGCAATGCGGTTGGGTATCTGATGAGTGGGTACTATGGGCTGTACAGTGAGCAGGTATTTATCGGGTCAAAATATAAGTTTGACAGTGAGGAGAAGAAGGCACATTGATTGCGAAAGGGGGAGTATGTAGATGAGAATTGTATCGCTTACAATAAAGAATTTTAAATCAATCAAGAGCATTGAGATAAATGATATAGAGAGTGCATTTATAATTGTCGGAAAGAATAGTGTGGGAAAGACGGTTATTCTTGATGCGATAAGGGCGGTAGCGGGGCAGTATGCGGTTAAGAAGGAGGATTTCAATACTGTCGGGAGCAATATTGAGATTGGTGTGAGACTTGAGATTACCCGCGCAGACCTTGCTCTTCTTAACAAGTATGGCGTGGTGAGCCACTATAAGAGGTACACGGCGTGGGAGAAGGATTTTAAGTCGAAGCTGCCTTCGTATGCAAGTGAGCCTGTGGACAGTGAGGGAGTGCTGTCATTTACCTATATTGCAAATGCGGAGGGTAAAATACGCTATTTTGACGGCTTTAAGAAGGATAACAGATATATTCCGGAGGTGTTTCCTACGCTCCATTTTATCTCACATGAGAGGGAACTTACGGAGCTGCAGAGGGACATATTCCTTGGGGACAGAGAGCTTAAGCTTCTCTCAGATGGGAATTGTATGTTCGATGTTGGAAAGAAGTGTGACAACTGCTTTCAGTGTATAGGCATGATTGAGAACAAGAAGGCCTCGGAGCTGAGCATTTTTGAGTCTGCGAGACTTTTTCAGTATAAGCTTACAAGGCTTGACATGCAGGATTTCCTTGAGCGGCTTAACGATAATTTCATAAAAAACGGTGGGCGCGACAGGCTGAGACTCAAGGTAGATGACACTCTTATGCGTAATGCGATACCGCAGGTGTATGTCGAGAATGAGGCACAGGGCTTCACCAACACGATAGCCGAGATGGGTGAGGGACTTAAGAGCATGTATATACTGTCACTACTTGAGACATACGCGGAGGATGAGGACAGGATACCATGTATCATAATGATTGAGGATCCGGAGAGCTATCTGCACCCACAGCTTCAGAAGAGCGCGGGCGAGATTCTATACAAGCTGTCCAAGAAGAATCAGGTGATTTTTTCCACACATTCGCCTAATATGATATTTAACTTTAATTCAAGACAGATTAAACAGGTGTACATAGATAACGATGGCTATACACAGGTGAGAGAGAAGCCGGATATTGACCGGATATTGAATGATCTTGGGTATTCTGCAAATGATCTTATGAATGTCAGCTTTGTTTTCTTTGTGGAGGGCAAGCAGGACGAGAGCAGATTGCCTTTGCTGCTCAGAAAATACTATAGCGAGACTTATGATGAGGACGGCCAGCTAAGGCGCATTGCAATTATTGCGACCAACAGCTGCACCAACATCAAGACCTACGCCAATCTAAAGTATATAAATAAATTATATATAAGGGATCAGTTTCTTATGATACGTGACGGTGATGCGAAGGATGCCGATGAGCTTAAACGTCAGCTATGCGGTTATTATAGGGAAAGAGGAAAGGCGGACAAGGGAAATCTTCCACGCGTTACGGAGAAGAATGTACTTATACTCAAGTATTATTCATTTGAAAATTATTTCCTTGATCCTGAAATAATGACAAAGATAGGAGTGGTTAAGAGCGTTGACCAGTTCTATGACATTCTATACTCAAAGTACAGGGAATATCTGTTTAAGCTAAAAAGCATGAAGAATATGTGTGAGCGGCTTGGAATAACGATAGACAGCCGTGAGGACATAATAGCCAATATGGAAAATATACGGATATATGTCAGAGGACATAATCTTTACGATATTTTTTATGGAAGATATAAGGGAGAACGTGAGAGGGATATTCTGAACAGATATATTGAGGAGGCAGACAGAGATACCTTCAAGGATATCTTAGACGCTATAGACAGCTTCGTATATTTTGAGAATAAAAAAACGGACAGCAGGGAAGCTTAAGCTCTGCTGTCCGGTGAAATGCAATGTGAATTGATTTTCTAAAGATATATCCACTTAATTACATAAGATGAAGCTTCTTAGCGAGTCGCCCGATACGCATTCCCATAGGAAAGTCCGGCAGATCGCTTTCATCTAATCCCCCGAGAAGTAGTATGAGTACAAAATATATTATAACGGCAGCGATAACCGATATAAGGCAGGAGATTATGTTAGAATGAAGCAGTGTATAGCCAAGGCGGTATATAAGCAGTGCACAGCCACCCATTATTACGCTTGAAATTGCAGGAATTATGAAGGTTGTTCTATATTCCTGCCTGTAGCGGAGATGTCTGTTCACGCAGATGGCATTGAGTATGCAGACAACGAGCGGGTATGTTACATTTCCGATTACCAGAGTGTATATTCCGAGCTTTGTGAATTTCAGCAGGATGAATACAAGCACTACATGTATCAGGAGCGATATTGCGGCGTGCTTTACCGGCATGCGCATAAGGTTTATTCCCTGCAGCGCGGCATTGGTCACGGTTGAAAGGGCGTAGAAGATGACAGCTACACTTCCGGCTGCCAACAGCCATCCGCCGAGCTTATAGTCGGATGACGGGAACAGCATGCGCACGATAGGACCTCCGAGGAAGGTCAGACCGAAGGCACATGGGAAGGCTATGATCATATTTACCTTTACCGATACGGCTATTTTTTGCTTCATGGCTTTTCTGTCACCCTTTGTAAAAGCGGCGACAAGAGTCGGAATCAATGACGATGCCATGGCGGATGCGATTGCAATAGGCACATTTACAAGAAGCTTGTACTTAGTGCTGTACACACCATATAAGGTTGAGACATTATCGCCTGTTGCGAGCTTTGAGAACATCATGCTGTCGATAACACCGCTGAGCTGATACACAGTCTGTCCGAGAATTACAGGGATGATAGTGGCAATCAGCATTTTATATATTTCAAAATAACTTGTATCATCAATACTGTGGTCGCGGCGGAGCTGTTTTTTTACTATAGGATGATATATAATATATACAAACACAAGAAAGAACAATCCTGTGGCGGCACCGAGCAGTGTTCCCATCGTGGAACCGGCAGCCCCCCAGCCTGCGGCTATTTCGGAGTCTGCATGTCCGCGTATGAATGACCATGCAAAGAATATGCTTCCTGCGGCATTGACAATCTGCTCAAGAACCTGCGATATTGCGGTTGGAATCATGGTTCTTCTTGCCTGAAAGAAACCTCTCAGGGTTCCAAGCAGCGCGACAACGAAAATTGTGATGGCAAGTACTTTTAATGGGATGGCAATTCCTGTAAAATTACTATAAAAGTGTGTTTCTATAAAACCGGCTCCGAAGAAAATAAGCAGTGCCATAAGTCCACCGGATATACATGAGAAGATGAGCGCAGCGGTGAAGATTTTCTTTCCTGTCCTGTAACAGCCCTTTGCAAGCTGTGCTGAAAGGAGCTTGGAGACTGCAAGAGGCAGACTGTATGAGGAGAGAATAAGCGCAAGATTATATATTTCGTATGCGGCGCCGTAGATACCGTTTCCTTCATCACCTATAATATTGGCTACAGGAATACGATATACAATGCCTATCATTCGTACTATTATTGATGCCATGGCAAGAATCGTGCCCTGACGGATAAAGTTGGTTTTCCGGTTCTCAGACATAAGAGGACTCCTTATCGGTAACTGATGTAATAAGTATTAATTTTCAAAACGTAAATATAATATACGCTTTTATGAGTAATTTGGCAATCGTACTTTTTTTATTATAAATATTACCTTATAAAATATAAGACAACAAGGAGGCTGTACATGAAATTCGTTCATTGCGCCGATGTACATATCGGTATGGAGTTTGCCCTTAACAGACTTAGGAGCAGGCAGAGAAAAGCAGAGATATTGCAGAGTTTTCTGCGGGTGATAGATTATTGCCGCGATGAGGAGGTAGATATTCTCCTGATTGCGGGTGACTTATTTGACAGCGAGAATGTTGAGGACGCGGTTGTAGAGCAGATTAAGGAGGCATTTGTGGGTATACCTGATACGGATATATATATAGCTCCGGGAAATCATGACCCATATACGCTTACTTCACCGTACAGGCAGAACGGTTGGAGTGATAATGTCACGATATTTAGCGGTACGCCGCAGGTGATTGAACGCAGGGATAAGGGCTACCGTATATGGGGCTGCGGCTTTGAGAACTGCTACGTCACGGACAGGCTTCTGATGGGTGTAAGGCTTCCTAAGGATGAGCTTATTAATATAGGAATACTTCACGGACAGCTTGTGGGAAAGAGTGGAAGAAGCGAATACAACGCGATTACCGATGAAGATATAGAAAAGAGCGGTATTGACTATCTTGCACTGGGACATATTCACAAGCAGACGCGCGTCCAGAGGATAGGCGATACCTTGTACGCATATTCCGGAACCACGGAGGGGCAGGGCTTCGACGAGGATGGCATAAAGGGCTTTTACACCGGCGAGCTGTCTAAGCTGCTGCTTCTAAGACATGAGCTTATCACAGAGTATGTGAGCACATCGCGCAGAAGATATTATCATGTCAATGTCGATATCACACAGGCACAAAGCCGTTCCGAGGTTGTGGACATGATATGCAGGGCGGCACAGAGCGTGGCTGAGGATGATGCGTTCTGTGTGCTCCTCACGGAGAACAGAGCTGAGGATAACCTGTACAAGATTACACTCATGGGGGATGTCTGCGAGGAGGCAGCGGCTTCCGTGGAGGAGCTGTCGGCACGGCTTGCGGGAAAATTTTATTATATCAAGGTGAGGGATAATTCAAGACTTCTGATTGATTACGAGGAACTGGCAAAGGAAAATTCGCTAAAGGGAATGTATACTGCGAGAATGCTTGACGGTATAAGCGCGCAGAAACAGGCAGGCAACGATAAAGGAGTACAGCTCTATACCAAGGCGCTTGAACTGGGAATAAGGGCATTTGACGGGGAGGTGAGCGTGGATGAAAATTGACAGCATATATATAGAAAGCTTCGGAAAATTCAAAAACTATAAGCTGGATTTTAAGGACGGAATGAACATAATATATGGCGATAATGAAGCTGGCAAATCGACTATAATGGCATTCATTGAGATGATGTTCTACGGAAGGACTGCACAGGAGAAGAGTTCGGACATCGGAAAGAGCCTGAGAAAAAGGTACGCTCCGTGGGACGGCTCTGCTATGTGCGGTGAGCTGGAGTTTTCATACGGTGGACGCAGGTACAGAATACGCAAGGTCTTTAAAAAGACGATAAAAACCGATATTGTAAGACTCTATGATGCACAGACAGGCGAGGAGTTAGAGCTTGGGCGCGATGAGGAGATAGGACACCGCTTTTTCGGAATAGATGTCGGAAGCTTTGAAAAGAGTGTGTATATAAGCGGATTTGGTGGTTTTGCAAGCAGCGGTCAGACCAATGAGGATATTGCTGTCAGGTTATCGAATCTGGTGACAACGATGGACGAGGAGGTTTCACAGTCCACAGTGCTTGCGCGGCTTAGCAGGGCGAAGGAGCTTTTGTTGTCGAAGAGTGGAAACAGAGGAAAGCTTGTACAGCTTACTCAGGAGCTTGAAAATGTACAGACAGAGATTATAAAAAATGAGGAGCTTGTAAGGCAGCAGTCACAGTACATTGATAGGAGAACACGTCTTGAAGCGGAGCTTGGGGAATGTATACGAAAGAAGAAAAGTTTAAAGAGAGAAGAACAGATTCTTAAGCTTACAGAAACCCAAAAACAGTATGAGGAACAGCGGGCTGAGTGTGAAAACGAGAGGGAGAAGATTACCGGACTTATAGATGAAGGAAAGATGCTTGAACAGGAGAAGGATTCCTTCGCAGGAAAGAATTACAACTATAATACAGTGTCGGAGTATATGCAGCATGCGGATGAACTTAGACATAATCTGTCCGCAAAGCAGTCTCAGGCAGATGAACTTGGGAAAAGAAAGCAGTCCGGGGTTATGGTGGACAGGGATGATGTAATGCTGGCAAGAACACAGGAGGCAATGCGGGAAAAGCTGTGTTATCTGAGTGAAAGAATCAGCGACGGTTACAGACCGGCTCTCGCGGCGAAACAGACTGCACAGCGGGAAGAGGCAGATGCTCTCAAGATGATTGACAGTATAGGCGATGTCAAAAAGACAAGGCTTATAGCGAGTGCTGTGGCGCTGCTTGTCACAATCATATTTGTGGTGATGACATTTACAGTGTCGGTGTTCTGTCTTGCAGGGGCATTTGTGTCTGCCGGAGTTGGCGTTATGATTTTTTCAGCATATAAAAAACAGTATGACACTCATACACGCAGCGTGGAAGAAGCTAAGGCACTTATCAAGAGACGCTCGCAGGAAAAAGCAGATGCAAGTAATAATCTTGAGAGAGAGAAGGGCAGGCTTTTTGATAAGGGAGAAGGTATCTATCCTGATACAGGATGTGAATTTGAGACAATAACGAGGGAGAAGCTCTTAAAGTGCCGCAATACAATTGATGGCATATATCAGAAATATGGAGTTGCCTCGCTTTCAGAGCTAGAGCTGTTAGCACAGGAAAATGAGGAAGCTGCCGTGAATAAAAGCCTTTATGATGCGGCTGTTGCAGAACTTTCGGAAGCGCAAAGCGGATACAGGTCATTTGTCGGCGATGATGACCCGGAGAGAGTGCGTATAATGTATAATGAGCTGCGCGAGAGGATTGCCGTATTCGATGGAAAGCTTAAAGCCCAGACCGGACAAATACAGTCATATAGAGAACTCGACAATATTGTGAAGGGCATTGATGAGCAGCTTAAGGAGAATACGAAAAAGACAGAGGAACTTGGCGCAGAGATCAGAAAGCTGGCGGATGAATCCGATAGTGATATAGGCAGGCTTGATGGGCAGTCCATAAGGAATGCCATGGAAGACAACGAGACTGTCATGGAGGATATAAGGGGACAGTTAGGGGAGCTTGCGCTGATGCTTAGAAGCCCCGAACATGATGAGAATGAGTTAAAAAGGATGTCGGCGGAGCTTACAGATGAGTATGCACAGAAAAAGGAACTCTACGATGCGCTGGAGCTTGCTGAGGAGAATATGCAGGCTGCGGTGGATGATATAAGCCGGAGCTTTGGACCGCTTCTCAATGAAAAGACAGCAGAAATTTTCTCGAATCTTACAGGTGGAAGATATGAGAAGGTCATGGTCGACAAGGAGTATGCTATTCAGGCAAAGCCGAAGGATGGTGGCTATCACGAGTGGAAATATCTCAGCAACGGAACAACGGATCAGGCTTATCTTTCGCTTAGGCTTGCCATGACGGAGCTTATAACGGATAATGGCGAGAGGCTTCCTCTTATGCTTGACGATGTTCTGCTGCAATATGATAATGAGAGGGCAGAGAATGCACTTGAATACCTAAAAAAGTATGCGCAGAATGCACAGATATTGTTCTTTACATGCAGAAATATGCAGGATGAAAATATCATAAATCTCCGGAATATCATAGGATGAAAGGAAACATGCGATGAATCATTTTTCAATCTACGAGCTGCTGTGGTTATTTTTTATATATTCCTTTGCGGGATGGCTTTTTGAAACCACTTACGCAGCAATAAGACAGAAGCATTTTGTTAACAGAGGACTGGTGAGCGGACCGCTGTGTATCGTATATGGTATAGGAGCTGTGCTTATGACAGTCGGCTTACAGGGAATTACCGGATTCTGGCTGTTCCTGTTCGCAACGGTGTACGCGGCAGCTATTGAGCTTGCCGCCGGAAAACTCATAGAGCGCATATACCATGAGAGATGGTGGAATTACAGCAATATTAAGTGGAATCTTGATGGATATATATGTGTTCCGTTTTCACTTATAAAGGGTGCACTTGGCTATCTTGTGGTCAAATTTGTGAACAGGCTCCTGTTAAGCCTCATACAGGTTATGCCGCAGCTTCTCATCCATATTGTGCTGATTATCCTGATATCAGTGTTGGCTGTCGACGTGCTTGCGTCATATATTCTTGCAAAAGGTAAGAGCAGACATCCCGAAAAGTGGGAGGAGGCAAATGATGCGATAGCGTCCGTGGGCTTTAGAATTGCGAAGGCAATCAACCGCACCATGGACAGGCGAATACATAAGGCATATCCGAAGGCTGCTAAGGTAGAAGCCGTACCGAAGGATAAAAAGGTGTTCGCGCAGGGCTGTGATTTTTATAAAGTGGTCATGCTGTTCTTTATTGGAGCATTCCTAGGGGACATAACGGAGACAATATTCTGCCGCATAACGGCTGGTGTGTGGATGAGCAGGAGCAGTGTCGTGTGGGGACCTTTCAGCATAGTGTGGGGGCTGGCAATAGCCGCCGCAACGGCAATGCTTTACAAATACAGAAATAAGAGTGACAGCTTCCTTTTCTGGACCGGAACTCTTCTTGGAGGTGCCTATGAGTATCTTTGCAGTGTGTTCACAGAGATAGTCTTTGGCAAGGTATTCTGGGACTACAGCAAGATTCCGTTCAATCTTGGCGGCAGAATCAATCTTCTCTACTGCTTTTTCTGGGGAATAGCAGCTGTTGTGTGGCTCAAGCTTATATATCCGCGCGCGTCGGCGCTCATAGAGAAGATACCGATGGTCATAGGCAAGATTGCGACATGGGTTCTGATAGTGTTCATGCTGTGCAATATGGCTGTGTCCGGGCTTGCACTGATAAGGTATGATGAGAGGGAGAAAAATGTAGCGGCGGAGGCTAAGTGGCAGGTGTGGATGGATGAGCACTATGATGATGCCAAGATGGAAAGGATATATCCTAATGCAAAGACGGTAGCCGATTAAGATTATGATGTTGGGGCAAAACATGCCAATATTATACGATATACACGGCTGAGTTTATAGAATGCGTTTTGCACAAATATTTGATTACTGCTGAGAGAAGAACATGCAGGAGCAATATGAAATATTTGGATTTTTTATTAAAAAATAATAGTTGTTTTCAGAAAATAATGGTATAATAATGGAAAACTTTAGAGAAAATATAGTGGGTTGTGAGGCAGGAGGCATTATCCCTGCTTCATATATTCAGGAATGGAGGAAACCATGAACTTATTTGAAAAAATCCGCAAGGATGTTGTGTGGTCGTCGATAGCATATCTTGTACTTGGCTTTATTCTTCTCATCAAGCCGGGTACGGCACTTGTAACTATAGTTCATATCCTCGCACTTGTTGCGCTGGTCATGGGAGTTGTATCGCTTGTCACATATTTTAAGGACAAGTACAGTGTGGGAAATGGCGGAGTAATAAAAGCTATAGTATACTTTGTGATAGCTGCTTTCCTTTACTTTGGTGCAGGCTTTATCATCTCGATAGTGCCTTTTATACTTGGACTTCTCATTGTGATAAGCGGAATTGTGAAGCTTCAGGAAGCGCTTGATATGATGAAGTACAGGGCAGACGGAAGCGTGACTGTTCTTGTCATTGCGATACTCAGCCTTGTATTTGGAATACTTATTTTGATAAATCCTTTCGGAACAGCGGAGCTTCTGTTCAGAATAATCGGTATTGCGTTTATCTACAATGGCGTTTCAGACTTGCTGACTGTATTTTATTTTTCTAAGAAAACAAGATACTAGAAATCAACCTTTCTATTACATGACAAGTTTAAAAGCTTGTATTTATAGCTGAACGAAAAACATTCTAAAAAGATATTGACCCTGAACCCAACTTTAGGTATATATTTATTGCTGGGGTAAGGGTCAATTTTTTGCCAGAAGAAATATTGTAAAATTATCTAAGGAATTATATATGCTGCATGGGGCAGCAGAATGGAGATTTTTGTTATGAACAAGGTGAAAAAACTTGCTGTGACAGCGATGCTGTTTGCTGTTGGAATGGTGCTGCCTTTTTTCATAGGGCAGATACCGGCTATAGGAAAGATGCTTTTGCCGATGCACATTCCGGTATTGCTCTGCGGATTTATTGTCGGATGGCAGTATGGAGCGCTGATAGGCTTTCTGCTTCCGATTGTGAGAGGACTGGTGTTCGGAATGCCGCCGCTGTACCCTAATGCGATTGCGATGGCATTTGAGATGGCTGCATACGGCTTCGTCAGCGGTTATCTGTACAGCCATGCTAAGTGGCAGTGCACAAAAATGCTCTATATTTCACTTGTAACGGCTATGCTTGCGGGAAGGCTTGTATGGGCGTTTGCTGAGGTCATCCTGCTTGGTATCGGCGGAAATACATTTACATGGAAGATGTTCGCAGCGGGAGCATTCTTAAATGCGATACCGGGAATTATAGTGCAGCTTGTATTTATACCGCTTATTATGGTTGCGCTTAGACGCGCCAAGGTTGTGCCGCTGTGGATTGGAAATGAGAATAAATCCGGCGTATCGGGACAGGTTATAGAGAAGTAGAGAACAATGATGTGGGGATTAGTATGAATGATGTGTTAGACAATATACTGGGGCGCATGGAGGACGCGAAAAAAAACAACAGAAAGCTTCTGCTTGTGATAGACGGAAAGTGCGGCTCAGGAAAGACAACCCTGTCTGAGAGCCTTAGTGAGCGATATGGCTGCAATGTGTTTCATATCGATGATTTTTACCTGCCGATAGTCATGCAGACACCTGAGGTTATGAAGGAACCGGGCGGGAATATCAATTATGATAGGTTCATATCCGAGATTATGGCTCCGCTTACATCGGACAGCGCGGTTGTGTACCGACCGTTCCTGTGTATGGAACAGGAGTACGCACCAGGCGTGAGCCTTAAAAAGACAGGTGTGAATGTCATAGAGGGCACATACTCCTGTCATCCTGTACTTCGCGAAATCTATGCTAAGCTGACGGATTGGGAGGTTATCACCCTTTTTATGGATATCGATGACGCGAACCAGCGCGACCGCGTGAGAAAGCGCGTGGGTGAGCAGAGATTTAAGCTGTTTGAGGAGAAGTGGATTCCGAGGGAGAGGGAATATTTTAGCGCGTACTCCTTAATGGAATACTGTGATTACAGTATTTCCGGGACGGATGACAGCATTTCATTTCTACGAGAAGATGGGAATGAAGCCTAAGGAAACCATGATGGAGTATATTATTAAATAATCTCAAAAATTGCAAAATTATTCTTGACCTTACAGCGCACTGTAATGGTGTAATGGGGTTGTAAGGAGGAGACGATATGACAATCAAGGATTTTTCAAAATTGTGTAATTGCACTACACAGACATTAAGATACTATGACCATGTCAACCTGCTCAAGCCGGCAAGAGTGGATGACTGGACAGGGTATCGCTACTATTCTGAGGAGCAGGCATTATTGTATGTCAAAATCAAGAATTTTCAGGAGGCTGATTTCACGATAGAGGAGATAAAGAAGCTTCTTGATAGGGATGACGATGAAGTGTATGCCGCTTTTGACAGAAAGATAGCAGAGCGCGAACAGCAGCTCAGAACAATGAGGCAGATACAGCAGTCATATCGCAATGAGATGAACGCAATGAAGAATACGATTGAACAATTTATTGAGAAGATGAACATGGACGCGAAGCAGTATGACCCGACACAGGAGTTCGGAATCGATAAAGAATATCACCGGGAGCTGTTGGAGAGATTCGACAGAATGATGCGCGAGGCTTCGTATGTCAAGGAAGTGCATGGCGGGGATAACGCCAATCCGGTATTCGAGTACAAAAGAGCTCAGGATGAGGACACCGACGAGGACTTGGAAAGGGATACGGAGGAGGAAGAATATCTCTCACCTCTTGATGACCCAGACTATATCATAGCGGCACAGTACCATGACTGGAATTATATCAAGGAGATAAAGGATAATTTCCCGGGGCTTGAGGAGAACACAGAGTACAACTTCTATCTTGAGGTCACCCCGGATAAGGAGTGCAGCGTTATCTTCTGCTGTATAATACAGATGCTTGTGCAGGACATGAACGCCGGCAGAAATGTTATCATGCCATCGTGCAACATGACACCTTCGAAGGATAACAAGAACCATCTGTATATACTGAAAATGATAAAGAAATAATGTAGAGAAATAGTGTAGAAAAATAGTAAAAAAAAAATCACCCCTATATATCACGCGGGCAAACCGGGCATAAAAGCTATGGTCACTTCGCGATAATGTATGAGGGGTGATTTTTATTTATATATATTTATATAAATCATTACGCTGTAGGATTCGGGTTACAAAACATGCTAAATCCCTAGCCGTGTATAACGTATTATATTTATGCATATCACGACTTTTGGGAGAAGCTTAGATTGTTCCAAGAACATCTTGCTTCGGACAACGGAGCTGATATGCATAAATATAATACGTTATACACTCATAGACTTAATGTTCATGTTTTGTAACCCGAATCCGTATAACAAAAGTATATTAATTCCTGCTGTTCTGCTCCTTGAGCGCCGCCTCTATGAACCCGCGGAACAACGGATGTGGTCTGTTAGGACGTGACTTGAACTCAGGATGTGCCTGTGTTCCGATGAACCAAGGATGTTCCTTTAATTCCACCATCTCAACGATTCGTCCATCCGGTGACATACCGGATAACATCATGCCGTTTTCTGTGAGCACGTTTCTGAAATCATTGTTTACCTCATATCTGTGACGATGTCTCTCATGAATTTCCTTCTCGCCATAAAGAGCATATGCCTTGGAGTTCTCATCAAGGATACATGGGTAGGAGCCGAGTCTTAAGGTACCGCCTATGTCATCAATTCCTTCCTGATCGGGCATGAGATGGATCACAGGATGTGTTGTGCCCGGAAGAAACTCTACGCTGTGAGCGTCATTGTAACCGACAACATCCCTTGTAAATTCTACAATTGTAAGCTGCATTCCAAGGCATAGACCGAGGAAAGGAACCTTCTTTTCCCTTGCGTAGCGGATTGACTGAATCATTCCCTCTATACCTCTGTCACCGAAGCCGCCCGGAACAATGATACCGGATACATCGCCGAGAATTTCTTCGACATTCTCAGCATTAACCTTCTCAGAATCAACCCATTTTATGTTTACGGATACACCGTTAGCTATTCCACCATGTTTTAAGGATTCTACAACGCTTATATATGCATCGTGGAGCTGTGTGTATTTACCGACGAGAGCCACGGATACCTCACCCTTCGGGTGTTTGAGTGCCGCGCACATAGCTTTCCAGTCGGAAAGGTTTGGCTCAGGGCACGGAAGTCCGAGACATTCACAGGCAACCTGTGCTAAATGTTCCTCCTCCATTGCAAGAGGTGCCTCATACAGATATTCAACATCGAGGTTCTGAAGGACATGTGAGCTTGGAACATTACAGAAAAGAGCAATCTTATCCTTGATTCCATTGTCAAGCGGGTACTCAGAACGGCACACGATAATATCAGGCTGGATACCCATTCCCTGAAGCTCCTTGACACTTGCCTGTGTAGGCTTGGTTTTCATCTCACCTGAGGACTTGAGATAAGGAATCAAGGTGACGTGAAGGAATATTGCATTTTCCTTTCCTACTTCATGCTGGAACTGTCGGAGTGCTTCGAGGAAAGGCTGGCTCTCTATATCGCCGACTGTACCACCTATCTCCACGATGGCGATTTTGGTATCATCGCTTGTGTAGTCACGGAAAAGTCTGCTCTTAATCTCGTTGGTAATATGTGGGATAACCTGAACGGTACCTCCGCCGAAATCACCACGGCGTTCCTTTGAGAGAACCGACCAGTATACTTTGCCTGAGGTGACATTCGAATTCTTTCCGAGACTTTCATCGATAAAACGCTCATAATGTCCGAGGTCAAGATCCGTTTCAGCTCCATCGTCCGTAACAAATACCTCTCCGTGCTGAATAGGATTCATTGTGCCCGGGTCAATGTTGATATAAGGGTCAAACTTCTGCATTGTTACCGAATATCCTCTGGCTTTTAAAAGACGGCCAAGTGATGCTGCGGTGATTCCCTTGCCAAGACCGGATACTACACCGCCTGTTACAAAAACGTACTTTACCATGACGAACCTCCATAATATTTTAATTTAATTTTAAAAACAATATTCTACATTCTACTACAAAATCAACTTTAATGGAATTATCATTTTGCCACTTTTGACTTTAGAATATTCGTTTCTTTTATGGCAAAACGTAAAATTATTAAGATATAAAAACTATAATAATAAAAACTTAAATCAAATGTCATGCCGGGATACAACTAAAATAACCTGCCATATATCTTAAATGTTAAAATTCATTAACATTAAAATATATGACAGGTTAATTTTTCCAATTATCTATGGTACAACTTATTGGTCTGATATTCAGGTTCGCAGGTTAAATTAACGCCGAGCTTTCTGAATATGTCGCGGTCAACGGAGGACAGGATAACGGTTGAATGGACGTCACAGCCCTCAAGTTCAGACAGCTTGTCGAAGGCGCGTTTTGCGTTGTCATCCTCAGCGGCGCAGATTGAGAGGGCAATGAGAATCTCATCTGTGTGGAGGCGAGGGTTGTGGTTGCCGAGATAATCCACCTTTAACTTCTGTATCGGTTCTATGACCTTCGGAGAAATGAGGTCTATCTCATCCGGTATTCCG
>CAUCXT010000014.1 GCA_958446835.1 uncultured Eubacterium sp.
TCTCCCGTGATATAAAAAATAAATACCGTCGTTCTGTGTTAGGTGTGCTTTGGACCCTTTTAAATCCGCTATTTATGATGATAATTCTTTCGGCTGTATTTTCGCATATATTTGGATTTGCTGTTGAAAATTATCCTATATATATATTGTGTGGACAGGTACTCTATAATTTCTTTTCCGAGTCGACACAGTCCGCCATGAATTCGATAATACACAGTGCAGCGCTTATTAAGAAGGTATATGTTCCAAAATATATATTTGTGCTTTCAAGGATTTTGTCCTGCTCAATCAATATATTTGCGTCATACGCGGCACTTCTCATAGTGATGGTTGTGCTTAGGACGTCGCTTCACTATACCATGTTTCTTTCGGTAATACCTATTGCAATCATGATTATGTTTTCTATGGGTGTAGGTTTTATATTAGCAGCGTTGTCGGTAAAGTATAGGGATATAGTACATTTATATTCGGTGTTCCTTACAGGCTTCATTTACCTTGCACCGATTATGTATCCGATTGACATACTTAATAATGTGCTTAGAACTATAGTAAAAATTAACCCGGTAACCAATATACTTGAGATGTTCAGGGGATTTATGATGTACAATTCAATGCCGGACGCATACACGATTGTGATGTCAATAGTGCCGAGTGCATTGGTGCTTGCAATAGGACTTCTTGTGTTCTATAAGAAACAGGATGAATTTATATTATATCTTTAGCATTTCGATACATTTTGCGAAGCTGTGTTTTTAGAATAAATTTAGGGAAGAGAAGATGGAAGATAAAAAATCATTCGATGACGTAATTATAGAAGTGAATAATGTGTCGCGCTGCTTCAATCTGGCGAGGGAGAGAGTTGACAGCCTTAAGGAGTATATTGTCCGCAAACTCAAGGGCAATCTGCATTTCGACGAATTCTGGGCGCTCAACGGCGTTACATTCAACGTAAAGCGCGGCGAATCAATCGGACTTATCGGACTTAATGGAAGCGGCAAGAGTACCATGCTGAAGGTAATCGCCGGGGTGCTTAAGCCGACAGGCGGAACCGTGAAGGTAATGGGAAGTGTGGCACCGCTTATAGAGCTTGGAGCCGGCTTTGATTCGGATTTGACTGCAAGGGAAAATATATTTCTTAACGGAGCTCTTCTTGGACACTCGAGAGCTGTGATGCGCGGATATTATGACGATATAGTGAATTTTGCGGAGCTGCATGATTTTATGGATGTACCGGTCAAGAATTTTTCATCCGGAATGACATCAAGACTGGCTTTTTCGATTGCGACGATAGGAAAGCCGGATATACTGATTGTCGATGAGGTTCTGGCAGTCGGAGATTCTAAGTTCCAGCAGAAATGTATAGACAGGATTCAGGAAATGATGAGTCAGGGAACAACGGTTCTTTTTGTTTCACATAGTATAGAGCAGGTAAAGCTTGTGTGCAAGAAGGTGGTATGGCTTGAACATGGAAATCTTAAGGCTTATGGCGATGCTTTGGAGATATGTGAACAGTATGAGAATATGTATGGTGGCAGGTAAGAGCAAAGGATGGATTGGAATATGAAATATGTAAAGAGAATAGTGGCAGCAGTTATATATGTTTTGTTTGCATATTTTTATGCACTTCTTCCTAATTTTAGCATAAAAGGCGGATTCAGTGTCAGAGTGAATCCGTTTAATCTGGAGACATTTATAATGATGCTCTTTATTGGGGCGTATTTGACAGCATTCTGGATAATTATTAACAGGCTGTTTAGAAATTAGGAGGGAGAGCTTGGATAATTTTATATTTATTTATAAGAAAAGAATAGATTTGAAAAACAGTAACAGGCTTATCATCCAGACAGGTTCATGTAAGGACTATATGAAGGATGTTAAGGCTGTTTCCTACGTTAATGGAGTAGAAACACCGGTGGATATTGTGGAAAATGTGCATACTCCACTTCTTTTTGTGTATAAAAACGCTGAACCGGAGTTCGATGGTGAATATAATTTCTGTATTGACCTTCCGAAAAAAGTTGATAATGTCAAGGTTGTTTTCACAAAAGATACTTACCCATCCGGAAAAGTCGGAATATATATTTCAGGAAAACAGATAGAATACCTTAGGAGCATGATAGAGATTAATCTGATAGGTGTGAAGGTTGACAAAAAATCCGGCAGAATAAAGGTAACGGGCTGGGCTGAGGCGGCGCATGAGCCTGTAATATGCGCGTATTCAGGTAACAAAAAGCTTGATGCGAGCGTGAATTTCTTTACCAGAGCAGATATGGTGAGCCGTTATTTTCCGGACGAGCTTAACAGAATGTGTGCCTTTGAGATGGATGTGGAAGATATAGGCGGCAGAACCCTCAAGCTTACAACTGAATGTGACGGAAGGCATGGGAGCGTCAGCGTGCTTGTCAATCGCGGCGATGATGAGAAAAAGAGGCAGAGACTTGTCAGTGCGGGAAACAGCCGCAATGATTATATAACAAGAGCGAGGAACTATATTGCACTTTATGGAATGAAACGCTTTATGATAAAGCTATATGCCAAGTGCACAGGTAAAGCCAAAAAACAGTCACACGATTATTTTTCAAAGATTAATCCGGGACCTGAAAGACTTGAAGAACAGAGAAGCTACAGGTTTGCAGATAATCCGAAGTTTTCTATTCTGATACCTGTATACCGCCCGAATGATACGTTCTTCAGGCTTATGTTAGATTCTGTTGTGAACCAGACCTATGACAACTGGCAGATATGTCTGGCTGATGGAGGCGGTGATGGTTTCACAGTTGAAAAGACTGTGAAACCATATATAGACAGGTTCGGAGCGGACAGGGTAAGATATGTGAAGCTTAAGGATAATCTTGGAATCGCAGAGAATACCAATGCGGCGCTGCGACTTGCCGACGGCGATTATATAGTGTTCGGTGACCATGACGATGAACTTCATTCTACAGCCTTTTTTGAGTGCATGAGGGAGTTGGAGCGCTATCCGGAGGCTGATTTTATATATTCGGATGAAGATAAGATAATTGAGGACTCGGGAAAGCACACGGAGGCACATTTTAAGTCCGATCTCAACATGGAGCTTCTAAGACGCAACAATTATATATGTCATCTGTGCGTTGTCAAAAAGAGCCTTGTCGATGAGGTGGGAGAGCTAAAGACCGAATACAATGGGTCACAGGATCATGACTATGTGCTTCGCTGTGTTGAGAAGGCGAAGTGCGTGCGCCATATTCCGAGAATACTTTATCACTGGCGTATAAATGACAATTCTACAGCAAAAAGTGCATCGACTAAGACCTACGCTAACACAGCGGGAGTTAATGCTGTGAGCGCGCATCTGAAGAGAATCGGACTGGATGGCAAGGTTACAAATGGTGTGGCGCCGGGCTTCTATGACATAGATTATAAACTTGAGGGAGAACCGTTTGTATCAGTTATAATACCTAATAAAGATCATTTAGATGACCTTACAAGATGTATTGAGTCTATGGAAAATGTAAATAATTACCATAATATCGAATATATAGTTGTTGAGAACAATAGCGTTCTTGATGAGACTTTTGCAGGTTATGAGGCGATGGAAAAGAAGTATGGTGACAGATTCAGGCTTGTAAAGTGGGGTGGCGGATTTAATTATTCTGCTATCAACAACTATGGAATACAGTACGCTAAGGGTGAGTATATACTTCTTCTTAACAATGATACGGAAGTCATTGAGCCGGACAGCTTAAGACGCATGCTTGCTATATGTCAGCGTTCTGAGGTGGGAATAGTCGGTGCTAAGCTCCTATATGATGATAATACAGTTCAGCATGCAGGAATTGTTATGGGATATCAGGGGGTTGCGGGTCATGCATTCACGGGAATAGGCGATGATGTATATGGCTATTTCGCAAGGGCTGTGCTTACACAGGAGCTTTCCGCTGTGACAGCGGCATGCCTTCTCACGAAGAGAAGTGTTTTCGAGCAGGTCGGAAAGCTTGATGAGACATTTGAGGTCGCATTCAATGACATTGATTATTGTATGAAGGTGAGAGAAGCAGGATATAAGATTATATATGAACCGCATGCAAAGCTTCATCACTATGAATACAAGTCAAGAGGTGCAGAGGATACGGGAAAGAAACAGGAGCGCTTCGGCGGCGAGATTATGCATTTTATCGATAAGTGGAGAGCACAGCTCATAAAGGGAGACCCTTATTATAATCCTAATCTTGAGCTTGTGGGGGAACTGTATACCATAAAAAATATATAGTTAATTAAGGAGGGCTTGTTATGTTGCTTATAAAAAACGGCAGGGTGGTTGACCCGGTGAGCGGTGTGGATAAAGTCATGGATGTTCTTGTCGATGGTGGACAGATTGTGATGACAGGTGACAAGGCTGTGGAAATGTTCGATGAGGCTAAGTCATCCGCCGGCATCAGTGAGGCTGAAAATATTGTTTCCGGCAGTGATGCGAATTGCGATGAGAATGCTTTCAACGTGATTGACGCGGCAGGACTTATTGTTGCGCCGGGACTTGTAGATACACATGTGCATTTCAGGGATCCGGGGCTTACCTATAAGGAGGACATATTTACCGGGGCGGCGGCAGCAGCTAAGGGCGGATTCACAACGGTGGTATGTATGGCAAATACCAAGCCTACGGTTGATAATGTGGATACTCTTACTTATGTTCTGGAAAAAGGTGCACAGACAGGGATACATGTGCTGTCGGCGGCGGCAGTGACAAAGGGACTTGGTGGGACTGAGCTTGTGGATATGGAGGCACTTGCCAAGGCGGGTGCGGCAGGCTTTACAGACGATGGGATTCCGATTATGGATGAGAAGATACTTGTGCAGGCGATGGAGAGGGCGAAGGAGCTCGACCTTCCTGTGAGCCTCCACGAGGAGGATCCTGCATTTATAGCTTCGCCGGGTGTTCATCAGGGTGAGGTATCCAAGCAGCTAGGCTATGGCGGGGCTTCACGGACGGCTGAGGATGTGATGGTTGCAAGGGACTGCGCACTTGTCCTACATACCGGGGCGGCGGTGTGCATACAGCATATCAGCTCCAAAAATGCGGTTGAGTATGTGAGGACGGCAAAGAAGCTTGGCGCGGATGTCCACGCTGAGGCTACACCACACCATTTCACCTTGACAGACAAGGCAGTGCTTGAATACGGCACGCTTGCGAGAATGAATCCGCCTGTGAGGACGGAGGAGGACAGACTTAAGATTATAGAGGGTCTTAAGGATGGCACCATAGATATGATAGTAACAGACCATGCTCCGCACAGTACTGAGGAGAAGGCAAGACCTATGGAGAGTGCACCAAGCGGAATAACAGGTCTTGAGACATCTTTAGGACTTGGAATAAAGTCACTTGTCCAGCCGGGACACATTTCACTTATGAAGCTTATGGAGTGCATGAGCCGCAATCCTATGGAATTTTACAGAAGAAAGCCTGTTAGCATTGCACAGGGAAATCCGGCGGACATAGTGATATTCGGTGAAAATGAAAAATGGGTGGTTGACCATTTTGCCTCCAAGGCTGTGAACAGCCCATTTTTAGGCTGGGAGCTGCCGGGGAAGGTGCATTTTACAATCTGTGATGGGAAGATTGTGTATGCCGGGAAATAGGCGGATTGCATTTACTGATTACCTATAATGATTCCGGTGTCAAAACATGCTCATCTGGTCTATGAGTGTATAACGTATTATATTTATGCATATCAGCTCCGTTGTCCGAAGCAAGATGTTCTAAGAACTCTGATAAAGGTATTCTATATGTTCGCCACCGAAGCAAAGCATACATCCCTGTATGCATTGCTTCTAAAGCAGCATCCATGCTGCTTTTGGCTAGGTTACTTAGCAGAGTTCTAAGAACATCTAAGCTTCTCCCAAAGGTCGTGATATGCATAAATATAATACGTTATACACATCTAGGTATGCACAGCATGTTTTGACACCGGAATCCTGTAACATTATGTATGAAGAAGGGAGCCTGCGGCATGATAGGTCATGTGATGAAAATATATAAGAACAGCGGTCTTAAGCCTGCGCTCAAGGCGGCGCTGCATGACATTGGTGCGGGTGCGTCAAGGCGCAGGCAGGCACTTTTTTATGCGCGCAGCTTATTTTCCGAGGAGCAGAGGGAAGCTACGGAGCTTTCTGGATATTGCATAGTTAAGATCGGTGGTGTGAAGCTCCACAGGGATATGGTCTGTGAGCTTAACAAGGTCATAGAGGAGAGACAGCCGGCAGTTATCTATATGGATGAGCTGCGAGACGGTGAGCTCTTGTATAAGCCGGACTATGCGCCGGACAATCTTGCCGCGCACAATTATATCGGAAACTGCGTGGTGGTGAGACGCGACCTGATGGATGACTGCGCTGTGAAGCTGTCCGGCGAAGCCTCACTCTGGAGCTTTAATAAATATATATGCGGCAGGTGCCGTGAGGAAGAGATAGCGCACGTAAGCCGTGCGCTTTTTGAGGATAATGGTCATATAAGTGACGATGGAGATAACATAAATGATACATCACAGGATAACGTGAAGGATTGTATAGATAATAGTTTGGGCAATGTATCAAATAGCGAACATTGCTCAATGATTTCGGTGATTATTCCAAACTATGAACATGCGGATGACCTGCGAAGGTGTGTTGAGTCGCTTCTCTATATAAATACCTATAAAAATATTGAGATAATCATTGTTGAGAATAACAGCACATCGAAAGAAATTTTTTCCTACTATGATGAGCTTCTAAGGGAACATCCAGAAGTGATAAGGCTTGAAAAATGGGAGGGAAGCTTCAACTATTCCGCTATAAACAATTACGGTGCTTCACGCGCTAATGGTGAGCTTTTGCTGTTGCTGAACAATGACACGAAGATTATTGAGCCGAATTCGCTGTGGGCTATGGCAGAATACGCTGTGAGAGATAACACTGGAGCGGTTGGTGCGTGTCTGCTCTATGCGGATAAGACTGTCCAGCATGCCGGTGTCATAGTCGGGATAGGACCGGACATGACGGCGGTTCATCCTAATTCGGGTGTATGTTTTATTGAAAAAGGATACCGTGACAGTATTCATCATGTGCAGAACTATTCTGCCGTGACAGGTGCGTGTCTTATGATAAAAAAAGAGCTTTTTGACAAGCTGGGCGGGCTTGATGAGGAGCTTGCGGTCGCATATAATGACGTTGATTTCTGCCTGAGACTGAGGAGAAGGGGGCTGCTGAACGTGTACGTTCCGCAGGCACTTCTTTTTCACTATGAATCGAAGTCAAGAGGCTACGATGACAAGGGCGAGAGGCATGAGAGGTTCCTTCGCGAATCGCAGTTGTTCTGCGACAGATGGCAGAATATTATAGATGATGGGGACCCGTATTATAATGTAAATCTTTCCAAGGAAGTACCTTGGAAACCGGAAATAAAATTGTGAAACGCAATGATGATAAAAATTATGACGATAGTATGCAAAAAAAGATAGAATTGATTATAAAAGGCAATTAATAGAGCTTAGGAAAGGCGGTTGTACAATGGCTTCTAATATATATAAAATAAAAAAGGCGGCTGCGTATATTAAGCATTACGGACCGGACAAGCTTGCCAAGAAAGCGATTGGAAAGCTTATCGACAAGGACGGCTACAGTGAACATTTTTCGGAGCTTGTGTCCGATGATGAGGAGCTGTTCTTTGAGAGAGGGCGCAATTTTAAGAGAAAGCCGTTAATCAGTGTCCTTGTTCCGGTGTACAATCCGCCGGTTGCATATTTTAAGGAGATGCTCCTTTCGGTGATAAACCAGACATATTTTAACTGGCAGCTCTGCCTTGTGGATGCGGGAACGGATAAGCAGCGCGCCGTTGTCGATGAGATAGCGGACGGCGATGAGCGCGTGTGCTATACGGAGATAGATAATGCCGGGATAGCGGAGAATACGAACGCGGCACTTGCGATGGCGAAGGGTGAGTATATAGCTCTTCTTGACAATGACGATACCCTGTCATCGGATGCGCTGTACCGCATGGTCGAGATGATAAACCGCGAAAATGCGGACTGCCTTTATTCCGATGAGGACAAGATGGACGGCGAGGGGAAAAAACACTTCTGTCCACATGTCAAGCCTGATTTCAACCCGCAGCTTTTACGAAGCAACAATTATATCTGCCATCTTTTTGTAGTGAGGACGGAGCTTGCGCGTGAGGTTGGAGGATTTTCCAAGACTTATGACGGCGCACAGGACTATGATTTTATCTTAAAGTGCACCGAAAAAGCGGAAAAGATTTCCCATGTAAACCGTGTGCTCTACCACTGGCGCACCCATGAGAGTTCGACATCTGCCAATCCGCTGTCTAAGCTGTACGCATACGAGGCGGGCCAAAAAGCCATAGAGGCTCATCTTGAGAGAATGGGAATCGCGGGCAGGGTAAGCATGCTTGATGACATGGGCTTTTACCGGGTTGAGTATGGGGAGAATAATGCCGGGAATTACGGCGAAGGTGGCAGCGGCAATAGTAAAGCTTCCCCGGTACTTGTTGTTGCCACAGGCGTTAAGGACAATGACACCGCGCAGAAGTATTTTAAGTATCTAAGAAAAAATACCGATTATGAAAATATGCAGATGTGCGCGATGGGCGAGCTTGACGCGGCAAGACTTGAGCAGTACACGAGCGATTATTTTTGTATCCTGATGTGCGGCATAAAGCCCGAAAAGCGTGACTGGCTTAAAAGCCTTGTGGAGGAAGCGGATGTATTAGGTGCGGACGCAATCGCCGCCAAGCTTCTTGTAAAGCAGGCATTTCCTCTGTGTAATAAGATAAACAGAAGCTTCATAGTGTATTCCGGCGATGACTATAAGGACAGCTTTGGAGGGGTTCACGTAAATGCCGGAAAACCGGGATGGTATAAAGGAAATTTTAACAGAAATATATTACAGCAGAATATAAAGGCTCTGCCAAAGACGGCAATACTTGTGCGCCGCGGTGAGCTTATGAGACTTCTTGCCGACGGCTGGAAGGCGGAAGAGGGAAAAATGTACCTGTATGAGCCGGGAGTTGAGCTTTATAAGTGATATGCTGTAATTGTTTTGCATTATGCCTAGTTTTTTAATATGGAATGGAGAATATTATGGTCAGTGTAGTTATTCCGAATTATAATGGAGAGCGTTTTTTGAAGGATTGTCTGGAAGCATTAAAGAGACAGACATACGAGGATATGGAGGTTATTCTGGTCGACAATGCCTCAACAGACGATAGTGTGGAGCTGGCACAAAAGCTGTATCCGTGGATAAGGGTTGTTAAGCTTGATGACAACACAGGCTTTGCATACGCCGTAAACCGTGGCATAGAGGCGGCAGAGGGCGAATATGTGCTGCTGCTTAACAATGACACCATAGTGTTTCCTAATTTTGTCAAAAACCAGTACAAGATGATTAAGGGCAAGCCGGACGTGTTCTCATGCTCTGCGCTTATGATTCAGAACGCAGACCATGAGCTTGTGGACGATGCCGGCGATGAGCTTGCAGCCCTTGGCTGGGGCTTTGCTCCGGATAGGGACAAGCCTGTGTCAAGCTGCATGGTGCCGCATGAGGTGTTCTCCTCCTGCGCCGGTGCCGCCATATACAGAAAATCAGTTTTTGATGAGATTGGCTTGTTCGATGAGAGCTTTTTTGCATACCTTGAAGATATGGATATAGGCTACAGGGCAAGGCTGGCGGGCTATAGAAATCTATACAATCCGTACGCGAAGGTGTATCACCTTGGCAGCGCCTCAAGCGGCTCAAGACACAATGCCTTCAAGGTGGAGCTGTCTGCGCGAAACAGCATGTATATGCTTAGAAAGAACATGCCTGCATGGCAGATGGTGCTTAACGTGCCGTTTATCGCGGCAGGAATTATCATAAAGACGGTATATTTTGCAAGGAAGGGGCTTGTGAAGGCGTACTTAAAAGGTATTGTAAAAGGGCTGTCCGGTAAGCTTAAGGATACTTCCAAAAATGCGGGCGGAAAAAAACATAAGGGTACAAGTTTTGCAACGTATTTAGGGCTTCAGATGTGGCTGTTCAGAGGGATGGCTAAGAGGGTGAAAAAATAAATTATAGGGTTTCTTCAAATGTCATGGTAAAATCTAAAAAGCATATGTAAAATAGACATATCTAAATATCTAAGGGGGTAAAGCCATGGAGAGAACGGTAAGAGGTTGGTCAATTCTGTATATGTTGTTTGGTGTAGCAGGTGCCATCATGGGTTTGGTGCAGCTTGTAGACGAGACCGGCGGAGCGGTTGTGATGAATCAGCTTGGAGAGACATGGATAAGGTCGGGCGGTGATTTCGGGACGGTGGTATATCTGCTGGTTGTTGTTGCACTTGCGGCTGTGAGAATAGCGCTGGGTGTTATGGGGCTTAAATTCGCCTCACTTGATAAAGTGTGGAAGCCTATACTGGTGCTCTCAATCGTACATATAGCGTTGTCGGTAATTTCGCTCAATATTGGTGCGATTATAGTTGCGGCTGTGGGATTGTTCATATATGCAATGTATTATAATATGGATTACAAGGCTTTCTATGGTTTGTAAGAGGGTGTGCAAATGAAAAATCGTATTTTATGCAGTATTATCTTAACAATGTTCCTTCTAACCTCATGCAACCACTCTGCCACAGGCGTCACATATCCGAAGATTTCGGAGAACAGATTCAATTATGTAAGGAATGATATGACGCAGGTAAGCTGGTCGACGCTTCTGCTAAATTATGACGGAAAAATATACACAGGAACTATTTTACAGAGCGATGGCGCGAGCTTTGACACGGTGTGCGACAAAGAGCTTGGCGTTGTGTATGGCTATGACGGCGTGTTCTGGGCGGACAGTGAGGAGAAAATCACAGCAGTGGAAGCGCAGGCGCAGGTATATTCTGTCAAGGGGTATGATTCGGATTTCAGGCTGTGTATTTACAGGGAGGACAGCGACATACTGTTTCTGTTTGAGAACCTTAACGGTGTGACGGTCAGCAAGGGCAGTGATGTCTTTGAAAAAAAGCTCAGACTCAATGAGTATGAGACGGTTGAAGTGGTAAAGGATGGCAGGACTGCGGATGAGAAGCTTGATGTTGATAGCTTTTTGACACAGATTTTTGAGGCTGATATGCTTCCGCTCAGTGAAAATGAGAGCATACAGGAGGGAAAGGAATGTCTGTATGAAATTGTATTTTATGACAGGGCAGGCATACCAAATACCCTGAAGGTGTGTGATGGCGGATATGTGGTATATGAGGCATTGGGAGCCGACAGCGCCTACAGATTCTTAGTGAAAATATAATCGGATATGGTCGGGTGATTATGTCTTGATAAGAGTCCACGGATATGTTAAAATAAATACAATCCGTGGATTTTTTATACTGATGACGCGGGATGCGTTTGACACTGTAGAGAAATGAGATTCGCGGAAATGTTTCGTATGCATCTATTGGGGGTGCAGGAAGGAGATAGCATGTCATACATGGATACCTACAAGCAGTGGTGTGAGAATCCTTACTTTGATGAATCGGTCAGGGAGGAGCTTAAGTCCATCGCAGGTAATGAGAAGGAGATTGAGGACAGATTTTACAAGGATTTGGAGTTTGGTACGGGTGGTCTCAGAGGAGTTATCGGATACGGTACTAACAGAATGAATGTCTATACAGTAAGAAGGGCTACACAGGGACTTGCGAACTTCATTATCAAGGAGGGCGCACAGGACAAGGGTGTTGCTATTGCATTTGACTCAAGAAGAATGTCACCTGAGTTCTCAGACGAGGCTGCACTTTGCCTTGCCGCTAACGGAATCAAGGCCTACATATTCCCATCACTTCGCCCGACACCGGAGCTTTCATTTGCAGTGAGATATCTTGGATGTACAGCAGGTATCGTTGTAACAGCCAGCCACAATCCACCTGAGTATAACGGCTACAAGGTATACTGGGAGGACGGTGCACAGATTACAGCGCCTAAGGACAAGCAGATTATAACGGAAGTACTCAATGTTACTGATTTCAATACGGTTAAGACTATGGACAAGGAGGCTGCTAAGGCAGCAGGCCTTTACAATGTAATAGGCTCCGACCTTGATGATGCTTATATTGCAGAGCTCAAGAAGCAGATTGTTAACCCTGATGTAATCAAGGAGATGGGTAAGACAATGACTATCGTCTATACACCTCTTCACGGCACAGGTAACATTCCGGCAAGAAGAGTTCTGAAGGAAATCGGTTTTGAGAATGTATATGTTGTTCCTGAGCAGGAGCTTCCTGATGGCAACTTCCCTACAGTAAGCTATCCTAACCCTGAGGATCCGGCAGCATTCACACTTGCGCTCAAGCTTGCCAAGGAGAAGAATGCGGACGTTGTCCTTGCGACAGACCCTGATGCGGACAGACTCGGCGTTTACGCTAAGGATTCCAAGACAGGTGAGTATGTGTCATTTACAGGTAATATGTCCGGTATGCTTATCGCAGAGTACCTTCTCTCACAGAAGAAGGCTAAGGGACTTATTCCGGCTAACGGCGCATTGGTTAAGACTATCGTTTCAACCAATATGGCTGATGCGGTTGCCAAGGAGTATAACCTCAAGCTTATAGAGGTTTTAACTGGATTTAAGTATATCGGAGAGCAGATTAAGTTCTTCGAGCAGCAGCATACCTATGAGTATATGTTCGGTTTCGAGGAGAGCTACGGCTGTCTTGTCGGAACACATGCAAGAGATAAGGATGCCATCGTTGCTGTTATGGCTCTGTGTGAGGCAGCAGCATACTACAAGAAGCAGGGACTTACTCTCTGGGATCAGATGGTCAATATCTATGAGAAGTACGGCTATTACAGAGAGGGACTTAAGTCAATCACACTCAAGGGCGTTGAGGGTGTAGCTAAGATTAAGGAGATGCTTGATAATCTTCGTGAGCACACTCCTGAGAAGTTCGGTGACTTCACTGTGCTTTCAGCAAGAGATTATGACAGGGATGTGATTGTTGACATGAAGACAGGCGAGAAGAAGCCTACAGGTCTTCCTAAGTCCAATGTTCTCTATTATGACCTCAATGACGGTGCATGGTGCTGTGCAAGACCATCGGGAACAGAGCCTAAGGTTAAGTTCTACATGGGCGTTAAGGGTACAAGCTTCGACGATGCACAGACTAAGCTTGCCGCATTATCGGACGCGGTTATGAAGGTTGTTGCAGGTGAATAAATACATTCAATTGAAGAAGATACATTGAATTGATAATGATTTATACCTATTGTGAGGCTGGCATATTTGTAATATGTCAGCCTCATATAATGCCAAGGTATATGTATAATATAACCTACACGGGTGATTGCCAAACGCAAATTTGCCGGTAAAATTACACAACGTACGGCTGTCATACACTGCGTTTTACAATTACCTGAAATGATTTATAAAAAGAGGTAATTAAAACCCACATGAAGGATTTAACACATGGAAAGCCGGCGAGGATAATACTGTATTTTGCACTTCCGATTTTGATTGGAAATCTTTTTAACCTTGCCTATAATCTTGCCGACACGCGTATAGTCGGAACTTATCTTGGAAATGATGCGCTTGCTGCGGTCGGTTCAATAAGCACATTGAATGACCTGCTTGTAGGATTCATTGTCGGGCTTGCGAATGGCTTTGCGGTCATCATGGCACAGCATTTTGGAAGCGGGGATAAGAATAAATCGAGAAAAGTTTTTGCACTGTCGATTTTAATGGGACTTGTTGTTACTGCTATTGTTGTGGCGGGAAGTCTTATTTTTATGGATGGGCTCCTCGACTGGATGAATGTGATGGACGAGCACAGGGAGGCGTCTGTTGCGTATATCACGGTTATCATAGAGGGACTTTTCTTTTCGATTATATACAATGTGCTTGCTGCAAATTTAAGAGCCATAGGGGATGCGTACACACCGCTTATTTTTCTCATAATTTCTGCTGTGCTTAACGTGGCACTGGATATACTGTGCGTGAAGTATATGGATATGGGCGTTAGGGGAGCTGCCGTGGCTACTGTTGTGTCACAGGCTGTTTCGGCTGTGCTGTGCTTTGGATATACTTGGAAAAAATATGCTTTTCTGCATTTTAATATAAAGGATTTTGTGCCTAAAAAGGAATTTGTGAAACCGATGCTTGAAGGCGGCTTGTCGATGGGGCTTATGAATTCACTTGTCTCATTCGGTACGCTGTCATTGCAGACGGCTATAAATACATTGGGAACGAACACTATAGTGGCACATGCGGCTACAAGAAAGCTTACGAATCTGTATATGCTTCCGTTCAGTGTGCTTGGTACAACCATGGCTACATACAGTGGTCAGAACTATGGTGCCGGAAGGTATGACAGGATACGCGCGGGACTCAAGGTATCGCTTGGCTGCTCCTACATCTGGTGTGTTATTGTGCTGATTGCGAGCTATACAGTATGTCCGTATCTGATTGTTGCCATCACTGATACCAATATAAGGGAGGTTATAGACACAGCCTGCCTGTATCAGCGCTTTGACACATGCTTTTATCTGCTTGTGCCTACTATAACAATACTAAGAAACAGCCTTCAGGGCATGGGCGACCATATTACACCTATTTTTTCGAGCGGGCTTGAGCTTGTGGGGAAAGTACTAATCGCTATGCTTCTGACACCGGTAATAGGATATTGGGGCATAATCGTTTCAGAGCCTATAGTATGGGCGGTTATGGTTATTCCTCTTATAGTAAGCATGGTCAAAAGGATGAAGCGGGCATTTGTAAATGAGAAAATGAGGAATAAAAAATAGTACATTATTCCGTATTGACATTTCAGTGTATACACTGCATAATGTAGCATGTACGTTATGGAGACACAATATATTGTGGTTATAAGTTTGGGAGGGTTTCGATGAAGATTATTAAGAGAAATGGCTCGGAAGAGGGATTTGATGTCAGCAAGATAGTGGCGGCCATCACGAAGGCTAATGCTGCTGCGGATAATTCACCTCTTAGTAAGGAGCAGATAGCAGATATAGCAGATTATGTTGAGTACAAGTGCAACAAGCTTAACAGAGCTGTATCGGTAGAAGAGATACAGGATATGGTAGAGAACCAGATAATGTCCACAGGAGCATTTGATGTTGCAAGAGACTATGTACGCTATCGTTATAAGCGCTCTTTGGTAAGAAAAGCCAATACTACGGATACGAGAATCCTTTCACTGATTGAATATAATAATGAAGAGGTTAAGCAGGAGAACTCCAACAAGAATCCGGCTGTAAACAGCGTTCAGAGAGATTACATGGCAGGAGAGGTGAGCAAGGATATCACAAGAAGGCTTCTTCTTCCGACTGAAGTTGTGGAGGCGGACGAGCAGGGGATAATACATTTCCATGATTCAGACTACTATGCACAGCACATGCATAACTGTGATCTGGTCAATCTTGAGGATATGCTCCAGAATGGAACAGTTATAAGCGAGACTCTTATTGAAAAGCCACACAGTTTTTCAACGGCATGTAATATTGCCACACAGATTATAGCGCAGGTGGCATCAAGCCAGTATGGAGGACAGAGCATATCACTTGCTCATCTTGCTCCGTTTGTCAATATATCACGAGAAAAGATTCGTAAGGATGTGATGGAAGAGCTTGAACTGTTAGGCTGCACTCCATCCGATGAAAAGATTGCGGAAATAGTTGAGACAAGACTTAAGAAAGAGATTACCAAGGGTGTCCAGACAATCCAGTATCAGGTAATCACACTCATGACTACCAATGGACAGGCGCCATTCCTCACGGTGTTCATGTACCTTAATGAGGCGAAAAATGAGCAGGAAAAAGCCGACCTTGCCATGATTATAGAGGAGACTCTTAAACAGCGCCTTCAGGGCGTTAAGAATGAAGCAGGAGTGTGGGTTACACCGGCATTTCCTAAGCTGATATATGTACTTGAGGAGGATAATATAACAGAGGATTCCAAGTATTTTTACCTCACAGAGCTCTCTGCCAGATGTTCGGCAAAGAGACTTGTTCCTGATTACATATCAGAGAAGAAGATGAAGGAACTTAAGGAGGGAAACTGCTTCCCCGTTATGGGTTGCAGAAGTGCTCTCAATCCATGGAAGGATGAGAATGGCAACTACAAGTTCTACGGAAGATTTAATCAGGGCGTTGTCACAATTAACCTTGTTGATGTGGCACTTTCCTCAGGTGGAGATTATAATAAGTTCTGGGAGATATTTGACGAGAGGCTTGAGTTGTGCTATCGTGCGCTCATGTGCCGTCATAATAGACTTAAGGGTACTGTTTCAGACGTTGCGCCGATTCTCTGGCAGAATGGAGCACTTGCCCGCCTTAAGAAGGGTGAGAAGATAGACAAGCTTCTCTACGGAGGTTATTCTACAATCTCACTTGGTTATGCGGGACTCTATGAGTGTGTGAAGTATATGACAGGACTTTCACATACGAATCCTGAGGCAACACCATTTGCAATTTCTGTTATGAAGTATATGAATGACAAATGTGCGGAGTGGACTGATAAGACCAATATAGCATTCAGCACCTACGGTTCACCTATCGAGAGCACCACCTACAAGTTCGCCAAATGCTTACAGAAAAGATTCGGCATTATACCGGGGATAACGGATAAGGGCTATATAACCAACAGCTATCACGTACATGTGACGGAGTCTATTGATGCCTTCTCGAAGCTTGCATTTGAGTCCAGGTTCCAGGCACTCTCCACAGGCGGCGCTGTGAGCTATGTGGAGGTTCCGAACATGCAGCACAATATACCGGCTGTACTTGAGGTTATCAAGTTCATATATGAGAATATCATGTATGCGGAGCTTAATACCAAGAGTGACTACTGCCAGAAGTGCGGATTCTCAGGAGAGATACAGACTGTGGTGGACGATGACAAGAAGATTGTCTGGGAGTGCCCACAGTGCGGAAACAGGGATGAGAACACACTCAATGTGGCGCGCCGTACCTGCGGATATATAGGCACACAGTTCTGGAATCAGGGAAGAACGCAGGAAATCAGGGAGAGAGTTCTCCATTTATAAAATAAAAGAGATGCGAAGCATCATTTTTATATGAGCAGGCAGCGAAGCGGATTGCGAATATCATTGACAAATAAAATATAACTGTCCGGATTAGGGGGATTTTTATGAAATTAAAGTTCAATCCATTACCCTTGGGTGATGGACTGAACTTTTTTTGCTATGTGTTGCTTTCAGGCGGGGCACCTGTGGTTCTGCATTTTTGGTTGTTTTTTTTGAAGATTATGGTATAATAATTAACAAAAAATAATCTTATATATCAAGACGATTTTAGTAAATATGCAGAAAAAATATGGAGGATGATGAAACATAATGTGTTATTTGAAGATAGATTTTGATATGTAAGTTATAAATATAAAAAAGACAGAACCATATAAAAATTGGAGGGATTCTTGAAGTATGAAGAGCAGGACGATAAGTTTTTACACGATATTATTGTTGTTGGTGCTTGTTCCGACAATAACAGTGTCGATAAGCTTAAGCATTGTGATGTATAATATGACATCCAGGGAAATAAGAGATTCCATGAATAATTCAATGGTATCTTATATTACTGAAATGGGTATTGCATATGATAACACAGCGGAGACAGCCAAGACGATAATGGGAACATTTGCATCCAATCCGGATGTGATAAGCTATCTGAAAAATCAGGATGATACTGAACTTGGCGAAAAAGTACAGGAGTATACTAAGAATTATTTCGGCCAGCTGGACGGGTGGGAAGGCATATATCTTGCCAGTTGGGAATCAAAGGTCTTGTCGCATCCGACAGACTCTGTAGTTGGAAGAGTTATGAGAGAAGGGGACAGACTTAAACAACTGCAGGATTCGATGCTGTCAAGTGATGGGGTATATAATGTAGGAATTATAAATTCACCTGCTTCGGGGCAGCTCATTATGTCAATGTATATGCCTGTAATGGATGGAAATGTTCCGTTAGGCTATGTAGGTGCAGGAACATATGTGCATGATAACATAAGACCATTGGATAATGCTGATAATATAGGACTGGAATCAGCATATACATATGTTGTGGATAATCAGGGAACTATTCTTTATCATCCGGATAGTGGAAAAGTAGGCGGGATGTCCGAGAATGAGGCATTGCTTGAGGTACTTGCAAATCTGGGAAATGCGGATAGTAAAAAGACCGGAACAATATCATATGTTTACAATGGTGTTAAAAAACATGCAGCATACTATGTCGGCAAAGAACAGCATTATGTGGCAGTATTTACAACTGATGATAGGGAAATATTGACTAATACGAAAAGAAATTTAAATATAATGGTTATAAGCGCTGGTGTTCTTATATTGTTTTTCTCTGCACTTGCTTTTATTATATCCAAATTGATTGTAAAACCACTTAAAAAGATGGTTAATGTAATTGAGGCATTATCCAAGGGGAACACTGATGTTAATATAGATGTCAGGACGATAGTAACAGAGAGCCGTAATATAAGGGATTCTGCCACGGACTTTAAGAGTGCTCTCAGGGAAGCCTTAGGAGCGGTGAAAAATGCTTCATTGGTACTTAAGGATTCTATTGATGATGTCAGGGCAAAGACAGTGGATAACACTGATAAAGTAAATCAGATTAACACTGCTATATCAGAGATATCCCAGACATCGCAGAATGTTGCACAAAATGCCCAGGATATTACAGAGCAGACGATTGCTCTGAGCGATAAAATAGATATATTGTTCAAGGACGTTGCAGAACTTGATAAGAGTGCCGGTTTGATTAAAACAAATAATGAGAATGCGGCAGCACAGATGAGCATTGTAATGGCAGCAGCACAATCATCAGTGGAGGCAGTAGATGGAATTGCGGAGAAGATACAGGAGACCAATCTGGCTGTCGATGAGATTAGTAAATGTGTTTCTGTTATTGAAGAGATTTCAAGCCAGACTAATCTGCTTTCACTTAATGCAAGTATTGAGGCAGCGCGTGCCGGTGAGGCTGGTAGGGGCTTTGCTGTAGTCGCAGAGGAGATAAGACATCTTTCTGATTCAACTGCGGAAAGCGCACAGGAGATAAAGCAGATTATTGAAAAGGTGGTTAAACTCAGTGAAGCGACTGTTGATTATGCGAATAAGGTTGTCAGAACAACTGAGGAGGAACAGCAGAATATTTCTGATACACAGCAGCAGTTTGCAATTCTGTCTGATGCAGTGACTAATAGCCTTGACAATATATATGATATCAAGAATGTGACAGACATTCTTGATATCATAAAGTCACACCTTGTAGCAGCAACAAGTAACCTTGGTGCGATAGCTGAGGAGCTTGGAGCATCCGCACAGGAGGCCAGTGCAAACTGCCATACTGTCGCTCAGACCTGCAATGATACTGAGCTGAGTACCAGAATGATGCAGAAGGCTGATAAAGATGTGATGGATGATATAGAGTTTTTTAAGCTTTAAGGAATAGCAGACTAATAGAAATTTAAAAGAGTGGATGGATTGTGAAAAGATTTCTCAATTCATTCACTTTTTTATCACAAAAAGAACACAATTCGTTGTTATATTGTACTCATAAAAGAGAGAGGGAAATGAAGAAATAAGTAAAGAAAATAAGATTCCCTCATGATGAATATGGAGGTAAGAGCTATGGATAACAATGAATATGGATTTAACAATATGAATGGTGAAAATAATAATGTTGCGGAGAATGCTGGTGTAAGCAGTGAGAATGATGTACAGAATGTTGTGGAGGCTGAGACAGCTTCCGGTGAGCAGGTATATGGCAGCACATATAGCGAGGCACAGACAGGTGAGGCTGCACACGAGACATACCAGACAGACTATAGCCGGAATCAGTACAGTAATCAGTCAGCCTACAGCACTATGTATGGCATGAATAATGAAAATGTTAACAACAATGATAGCAATGACAGGAAAGATAAAAAGGCTAAGGCAAAGAAAGAGAAAAAGCCTCATGGCTTCTTCTTCAGGGCAGTAAGAGGTGTTGCATGTGCAGTTGTAATTGGTGCGGTTGCAGGAGCTTCGTGCTATGGCGCAATGTATGCAGGATATGTGAATTTCCCTGCTAAATCAAATAATGAGCTTACAGATGAGCAGTTGAGCCAGATAGCAAAGGAAATCAACAAGAATTATCTTGCTTCATTAAGTGATACATTAAGCGATGGAACATCAACAAACGGTTCGACACTTGCAAGTGTTTCATCAGATGCTGTGCAGACAGGAATGAATGTCATTGATGTTTCGGGTATTGTTAAGAATGTTATAAGCTCGGTTGTTGCGATCAGCGGTACACAGACTGTAACAAACAGCTCCTATAATTTTGGCTTCTGGGGAGGCTTTAACAATCAGTCCTATGAGGCAGGGGTAAGCGGTTCGGGTATTATTATCGGAGCGAACGATACAGAGCTTCTTATCGTTACAAATGCACATGTAGTTGAGGACGTAAACAATCTCAAGGTTACATTTGGCGATGATACACAGGCTGATGCCGTTATAAAGGGAATGAAGGCAGACAGTGACCTTGCAGTGGTTGCAGTTAAGCTTGACGATATAAGTGCCGATACAATGAGCGCCATCTCAATAGCTAAGCTTGGCTCATCATCTGATGTCGAGGTAGGTGAGGCTGCAATTGCAATAGGTAATGCAGCAGGTTATGGTATATCAGTCACAACAGGTATTGTAAGTGCGGTTGGCAAGAGCCTTACTGTTGATGATGTTGTATATGAGAACCTTATTCAGACAGATGCCGCTATCAACCCTGGTAACAGTGGTGGTGCATTGTTCAATGCCAACGGTGAGGTTATAGGTATCAACTCCGTAAAGATGTCGGATACAAAGGTAGAAGGTATGGGCTATGCCATCGCGATTGAGTCTGTCAAGGATATAATCGATGACCTTTCAACACAGACAACGAGAGTTGCACTTGACAATGACGAGAGGGGCTATATAGGTGTATCAGGAAGCTCAGTGACATCTGAGATTTCACAGACCTATGGCTGGCCTGTAGGTGTCCTTATCAGAAGTGTGACAGAGGATTCAGCGGCAGAGAAGGCAGGGCTTCAGGTTAACGATGTCATCACAAGCTTCGACGGCAAGGATGTCGATTCATGGGAGACACTTGTAAATCTTATGAAGTATTATCAGGTAGGTGAGCAGGTTGAGGTTGTGTACTCACGTCTTGAGAATGGTTCGTTTACAGAGTATACAGCAACTTTAACTCTTACAGAGAAGCCACAGGTAAGCAATAAATAACAGAAAGCGGATTTATTAAAACGTAAAGCGGAGATAGGCAGGATATATCGGCAGTGTATCTACCTGTCTCTGCTTTTTCTTGCATTAATAGGGTACATTGTGTATACTGTATAAATGGTTGAAGCAACTCAGTATGCTGCTATGCGAGGAGATTTCGGATGAAGGATTTAATTTCAGTTGTAGTGCCATGCTATAACGAGAGCGAGGCATTGCCTAAGTTTATTGAGGTTTTGGATGGAATAATAGCTAAGATGGATTATGCGGACTTTCAGGTGGTGTTAGTCAATGATGGTTCAAGGGATAATACACTTGAGGTGATGAAAGATATAGCACAGACGCGTCCCTATGTTAAATATGTTTCTTTTTCAAGGAACTTTGGAAAAGAGGCTGGAATGTATGCCGGGCTTACATACGCGGATGGTGACTATGTAGCTATAATGGATGCAGACCTTCAGGATCCGCCGGAATTTTTAATTGATATGTATGAAGCGGTATCGAAGGAAGGCTATGACTGTGCCGCGGCAAGACGCGTTACACGTAAGGGAGAGCCTCCTATAAGATCTTTTTTTGCCAGAATGTTTTATAAGCTCATGGGTAAGATGTCGACCACAGAGGTCATGGATGGCGCAAGAGACTTCAGATTGATGAACAGAAAATTTGTTGACGCACTTCTTAACTGCAGGGAATATAATCGTTTCTCCAAGGGAATGTTCGGCTGGGTAGGCTTTAAGACAAAGTGGATTGCCTACGAGAATGTTGAGCGTGTGGCAGGGCAGACGAAGTGGAATTTCTGGTCATTATTCAAATACAGCATTGAGGGGATAGTTGCATTTTCGACAACACCGCTTGTATTTGCTTCGTTTATTGGTCTGCTATTTTGTTTTATTGCATTTGTAGCGGTTATCTTTATTGTAGTAAGAAAATTTGCTTTCGGGGATCCGGTTGCGGGATGGGCGTCCATGACATGTATAATAACATTTTTGGGTGGCTTACAGCTATTTTTCATGGGAATTTTTGGGCAGTATCTTGCAAAAACCTATCTTGAGGTGAAGGACAGACCGATTTATATAGTTGCTGATACTAATATGGAGGGAAAAGAAGGAGTAAGATATGGCAGAAGATAGAAATAATATAGATAAAGATGAAACAAAGATAAATTCTGAGAATAATCAGAGCATGGGAAACACAGATAATTCTAACAAAAGTAATGATGATGAATATGAAAAGATATGTTCCATCTGCCGCCGCCCTGAGAGCAAGGCAGGCAAGATGATACAGATTGGCATGGGAATGTATGTATGCCCGGACTGCATGCAGCGTTCAATGGACACAATAATGAAGGGCGATTTCAACTATGACGAGATGATGAAGCTCTCAAAGGATATGCCGGGAATTCATTTCATGAATATGTCTGATTTAATGGGTGATATACCACAGAAGCAGAAGATTAAGAAAAAGAAAGAGGGGGAGAAGAAGGTACCTCTCATCAACCTCAAGGATATACCTGCACCTCATAAGATTAAGGAGAAGCTAGATGAGTATGTTATAGGTCAGGAATACGCTAAGAAGGTTATATCTGTGGCAGTTTACAATCACTATAAGAGGGTTGCTACAGACACGATGGATTCCATCGAGATAGAGAAGTCGAATATGCTTATGATTGGACCTACAGGAAGCGGTAAGACGTATCTTGTAAAGACACTTGCAAGACTTTTAAATGTTCCTCTGGCGATTGCGGATGCAACCTCACTCACGGAGGCGGGCTATATCGGCGATGATATAGAGAGCGTTGTGTCGAAGCTTCTTGCAGCCGCAGGCAATGACGTTGAGAAGGCGGAGCAGGGAATAATATTTATCGATGAGATAGATAAGATTGCCAAGAAGAAGGAGACACGCAGCCGTGATGTCAGCGGTGAGTCCGTACAGCAGGGAATGTTAAAGCTCTTAGAGGGAGCGGATATAGAGGTGCCTGTTGGCTCTAACAGCAAGAATGCGATGGTTCCGCTTGTCACAGTGAACACGAGAAATATTCTCTTTATCTGTGGCGGCGCTTTCCCGGATCTTGAAGATATCATAAAGGAACGTCTTAACAAGCAGGCTTCAATAGGTTTCATGGCAGATTTAAAGGATAAGTATGACAATGTTGACAATCTGATTTCACAGGTAACGATAGAGGATTTGAGAAAGTATGGCATGATACCGGAGTTTCTTGGACGTCTCCCGGTTGTATTCACACTTGATGCACTCACCAAGGAGATGCTTGTCAAGATTCTCAAGGAGCCGAAAAATGCCATACTTAAGCAGTATGAGAAGCTTCTTGAACTTGATGAGGTTAAGCTTGAGTTCGACGATGATGCGATAGAGGCTATAGCTGAGAAGGCACTTGAGAAAAAGACAGGCGCCAGAGCGCTCCGCTCCATAATAGAGGAATTCATGCTTGATATAATGTATGAGATTCCTAAGGATGATAATATCGGCAAGGTAACTATAACAAGAGCCTATATCGAGAAGAAGGGTGGACCTCTTATCGAGATGAGAACGGCGGGATATCTGCCGGCATAGTTGGCAAGGGGCGTTGGGACAGGGGTCTGACACCGTGTCCCAACGCCCCTTGTTTCGGTATAATTTCGCGGAAAGTTCATAGTATTAAGAAAAAGCATATAGGAAGTATAATGGACAACTGCGGAAAATATATAACAGGTGAGGAATATATCGACCTTCTGTACAGGCGCTCAGATGAGTTTGACCCGGGTGCAGAGGGCTTCAGGGATTATTGTGTTACGCAGATAGATGACAGATGGGGAATAATACATCTTAATAGGAATGAGACGGGAGAGGTGAACTACGAGAATTTCGGGTACACCTCTTTTCCTGTTGTGTACGGAACACAGGATTATGGAGCTATGAGTGCGGCAGGCATAACACAGGTGAGGGAGCAGCCGTTTCTTACACTGCGTGGAACCGGAACGCTTATAGGCATAGTCGATACTGGGATAAGATATGAGCATGAAGCATTTGTCCGGGAGGATGGGAGCAGCATTATAGATGCTATATGGGACCAGACGGCGGAGACGGAGGTAATAAATGGCGATGCGGCAGACGCTGTGGAGGGAGGCGGCAGAAGGCTGCCAAATGATATGACTGCAAATATAAACGAAGAACGTGAACTCGACAGCATGGTGATGTATGGGAAGGTGTACAACAATGCCATGATAAACGAGGCATTATCAGCACCGAATCCGCAGGAGATAGTTCCGGTTACGGACGCAGCGGGTGGACATGGGACGATGCTTGCGGGGCTTGCGGCAGGTCAGGAGAAACCTGAGCAGGGCTTTACCGGGGCGGCACCGGGGGCTAGGCTTGTGGTTGTGAAGCTAAGGCAGGCAAAGCGGTATCTGAGGGATTTTTATCTTGTGAATGATAATGCGCTGTGTTATTCGGAGATTGACATTATTCTTGGTATACGTTTTCTTGAGGAATATGCAAGAGAGGTGAGGATGCCTATATCAATAATTGTGGGATTGGGAACTAATATATCATCGCATAGGGGGAGTACCGTGCTGTCCGATTATATTGACAATATCGGGAGAAATATCGGCAGATGTGTCACAACCTGTACTGGAAATTATGCCAACAGCAGACTCCATTTCAGAGGAAATCTGGTGCCTGATGCGGAGTATATTCCTATTGAGATAAGAGTTGGCGAGGGAGAGAGAGGGTTTTACTGTGTGCTGTGGTCTGAACCGCCTGAGGTATTCGCGCTCGAATTTATTTCGCCTATAGGCAGGGTTGAACAGAGGGTTCCACCAAAGATAAATGAGCGTACAGTGCTGCGATTTATACTTGAGGGAACACAGATAGAAGTTTTTTACGGGCTCAATCAGGCTGTGTCGGGGCTTAATTTTGTAACACTTCGTTTTATAACACCGTCTCCGGGAATCTGGACTATAAGGGTTTACAGATATACAACACTTTCCGGCGGCTTTAATATGTGGATAAATAACAGGGAATTTTTATGGGGAGATACATATTTTCTGCAGCCCGACCCATACAACACGATAACAGACCCGGGAAATACCAATGTGCCTATCACTGTGGGAGCATATAATTATAGGGATGGAAGCATATATATAGGCAGTGGAAGAGGTACGGTTTCGTATAGTGACGATAAACCTGATATAGTGGCGCCGGGAGTTAATGTGCTGTGTCCCTTATCCTATGAAAACAATATATACGGACAGATGACAGGGAGCAGCCTCGCCGCAGCAATTACAGGTGGGGGAGCTGCACTCATTCTTGAGTATGGTATTGTGAAAGGCTTTTATCCCTTTATGCGTTCATATACAGTGAAAAATTTTCTCATAAGCGGTGCGGACAGAAGGGATGAGTACAGATATCCGGACCCGCTTTTTGGATTTGGAACCCTGAATGTGTATAAAGCGATTGAAAGCATACGCAAATGAATACAATAAAGGGATGTGAGTCATGAATAGTAACAATAATTGTAACATTGTCTATTATTTATCTTTCATTGACTTTAGCGTGCTAAATCGTATAAGATATTTACAGAATTGTTGCAGCATAAGGCTGATTAGTGATTCTTAAACAGAAAATATACAGTTGTGAAGATACTGTAAAAAATAAAATGATAGGAGAATTATTATGAGCAGACTTAAGATTGCCACAGCAAATGTGGCAGGACAGACCGTTGAGAGTCTGTATAAGGATCTTGAGCGCATGATTATTGCCAGCCCTCCGGGAATATGCCCGGTTGATCTTGCACTCAATTTCCTCAGATTGTGCCATGCGCAGACCTGTGGCAAATGCGTTCCTTGCCGCGTTGGGCTTGGACAGCTTGCCAACCTTATATCGGATGTGCTTGACGGCAGAGCGGATATGAGCACATTAGATACCATTGAGAAGCTTGCCAAGGACATCAATAACTCAGCAGACTGTGCAATAGGTTATGAGGCAGCAGGAATGGTGATGCGTGGGCTTGAGGGCTTTAAGGACGATTACATTGCGCATATAAAGACCGGAAAATGTACATATCACATAACGCAGCCTGTACCATGTGTTGCACTCTGCCCGGCAGGAGTTGATATTCCGGGGTATGTTGCACTTGTGGGAGAGGGAAGATATGCTGATGCGGTAAAGCTTATCAGAAAAGATAATCCATTTCCGACTGCATGTGCTCTTATATGTGAGCACCCTTGTGAGGCGCGTTGCAGACGTAACATGATTGACAGCTCCATCAATATCCGCGGTCTTAAGAGGTTTGCGGTTGACCATGCGGGAAAGGTTCCGGTGCCGGAGTGCGGTGAGCCTACAGGCAAGAAGGTTGCTATTGTGGGCGGTGGCCCGGGAGGACTTTCTGCGGCATACTTTTTGTCACTCATGGGTCATAAATGCGTTGTGTATGAGATGAAGCCACAGCTTGGCGGTATGCTAAGATATGGTA
The DNA here is from genome assembly GCA_958446835.1 of uncultured Eubacterium sp. Classification (GTDB taxonomy): domain Bacteria; phylum Bacillota; class Clostridia; order Lachnospirales; family Lachnospiraceae; genus CAG-882. The sequence goes on from CAUCXT010000014.1 coordinate 26,748, forward strand.
TTCCGAATTACCGTTTTCCGAGAGAGAGATTACAGGAGGACTTAGATGCTATTCTTTCCACGGGAGTTGAGGTAAGATACAACACAAAGATAGGCGAGGATATTACTATAAAACAGCTTCGCGAAGAATATGATGCCGTGTATATCGCCATAGGTGCCCATCAGGATAAAAAGGTCGGAATCGAGGGCGAGGACAGCAATGGAGTAATATCAGCCGTAGAGCTTCTCAATGATATAGGCCATGAGAGAATGCCTGATTTTACAGGTAAGACGGTTGTGGTTATCGGCGGTGGAAATGTTGCCATGGACTGTGTGCGTTCATCTGTCCGTCTTGGAGCTAAGAAGTCGATTATAGCATACAGAAGACGTAAGCTTGATATGACAGCACTTCCTGAGGAGGTTGACGGAGCTCTTGAGGAGGGCTGTGAACTCTATGAGCTTCATGCACCTGTAAGAATAGAGTCCGATGAGGATGGCAATGTAAAGGCATTGTGGGCAAAGCCACAGATTATAGGAAAGATTGATGCGTGGGGAAGAGCGCGCCCTGTGGATTCCGTGAAGGATGAAGTCCGTATCCCATGCGATATTGTTATCGTGGCGATAGGTCAGGGTATCGAGACAAGACATTTTGAGGAGGCAGGTATTCCTGTAAAGAGAGGTAATATCAAGGCAATGGCGGACAGTGAGATTTCCGACCTTCCGGGAGTGTTCGCCGGTGGGGACTGCGTTACTGGTCCTGCAACAGTCATACGTGCAATCGCGGCAGGAAAGGTTGCAGCTGCTAATATTGATGAGTACCTTGGATATCATCACCTTATCAGCGTCGATGTTGATATTCCGTCGGCAAGTCTTGATGACAAGCCGGCATGCGGCCGTGTGAACCTGTCTGAGAAGGAGGCAGGTGAGAGAAAATGCACCTTTGATCCGTTTGAATGCGGAATGAGCGAGGAGGAGGCATGTCAGGAGGCATCAAGATGCCTAAGATGTGACCACTTCGGCTACGGAAAGTTCAAAGGAGGCAGAGCTGCAATATGGTAAATCTCACAATTAATAATAGAAAATTAAGCGTTCCCGAGGGAACGACAATCATGGCTGCTGCGGCGAGCATAGGAATAAATATTCCACATCTTTGCTACCTTAAGGAAATCAACGAGATTGCCGCATGCCGTGTCTGCGTTGTGGAGCTTAAGGGCAAGGATAAGCTTATAACAGCATGTAACAATAAGGTTGAGGAGGGAATGGAGATATACACCAACTCGCCGAAGGTAAGAGAGATAAGAAAGATGAATGTCCAGCTCATACTCTCCCAGCATGACGGACATTGTGCTACCTGTGTAAGAAGTGGCAATTGTTCTCTTCAGTCGATTTCCAATAACTTAGGAATTATAGATGTGCCTTTCCGCGAGGAATTAGAGAAGACATCATGGAACATGGATTTTCCGCTTATCAGGGACAATACCAAGTGTATCAAGTGCATGCGCTGCATACAGATATGCGACAAGGTTCAAAGCCTCAGTGTATGGGATGTTGTCAATACCGGAAGCAGAACTACGGTAAATGTATCCGGAAACCGTCCTATCGAGGAGGCAGACTGTGCGATATGCGGACAGTGCATTACACATTGCCCTGTAGGAGCACTTAGAGAGCGCGATGATACGGATAAGGTGTTTGCCGCACTCAACAATCCTGATGTAATCACGGTTGTGCAGGTGGCACCATCTGTTCGTGCAGCATGGGGTGAGCAGCTTGGGATGACAAATGAGCAGGCAACCGAGAAGAGACTTGCTGCGACGTTGAAGCACATGGGCTTTGACTATGTATTCGATACCAATTTCTCCGCCGATTTGACCATAATGGAGGAGGGAACGGAGTTCGTGGAGAAGCTCAAAAGGAGAAATCTCAACAAGTTCCCTATGTTTACGTCCTGCTGTCCGGGCTGGGTGCGCTTTGTCAAGTCACAGTATCCTGAGTTTGTCGACCATCTTTCAACTGCAAAGTCACCTCAGCAGATGTTCGGCGCGGTGACTAAGAGTTATTTTGCAAAGAAAGCGGATATCGACCCTGCAAGGATATGTTCTATATCAATTATGCCTTGTGTGTCCAAAAAGGAGGAGGCGGCACTTCCTCAGATGGCGGATGCAGGATATGGTCAGGATGTCGATATTGTTATCACAACGAGAGAGCTTGTGAGAATGATCCGTGCGGAGAGCGTGTATCCTATGGCACTTGACGAGGTGGAGTTCGACTCACCTCTTGGAGAGTATTCCGGAGCCGGTGTAATATTCGGTGCAACAGGAGGAGTTATGGAGGCGGCACTTCGTACAGCTTATAACCTTGTGACAGGAAAGAATCCGGACCCCGATGCCTTTAAGGTTGTCCGTGGTCTTGGGGACGGCCCGTGGAAGGAAGCGACATTTGATGTTGGCGGTGTCGAGGTAAAGACGGCGACGGTGCACGGACTTGGCAATGCCAGAAAACTTTTAGAAGCGGTAAAGCGCGGAGATGTGGCATACGATTTTGTCGAGGTTATGGCATGTCCGGGCGGCTGCGTAGGCGGAGGCGGACAGCCAATCCACGATGGGGTGGAGATGGCGGCAGACAGAGCGAAGGAATTATATAAGCTTGACAAGAACAAGCAGATACGATTCAGCCATTGCAATCCGCAGATACACACAATATACAAGGAGTTCTTTGGCAAACCATTGTCACCTGAGTCACACCACCTGCTTCACACAGACCACAAGTACAGGGTTGTTGATCAGTTAGAGTTCTAGCGGAAATTATCCCCGCTTTGTTACATCAGCATGTTTTTTTGTTATGCATGATTATGTAGCAGAGCGGGGATTTTATGTTTTATAAAAAATTTTTGACAAACGTGTTCTATTGCTAAATATAAGAAAATAGGGTATAATTTCGTACAAAGTGGGTTCACATGCCTTGATAGTGGATTCGGAGTACTGCGCAGAATGAATGCGCTGATGTGAAAGGAATTGTGTAATGGTTTTTTCTTCTACGGTATTTTTATTTTTATTCCTGCCGGTTGTGGTTGCAGTCTACTATAACCCTTTTGTGAAAAAGAGGGGTTTTCGTAATATAGTGCTTCTTCTGGCGAGCCTTTTCTTCTACGGATGGGGCGAGCCGGTGTTTGTTTTTCTGATGATTCTCTCAATTATTGTGAACTGGGCGTTAGGGCTTATGGTTGACGGAATGAGGGAAAAGAAAAATACGCGTGGGATGAAGCTTGGGATGGTTCTGTCCGTAGTGTATAACCTTGGACTGATGTTCGTCTTTAAGTACCTGACATTTGTAACAAAAAATATAAGCTATCTGCTTCACAATGACAGCATAGTTGTAAACATTGCACTTCCGATAGGAATATCATTTTTTACATTTCAGCTTATGTCCTATGTCTTTGATGTGTATTACGGAACAGCCAAGGTTCAGAAGAACATTCTGTATGTAGGCTTGTATGTCTCAATGTTCCCACAGCTCATCGCAGGTCCTATTGTAAGATATGAGACGGTAGCTGATGAGATAGTTAACAGGGTTGAGAACAGGAAGGATTTTGCTGAGGGCTTCGGAAGATTCGTTGTGGGTCTTGGAAAAAAAATTCTCATTTCCAATTATGTCGGGAAAATTGCGGATATCGCGTTCGCGACGGAGGGCGGCATGTCCGTTGCGATGGCATGGCTTGGCGCGATAGCTTATACCTTGCAGATTTACTTCGACTTTTCGGGATATTCGGATATGGCAATCGGGCTTGGAAGAATGTTCGGCTTTCATTTCCTTGAGAACTTCAATTTTCCGTATGTGTCCAAGTCAATAACAGAGTTCTGGCGAAGATGGCATATCACACTCAGCACATGGTTCAGGGATTATGTCTATATACCTCTTGGCGGAAACAGGGTGAGCAAGGGAAGACATATATGGAATATATTTGTCGTGTGGTTCTTAACAGGTGTATGGCATGGCGCTAACTGGACCTTTATATGCTGGGGGTTATTATATTTTGTGCTTCTTATGTTTGAGAAGCTTACAGGTTTCCACAAGAAAAATGGCTGGTATATGCACATATATACCATGTTTTTTGTTATTTTAGGCTGGGTGCTTTTCAGGGCGGACAGTATAACGGCGGCAGGACAATACATCGGCAATATGTTCGGAGCAGGGGCAACAGGCTTCATTGATGCAACCTTTATCGATTGCTTGAAAAATTCGGCAGTTATATTTGTGGCGGCAGTCATTTTTTCATTTCCTGTTGTTTCTAAGGTGGGAGAATTACTTGAAAAGAAGCCTGTGTTAAAGAGTGTGCTTGCTTCATTATGTATGATTGTTGTGTTTGTTGCCTCAATTCTTGTATGTATAAAGGCAACATATAATCCATTCATTTATTTGAATTTCTAGTGGGGAGGATTTATTAAGTGGTTAAAAATCAGGCAGAACCAATATCACATAGCGATAAAGCAGGGGAGCAGTCCGTAAAGGGGAATGCTGTATACAGAATTACTGCTATATGCTGTATGGGAATATTGTTTTTGATGTTCATATTTATTATTTTGAGAATTATTGTCAAAAATGTTGTATACGAAAAGATGGGAATTTACAACTCAGTGGTCGCTTTCTTTCTTGAGGGAGACAATGATGTGAGTGTGGGGGATGACGGAAGCGGTTCGATAACGATAGACTGGGCGGGAAAATATCCTTACGCTGAGGAAGATAAGTATGTAAATGTTGTAAAAAACAAAAGCCTCATGGAGAGATACACCTCACTTGTAAGTAAGGTTGAGTCACAGGCACAGTGGTATGCCACGGACGGACTTCCGATGCAGACGAAGCTCACTGAGCTTGCGGCGGGCTATGAGAGCCTGATAGGCTGGAAGGTTCAGGAGGAGGATTTTGACGCGGTAATTACGCTCAGAAACGGCTATCTTACATGTATAAGTCCGGTGAGGGATGATTCCGTGATATCTGAGATAACCGACAGCGTCACAGGCTTCAGGGATTTTCTTGCAGAGAGAAATATCAATCTTATGTATGTCATGGTTCCTTTTCTTATTGATACTGTGGATAAGGAGCTTCCGCTTGGAATAACGGATGCGACCAATGACAATGCGGACAGACTTCTTGAAAGTCTTGAAAAAAACAATGTAGATTATATTGACTTGCGCGCCTGCGAGAAGGAGGATGGCATAAGTCATTATGATATGTTCTACAAGACAGATCATCACTGGAACGCGAGGGCGGCTATATGGGGTTCCGGACGCGTGGCTGAGAAGCTGTCTGACCTGTATGGGTATGAGTATACTCCTGAACTTTTCGACCTTGACAATTATACAAGCAGGATATACGAAAAGGCGTTTCTCGGAAGCTATGGAAGAAGAGTTACCTTGAGCAAGGCCTCACCGGAGGATTTTGAGATTATGTTTCCGGATAATGGTATGAAATATCACCTTGTGATGCCGGAAAAGCAGCTTGATGTGATGGGAACCTTTGATGAGGTGTTCATTGATTATGACAAGCTCAGGATTACAGATTATTATGAGATGGATGCGTACAGTGCCTATATAACTCTGAGAAGATATGTTGCGGTGATTGAGAATGAGAATGCAGCAAATCCGGACAAGAAAGTACTTATTTTAAGAGATTCCTTCGGAAATAATTTTGCACCTTATTTCGCGCAGCAGTACGGTACAGTGGAGCTTATCGATGTTGCCGATTTTACCGGAAGCATTAAGAGCTATATTGAGGAATCTAAGCCGGACACGGTACTTTTGCTGTACAACCCTACAATGATTGAGCCGATTGACTGGAGCTCATATACAAGCAGCAAGTTCGATTTCAGATAATGTGAAAGAAACGAGGAATTAACATGAAGGTATTATGGCTTATAAATGCCCCGATACCTGCCCTTTGTGAGCGCGCCGGGCTTCCGGTTCAGGTCAAGGAGGGTTGGATAGACGGGCTGTACAATTCACTTATGGCTCTTGTGAGGGAGAAAAAACAGGATTTTGAGCTTGCAATAGCATTTCCGCAGTTTAGCAGGAGTGAGACAATAGAAGGGGAACTTGACGGCAATTCCTTTTACGGATTTTATAAGGAGGAGGATAAGCCCTACAAGTATAATAAAAGGCTGGAAGAAAGATTAAAATATATAATAGAAAAGGTTGCCCCTGATGTTGTCCATATAGCGGGAACTGAATATGAACATGCGGCGGCGATGGTGAGGGTGTTTAATAAGCCGGAGAGAACAGTGGTGTCCATTCAGGGACTTACGAGCGTCTATGCAAGACATTATATGGCAGACCTTCCTATAAAGGTAAGGTACGGCTTTACCTTCAGGGATTTGGTTAAGATGGACAACCTCTATTTTGACAGAAAAAAATATTATAAAAGGGGTGCCATGGAGAAGGAGACGATAAGAGGTGCAGGACATATTATCGGAAGAACTGACTGGGATAATATATGCACACGCCTTATCAATCCTGAGGCACAGTACCATTATTGCAGTGAGATATTGAGAAAGGACTTTTATGACGGAAGCCGCTGGAATATGGATGAATGTGACAGTCATACGATATTCGTATCTCAGGGATATTATCCTATAAAAGGGCTTCACTATATGCTAGAGGCACTAAGTGATATAAGAAAATTCTACCCGGATGTGAGGCTCAGGGTTGCAGGTGGGGTGAATCTCAACAATGCAGGACTAAAAAACAGGCTGAAACAGAAGAATTATCAGCGCTATTTATCTAAGCTTATAGAGAAGTACAATCTTGCAGAGTGTGTGGAATTTCTTCCGCCGCTTAAGGCAGATGAGATGAAGAGTATGTACCTTAAGAGCAATGTTTTTGTATCGCCATCCTCCATTGAAAATTCACCTAATTCACTGGGGGAGGCGATGATACTTGGCGTTCCGTGTGTTTCTTCACTGGTAGGCGGGGTGGGAAACATGCTTATAAACGGAGTTGAAGGCTTCACATATCAGCATGATGCACCTTATATGCTTGCATACTACGTCATGGAGATATTCAGGCTGCAGAAGGAAAACAGGCAGCAGTTGGCAGATATGACCGATATGGCACATAGTCATGCAATGAGACTCTTCGACAGTGAAAAAAACGCTGCAAATATGCTTGAAATATACGCAGGTATTGAAAGGATAAAAAGATGAAAAAAAAGAATTGGATAATAGTAATATTACTTGAGCTTGCATTGCTTGTGGGTGCTGTCTGCATGACGGCATTTCCTGCAATCAACAGGACATATACTGCTGATGAGCTTACACAGATATGCGGTGAAGTTCATGACGATGGTCTGTATGTTGACCAGAATATTCACTGGGCGGATAATTTTGCGCTGACGCCGGCGCTCAAGCTAAACTACGGCAGCTACAAGATAACTGTCAAATATAATACAGACGGATACAATAATCTTCTTATGCTGTCATATCCGAATGTGATGAACTCAATTGAACCGATGAACGGACAGCTCTACTCTAATTCGTGCAGGCTTTCGGTCGACAGAAATGAGGTATCGATGGAGGCGTATGTAAAGTCGGGAAGGGAAGATTACCTTGCCAGTGTCTATTTTATGGGAGAAGGATACCTCACCGTTGAGAGTATCACCGTCCAGAAAACGGCGGGCGGAGTGTTGAGAGCGGGTCTGACCGTTATTTTACTCAGTGTAATTGTAAATCTGCTGATTGTTTTTTGGGACAAGCGCAAGCAGAACAAGATAAAGCAGGAAAGTATCCAGACGTTTTTTATGCTCAGCGGAATAATAATATTTACATCCATTCCACTGATGTTTGATTATATTTTGCAGGGACATGACCTGATTTTCCATCTTCTGAGGATTGAGGGAATTAAGGAGGGGCTGCGCTCAGGGGATTTCCCGATTAAGATACAGTCTAACTGGCTTAGCGGTAACGGATATGCAACGTCGGTGTTCTATGGGGACATATTCCTCTATATACCGGCACTTCTGCGTCTGTGTGGCTTTAACATAACAGAAAGCTATAATATTTATATATTCCTAAACAATGTGGCTACATGTCTGATTTCGTATTACTGCTTTAAAATCATGTCGGGAAAGAGAAATGTTGCAGTCATAGGTTCAGCGCTGTACACGGCTTCCATGTACAGAATAATAGATATATATATAAGGTCTTCCGTTGGAGAGTATTCGGCGATAACATTTCTTCCGCTTATCGCGTGCGGATTGTGGAAGATATTCACAGAGGACACAGACAGCGAAAATTATTCTAAGAATTGGATTATGCCTGTAATTGGCTACAGCGGAATAATCAACACACATATTCTCACATGTGAGATGGCAGGTGCGTTCACAATTTTACTCTGCCTTGTGATGATAAAGAAGGTATTCAATAAGAAGACTTTCGCTGTCCTTGTAAAAATTGTCATATATACGGTCATTTTAAACTTGGGATTCCTCCTGCCATTTCTTCATTATATGAAGCTGGGAGGCTTTATCGTGACCGACGGCTCGCGTTTTACAAGTGGAATACAGCAGTATGGAGCTTTCCTTGGACAGCTTTTTGAGCCATTTACAACCTATGAGGGACTTTCAGTCAATACCGAGATGGGAATTGCCGATGAGATGCCTTCGACAACAGGTCTTGGACTTGTAGTATGTGCTGTGGCAATCATATATGTGCTTGTATCCGGATATGTAAAGGATAAAAAGCAGAAGCATACAGGTATAATTGCGCTTGCATTTGCAGCACTTTCACTCTGGTTTTCATCGAATCTTTTCCCATGGGATAAGTTCCAGGACATGAACTCGCTGTTTGAAAAGCTTATATCCATGATTTCTCTTCCATGGAGATTCTTAAGTATAGCGACTGTGATGTTGGCTGTGTGCGGTAGCATCGCGCTTATCAATATGGATGAGAAGCGTAAAGAGTACAAGTACTTTGTGGGTGCGATGATTTTTGCCTGTGTTATACAGAGCTCCGTGCTTATGAGTGATATTATGAATCATTATGAGCCGTACAGAGTGTATGGCGAACAGGCGCTTGATACCACAACAGTAATAGGAGCTGAATACCTTCCTTATGGTTCGGTTGTGGAGACATTTATGGCACAGTATGTGCAACCGGGCGACAATATAGAGTATACACAGAACTACAGACATAACAATTATATTGAGTGCAGCATAAAGAATAACGGCAGTGAGGAAAGCAATGTCAAATTCTCAATTGTCTATTATGCAGGTTACACGGCAGTTGATAAGCAGACCGGGGATAGGCTTGAGGTCTACAATGATGGCGGACAGCTTGCGCTGAAGGTCAGGCCGGGATATTCCGGGGATGTTGTTGTCAAGTTCACAGGCTTTGTATTGTGGAAAGTATCGGCAATTGTGTCAATGCTTGCCTTTATTATACTTATTATATGTATTACCGGAAAAGAGAAGGTAATATTAAAAGCGTTAGTGAAGAAAAAAATTAAAAGAGGCTAATTAGGTTATGGACACGTCACCAAGGAAACGAAAGTCCTCAGGAAAGAAAGATTTTGAGAGAAGGCTTGCAGGACTTAATTGTAAAAGAGGAATCATTTTTGCAATATCGGTTTCGATAGTACTTGTAATATATTATTTTCTGGCAAGGAAGGAGCAGGAACTGCCATATTGGTATGACGCAATGCTTATAGTGGTATTCACGCTGCAGCTTGCCGGTGCAATATTGCTTATGTATATTTTAAGAAATGCACAAAAGGCGATGGCAGCAGCATATAGGGCGTATTTTATAATGACATTCATTGTTTTTATGCCTGTATGTATCGCTGATTATAAAGTAAGTGGCAGCATTATTGCGTACGTGCTTTTGGTGGGAGCCTCAATATTCATACCGGTACTGTTAAGAAGCGAGCTGCATATCTATACGCTGCTTATGGCAACAGCGACATTTGTATATTGTGTATTTGTCTCACAGGGAGGCATAAGAGTAGTTATAGAAGCAGCAGTGGTTGGTGGATTGGGTATTGTTGCCGGAAGATATTCGCAGGAGAGATTCAGGAGCTATATCCGTCTTGAAAATGAAAATAAGACGAAGAACATACTGTCTAATGAGGATTCGCTCACAGGGCTTACCAACAAAAGCGGACTTATAAATACCGCCGGAGTAATGTGGCAGTTCTGCATACGAAATCATTCTGTTGCGGGCGGAATATTCATAGATATTGATTTTTTTAACAATTATAATGATGCTTTTGGATATTCGCAGGGGGATGAGTGTCTTAAAGAAATTGCAGACGCGATATCCTCCTGTGCGCGCAGGGATACGGATACGGTTGCAAGAGTTGGAGGAGAGGCATTTTTCGTCATGGTTGAAGGTGTCGAAAAGGAGAATCTTATTGCACTGGCATTAAAAATCAGAAGTGCGATTGCCGGACTTGAGCTTGAACAGGAGTTTACCGGCGTATCTAAGTATCTGACGGTGAGCATAGGCGTTTCGTATACTTATCCGGAGAAGGGCTCAAGCTTTAAGAGCCTATATGACAGTGCCGCTGATGCGATGTACACTGCGAAGGAGAACGGACGTAATTGCGTAGTATGTGATGGTAATGTATACGGAAGAATGAAAAATGGCGTTGGAACAGCTATAGGAAATTAAACAGGTGGTATTGTAATGCAGCATGAATTTTTACAGAATATTAATATTGTCTCAACAGTCTTAAGACTGCTGCTTGCACTTGTGTGCGGAGGTCTTTTAGGCTTGGAAAGAGGCAAGAAAAAACGCCCGGCGGGCTTTAGGACACATATGCTTGTATGTGTCGGCTCAGCGCTTGCCATGATAACCAATCAGTATATGGCTGAGCATTATACAGGAATAGATGCCTCACGAATGGCTTCACAGGTCATAAGCGGTATAGGCTTTTTGGGTGCCGGAACAATTATGGTTACGGGGCTTCAGAAGATAAGAGGACTCACAACAGCAGCCGGGCTGTGGGTTGTGGCGTGTATTGGACTTGCGTTTGGAACAGGCTTTTACTCAGGCGGAATAATAGCGACTGTGCTGTGTTATGTGATTAACACAGTACTGCATCGTTTTGAGACGAGGATGGAGACTAATGCGAGAGTTATAGGACTATATGTGGAGCTTGCGGATGTCTCTTATGTCGGAAAGCTTCTTGAGAAATTAAGACAGCTTGATATAAATGTGTCCGAGTTCGAAACCGGCAAGGCGCGCATGTCGGATAACCATGTCGGTGTGCTGCTTGTGGTCAAACTGGTACATTTTGTGCAGCACTCCGAGGTCATTGAGCAGCTTGAGATGGTTGAGGGAGTGAGCTTCGTGGAGGAGGTCAACTGAGAATTTTTAATATATGAATGTATAACGAATTTTGTACAGCCCCTTGGTATATATTTTAATAGGAATATATACCGGGGGTTTTTTATGTTTATAAACAAAAAAATAAATCTCAAGGACTTAAAGACGCAAGCAGGAGGCGCATTAAAAAGGGTGCGTCCGGCTGTCAGGAGAAATAAGAAAACTGTTGTGGCAGGGCTTATGCTTGTGCTGCTTGCAGGTATCGCGTATGCAGGACCAAGGGCTGTTGTGGCGGCGTCACAGAAGGCGATGGCGGCTTCTAGGGAGCTGCCTATATACTGTGTTGACAGGAAAGACAAGGTGGTGGCGCTTACATTTGATGCCGCCTGGGGGAATGAGGACACGCAGCAGATACTTGACATTCTGGAAAAGCATAATGTGAAGGTGACTTTCTTTGCCACAGGCGGCTGGGTTGAGACTTACCCGGATGATGTTAAGAAGATTATAGAAGCCGGGCACGCATTTGGCAATCACAGCGAGAACCATAAGTTTATGACAAAACTGTCCGATGAACAGAAAAAGCAGGAGCTTATGAAGGTTCATGACAAGGTTAAGGCACTTACAGGCTATGAGATGTGCCTGTTCCGCCCTCCTTATGGTGATTACAATGACGCGGTAGTGAGGACTGCGGAAAGCCTTGGATACTATACGATACAGTGGAGCGTGGATAGTCTTGACTGGAAGGATTATGGTGTTGATTCAATCATAAAGACTGTCACTCAACACAAGAATCTGGACAGCGGTGCGATAATACTCATGCACAATGGTGCTAAGTATACTGCGGACGCATTGGATAGCGTTATAACGAACCTGAAGGAGCAGGGCTACAGCTTTGTCACGGTTGCACAGCTTATACATACAGGCAAGTATCATATAGACCATACAGGGAAGCAGATTGCGGACGAATAACCGGAGTGCGGGACAGGGGGGGTGGGACAGGGGTCAGGTACGTGTCCCAACGCCACTGTCTGGGACATGTACCAGACCCCTGTCCCAACGGCTTGTATTTTATTGTGGGATAACATATAATAGATGTAGATAGGATATGTCGGGAATTTCAGCAGAATGGAAAGGGGAGTATTATAAATGGGCATATATTTTAATCCGGGTAACAGAAGCTTTGTGCAAGCCAGAAACAGTATGATTTATGTGGACAAGACGAAATTACTGGAATTTCTCAATAAGAGATTATATACGGAGGACAAGTGTATAGCGCTGAGCCATGCAAGGCGTTTCGGAAAATCACATGCTGCCGGAATGATTGATGCTTATTATAGCCGTGGATGTGATTCTACCGAGCTTTTTGAGGATACGAAGCTTGCTGCTGATACAGATTATAAGAAGCACATGAACAAGTACAATGTGATACATCTGGATGTGGCTTCGTTTTGGGATTCATACAAGGACAATATTGTTGAGAAGATTGTGGAGTATGTGTATAAAGATTTTAGGGTTGCCTTTGGGGATGAACTCAATTATGATGACAGCTTTGGATATAATCTGATGCAGATATATCAAAAAACAGGAATACCATTTGTAATTATCATAGATGAATGGGACTGTATAATAAGAAATTGTGATGACGAGGAACTTGTCCATAAATATTTGCAGTTTTTACACTCATTATTTAAGTCGGAGGAGGCAAAATCATTTTTGGCGTTGGCTTACATTACGGGAATACTGCCGATAAAGAAGATAAAGGACGAGTCTGCGCTTAACAATTTCAGGGAATATACAATGCTTAGGTCAAAACCTATTACAGAGTTCTATGGGTTTACGGAAGATGAGGTTAAAGACCTTTGCAGACGGTATGATATGGATTTTGAAGCAACGAAAGCATGGTATAATGGATACCTGATAGACGGTATGCATATGTATAATCCTAATTCTGTGTCAATGGCTATGAATAACCATGACTTTGACTCATATTGGAAAAATACATCGTCCTTTGCTTCAATAAATACATTTATCACGATGAACTATGATGGGCTTAAGGATGACGTGATGGCAATGCTGTCCGGGGAAAAGGTGTATGTTAATACCGACACCTTCCAGAATGACCTTTCCACTGTCTCATCAAAGGACGAGGCTATCACCGCGTTGATTCACCTTGGATATTTAGGATATGACAGGGAAGAGTATAGTGCGTATATACCTAATTATGAGGTGAAAAAAGCCTATCAGGCGGCATTATGTACCGGAAGCTGGAGCGAAATCGCAAAATCAGTCGGAAAATGTGATGAGCTGTTAAGAGCCACGATAAAGGGCGATGAGGAGAAGGTTGCGGAGCTTGTTGAACTTGCACATGACACCTATACGTCAGTGTTAAAGTATAATGATGAGAACTCACTTAGCTGTGTTCTCACGATGGCATATTTCACCGCACCGGCATTTTACAATATTATTCGGGAAATGCCGGCGGGCAAAGGCTTTGCCGATTTTGTATTTATTCCGAGAGCCAATGCCGGAAGCAGACCTGCAATGGTGGTGGAATTAAAGTACAATAAGTCGGCGGACACCGCGATAAACCAGATTAAGGAAAACAGATACCATGGAGCACTGTCAGGCTACAGTGACAGAATACTCTTAGTAGGAATCAATTATGATGCGGACGGGAAGGACGCGAAAAAGCACACATGTGTGATTGAGGAATTCACTTCAAGGTAATATTTCAATTGCGTTTACATCAAGAATTCGACATTAGAGTGGTAAGATGTAAAAGAGTTTGCAAATGGTGGAGATGTATTAGAAAAAATAGAAATATTAACGGAGAATTAAGTGTGGATAAAAACGAATTAATTTCTAGTATACTATCATTTAAAGATAAAATAGGCATGCGGAAAATAGTATTAAATCAAATTACGGATGCAGATTTTGTTATAGGATATGGTTTTGATAATAATGAAAAATTATGGAAGGTTTATCAAAATAATGAAAGAGGAATGAAGGCAGAATGGAAGTTCGAGAATGAGGAAGAGGCATTAGAGAAATTATATAAAAAAGTAAAATTTCAGTCCAAAATAATAAATTAAATAAGGTCTTTTCAAAATCCATTTATCAAATAAAAATATAGTATCAGCGGTGTTTTTGACTCTAAAAGTCACGAACACCGCTGAATTAGATTCATTAGGCAGAGCAATGGGAATTGAAGCTGCTATCATGCCGGGCTTGAATATATATCAAACAATATTGAACAGAAAGTAGGTATGTTTATGAATTATGATATAAATGAATTTTTGCCTATTCGACAAGGAGTGTGCAAAAAAAACGCATGGGAAGAAATAGAGAAAAAAATAGGAATTATTTTCCCGGAGGATTATAAAATGTTTATTGATTTTCATGGAGAAGGAGGGATTAATGAGTTTTTGTGGATATTATCCCCATTTTCCGAAAATGAAAATTTTAATTCTATAGAGAAGTTCAATGTTATGAAAGATGCGTATATAAGTATGCAGAGTGAATTCCCGGAACAGTTTTCTTTTAATTTTTATAACGGTAAAACAGGTTTGTTTCCCTGGGGTATTACAGATAATGGAGATGAATTGTTTTGGAATTATAAAGGAGATAGCGTAGAAATAGTAGTATATGAGTCAAGATATGCAAATAATATGAGTTATATAATGAGTATGGAAGAATTTTTATGCGGGCTATTAAGTAGAAAGATAGTATGTCCTATTTTTCCCGATGATTTCATCTTAGAGGAAAATTATTATGAAACAATATAATTTTAATTATGTGAGCGTAATAAAGGAAAGAGGTAATAATAAATGTACAGTTTTGTAAAATCCCAAAGTGAAAATACACATATTTTGAGCCAGGACATAATTGAAATTGAGAGTAAATATAATATCAAATTTCCGGAAGTACTTAGAGAGTATTACTTAAAACATAATGGTGATAAGATTAGATTATGTATTTTCAAGGTTGATGACGAAGAATTTGGTGTGGCAGAAATTGTTGAATTAAAATATGGAAATTGCAGTTTTGAAAAATTGGTTGAGAATGACAGAGAAGATGGATTTATAGATGAACATTTGTATCCGTTAGCACGCAATGAAGGCGGCGATTATTTTTATTGGGACATAACAGATGAAAATGTATATATGTTATATTGTGATGATATAGAAAATCCTGTTTGGATATGCGCTTCAGTTAAAGAATTTTTTGATTTACTCGAATAAGATTGCGGAGAAAAGAGCCCATACAGCCGCAATAGGAGATATCTTGACGCAGAAGCATTAAAAGTGCTTAATTCATTGGCTTTAGTCGATGTGTTAAATTATAGTACAGAAGAATGGTATATAGAGATATTGATATGAATGACCATGAAAGTCCAAAAGATAAGGAGTGCAATATGAAAGGCTGCATAATAAATAGCGATAAGGTTTCATTGGAAGATGTCTTTGATTGTATAAATGACTTTGCGGAATATAATTGTCTGATAACCAACATTGAATGTTATCCTTTAGATGGGGAAATAGCAGCGATTTTTAGTGATGAATATTGCTGGATTGAGGGTGAAAAATTGTTACGATTATTGAAAAAAGAAAATATGCACTAAAATAAATTTTAAGGATAAAGTTTTATGAAAAGATGTCAATGTTGTGGTTACTTAACTATTGATGATACAGATGAATTAATTACAGATATTTGTGGTGTTTGCTTTTGGCAATATGATGAAGTAGCTCAAAATATGCCCGATAGGATTATTGGAGCAAATAAGGTGTCATTGAATACTGCTAAGAAGAATTATAAGTTGTTTGGAGCTACAGAAGAACGTTTTATAAATATGGTTCGTCAACCGTATGAGAATGAGATATAACCATAAAATATAAGGAGGCATTTAATGATTAAGGATATAATGGATAATATTATTTCAGAAAGAAAGAGTAAAAATATTGAAGATGATTATGGTATTCAGAACTGTTGGAATAAAATGATAGATATTTTATCTAAAGATATTAATGAAACAGTAGCATATTTAGAAAATTGTTCTGAAAAAGATATTTATTTTATTAGTGAAATTTTTGAAGATGTGTCTGAAAAGATGCAAAGTAAAGAATATATTGAATGTTTAAGAAAGTTGGATGATAAATTTCCTGATTTGCACATGACAAAAGATATTGATTTGGCAGAAAAGTATATTTAATCATGCTCAGATTTATGGTTAAGGGTCGTAACCATGGATTAAATATAACAGTAATTGTTGAACCGCATGGTGAGGAAATTATAACTGGTTATAACAGTGGTAAATAGAGGAAAAAAGATGGATATTAAAGCTTATGAAGATTTTTTGCAGATAGTTGACTCAATAGCAGGAGGTGAAATGAACTTTCGGTATGAAGTGGAAAGAGAAAGGGGATATCAGGTAGTTAAGAGTGCAATAAATGGAACTAAAGAATTAGGCAGTTTTGGTGAGCGAAGAATTGCTTTAGAAAGCTTGTTGGATATTCTTAGTGAAGTTGGACTTTTTCTTTCAATTGAACAGATAAATATTGCAGATAGGGCGTTTGGAAGTCTTAAAAATATGAATGAGGAGATTCTCATAGATTATTACAAAAAGAATTTAGTAAAAAATAACAAGAATATGCAAGATATAATAGATATGGAATTGGAAGAATATATTCCTTTGAAGATTATATTTAATAGGGATGAGGAAGCGGTTGAATATATTTCATATTCAAAAGATAAAACTTCTTCATTGGAATTTACAGTGGGTATAAAGAGTAAATTATTAAAAAGAATAACGCTATTGCTTTGCAAGGAGTATTCAGAAACTACGAATAAGCTGGTGGTGGAAAATTTTGAAGATGGAAAGATAATTTTTCATAGTGATGATATTGAATGTCCTGTTTTTAAAACTATTATGTATTCTAATGGTACCAGAATAATATTATCAGACAAAAAAAGTTCCCATTATATAAAAATGGACAAAGTGTATTTTGGATTGTCAGAAACAGATGATATTATTGAAATATGTGTATGTGATATGAGTGCTTCTGAATTGGAACACTTAAAAAAAGAATTAGAATTGCAGTGAATAAATTGTATGTCCAAACCATGCTAAAATTAAGTTTAATCCACAAGTTAAATCAATTCCTAATCCATTTAAGTAAGGAGAGATAACATGTATGTGAAAAGAGTGTTTTATGATGACTTTAAGGATTTATCTAATGTTGAGAAAAGTATTGAGTTTCCAACATGGGAAGATGTTAAAAAGGTGATTAATCTGCTAGATGGAGAATATGTTACTCAAATTATTATGGATAATGGAAATGAAGTTGACTACTTATGCATTGGTGGGGGAAATGATGGGTTATGTAATGTATTTATTTCTAAAAATGATAATGAGGTTATTTACACATTAATGAACTCAGATGCGAATGATTCATTAGTACATAAGTTGGTTACGGGTGGGCAAGAAGGAGATTTTGAAGACAAGCTATGTGTGTCAATTGACATGGCAAAGTGTGTAGCAAAAATGTATTATGAGTCAGGTCAAATGGATACTTCTTTTATATGGGAATAAGTTTTAACAAGAGAGATACAATGATTAAGTCATATTGCACAAAATCCGATATTAGGAGAAATAAAAGGTATGGAAAAAATTACTCAGAATTACAATATTGATATCGTTACTGAATGGGAGCCAACAATAAAAATTTCAGAGATGTAATATTTAGTATACTAAATGAGTATGGTGGAATATCCACTTATTTTAAGCCTGAAAATGGAATGGCATATTGGCTGGAGCAAATTGAAAAATATGCACTAAAAAATGAAATTTAATGGTTAATAAAACAGGGACAGAAGAGTATGTGAATGCTTTTCTGTCCCCGTTTTATATGTCATGTGGTAATTTAATTAATGTGGCATCTATTTGCCCGCAATAGTAATTCCCTTAACAAGAACCGACGGTGAACCGCAGCGCGATGCACCGAGTGCGAAAGGATTGAACTTTAAATCCTCACCGATTAAGGATATATCCTTTAAGAGTGAGAAGAAGTTGCCGGATATTGTGAAGCCCTTTACCGGCTTGCCTTTTTTGCCGTTTTCAATCTTAAAGCCGCCCGATGAGAGGGAGAAATCTCCTGTTATGGCGTTGGCGCCTGCGTGCAGTCCCTCAACGGAGGTCACATATATGCCATCACCTGCGGCACCAAGCAGATCCTCAAGGGAGCCCTTTACAGGATTGATATAGAAGCTGTAAGGGTGGATGGATACAGGTGAAGCGTATGAAGCCTTTGCGGCGTTTCCGGTGGTCTTTACACCTGCCTTTGCGGCAGTTGCAAGATTATATAAAAGTGTGGTGAGTTCACCGTTCTCAATCACGTTCTTAGGGTAGGTTGCAGCACCCTCAGCATCGAAGGTTCTCTTGACGAGAGCATCCTTGTAGAGTGGGTCATCGGTTAAGGTGAGAATGTCGGCGGCAACCTTGGTATTTTCTTTTCCTGCTAAGAGAGATAAGCCCTTCTGTGCGGTATCGGCACAGAATACGGATGAGTAGGTTGAGAGTAATGCTGCCATAACCTTGCTTGAAAATACGACGGTGTACTTTCCGCTTGGTATGGAGGTGTAGCCTATCGTGGATACTGCGTCATCAACTGCTTCTGCGGCTATTTTTGCGGCGTCGAAGCTTTCGATATTTCCTGAGGCGATGCCGTCACCGTCATATTTATTCTCGCCATCGGATACAAGTGCAACAGCATAGCTGTATGAGAAGGCTGCTGTGTCCTCAAGGTCGAGACCGTTTGAGTTGCACAGAGCGTATTTGCTGTTGTCATAGCCGGAGGCGGACATTGTTCCATCCACAACGCGCTTATCGGCTTTATATACTTCCGACTGAAGTCTGAGTGTGAAGTCGGCAAGCTCTGAGGAGCTTGGCGCTGAATTTGCAGGGGCTTCATAGGACAGATAATTGTCACCTGCATTATGTATGAACGATGGCTCATCGCTCTCAATGGAGAGAGCATTTTCCATGGCGCGCTTTACAAGTGAAAATGCATCATCGGCGGTCAAGTTCTCTGTAGAGGCGTAGCCTGTCTTGTCATTCACGATACATTTAAAGCATACTCCGAGGGAGCTGTCTGATGAGAAGCTGTTAATTTCGCTCTGGTAAGCTTCAACGCTTGTACCAGAGGATTCTGTATAGTAGAGTTCATAATCTTTAAGATTATTCTCCTTGGCTGCGGCTAAAACCGCATTCTTAAATTCCTGATAGTTCATTCTAATCTCCATTCCGCCGCCCTACGGCGGCACTAATCTCTTAACGTCCACCGACGGTTATAGATGATACCCTGATTAACGGCTGTCCGACGTTGGTAGGAATGCTTCCTGAGGACGAACCGCACATACCCTGACCGTGGCGAAGATTTCTGCCAACCATATCTATATTCATAATAATATCCGAGCCCTTTCCTATGAGACTTGCACCTCTTACAGGCTCACAGATTTTACCGTTTCTGATGACATAGCCTTCACTGACGGCGAAGTTGAACTGTCCTGTTACAGGATTTACCGATCCACCGCCCATCTTGGCAGCATACAGACCGTATTCGATGGAGCTTATGATATCCTCATCGCTGTCATTGCCCGGTGCAATGTAGGTGTTGGTCATTCTGGAGGTAGGTGCGAAGGCATAGCTCTGTCGGCGGCTGCTTCCTGTCGACTCCATTCCCATACGCCTGCCGTTGAACTTATCTATCATGTAGGATTTTAACACACCATTTTCGATGAGGACGTTTCTTCTTGAAGGTGTGCCCTCATCATCAATATTTATAGAGCCCCATGCGTTTGGAATTGTGCCGTCGTCGATGGCTGTGACCTTGGTTGAAGCAATCTGTGTTCCTAGCTTTCCGACAAACTGTGAATTGCCGTATGCGACACTGGAGGCCTCAAGGGAATGACCGCACGCCTCATGGAAGATAACTCCGCCGAAGCCGTTCTCAATAGCAACCGGCATGCTTCCGGCATCTATGTATCCCGCATTTATCATAACCATGGCTTCGCGCGCCGCCTCTGTTCCGACTTCCTTAGGATTGTAGAGGTCAAAAAGCTCCATTCCGACCCTTCCTCCCGGACTGCATGAACCGGTCTGGTTTTCGCCTGCCTTGCTTGCGACAGCCTGTATTCTTATTCTTGAACGAATCTGTCTGTCCTGTGCGAGAAGCCCTTCGCTGTTGGCTATGAGAATCTTGTGGTCGACATCAAGAAATGAACCTGTTACCTGTGAAATACCTTCGTTGTATTCCTTGGCAGCATTGTACGCCTCCCTGAGATAATCAATCTTGGTTGAGCTGGCAACGGACATCGGCACAGCCTTGATAGGGTGGATGTCCCCGAATAATCTCTCAGTGAGAGTCACGTTGGAAATCATAGGTGTATCGTTAAGTACACCTGCGACTCTTTCTGCACAGGCTAAAACTGCCTCCGGAAGCAGGGAAGAAGTGCTTCCTGACACACATCTTAAACCCTTGAATATTCTTATTCCGACACCGCTTATTACGGCGTCCTCAATCTTATCCACCTTGGATGAGACCATGCTTATTGTCTTGCTGTCTGTATGCTCTGCAAAGACTTCGGCATAATCAGCACCGGTGGAGAGGGCTTTTTGTAAAGCCGCTTTTACTAAATCCTGTGATAACATAAGTACCTCCCAAATTTATTTATTGTTTTACCATAGCATTGCAATTGTATAAAACTTACTCTCTAAGGATAACAAATTGGCTGACTATTTGCAAGAAGTTTGTCAATATGTTATAATTATAAAGAAAGTGGTGTGTGTTTGACAGTTATAAAATGTATCACGGTAAAGTTTTACAATTGATGGGTGGCAGATTTGCATTTGGCAGTTGGCTAAAATCATTCAGGAAAGGGGAGGGCATGAATGAAAAAGATTAATTTTTATGAAAAAAGATACCATGCAATGGATGAGTTTTACAGTTGGGTAGACCAGGGAAACCCTTATGATATCGCAGTTGACCAGGGAAGCGAATACAACAGTTGGTCGGACGATATCGATGAGATAATATACTATGTGACCATCGCGAGCAGGTTTGCCAGAGGCGGCAGGACGATATCGGACAGGTTTAAGGAGACTTTGGAGACTATTATACCTAGGGCGAGAGAGTTAAATCTTGCGGAGTACGGCTTGACGCAGTATGAAATAGATTGCTTCGATGAGGATATAATTGACGCGGCGGGCTATATTCTCAATCACTATTGATAAGGATTTTGTATCGTTTAATGAGGTGATCAAGAACGGAACAGAGTTTGACGCGGAAGGAAATATAACGAAGGAGAAAACACAGATGAGTGAATGGAAGGAGAAAAAGTATAAGAAATATAAGAGGATTTATGAGGGGAATACAGAAGAATAGACAGCGGTCAGGGAATAGAAGATTGCTTCAAGAACCAGTGATATTATAATAGTCATGGAAAAAGGAACGGTATAGTCATCAGGGCATACCGTTCCTTTTTGATTGATTTCCTATATGTAATTGTAAAAATTAATTACTTCACAAACTGCGGGCAAATCTGTCTTGCAAGGTTCCACAGCCCTTCGACAGTGAAAGGATACCACTGATTGACATTTCTGTAGCCTTCGGCGTACTGCCCGGCGTAAGGCTCCGTGAGAATTGCGTGGCGGCTGGCGAGCTCATCCGTGTAATCGCTAAGAAAATAGGTTGTCATTTCCGTGCGTCCCGCCGTGTAATGTGTCACGAGAAAATCCATGTCATAGTCGGATATGTAGGTGCCGGTCGCGTCCTTTGTGATCGTGACCTCAGCAAAGCCTCCGAGCATTGAATAGTTGTAGTACTGTATCGATATGTAGTTGCCGAGAGAGTAGTATACAAGCGTCTGCCTGCCATCGGCGGCGGTTATCCACTCAACAGGTTCGACGACATGAGGATGTGTTCCGATGATAAGGTCGGCACCGTTGTCGGCGAAGAACTGCGCCCACTGCTTCTGCTCATCGGTGGCTTCAAGCATATATTCGGTTCCCCAGTGAGGGTACACGATGACGAAATCAGCCTGTTCGCGGGCTTTTTTTATGTCATCGGCTATCTCAGTTTTGTGAGCATCGTCCATAAGGTTCACAAGGTAAGGCTTATCAGCAGGGAGTGAGAAACCGTTGAGTCCGTATGTGTAGTTGAGCATGGCAATTTTTATGCCGTCCTTCTCAACTATTCTTATTGTATTGCGCTCCTCCTCATTCTCATTTATTCCGAGAAAGGTTGTATCCGGGTGCTTTTCCTTCCAGAAGTGTATTGTGTTCAGCACTCCGACAGTGTCCTTATCCATTGTGTGATTGCTGGCATGCAGAATCACGTCAAAGCCTGTATCGACCAGCGCATCGCCGAAGGCCTGCGGTGAATTGAAGGTAGGGTAGCTGCTCACGCCGAGCTCCACGCCTCCTAGGATTACCTCCTGATTGGCAACTGCGATATCAGCTGCAGCGATTCTGTCTTTCGTGTGCTCAAATACATGCGCGTAGTTGTAGCTTCCGTCGGGCTGTAATGAGCTGTTATGTATTCCACCGTGAAGGAGCATGTCACCTACTGCTATGAGGTTGACACTTACAGGAGCAACGGTGGCGGTGACTTCGGTCGAAGCTTCGGCTGTTGTGTTGTCCAAAGTCTCAGCGCTTTCCGATTCGCCTGTGCTGTCTCCCGGATTGCTGGTGGTAGTGCCGGATTCGGTTTCATTATCAGCAGGCAATGTGGTTGTGTCATCTGAGCCTGCAGTCTGTCTTGTTGTCTCAAGATAGATTGTATTGTTGACATTTTTGGAGGCATTAGAGCAGCCGGTGAGTCCGAAAATACCGGATGTAATCAGGCACAAACATAGTATAACTGCCTGCAACTGTCCTGTGTGTATTCTGTTTTTCTTCCTATTTGAATTAGTCAGCATAAAAACTCCGTTTCTGAGCGAAAAATGAATAATACTATAAATTATAAACATCATAAATAAAATTGGCTGTGTATTTCCGCTCAAGAATAACAGCCAGAGCATATAGTATTTTATACATTAAGGAAGCATTTCAGTCAATGAAAATTTATGCTTTGCAGGGATAATATAGCACATATTGTGTTAGAACTAAAGATTTTTGAATGGGTGAATGAAAGAACTATACTTAATTTATTTAGCTGTTGCCTTTGATTATTCGGGACTAAACAAAAAAATTTTAACCAATAGCTTAATATAGTAAAGCGATATCATACAAAAGCAACAAAACATTGAAAATACAAAATCCGTTTGATATAATGAGCTAATATATATGCACCGTATTATTGTGCAATGGAGGTACAGATATGAGCAGATACAGCAAAGAAGATATATTGAGAATTGTAGCTGAGGAAGATGTTGAGTTCGTGCGTCTGCAGTTTACAGACGCGTTTGGCATTTTAAAGAACGTTGCAATCACATCAAGCCAGTTGAAAAGAGCACTGGATAATAAGATTATGTTTGACGGAGCTTCCATAGATGGCTTTGTCCGTATAGAGGAGTCGGATATGTATCTGTATCCGGATCTTGACAGCTTTACGATTTTTCCATGGAGACCACAGCAGGGGAAGGTGGCGAGACTTATATGTGACGTTTGTAAGCCGGATGGTACACCTTTTGAGGGTGATCCAAGATATATATTAAAGAGAGTATTGAAGGAAGCAGCCGATATGGGCTATACCTTCAACGTCGGACCGGAATGTGAATTTTTCCTTTTTGCATCGGATGAATCGGGCAGGCCTACAACCGACTCTGATGAGCAGGCGGGATATTTTGACCTTGGACCTAACGATTACGGTGAGAATGCAAGACGAGACATGGTGTTGACACTTGAGGATATGGGCTTTGTGATAGAGGCGTCGCACCATGAGGCGGCTCCTGCACAGCATGAGATAGATTTCAAATATGATGAGGGGCTTAAGGTGGCGGACGATATAATGACCTTCAAGCTTGTTGTAAAGACGATCGCAAAGAGGCACGGAATGTATGCGACCTTTATGCCGAAGCCTAAGTACGGCATTAACGGCTCGGGAATGCACATTAATATGTCACTCTCAAAGGATGGAAAGAATGTGTTCTGTGACCCGGAGGATAAGCTTGGACTGAGTGAGACGGCATATCAGTTCATAGCCGGCATATTAGAGCATGTGAAGGGCATAACAGCCATCGCGAATCCTCTTATCAATTCATATAAAAGACTTGTTCCGGGGTATGAAGCACCTGTATACATTGCATGGTCTGCAACCAACAGAAGCCCGCTTATACGCATCCCTGCGTCTAAGGGTGAGGGGACAAGAGCTGAACTAAGGAGTCCGGATCCTACAGCTAACCCTTATCTTGTTCTTGCAGTATGTCTGTCGGCAGGACTTGACGGAATAAGAAGAAAGCTGCATATTCCACAGGCAGTCAACAGGAATATCTATGATATGACAGACAGTGAGAGGCTTGAAGCCGGTATAGACAATCTCCCGGAGAATCTTATGGAGGCCGGAATTGAGCTTGCTAACGATGATTATCTTAAGCAGACGCTTGGACCACATATAACAAGGGTATATCTTGACAATATAAAAAAGGAGTGGAAGGACTATTCCACGCAGCTTACGGACTGGGAAATAAAGCAGTACCTTTATAAATATTGATGTCGAGGTAATGGATTATATGGAAAACATTATAGTAGTGTTTCCGAAAATTGAGGACGGCAAAGGACTTAAAGGACTTCTGGCAAAGAACGGATTTCATGTGGATGTTGTATGCACAACAGGCGCATTTGCGCTTGAGCATGCACATTCGCTGAGCGGAGGAATTGTCATATCGGGGTATAGACTGCCTGATATGCTGTATCTTGAGCTCAAGGAGAGCCTTCCACCACAGTTCGACCTTCTTTTGCTTGCCTCTGAAAGGGTGCTGTCCCAGTGCCCAAGTGACATTGTGAGCATATCTATGCCTGTAAAGATGGTGGATTTTGTGAATACCATACACATGATGTTTGAGGCACAGTATAGGCGCAGAAGGAGACAGAGAAGCCAGCCGGCTGTAAGAAATACGGAGGAACGCAAGCTTATAGATGAGGCAAAGGCGGTTCTGATGGAGAGAAATCACATGACGGAGGACGAGGCACATAAATATATCCAGAAATGTGCGATGGACAGTGGAAGTAAGCTTGTCGAGTCGGCACAGATGGTGCTGAGCCTGTATGTGTGATTTATGGGAAAGCATGAGGCTCTGTGTGATAAGACGGTGTGTTGTGCCAATTTGTTTTTGGAACCATATAAGATAAAAATATAGGGTGCGGATGATAAATCCGCAGATTGGAGATTGCTGTGAAATTTACAAAAATGCAGGGACTTGGAAATGATTATGTATATGTAGACTGTACTAAGGAGGAGCTTGCGACACCGTCCGATATAGCAAAGGCAGTAAGCGACAGACATTTTGGAATCGGCTCAGACGGACTTATTCTTATTAAGCCTTCCAAGGTGGCAGATTTCTATATGGAAATGTATAATGCTGACGGCTCAAGAAGTGCAATGTGCGGAAACGGAATCCGCTGTGTCGGAAAGTATGTGTATGACTTCGGTCTTACGGATAAGCTTGACGTATCGATTGAGACAGCTGCGGGAATCAAGTATCTTAATCTTAGATTGTTGGGCGGACAGGTGAGTGAAGTCCGTGTGAACATGGGCGCTCCTATTTTTGAGCCGGCACTTGTTCCGACAACGCTTGAAGCGACAAAGGAGATTGTCTCTGGTGAAAAGACAGTTCCGGTGGTTCTTGACGCACCGCTTATGGTTGATGGAAAGGAGTACAGGGTAAGCTGTGTTTCCATGGGAAATCCTCATGTCATCACCTATGTGGACGATGAGAAGGCGGTTGACATAGAAAAAATAGGACCGTCCTTTGAACACCATGAGGTATTTCCTGAGCGCACGAACACGGAATTCATCCGTGTGGCAGACAGACAGAATATATATATGCGTGTGTGGGAGCGCGGAACCGGAGAGACACTTGCTTGCGGAACCGGTGCCTGCGCTGGTGCGGTTGCAACCATGCTAAATGGCATGTGTGACAGAAAGGTTACGGTTCATCTTCTTGGAGGTGATTTAATCATCGAATGGGACGAGAAGGAAAATGTGGTATATATGACGGGTCCGGCGGTGACGGTGTTTACCGGAGATTATCCGCTTGTCAGTCTTTTATAAATTAAAATCTTAGGAGGATACACAACATGTTTAAGCTCAATGACAATTATCTTAAGTTACCGGGAAGCTATCTTTTTTCCACAGTAGGAAAGAAGGTTAATGCCTACAGTCAGGCACACCCTGATAAGAAAATCATCCGTCTTGGTATAGGCGATGTCACGCAGCCGCTTGCACCTGCAATCATTAAGGCACTTCACGGTGCAGTTGATGAGATGGCTGATGCTAAGACCTTCAGAGGCTATGCTCCGGATTTAGGATATGAGTTCTTAAGAAATGCGATTGCGGAAAATGATTATAAATCAAGAGGCTGCGATATAGCCGCCGATGAGATATTCGTCAGCGATGGTGCAAAGAGCGACAGCGCCAACATTCAGGAGATATTAAGTCTTGACAACAAGATTGCGGTATGTGACCCTGTATACCCGGTATATGTTGACTCTAATGTCATGGCAGGAAGGACAGGCACCTATGATGCCGCAGCACAGACATGGAGCGACGTGATTTACATGCCTTGCAATGCGGAAAATAATTTTGTGCCGGAGCTTCCTAAGGAGACACCTGATGTCATATATCTGTGTTATCCTAACAATCCTACGGGAACTACGCTTACCAAGGCACAGCTTCAGGTGTGGGTCGACTACGCCAACAAGGTCGGTGCGCTTATTATCTACGATGCGGCTTACGAGGCATATATTTCCGAGAATGATGTTCCTCATACAATCTATGAATGCGAGGGCGCAAGAAACTGTGCGATAGAGCT
Source organism: uncultured Eubacterium sp. (assembly GCA_958446835.1). Lineage (GTDB taxonomy): Bacteria > Bacillota > Clostridia > Lachnospirales > Lachnospiraceae > CAG-882. The sequence continues at coordinate 54,063 of CAUCXT010000014.1, forward strand.
TAGAAGCTTTTCAAAGAATGCAGGATTTACGGGAGTACGTCTTGGATTTACCGTTATCCCTAAGGACATTAAGTGTGGAGATGTCATGCTTCATTCTCTATGGGCGAGAAGACACGGAACCAAGTACAACGGAGCACCTTATATTGTCCAGAGAGCTGGCGAGGCAGTGTACTCGGCAGAGGGCAAGGCAGAACTAAAGGAGCAGGTTGCCTACTATATGAAGAACGCCAAGACCATAAAGGACGGTCTTGCAGCAGCCGGTTACACGGTATTCGGCGGCGTGAATGCACCTTATATCTGGCTTAAGACACCTGATAACATGAGCTCATGGGATTTCTTTGATTATCTTCTTGAGAATGTCAACATTGTCGGTACACCGGGTTCAGGCTTCGGTCCGAGCGGTGAAGGATATTTCAGACTGACGGCATTCGGCTCTTATGAGAATACTGTGGAGGCACTGGAGAGAATTAAAAAGCTGTAGTCATCTCTGGGACAGGGGTCTGACACCGGCGTCCCACAGTGCTGGGACACCGGTGTCAGACCCCTGTCCCAGCTTGTTTGCGCTCACCTGCGGCAAAAATGCGCTCCGCTCAGAGAGCATAGAGGAGTTAGAAGCCGGAAATGCAAGGGTGGAGAATGAGTATACTTACTATCTGTCGTTTAAGTTCAGCAGGCAGCATGCTGAATAAATACAGCTTATCAGATAATGCTTTTGAACATAAAAAGGGTGCACCGGTGGGAAAGGTGTGGTATAATACATAATATCTACAACCAATACAATGGTATGTAAATAATCAGTATGAAGAAGGAGAACACTGAAATGAAGGGAAAATTCGGATACCTGCAGGTAATCCTTATGATTGGCTGCATACCACTGACTGTTGCAATTATGGCAATTACCTTATACTCAGCAGGTAAAATGAAAAATGAGCTGATTGACAGCACATATCTTCGACTGAAGGCCTGCACCACATCTGTTGAGCAGTATTTCACATGGGATATCAGGGAGAATATTCTGGAAAGAGATGAAATAAGCTATCAGTTCATAGATTCACTCAAGGCTGATGATATTGAACAGACGCTGTTCATTGACGATGAAAGATTTATTACATCCATAATTGATGAAAACGGAAAGAGAAATGAAGGAACGAAGGCTGAACCTGAGATATGGGAGCAGGTAAAAGCAGGAAACGATTACAAGGCATCGGGAGTAGAAATACAGGGGGAGAAGTATTATGTGTATTACTCACCTGTATATTCAGACGATGGAGAGATTCTTGGAATGGCATTTTCGGGAGAAAGACAATCCACAGTAGATAATTCGGTGGAGGGTACACTGATGAACCTGTTCATAATATCAGGTGTACTGCTTGTGTTATGTGTAGGTATTATGATAGTTCTTGCATTTAGAATCCGCAGACCGCTTATGATAACATCAGGTTATATTGAGCGTGTGGCTGATGGTGACCTTTCGGGAAGACCTGAATGCAGCTCGGTTATATCAGAGGTTAAGACCCTGATCAATGCCTCTACCTCCTTGGCGGACAAGCTCGGGGGGATTGTTACGGAGGTGGACGAACATGCCGGTATTCTTGATGACAGAATGGCTTCATTAAATGCACTGGCAGAAGCGAACAGTACAAGCACGAACCAGATCAGACATGTGATGGATGACCTGTCATCCACGGCGGTAACGCTTGCTGATAACGTACAGTCTGTTAATGCCAAGGTCAATGAAATGGGTGACAATATGTCTGCAATCAATTCGGAGGCGGTTACCCTTAATGATAATTCGGATAAAATGAATAGGGCGGGTCAGAATGTATCTGAGTCAATGACTCTTGTACTGACAAGCTCGCATACAGCATCGGACATTATTGCCCAGCTTATAGAACAGGTAAATGAAACCAATAAGGCAATTGCTTCCATTAATGAAGCGGTTGAACTTATTTCGGATATTACGTCACAGACTAATCTGTTGTCACTTAACGCATCGATTGAGGCGGCGAGGGCAGGACAGGCAGGCAGAGGCTTTGCTGTTGTTGCTTCAGAGATAAAACAGCTCGCAGATCAGAGCAGTCAGGGAGCAGATTCAATTAAGAATATTGCAGACAACATTCTTGAGAAATCCAACCGGTCCGTGATCCTGACAGGCAGAATGAAGGAGCTTGCCGAGCAGGAGCAGACAGACATAGGAAATGCAAAGGAAAGCTTCGATATACTGAACCGTATAATAGAAGAAAATGCTGCTATTGCACAGACGGTTATGGACAAAACAAAGAATCTTGAAGCTCTTAAGCTTGATATTATAAACAGTGTGTCTGAGCTCAGCGCTATAAGCGAAGAAAATGCTGCCAGCAATGAGGAGGTAACTGCAAGAGTTACGGAGATTGCAGAGTCAGTTAACAGAATCTCAGAGGATACCCAGACTGTAAGGAAGGTATCATCTGACATGAAAGAACTGATGGATTATTTTAAGTAGTTGTGTACATATGCGATACCGGAGCTGTTGCCGTGCTTCTTACAAAGGTTGTGATGGAAATAAACATCAATGAAGCTTTTGCCGGCAAGGATATAGGTGTCGATGAAAAGGTATCAGTCCGTCAAGGATTTGATACCTTTTTGTGTATTAGGATGATGTTGGGGTCAAAACATGCCAACTTAATGTACGAGTGTATAACGTATTATATTTATGCATATCAGCTCCGTTGTACGAAGCAAGATGTTCTAAGAACTCTGATATAGGCTTTCTATATGTCCGCCACCGAAGCAGGCATACATCCTTGTATGCATTGCTTCTGAACCGGCATCCGTGCCGGTTCTGGCTAGTGTGTGAACAGAGTTCTAAGAACATCTAAGCTTCTTCCAAAAGTCGTGATATGCATAAATATAATACGTTATACATGCTAAGTTTATAGCACATGTTTTGACCCCAACATCTGAATCGTCTGTGGGGAGCTGTAACATTGCAAAAGATAAAAAAGAATGTTATAATAGACACATGAGGAGGGCACCGGATGATGGAATATAAAGATAATGATTTTGGTAATCTTATAAAGAGTATCAGAAATAAGAATAAAATCAATGCGGAAACACTGGTCAGGGGTATTTGCTCGGTGAAGGTTCTGAATAATATAGAGAGCGGGAAAACATTTCCCGGTTATCTTTTGAGGAATTTTCTGATTAACAGGCTCGGACTTGCGAGAGAGTGGTTTGAGAATATGCTCACGGTAGGTGAGTATGAGGAGTGGCAGTGCAGGAGAAGGATAATCAGTCAGCTCAGGAAGAAAGAATACATGAGTGCGGATGCTTAGATAACAGAAAAATGATATTTATAATACAACATAAATGTGCTATAATTTATCTATACATTTTTATTTGCAACTAAGGGAGAAAATATGGGTATCGGATTATTTTTGAATGATTATTATGACCTTTTGAAATTGATGCATGATAATGAAGCTATAATATTAGACGAGAAAGTGATTCCATTAACACAACAACAGATAGCTACAACTTTGAAATGCAGCAAAATGAAGATTAATAGTATGTTTAGTGTGTTACAAAAACAGGATTTCGTTGAGCAAAAAACAAGAGGAAAGTATGTGTTGACGGATAAAGCTGAAATGATAATTGAGACAATAGAAAAACTGCAATAATTATAAACAAGGAGCAAGTAAATATGCCTACATTGGATTGGATAGGAAAAGATAAGGTAATAAATCATCATAATGATGTGCCATATAAAGTTCTTGAACGCAAGTATAGTTATGATGAAGATGGCGTGCATAAAGATGATATTCACAGTGAGAACATGATTATACATGGCGATAATTTAGAAGCATTAAAATCGCTTTTGCCACAGTATGAGGGGAAGATTAAATGTATCTATATTGATCCACCGTATAATACTGGAAACGAAGGTTGGATTTATAACGATAATGTAAACGATCCTAAAATAAAGAAATGGCTCGGAGAAGTAGTGGGTAAAGAAGGCGAAGATTTGTCAAGGCATGATAAATGGCTATGTATGATGTATCCGAGACTGGTGTTATTACAAAAATTATTGTCAAATGATGGAGCTATTTTTATCAGTATAGATGGAAATGAATATGCAAATCTAAAATTGATATGTGATGAAATATTTGGAACTTCAAATTATGTTGATACTATTTCATGGTTTAAGAAGGCCTCGCCTTCAAATGATGCACATTTCTTTAGCAATGATGTAGAGTATATATTGGTTTATAGTAAAGACAAGCTACTTTGGCAACCACATAGGTTACCGCTTAATCAAAAACAATTAAAGTATTATTCAAATCCTGATAATGATGAAAGAGGGGATTGGAATTCTGCTACATATACTTGCAATAAGTCAAAGGATGAGAGGCCTAATCTGTATTATCCAATTGTAAATCCTAATACAGGGAAAGCAGTCTTTCCAAAAGATACAGCTGTTTGGAAATACTCGCAATTGCAAACAGAACTTTTTCAAGCGGATAATCGATTGTTTTGGGGAGTTGATGGTACAGCGAAAATGCCTCGTATTAAAAAATTTTTATGTGAACATGATGGAGTCGTTAATAGAACTCTTTGGCACTACGAAGATGTAAACCATACTCAAGGGGCTTCAAATCAGTTAAAAAGCCTTAAAATTGTAGGATTTTCGACACCAAAACCATTTGAACTAATAGAGCGTATTACACAAATAGCTTCTGAGTCTGATGCAGTTATTCTAGATTCTTTTGCAGGCTCAGGTACAACCGCTCATGCTGTTTTAAACATGAATAAAAAAGATGGTGGCAATCGTAAATTTATTCTGGTTGAGATGGGAGATTATGCTGACACAATAACAGCCGAACGTGTAAAACGAGTGATTGATGGTTATGGGGAAGGAAAGAATGCAGTAGATGGAACAGGTGGTAACTTCTCATATTATGAATTAGGAAGTCCATTGTTTTTGCAGGATGGAACTATCAACAATGATATAGATACAGCTGAAATTAGAAAATATATCTGGTACACAGAAACCAATGGGCTTGAGTATGCTGAGAACAAACAGGAGAAATATTATATTGGCTCTCATAATGATACAGCATATTATTTTTATTATGAAAAGGACAAGGCTACAATACTTGACTATTCTTTTTTGGCAACGGTAAATGTAAAGAACCAGGCATATATTATATATGCTGATTCTTGCGCAGTATCAGATATTGATTTACAGAAGTGGAATATTACATTTAAGAAAATACCAAGAGATATTGAGCATATCTAGAAAGGACAAGGTATGGAACTTAAAAATTATCAGATACAGGTTATAAGAGATTTAGAACGATTTTTAGAGCTGCTTATAGAGAAGCAGAGTATAAGTTCAGCATACAGCACTTTATGGAATGAAAAAGGAGTGAATGTGGGGATAGATGGAATGCCGCCATACAAAACGGAATTAGCAGGAGTTCCACAGGTGTGCTTCAAAGTTCCAACAGGCGGTGGAAAAACATTTCTGGCGGCAAATTCAATTAAGCCAATATTTGATTCTATGCCACATATACATCCTAAAGCAGTAGTATGGCTCGTTCCATCAGATGCAATACTTACTCAGACATATAGAACATTAACGGATGAGAATCATGATTATAGGAAGAAAATAGATGTTGATTTTGGTAATAAGGTCGAGATTTATTCTAAGCAGCAATTGTTAAATGGACAGAATTTTAACCCAACTTCGGTTAGTGATAATTTATCCGTATTTGTATTAAGCTATGATTCATTCCGGACGAGCAAAAAGGATGGAAGAAAAGCTTATCAGGAGAATGGCAGTCTGTTGTCATTTGTGAGATTTAAACAGGATAGTGGTTCCTTGTTGGAAGATACGGATGAAACAGCATTGATACAAGTTATCCGTAAATTGAATCCAGTTGTTATTGTTGATGAGAGTCATCATGCTACAAGTAAGCTCAGTAAAGAAATGTTACAGAATTTCAATCCTTCATTTGTACTTGATTTGACTGCTACACCGAAAAATGGAAGTAATATTATCTCATTTGTAGATGCAAGACAGCTTAAAGCAGAAAATATGGTTAAATTACCTGTAATTGTTTATAACAGAAAATCACAGGAAGATGTTTTTGTATCTGCAATTTCATTAAGAAGAAAATTAGAAAATGAAGCAGTTGAAGAACAGAAAAATGGTGGCAGATATATCAGACCAATTGTTTTATTTCAGGCTCAGCCCAGAAACAATGATGACAGTACAACCTATGATAAGATAAAGCATACTCTTATTGATATGGGGATACCAGAATCTGAAATTGCAATAAAGACTGCGGATAGCGATGAGTTAAAAAATATAGATTTAAGCAGCCATGATTGTAGTATCAGATATATCATTACAGTTAATGCATTAAAGGAAGGATGGGATTGTCCATTTGCATATATATTGGCAACAGTCGCAAATAGAACATCAAGCATAGATGTAGAACAGATTTTAGGAAGAATTCTCAGACTTCCTAATACGAGAAAGAATGAAAGAGAGGTATTGAATCTTTCGTATGTTATCACATCATCAAATGCCTTTTATGCAACACTTGATAAGGTAGTAGCAGGACTTAATGCGGCTGGCTTTACGAGTAAAGATTATCGTATAGACGATTATGTGGAACAGGATACTGAATTTCCAGTAGAACAAGCTGGTAATATACAGACAGAGTTAAAGTTAGATAATGATGTAACTGATGATACAAATAATGTGTCGGATGAGATAGATTCTTTAAATGTAGACTTTGTGAGGGAACAAATATCACCATTCGTAAATAATGAAAATATGGAATCACAGAGTCAATCTAAGGTTAATGATGCGGTAACAGATATGCTTGACCATGCAAAAACACAGAATGAATTATATTGGCAAGACTTTGAGGAAACAGAAGAATATCTGCCAGTACCACCAGAGGTTGGAAATAAGATGAAGCATTACAAAGTAAATCAGTTATATGCTAGTGAAGCAGGACAGATAGAAATACCACAGTTTATGATAGAAACAGGACGTTCTCTGTTTTCTGAACATGAGCATCAGGTATTAACAAAGGAAAATCTGTATGCGGGATTTTCATTATTAGATAAGGATACTGTAATTGATTTTGACAGCATAGATTCAGAAATTGCAAGAATTGATATTGATGATTCAGATGCATTGCCAAAAGCATGGAAATTGCAGGGCTTTGATAGCCAAAATGTAAAACAGTGGTTTGATGAACAGCCGTCAGATAGAAAAATGCGTCTGTGCAAGGATATGATAATAAAGAAATTATCAAAGAATAATGCGATAAATGACAGAGACTTGGAGGTATATGTAGACAGGATTATTCAGAATCTTACAGAGGATCAATTAACAGATATGGAACAGACACCAGGTATCTATGTTCTGAAGATTAATAAAAAAGTTAATTCGCTTTTAAATGAATATGCTAAGAAAATGTTTTATGAGTGGGTGGAACAAGACAAAATTTCTTGCCAGCCATCATATAAGCTGCCGAAAGAGATAAGCCCGACAGAAACAATAGCATCAATACCAAAATCACTATATAACGAAGAGGAAAAGTTTGATACCGAATACGAAAGAAAGGTTGTCATGGAATTATCCTCATTAAACAATATTAAATGGTGGCATAGAAATATGGCAAGAAAAGGATTTGCCATAAATGGTGCTGTAAACGCATATCCGGATCTTATGGTGAAAACTGAGAGTGGTAAGCTATTAATAATAGAAACTAAAGGCGACCAGCTTGAAAATTCTGAATCTAGAGAAAAAGCTGAAATAGGTGCAAAGTGGGCAGAGATGGCTGGAAGAATGTATAAGTATTATATGGTGTTTGAAACAAAGAATCCTGGATATAATGGAGCTTATTCTTATGAGGAGTTTATGAGGATTGTTAAGGAGTTGTAGTAGAGTAGGAGGTTGGAGCTGAATCGGTATATATGACAGAGTTTATTGAAAAACATGATTATCAAGAGATTTTAGTTGAAGACATAAAACAGATTTATAAAGCTGCAAATGATTATAATTCATTTCATAAATTACCTAGGCAAGGCAGGGGAGATATAGGGGATGAATATACATATCGGCGAGCTTTTTATCGGGGACAGAGCGATTCTTCATGGAAAATCATGCCAAGTATATGCAGAAATAAGGGCGTTGATGAGAGAATATCAGAAAGTGGAGATTTGTTGTTTGAGGTAATGGCATATGAGCAGCATTATATACAGGCAACAAGATTGATAGATTTTACAACAGATATAAATATTGCTTTGTATTTTGCCTGTTGTGATGGCATGGATAAAGATGGTGCGGTATTTATATGGCCATATTCACCATATGATCCTAAATGGATGAGAACTAAAATACAATGTGAGCTTGTCAATATTCAAAAAGATAAACTTAGCATTCGCGAATTGGCAGAAGAACTTTTAGTGAAATATCCAGAGCTAATGGAAAACTATTGTGAGATAAAAGATTTCTGTGGAGAATTGGTATCATTTTTAGATCATGGATTTATGATAATGCAGCCAAGAAGCCAGCAGAAGACGAATATTCGAATACAAAGGCAAAAAGGATGTTTATATGTGTGTGGAGTGAAATTTGAAACACCGATTGATGAAATGCGGACAACTCTGAATGCAGGAGATAATATAATTTGTCCACACGAAGTAGCAGTTCCGAGAGAATTAGATGGAGGGCATTCTTTAGTTAAGATTATTATTCCGGCTAAATTAAAAAATGCAATAATGAATGAACTTAAAAGTAAGGGGATTACGAAAGAATATTTATTGCCAGATTAGATATGAATGTTTATTGGGAAAGAAGGTGCAACGCTAATGACTGAAGAAGAATTTAAGGAAATATTAGATAAAGAGGAAACAGATACAGTTGAATTTAAGTCTTGGATAAATGCAAGAAATATGAAAGAGATTATCTCGCTTGCTGTTGATGAATTAATAGCATTTGCAAATACTAAGGGCGGAACAGTTTATTTTGGAGTAGAAGATAACCCAATTGAAGTTTCTGGTTGTGACAGGAACTATGATGGTCAGCGTATTATTGAGGGAATTTATGATAGAACGGTGCCACCATTATTTACAGAAATATCAGACTTTGAATATCAAGGGAAACTCATTATTGCAATATCAGTCAAAGCAGATGGAAAGACATATACAACTACAGATGGTAGATGCCTGAAGCGATTAGGTAAGAATTCAAAACCTGCATATCCGGATGAGTTGAGCAATGTTTATTCTTCTGCACAGAATCCGGATTTTTCTGGCAGAATTATAGGCGAAAGTACTTTGGATGATGTAAATAAGTTAGAAGTGTACAGCCTGAAGGAAAAGCTAAGAGTCAGGGATTCTAAATCCACATTACCGGATTTGGATGACATAGATTTTTTGAGAGACTTACAGCTCATAAAATATGACGGAGATGTAGAACGTCTGACTATTGCAGGTCTGCTTTTTGTAGGAAAAGAAGCATCGATTCAAAGACTGTTACCGCAAGCGGAAGTTGTATATTTACACTATTCAGCTGATAATTTAGAAGAATATGATGCAAGACTTGATTTGAAGCTGCCATTAATAAGTGTCATTGACAAGTTGACCGAGAGAGTACAAGCATACAGTAAGATAGAGAACATTCAGGTAGGATTATTCAGACTGGAGGTTGAAGATTTTCCGCAGAGAGTATTTCAGGAAGCACTCCTCAATGCGCTATCTCATAGAGACTATCAGAGCAATGCAGCCGTTTATGTAAAACAATATCCGGATCGAATAGTTATTGAAAATCCAGGTGGATTCCTTGACGGAATTACAGAGGATAATATTATAACTCATCCATCTATACCAAGGAATAAACTGATAGCAGAGACACTTCAGAATTTGAAATATGTTCAGAGAACAGGTCAGGGAGTAGACATCATCTTTAAGGACATGGTTTCAATGGGTAAACCTTACCCAAGATACAGATCATTTAATGATGCAGTTTCTTTGACAATATTCAGTGCAATAGATAACACAGAATTTGTTAAGTTTATTACCGAAGTGCAGGATAAAAACAGCAAAATTATGCCTTTGGCTGAGATGATGATATTAAGAGACTTAATGGACAATAGAAAAGAGCAGCTATCGGAACTATCAAGAAAAGTCCAAAAATCTCTGGACGAAACAAAAAAGTCATGCAATGAGCTGATTAGCAGAGGTTTGATAGAGATTGTTGGCAAGGAATATATGCTCACAGCTAAGGTTTACGAGGCACTAAAATCAGATGTGGAATATACAAGAGATAAAACAGTCCAGTATATTAAAGCTAAAAATATGATTTTAGAATACCTGCAGACAAATGATCAGATAACATCTGCTAAGATACAGGAGATGTGTGGATTTACTAAGCAACAAGCTAGAAGTGTCGTTGATAAGATGAGGAATGAGAAATTGATAGATATTTGCAGACGAGGAAATAAATCATATTATGTTATAATTTAGTATTTCGAGTTTTCCTTCGAGTTATTTTTAGAAAAAACTCGAAGGAAAACTCGAAAGGTAATCTTGTGTTGTTTAATAGGTATGATGCGGTTATAATTAATGGCACTATTCGTGAGATTATATATTAGTTACCTATAGTAATTGCTGTTTTCATGAATTACATATATTGACGCTTAGCAGGAATGCGGAAAGTGTTTCGAGTTTTCTTTCGAGTGGCTTTTTGAAAAAACTCGAAGGAAAACTCGGAGGATAACGCATATCATTGTAAACCATCTGCTTTAGGCTGCTAATTTGCTGCTGAAAAGTGTAAAGCGGATATTCGCATCCCCCTTACCCACCGCTTAGTGCTCTACACACTTGAAGCGGGGGATTGCTTATTCTGCGTTCAAAACGATGTGAAAATAGTGATATTTGGTAAAGCAGATATGCCCGGAATGTAGGAAATATCAGCATTTGTAATATGCTGATAAAATATAAGGGAAGAGAATGAATTGTTAAAGTGAGTATTGATAGATAAATGTGTGGACTATAAGGGTTCACAGCCAAGGGCATGAGCCATTTGTGGTTCGTGCCCTTTTGTATTAATAATTGCCTTTTTAAAGATGTTTAAACTTGTCATAAAAAACAAAATGTGCTACGATTAAAAAGATTTGATTAATTGCAGTATAAAAGCAAAAGGAGAATACGCAGATGGCAAATGTAATTACAGACGAGACCATAGAGTATGTGGGTATCCTTGCAAAGCTGGAACTCTCCGATGAGGAGAAGGAAGCTGCCAAGAAGGATATGGGAAATATGTTAAATTATATTGATATGCTCAATGAGCTGGATACGGACGGAGTGCAGCCGATGTCGAATGTGTTTCCGGTCAAAAATGTGTTCCGTGAGGATGTCGTGACCAATGGTGATGACAGCGAGAATATGCTTGCCAATGCCCCGGAGGAGAAGGACGGCTTCTATATGGTGCCTAAGACTGTGGAATAAATGCAGTCGGAAATTTAAAATATAAAATTAAGAATAGATATTTAGAATCGGTTTAACGGTGTGGCATATTTTATATTTCTGATATATGTTATGTATTGCTGTTGCAGGATTGGCTTATATAACAGTTTGATATTTTTAAAGGCTGTTTTTATGAAGCTGATGGATATAGCATTGATTCTAAGTATGTATGGATTGGAGATAGATTATGGATATTGCAAAGATGACGGCTGTGGAGCTTGGCAGAAAAATCAAGGCTAAAGAAATTTCCGTCCGCGAGGCTGTGGAGGCTGTGTTTGACAGAATTAAGGCAGCGGAGGGAGAGTACAACTGTTATGTCACCCTCTGCGAGGAGCAGGCATTAAAAAAGGCTGACGAGGTTCAGAAAAAGATAGATGACGGGACGCTCACGGGACCGCTTGCGGGCGTGCCTGTTGCAATAAAGGACAATATGTGCACCGAGGGAGTGCTCACAACCTGCTCCTCGAAGATTTTATATAATTTTAAACCGACATTTTCATCGGAGGCTGTGTTAAATCTTGAGAAGGCTGGTGCTGTCATAATCGGCAAGACCAACATGGACGAGTTTGCCATGGGAAGCACGACCGAGACATCGTTTTTCGGACCGACCAAGAACCCGAGAAATCCGGAGCATGTTCCGGGCGGTTCATCGGGAGGTTCGGCTGCGGCTGTTGCGGCTGATGAATGTTTCTATGCGCTCGGCTCCGATACGGGCGGCTCAATCAGACAGCCAAGCTCCTACTGCGGAGTTGTCGGCATGAAGCCTACCTACGGAACAGTGTCAAGATACGGACTTATCGCCTACGGCTCATCGCTTGACCAGATTGGACCTATAACCAAGGACGTCACGGATTGTGCGACGGTGCTTGAAGCGATAGCCTCATACGATGCAAAGGACTCCACCTCCGTAAAGAGAGAGCCGGAGGACTACAAGTTCACGGATGCGCTTGTCGAGGATGTTGCAGGGCTTAAGATTGGTATTCCGAGAACCTATTTTGGCGAAGGAATCGACGAGGAGGTCAAGGAGAAGGTATTAGCGGCGGCAAAGGTGCTTGAGAGCAAGGGTGCCATTGTAGAGGAGTTCGACCTCGGACTTGTGGATTACGCCATTCCTGCTTACTATATCATTGCGTCTGCGGAGGCAAGCTCGAACCTCGCACGTTTTGACGGTGTGAAGTACGGCTACAGAACAGAGGACTATGACGGACTTCACAATATGTACAAGAAGTCGCGTTCCGAGGGCTTTGGCGCGGAGGTAAAGAGACGTATTATGCTCGGCTCATTCGTGTTGAGTTCCGGTTACTACGATGCCTACTATATCAAGGCACTCAAGACAAAGGCGCTCATAAAGAAGGAATTTGACAAGGCGTTTGAAAAATATGACGTCATTTTAGGACCTGCGGCTCCTACCACGGCTCCGAAGCTCGGAGAATCCTTATCAGACCCGATTAAGATGTACCTTGGCGATATATACACAATATCTGTTAATCTTGCAGGACTTCCTGGAATATGTGTACCATGCGGAAATGACAAAAACGGGCTTCCGATAGGTGTGCAGCTTATCGGGGACTGCTTCTCGGAAAAGACGCTTATCCGCGCGGCATATACTTATGAGCAGCATGAAAAGAACATCTGAATCAGCAGAATACGTTGATTGATATGTTCTGCTATTTTATACAGGAAAAACGTAAAAGCACGTTTTTCAAGGTTATTTGGGTCACTTTAAAAAAGTGACATGGAGGAATATTGAATGAAAGAATACGAAACCGTCATTGGACTTGAGGTTCATGTAGAACTTGCTACAAAGACTAAGATTTTCTGCGGCTGCTCCACGGCATTCGGCGGAGCACCTAATACACATGTGTGTCCGGTATGTTCAGGTATGCCGGGCTCACTTCCGGTTTTAAACAAGCAGGTTGTGGAGTATGCCATGGCAGTGGGACTTGCGACTAACTGCGAGATTAACCGGAAGAATATATTTGACCGAAAGAATTATTTTTACCCTGATAATCCACAGAACTACCAGATTTCACAGCTCTATCATCCAATCTGCCATGACGGCGGCATAGAGATAGAGACTGCCGATGGAGGAAAAAAGACTGTGAGAATCCACGAGATTCACATGGAGGAGGATGCAGGAAAGCTTGTCCACGATGAGTGGGAGGACTGCTCGCTTGTCGACTTCAACCGTTCGGGCGTGCCTCTTATAGAGATTGTGTCCGAGCCTGACATGCGCTCGGCTGACGAGGTTATCGCATACCTTGATAAGCTGAGACTTATCATCCAGTATCTCGGAGCCTCAGATTGCAAGCTTCAGGAGGGCTCAATGCGTGCCGATGTGAACCTCTCGGTTCGCGAGGTCGGTGCCACCGAGTTCGGAACGAGAACGGAGACAAAGAATCTTAACTCGTTTAAAGCTATCGCGAGGGCAATCGAGGCTGAGAAGAAGAGACAGATAGAGATTATCGAGGATGGGGGAAAGGTTGTTCAGGAGACAAGACGCTGGGATGACAACAAGGAGTATTCCTATGCGATGCGTTCTAAGGAGGATGCACAGGACTACAGATATTTCCCTGAGCCTGACCTTGTACCGGTTGTCATCGACGATGAGTGGCTTAATGCCGTAAAGGCACGCCAGCCTGAGTTCAGGGATGAGAAGAGAGCGAGATATAAGGCTGAGTTCGATATACCAGAGTACGATGCTGATATTATAACCAATTCAAAGAGGATGGCTGACATCTTCGAGGCGACAACCGCAATCTGCAACAAGCCTAAGAAGGTCTCCAACTGGCTCATGGTTGAGACAATGCGTCTCTTAAAGGATAACTCAATGGAGCCTGAGGACATAAGCTTCTCACCTGAAAATCTTGCAAAGCTCATCGAGCTTGTTGAGGCAGGTTCAATAAATTCAAGTGTTGCAAAGGAAGTGTTCGAGAAGATATTTAAGGAGGACATCGACCCTGAGAAGTATGTCGAGGAGAAGGGACTTAAGATTGTGAACGATGACGGTGCGTTAAAGAGCACCATCGAGGAGATTATAGCAGCCAATCCTCAGTCCGTTGCCGACTATCACAGCGGCAAGGAGAAGGCTCTCGGCTTCCTTGTGGGACAGACCATGAAGGCGATGAAGGGCAAGGCAAATCCGGCAAGCATCAACAAGATACTTAAGGAGCTGCTGTAGGGGTGGCTCTATATCGCACCGGCAGAAATTTCAGTCTAAATAGGCAATTGTGATATGTAGCGGGCAGAAAAAATTGCCGGAAATAGAAAAAAACAGCGTATGCTTCAGTCTAAAGAAGCGGTTATAATATGCCGTGGGCAGAGAAAACAGCCCGGAAGCGAATAAAAACAGCATATGATTCAGTCTAAAGAAGCGGTTATAATATGCTGTGGGCAGAGAAAACAGCCCGGAAGCGAATAAAAACAGCATATGATTCAGTCTAAAAAGGCGATTATAATATGCCGTGGGCAGAGAAAACAGCCCGGAAGCAAATAAAAACAGCGTATGTTTCAGTCTAAATAGGCGATTATAATATGCTGTGGGCAGAGAAAGCAGCCCGAAATAGAAAAAAAAAGCAGATATTTCAGTCTAAGGATGAGATATTAAATAAAATGGGCAGAGAAAATTCACAGATAGCGCAATTTTGGCGGATTTTCTCTGCCCATAACAGTTATAATGCATATGCTGTTGAGGTCAAAAGGTCAAAAATCCTCACGCAGGCAAGCTTGCATCGGACTTCTGACCTTTTGCCCCTGATATCATGCATATATATATGGACAGACATAATGCACAAGGAATAATATAGGGAATGAGGAGGATATGTTTCTAAATACCTGGGACATTAAAATTGTTGAATATGGATGAAAACAAGCTGG
>CAUCXT010000015.1 GCA_958446835.1 uncultured Eubacterium sp.
ATCACTGCGGCGGCAAAAAGGCAATATGAATAAGACGCAGACTGCACTACCCCGGTGCTCAGTTCCTACTGTCCACCGCGGTCAACACATGACAAGCTGCGCCATCATATTCATATACATGTATACAATGCATGCATATACCGTGCTCACATGTATACATACCTCTGCCACCGCAGATAATACTTCGACCTGTACTGTCGCAACTGTCCATGCAGTCCACCTCCTGATAATTTTCTGTGATATTTCATACCTTAGTGATTGTACTTCCTTGGGCGCTGCGGCGTCAACCTTTTTTGTGTAAAATTTTTGTGTCCCACACACCCACTCAGAACAAAGTACATCCCGTTTTCTTAAATTCCTGTATCTTCTGCCTCAACAAATCCTCTGTAACTTCCAGATACTCACTGCTGCAGGTAAGACACATATAACTTGTCGAGGCTCTGTTATAGAGCTTTTTATGCAATGCAATCTCATCGTGAGTAAGTATTCTGTGACAATGGTTACAATACTCTTTCATTATACCGGCTCCCCGACAAGTATCTCGCAGCTGTCAAGCGGAAGCTTCGTGCTGTAGCCGTCATAAAATGTTCCTCTTTCCTCACCTGTTATCACATCAGTAAGTTTCAGACCGATTCCCGATTCTGAATGTATACCAAGGTCATCAAATGCTATACTCATGTTCTGCGCCCAATCATCCTTAGCACCAATATTGAAAAACGCAAGTGCTATACGATTTCCCGAAAGAATCTTTCCGAATGCATATTTTCTGCCTTCCTCCTTATAAATCAGAAATGCCGGACAATTCGCCAAATCCTGATTTACTGAGATAAGCCCCTTGTTCAATAAGGTTGCGGTGTTGTACTCATCAAGCTTCCTTATGTCTGAACCAATAATAAGCGGTGAACCTAAGAATGCCCACATTGCAAAATGCTGGCGATATTGCTCATCGGTACATCCCCCCATACCTACATTGCCATTGCCATGCATACCTACAATCAGCATATCCATATCATTGTAACAGCCCGGAGCATTGCCCTCTATATTCTCAGCCTGCTGCATAAATATATCCTTGTAGCTCTTAGGCACATCAAAAATATCCCCTGTGGAGCGATAGCTGTTAGCACCTCTTGAACGCATCCACTTCGCCGGGTCCTGCACACCCCAGTTGCATGCAGCAAAGAAAATATCCCTTCCACTGTTTCTGAGCGCCATCGCCATTGTAAGATATGCGTTCTTCGCATCGCCGCTCGCCGGGAAATTGCAGAAATCATATTTTAAGTAGTCAACTCCCCACTCGGCGAACTGCTTCGCGTCCTCAAACTCATGTCCATAGCTGCTTGGATATCCGGCACAGGTTTTAAAGCCCGCACATGAGTACATTCCGAACTTGAGACCCTTACCATGTATGTAATCCGAAAGTGCCTTCATTCCGTTCGGGAAAAGCGCCGGGTCTGCTACAAGCTTTCCATCAACCCTCTCCTTAAGTGACCAGCAGTCATCAATTATAACATACTCATATCCCGCAGCCTTGTAGCCGTCCGCCACAATCCTGTCTGCCATCTCCATTATAAGCTTTTCATTGATATTAGAACCAAACGTGTTCCATGAATTCCATCCCATTGCCGGTGTGTTGTACATAAAATAGTCCTCCTTATACACAATTCTTTAACTAGGTATTGTTATATAAAATATTATATTTTTATTGTTTGTAAAATGGAATTACATATTGTATTATAAGTTTAACATATTATATGTTTTTAATACGCTCTAATAGAAAATGGTAATATTAAAATAAGATTTATTGTTACTGTATTTATTATATTTTACATATAATTTATTTACTCTGTGACATTTTACATATATTATAAAAATTACGTACCGATTGTCGATTGCATAATTAATTTTGTCAATAACCGGTTGGTAAATCATCCGATATATCATTCACGGAGGTATCATGTTCGACATAAAACATACCGCATGTAACACAATTCACAGATATGATGAGGTTATCTATCATATTGAAAACAGGGACTTTTTTATTTTAATATATACCAAAACAGATGCTATTTTTGAAATTGATGGTCAAAAACAAATCGTTGCGGCGGGAAGTGTTGTGCTTCTGCCTCCCGATGTCAAAGCAGTCTACCACGGAAATTCAAATGAATATATAGATGACTGGGTGAACTTTTATGATACTCAGAGAGTTCTCTCGTCGATGTGCGTAGATAATAAGAATTGTCCGGACTGTGGCATCCCTCTTGCCTGCCCGCTCACCTTTGGTCTGGACAGCCCGATTAGCGCCTATTTTATGCTTATCACCAATGCCTTCCATTCCGGACTTGCACAGAGCAAGTCAATAACGGACAATCTTATGCTTGCACTTTTTGAATTTATAAAAAGCAGATATGCCGAAAGCAAATCCATCATACCTCACTATAACGCAATTCTTTCGATAAGGCAGGCAATATATGCAAATCCACAGCTCGAATACCGTATCCCTTCCCTCGCAAAGCATGCAGGACTCAGCTCCATATACTTTCAGGAATTATACAAAAAAGCCTTCGGTATCTCATGCGGTGCAGATATAATCAACAGCCGTATAGAGAATGCCAAAAGGCTTCTTTCAGAAACCGCCTACACAATTGAACAGATAGCTGAGCGCTGCGGTTACAATAATAATATTCACTTTTCAAGGCAGTTTAAACAGGTAATGGGCGTTGCACCATCTAAATGGAGATTATTACACTAAGTTATTATCTTCTCTTTTTCAACCTTCATCAGCTTTTCAAGCCTTGGGTTGAGCACAAGGAAGTACATGGCGATTGTGAACAATGAACCGACTATGTCTGCAATGGAACCCACATAGAATATGTACTCCAACGGGAATAACATAGGAAGCACAAGTACAGCCACAACATACAGACCCTTTCTGAAAAAAGAAATAGGTATTGCTTCCTTAACCATTCCCATAGCCGTGAAACCGTCAACAAATGCAAACTGAACCGCAACCATGGTCAAACCAAGATTATATCTTTTAACAAATTCTGCCGTCTGCGTGACAGCCTGTGCGTCACTTATAAACAGCCTCACAAAAAGCTCAGGTGCAAGCTGTGTTGCCAGCGTAATCAACCCCAGATAGATTCCACACACAAGCAGCACATAGTAAAATGACTTCCTGACCCTTTTAGAATTTCCTGCTCCGTAATAATAACTAAAAAGTGTCGCACATCCGCTTGTGATTCCCTCTGCCGGGCATACCGCAATTACACAGACGCTCTGCACCACCGCCGCATAAGATATATAACTGTCCCCAAGAGCTCCTCCGTATTTCCTTAACATCGCATTTAAAAGAATTATCAGGAAATTATCTAGGAAAATAATTAAAAAAGACATGCTTCCAATGACCAGCGTTCTTAAGCATACAGACATATCATATCCACCAAAGCCAAGCCTTATAGGCATTTTCTTACTGCCAAGCACAATAAATACATACAAAAGCACGCCAAACTGTGAAATTATTGTCGCCCATGCCGCTCCTGCAATCCCCATATCAAGCACAAATATGAAAACCGGGTCAAGTATTATATTCAGTACCGCTCCAATAACAACGGACATCATCCCATGCCTTGCATAGCCCTGCCCCATTATAAATCTGTTCATTCCCGTGCCGCACAGCACTGCGGCAGTCCCAAACGAATATATGGTATAATAAGCTGAGGCATACGGATACATTGCGTCGCTGCAGCCAAGCAGATACAGCAACGGTCTTTTTACCAGCAGCAATATTACCGTAACTATTATTGACAATATCACAAGCATCATAAGCGAATTATTGAGTGCTTTCTGTGCCGCTTTAGCATTCTTCTGCCCCAGCGATATGCTCATAAGTGCTGCCCCACCGACCCCGACAAGTGAAGCAAAGCCTGTTATGGCGGTAAACGCAGGCGAACACACACCGATACTTGCAAGTGCCATGTCTGCACCGCTTGGCATGTGCCCTATGTAAATACGGTCAACTATGCTGTACAGAATATTAAAAAACTGTGCAAGCATTGCCGGCAGTCCAAGCTTTAACACCAGTCTCCCTACAGACGCATTATCGAACTCTTTTTCAATGCTTTTTACTTCTTTTGACATCTTTAATTTTCTCTCTTTCTGTGACTGTGCAAAACAATCTACGGAATTAGTTTCTTGCACTTTTACTTCATCCTGAACCGGCTCTGTACAGTTACGAAATTAAACAGGGTGTCCAAAGCACCTCCTTATAACATATCAACAGATATGCCGTACCTACGGCAGTGCCCTGAACACCCTTCAATACACTATCCGGTGATAGTGCGTGGTTTCATTTTATTTTTTGTCATTATATAAGATTTTTATAAGTAAATCAAGCTTTTATTGCAAAATCGTCCACAAAAATCCTTTTGCAACTCTCTCTTCCACATCCCTGAAATGGTTTCCCTCATTCCACTCAAGCACACTTGGTATACCCTGTCCGTCAAAAATCTCTTTCTGAAGCCTGATGTTGTCACCGACACGCGACATGACCCGGTTGTTCGTCCTCTCCTCACGGTTTCCAAGACTTAAATATATCTTATCCGAATGAACATGATTCTCCTGTGCGAACTCAATCCACCCCGGAAACCACACGGACGGCGACACTGCCGCAACCGCATAAAATATATCCGTCCTATATGCCGCCCACAGCGAAAACAATCCCGCCAGCGAATAACCGCCAATTATCACTTTGGCATCTGCCGGTAAACCATACCTCTTTACAAGCTCCGGTACAAATACATCCGTCACAAACTCCAGCGTCTCCTGAGCTCTCCCTGAAAACGGCTGATTTTTAAACACCGCCTCCGCACTCCACGGTGACAACTCATCATTCCAGCTCCCAACACCGAAATTGGCAAAAACAATCCCTGTTCCCGCCTTTTCCATTATCTTTCCTGCCTCACGGTCAAGGAAACGCACATTATCGCTTGCACTTGCAGCATTGGAAAGCTGTTCGCTATCTATCGCTTGCACATGTGCAGGAGATATTTCGGCATTAACATTTTCTCTGCCAAGCCATTCTCTATCTACCCTTTGCCCACGTGCAGGAGGTATTTCTACATTAACATTTTCTCTGCCAAGCCATTCCCTATCTACCCCCTGCACGATAACGTATTTTACGCTATCGGAATCACATGTATTTCTGTACACTTTACATGCCCTATTATTTATATTAAAAACATCAGTTTTTACTCTCATCAGATATATCGCCCTATCAATAAATTAGCCGAATTAAGGTGTCAAAACATGTCCTAAACTTTACCGTGTATAACGTATTATATTTACGCATACCGCGACCTTTGGGAGAAGCTTAGATGTTCTTAGGACTCTGTCCACAACACAGCCAAAGCCGACACGGATGTCGGCTTAGAAGCAATGCATACAAGGATGTATGCTTTGCTTCGGTGGCGGGATTGTGATTATAACTTTATCAGAGTCCTTAGAACATCTTAGCTTCGGACAATCGGAGACGGTATGCATAAATATAATACGTTATACACTCATAAATTATATCAACATGTTTTGACACCTTAATTAAAAGAAGAAATATTTCCTACGCATCCGACCTTGAGTACGCATTCTTCATCTGGTTGCTGAGCTCATAGAGAACCTTGTCAAGTGTCGCAAGTGTCTCCTTCTTCACCATCGCCGCAACCTCCTCGTTTGCCGATGTCTTAAGCTCCATGCGCTTATCAGCGTCCTTCTCTTGTGCAAGCAGCTCGTCATAATGTCCGATAATCTCATGCCCTCTGGACATAACCTTTTCCTTGTAGCGCTCTATGTGGAAGATAGATTTCTTATATGACGCATCTGCCATCGCCGCTATCATTCTGCTGCACCAGTAGAAATTATCTGTGGACACCTCACCTGTGGTGTTCGCAAGATATTCAGGTGTTGTGAGAACATCCGCATAGAACGGAACAAGCACATTGAACGCATTGGATGCGAATGCAACCCACTCAACTGCCTGAACATCCTTCTCAAAATCCGGGCGCATCTGTATCACGGAAAGGAAATCATTGCGGTTGATTCCGATAGAACGGTATGCACCGCTCATGCTCTTGTCACCATACGCGCCATAAGGGTCATAAGGTGTTCCCTGATAATGTGATGACAGCACATATTTTACATCCTCAACCGTAATCTTCTTCTCCGGAACCATGCACCACGGCAAATCATCCGAAGCAGGGGTATAGTCTGCGTCTGTTCCATCCCAGCTTATAGTGTGCGGGTTAAAATATCTTAACATATACCATGCACGCGGTGTGTTATACACATGGTCCGAATCGTCATGGCTTCCAAGTGCGGACCTCACATCAAAATGTGCCCAGTCCGTGTCAATATTTGATAGATTAAGATGGTTCTTATCAATAAACTCCTTCAAATCTGCGGAGCACATGTTCTCCTTCTTTTTTCCAAGAGCATCCACGAAGTCAAATTCATCTATTCCCTGCTGGTTCGGCATGACAACGTACACATCGTCCGGAACCTTCTTCGCAAGCCAGTGATGTCCTCCGATTGTCTCAAGCCACCATATCTCATCCACATCCTGAAAGGCTATACCATTCATCTCGTAGGTTCCATACTTTTCAAGAAGGCTTCCAAGTCTCTTGACACCCTCACGCGCGGTCTTTATGTATGGAAGCACTATGTGAACGATATCCTCCTCACCTATACCTCCCGGAATTTCCTTCTGTCCATCTGTGGCAGGCTGGTACACAACAAGCGGGTCTGCGCCCAACACTCGCGGATTGGATGTGATTGTCTCCGTGGCTGTCATTCCGACGTTGGCTTCATTGACACCGCTCGCAGCCCATATTCCCTCACCGTCAACAGCATTCGGCATCTCCGTGTGGCGAAGCGGATTCTTCGGAAGCTTTATATCAAGGTGTGATATAACTGTCTTGTACTTCTCCTTCTGCTCATCTGCCTTTACAACAACGAACTTCTTAGGCATAAAATGCCCCGAACCCGAATCATCATTACGCGCTATCATGGTTGAACCATCGTAGGACGCATTCTTTCCAACTAATAATGTAGTGCAGCCCATATTTCAATCCTCCTGAAAACAAACTCAATTTACACACATTATATGCCCCTGCTGCTGCAAAGTCAATCTGCCCGCCTCAATCCTGAGCACTCTATCATAACATTCGTTGAGCCCATCCTTTATGCGGTGCGTCACCGTCAAAAGTGTCATATTTTCCTTTTCAAGCAATTCCTTTTCAATCCTGTTTGCCATCTCAACATCATGCACTATCTCTGCCCTCCGGACAGCTTGCAGGCCCGGAAACACACTAAAAAATCAAAAACGGCGTGAACAAAATGACTACTCATTTTGCTCACGCCGTTTGTTAGGGCTCGGTGTCAGACCCCTGTCACAGCAGTATTATTTTTCTGCTATAGCCTTGAATGCTTCGTCAAGATCTTCAATGATATCATCGATGTTCTCTGTACCGATTGAAAGTCTGATTGTGTTAGGCTTAATTCCCTGGTCTAAAAGCTCAGCCTCATTGCACTCAGAATGAGTTGTGGAAGCCGGATGTATTGCAAGTGACTTAACATCTGCTACATTTGCAAGAAGTGAGAATAACTCAAGGTTATCAATCCACTCCTGTGCTGTCTTTGCGTCACCCTTAATCTCGAAGGTAAAAATTGAACCGCCGCCGTTAGGGAAATACTTCTTGTAAAGTCTCTGCTGCTCAGGGTCGGTTGAGATTGAAGGATGATTTACCTTCTCTACAAGCGGCTGGCTCTGTAAATACTTCACAACCTTGAGCGCGTTCTCAACATGTCTCTCAACTCTGAGGGATAATGTCTCAAGTCCCTGAAGGAAGATGAAGGAGTGAACAGGTGATATTGTTGCACCTGTATCACGAAGCAGGATTGCTCTTATGTATGTTACGAATGCAGCCGGAGCGCAGTCTCTTGCGAAGCTTACGCCATGGTAGGATACGTTCGGCTCTGTAAGCCATGGGAACTTGTCCGATGAATTCCAGTCGAACTTACCGCTGTCGATAATCACACCGCCGATTGTTGTTCCGTGACCACCGATGAACTTGGTAGCTGAGTGAACCACGATATCAGCGCCGTACTCGATAGGTCTTACAAGATATGGTGTTGCAAAAGTATTGTCAACGATAAGCGGAATATTGTGTGAATGTGCAATCTGTGCAATTCTCTCAATGTCCACAACCTCTGAATTAGGATTTCCAAGTGTCTCTATCTCGATTGCCTTTGTGTTCTCCTGGATTGCTGCCTCGATTCCATCGTAGTCGAATGGGTCAACGAATGTAGCTGTGATTCCGTAATCAGGAAGTGTATGCGCAAGGAGGTTGTATGTACCGCCGTAGATATTCTTTGCCGCAACGATATGGTCGCCTGCGTGTGCTGCTGCCTGAAGCGCATAGGTGAGAGCTGCTGCTCCCGAACCTACAGCAAGTGCTGCGACGCCGCCCTCAAGAGCTGCTATTCTTCTCTCAAACACATCCTCTGTAGGGTTTGTAAGTCTTCCGTAGATATTTCCCGCGTCCTTAAGTGCGAATCTGTCGGAGGCATGCTGGCTGTTGTGGAAAACATAGGATGATGTGAGGTAAATCGGAACCGCTCTTGCGTCTGTAACCGGGTCTGCGCTCTCCTGTCCAACATGTAACTGTAATGTCTCAAACTTAAGATTTCTCTCTGAATAATGCTTCTTTGCCATAATTTTTATCTCCTTTTCACTCTGATATGCTTAGCTGTCATATACCTATCAATGCTATATTTCCTATAGTGTACAGCTATATTTTTTAGCTTTTTACTGCCCGCCGCCATTGTTAACATTCATTTTTAAAATTCATTTTCACAACATCGGCGGTTCTTATGGGTTGTATGTTTCTTTGACTGTGTTTATCATACCATACCTGTAAAAAAAGTGGTAATTCATATATCCGTGTATTGGTTATAAGTTTTCCCTATATCTCATTTCACTTCCAACCAATCATCCCCACTCTCAAATCCCAGCAGACCTTTGATGGAATTTTCAACCATATCGGACACCGCCTGTTCTGTGTAGAACGCCATGTGAGGTGAGAGAATCACATTCGGGAAGCTCTTTAAAAGTGCCATGTTGTCATTGTCAAGCCTCTGTGTTTCCTTATTAAGATAGTAGAGCCCCGCCTCACCCTCGAAGGTATCAAGCGCGGCAAAGCCGACCTTTCCGCTCTTAAGTGCCGCGATGAGTGCCTGTGTGTCGATTATAAGCCCGCGCGCCGTATTTACGATAATCACGCCGTCCTTCATTTTGTCAAATGCAGCCGCGTCGATAAGATGTGTATTCTCTGCATTTCCCGGAACGTGGAGCGTTATGATGTCCGACTGCCTTATAAGCTCATCAAGGCTAACATACTCCGCGTATTTTTTTACCTCCTCATCCTCATACAGAGAGTAGGCAAGTATGCGGCAGCCGAAGCCCGACAGGTGCTTTATGACCGTCCTGCCTATATTTCCGGTGCCTATCACGCCGACCGTTGAGGTCGACAATTCCTTTCCGACCTTTCCCTTCAGCGAATAGTCCTGGCAATCCGCCTTTTTCATAATCCACGGCATATTGCGGCACGCCATGAGAATGAGCATAATCGTATAGTTAGCCACACTGTTCGGCGAATACACCACATGCGACGCCCTCATGCCAAGCGAATGAGCGTACTCGATATCAATGTGCTCATAGCCTATGCTCCTCGTCGATATATACCGCACCCCGACATCGTAAAATGCCTTGAGTATCTCCGGGTACATCGGATTGGTGATAATTGATATCGCGTCATAGCCCTTTGCAAGCTGCACATTGTCCATCGACGGATAGGCGGATGTAAAGCCATACTCAAATGCATACTGCCCGGCAAATTTTTCTACATATTTCTGTTCATCGTATTCTCTTAGCGCATAAAAAAATATTTTCATTGAAATACGCCTCCTTTTCTTACACTTTGAAAGTCCTTCCCGCGTCCGGAAAATCGAACAACAACCTGTCACATTCGGCAGTTAAATGTGAGAGAAAGAAGGCGCTGTTCTTCTCCGAAACCATCTTAAGCCCATCAAATGAAGCCCTTTTTTTCTCCCCTCGTGCCACCGCGTCACACTCTTCATGGTACAGCCTGAGTTGGTACCGCGCATTGTCCAGAACATTTTGAGCGGTCACATCCTCTATACCAAACCGGTCTAAGACCTCCTGCCCTATGCCCTGCGCAACAGCCGCCGACATCGCCTCCTCTATCTCATTCCGGTTCGGATGATTCTGATACAAAAAATTATCCTGCACGATACACTCCCGCCTGTACTCAGCGCGGAATGTATCAAGATTCAATCCATAGCTTATAAAATTGGGCGCATATAGTAACTGGCAGTTAAATATATCCGTCAAAATGTGAATTGTGTAGCCCTGCAGAAATGCCGCCTCCCTATCATCTGCGGCAAGCCCGATTCTCTGCTTGTAGAAGTCCCTTATACGCCCATACCACACCTTCATAGGCTCCTCCTCGTACACCTCTCCCCAGCCGTATTCCGGCTGCAAAAAATGTGCCGAAGCCTTCATTTTCTTGGTGAAATCGGCCCTTGCGTGAACCGCGTCGGGTGCTATGCTGGCAAGCAGAAATATACCCTTCTCCTCTATTTTTCTTATATTGGCGAAATTATCCGCTATAATAAGATGTGTCATTGCATAAGACATGTCTAATACTCCTAAATAATGATAAAAGCTCTGCTTAAGACTAACCTGAGGCAGCTTCATAAGCCGTACACATCTGTACCAAACACCTTGGCTCGCCGCAAAGACCCCTTTGGCAGGCTATATCAGCCCGGCGAAAAGTCTCAGTGCGTTCCCCATAATTCCATCAGGAAATTCATAGTCCTGCGTATGAAGCTGTGCATAAGCCTCTCCATCACCGACACCGAAGAAAGCTCCCTTTGTTTTCATAAGATACCAGCCGAAATCCTCCGACCAGCGCATAGGCTCCTTGAGCTTCTCCACGGTAAGACCAAGCGCCTTGGCGCACTCAATTACCTTTTCCACGTTCTCCGCATAGTTTTCGGTAGCCGGAAATCTCTCAAGCTCCTCAAACTTCATCCCGGTTCCTGCCTGCGCCGAAGCCTCAAGGACAAGCTTTTTTATCCTCGCAACATAGCTGTCAAAAATATCCTCCTTTTCGCCCCTCACAGTCAGTCTGAGCGTTCCGCTCGATGCAGCGACGCCGTAGTTAGCGCTCCCGACCTCCATTCCGATGAGCGTCATAAGCACAAATCCCTCCTGCTCATTCACCTGGCGCGTAAGCTCCTCTACGTCAAGAAGAAGCTTCGCAAGCGCAGGTCCCGGATTGACGCCGGCCTCAGGGTATGCCGCATGGCTAGGGCGCCCATACAGTGAAATCTCCAACCCCGTCGACGCACATGCAAAAGTGCTTTTAATATCCGGACTACTTACCAGAATATTCCCGAAAGCATGCCCCGGTATGTTGTGAAGCCCATATATCTCCTCAATATTTTTCTCCTCAATGAGCTGTGAGCAGATTTTTGCACCCTCACCTGTCTCCTCACCGGGCTGAAAAATAAGATAAACGTCCCTGTCCGTGTCCGCGCCGTCAATGACAATCGCAAGCCCGGCAAGTATGCTGCTGTGACCGTCATGCCCACAATAATGTCCCGGAAGCCCATCCCTGCCGCACACCGCGTCCATATCCGCGCGGAACGCAATCGCACCGCGCTTGACGGAAGCTTTTGATTTTTTTGCCGCATAGAACCATGTGCCACGGTCCACGATTTCAAGAGCTGTATTGTCCGCTATGAAAGCCATGATTGCCTGCCTGGTCTTATACTCCTTCATGGAAGCTTCGGGAATCCTATGAAGCTCATGGCGAAGCTCCGTTATTTTATCTAAAACTGCCTGCAATTCGCTGTTATTTATTTCCATCTGTAAAAACCTCTTTAAAATATCTTCCAAACGTCATTCTTAAAGCCCTTATTCATACGCCATCTGATAAATTTTCAGGATATCATCATATTCAAGAGGCTTGTATCCGATGAGAGTTCTTGTCCTGTTTCGCGAACATTTCAGTGCAAGCTCCTCAAGCGACTCCTTTTTGACCCCAAGTGACTTAAGATTGATCGGCATTCCTATAGATGCATAGTACTGCTCCTGCCTATCTATCGCCTGCTCAATCGTCTTTTCCGGATGCTCGAAATCAATATCCATGTTCCAGATATTCTTTGCGAACTGCAGCCACCTGTTGATATTGTAGCTGTACACATAGCGCGCCCAACTGCACCACAATGCCGCAAGCCCTGCGCCGTGTGCCACATCCGGGTACATTCCCGAAACCTCATGCTCAAGCTGGTGCACTACAAGCTGAAACTGCCTGCCGCACTGCGTAAGACCATTGTGCGCAAGTGATGACGCCCACATCATATTGGCACGCGCCTCATAATTTTTCGGATTCTCAAGGCAGTCCGCCGCAGCCTTCATGGTGCTCTTTATGACCGCCTCCGCGATGGCGTCCGTGAGATATGTGTCCTCGCCCGGACAAAAATATCTCTCAATCGTGTGCATTGCAATGTCCACAGCCCCACATGCCGTCTGGTAAGGGCTTACCGTGTATGTAAGCTCCGGATTTTCAATCGCAAAATTCATTCTGTTGAGACTTGAGCCGTACCCCATCTTCTGCCCCGTCTCACTGTTGGTTATGACACATGAGCTCGACATTTCTGAGCCTGCCGCCGCCAAGGTGAGGATTGCACCCTTGTTGAGGGTCCTTACAGGCTCACACTTCTTGAGTGAGAAGTCCCATACATCCACCTCCGGGTTAGCCACGCCGTTTGCAATATCCTTGGCTGAATCCATAACCGAACCGCCGCCCACAGCAAGCACGAAGTCTACGCCCTCGTCAAGGCACAGCTTTATTCCCTTTCTCACAAGCGATAGCTGCGGATTGGCAACAACGCCGCCAAGCTCCACGTAGGCAATATGCTCCTCATCAAGGCACTTTTTCACCCTGTCAAGCAGTCCGCTCTCCTTCGCGGACTTTCCGCCGTAATGTATCAGAACCTTCTTAGGCTTATACTCAGCCACAATCTTTCCTACCTTTAACTCCTCATCCTTGCCAAAATACACCTTCGTCGGTGTCTCATAGATAAAATTGTTCATCTGCATACCTCCCGAAATACCTTAGTCTGCTAAAATTCACACACCTGTTTTTAATATACCACTTCATACTATTTTTTGAAATGCTATATTTGCGAACGGCAGACAGATATATTTTCAGAAATCTGTTTCAACATATTATAATGTTATGCTGTCAATGATGCTGAGGTTAAAACATGCTCTATAAACTTAGCGTGTATAACGTATTATATTTATGAATATCACGACTTTGGGAGAAGCTTAGATGTTCTTAGAACAGATTTTTATTGACATTTATCCCTACACATGTTAAATTAACTGAAATTTACCAAAAATGAAAGTGAGGTTTTGCCATGAATACACCTGTTGACATCTCAAATGTAACCTTGAAAACCAATCGCATGATACTTCGTCCGTGGCGGCAGTCGGATCTCGATGACTTTTATGAATATGCCTCCGTTGACGGCGTGGGACAGATGGCTGGATGGATGCCTCACAAGGATAAGGCTGAGTCGCAGACAATACTTGATATGTTCATCTCAGAAAAAAAGACCTTTGCCCTCGAATACGAAGGAAAGGTTATCGGCTCTCTTGGAATTGAATGTTACAATGAAAAACAGTTTCCTGAGCTTTCGGAGTATAAGGGACGTGAAATCGGCTACGTGCTCTCCAAGGCTTATTGGGGGCATGGCTTGATGCCGGAGGCTGTGAGTGAGGTGATACGCTATCTCTTTGAGGACTGCGCGCTGGATTTTCTCACCTGCGGATATTTCCTGCACAACAGACAGTCCGCACGCGTTCAGGAAAAATGCGGTTTTCATTTTCTAAAGGCTGTAGATTACACCACACGTATGGGCACTGTGGAGCCTTTAAATGCGAATATAATATGGAAAAAAGAGTGGGCTGCTAAGTAAGGCAGTCCACTCTTTTCACTTACAAATTTAACCGGCATATTTTGAAAAAAGCTTTTATAGCGGCAAAGCTATATTTTCTCTTCATGCTTTTCTATATTTTTTTCAACAACATCCAACAGCACATACAGCTTTTCCACTTCCTCTGCCGTCATGCCGTCTGAGAACACCTCATCCGCCATCTTAAAAAGCTCTATGACCTTATCCGCCTTCTCCTCACCTTCAGGTGTGAGCGATATGACCCATGAACGCCGGCACTCCGGGTTGTCCGTCCGCTTTACAAGCCCCATCTTCTCAAGCTTATCAAGCGTCCGCGACATGGTGGTGACATCAAGAACACACAGGTCGGCAAGCTCCCTCTGGCTCATCGCGCCCTTGCGCCTCAAGGTCTTAAGTATCCGCGGCTGTCCCTGCCCTACCGTCAATCCAAGCTCTATAAAATACGGCCGTAAAAGCTGCCTTCTAAGCAGCTCCACCCTCAAAAATGCACTGCCTAATCCGTCTCTTTCCATGTGCTATCCCTTTCTTTCTTATTCCAGCTCGAACTGCCCCATATACAGTCTGTAATATCTTCCTTCCTGTGCAAGCAGCTCATCATGGCTTCCGCGCTCAATAATCTCACCCTTCTCAAGCACCATGATTGCCTCAGAATTTCTTACCGTCGACAGTCTGTGCGCTATGACGAACACGGTCCTGTCCTCCATGATTGCGTCCATTCCCTTCTCGATAAGGCGCTCTGTTCTGGTATCGACAGAGCTGGTTGCCTCGTCAAGAATGAGCACCGGAGGCTTGGCAACAGCGGCGCGCGCTATGGCAAGAAGCTGTCTCTGCCCCTGTGAAAGATTTCCGCCATCGGAGTAGAGCATGGTATTGTAGCCTTCCGGCAGCCACTTTATAAAGCTGTCCGCGTTGGCTATCTTCGCCGCCTCAACTACCTCATCATCGGTTGCGTGAGGATTTCCGTATCTTATATTATCCGCTATTGTACCTGTAAAAAGATGTGTCTCCTGTATGACCATCGCAAGTGAGCGGCGAAGGTCATCCTTTTTGATATCATTTATATCTATTCCATCGTAGGTTATGGTTCCAGACTGTATCTCATAGAATCTGTTCACCAGATTTACAATGGTTGTCTTTCCGGCGCCTGTCGAACCCACGAACGCGATCTTCTGTCCCGGCTTTGCAAAGAGCGATATTCCGTTTAGCACCGTCTTTTCAGGCACATATCCGAACACCACATCCTTAAAACGCACATCGCCCTTTAATTCAATGAGCTTTTCCGGCATCTTCCACGCGAAAAGACCTGTCCTCTCCTCGCACTCCTTTAACCTGCCATCCGGAGTTCTCACAGCGTTACACAGCGTGACCGTGCCCTCATCAATCTCCGGCTTCTCATCCATCATCTCAAATATACGCTCTGCACCCGAAAGAGCGGAGAGAAGGAAATTGACCTGCTGTGTGAACTGGTTTAACGGCATGGCACTCTGGCGCACATACACAAGATATGCCGAGAGTGTTCCAAGGTCCAACAGTCCCTTTATCGCCATAAGTCCGCCGACACACGCCGATACGGCATAGTTAAAATACGAAAGTGTAACTATCGTTGGAACCATTCTTCCGGCAAAAGTAAGGGCATGGGTGGATTCTCTTCTAAGGCTCTCATTCATCTCACAAAAACGCTCAAAATCCTTAGCCTCATGGTTGAACACCTTCTCAACCTTCTGTCCCGCCATCATCTCCTGCACAAAGCCGTTTATCCTTCCAAGCTCCGCCTGCTGTCTGTTGAAGTACTTCTTGCTCTGTTTTCCGTTCACCTTGATAAATATAAACATGAGTAAAAGGAACACGATAACGATGAGCGACAGTCTCACGCTCAGCACCATCATCATAACGATGGTTCCGAACAACTGCATAAAGCTCTGTATTATCATCGCAAAGCTGCTGTTCATCGCCTCCTGAACCGTGTCCACGTCATTGGTAAAACGGCTCATAAGCTCACCGTGGGAGTGTGCGTCAAAGTAGCTTAACGGAAGCTTCTGCGTGTGTGCAAAAAGGTCATTTCGTATCTCCTTTATGACCTTCTGCGAAGTGACCACCATAAGCCTGTTATAGGCAAAGGTTGACAGCACACCGCACAGGTACATGACGCCCATTGAGATAACCGCCCTTATAAGCCCTGTTGTATCTCCGGGAACAATGAATTTGTTTATCACAGGCTTCAAAAGATAGGTCCCCATGATATTTGCACCGGCGCTGATAAATACCAACAGTGCAACCAGCGCAAATGACCATTTATGATATCCAAGGTACGCGAGCAGGTACTTTATGGTCTTTTTTGTGTCCTTAGGTCTTTTATATCCAACGTATTTTGCCATTACAGATCTGCCCCCTCCTTCTGTGATTCATATATTTGCTGATATATCCTGTTACTTGCAAGGAGACTCTCATGCGTTCCTATTCCGTTTATCCTTCCCTTGTCAAGAATGATAATCTGGTCCGCATGGCGCACAGACGATATTCTCTGCGCAATGACGATCTTGGTCATATCCGGGAGCTTCTTTGCAAGTCCCTCACGGATTTTCGCCTCCGTCGCAGTGTCAACGGCACTTGTTGAGTCATCAAGGATGAGCACCTTAGGTTTTTTAAGAATCGCTCTTGCGATACATATTCTCTGCTTCTGTCCGCCGGAGACATTGACACCTCCCTGTCCCATCTCCGTATCGTAACCGTCCGAAAGCCTGTCGATAAACTCATCTACACAGGCAATATGGCACGCCTCTTCAATCTCCTCCATCGTGGCGTCCTCATTGCCCCACTTAAGATTTGACAGAAGAGAACCGGAAAAGAGCGTATTCTTCTGCAATACCATCGCGATGGCGTCCCTTAAGTGTCTCATCGGATACTCCTTCACATCGACACCGTCAATCTTTACAACACCCTCATTTACATCGTAAAGTCGCGGTATTAACTGCACAAGCGTTGTCTTTGCCGAACCGGTCTGTCCTATGATTCCGACCGTCTGCCCCGGCTCTATGTGAAAGGAAATGTCGGAGAGGACATACTCCGCCGCCTCCTCCTTGTATTTAAAATTTACATGCTCAAATTCAATCTCACCGCGCTCAACGCTGATATCGCGCGCAAGCTCATCCGTTATGTCGATTTTCTCATCAAGCACTTCCATGATTCTTGCGCCTGAGGCGAGGGAACGTGTCATCATAAGAAAGACGTTTGACATCATCATAAGTGAGTTGAGGATAAGAAGAACGTAGCTCAAAAAGCTTGTGAGCTGTCCTATTCCAAGCTCCCCCAGCTTAACAAGATGTCCGCCGAGCAGGAGTATTCCAAGTATCGTTGAGTACATGACAAACTGCATTGCCGGCATGTTGAGCACCGCGCTCTTAAATGCCTTCTCAGACTGGTTTTTAAGGTTGTCATTGACTTCCTCAAATTTTTCAATCTCATAGTCACCGCGCACATACGCCTTCACAACACGGATTGCCGTGAGATTCTCACCTACGGTGCGGTTTAAAAGGTCGATTGCCGTCTGCATCTTAGTGTAGAGCGGTCTTATGTGTACTATTATCGCAATAAGCATAGTCGCCAGTATCGGCAGTGCCACAAGGAACACCAGTGCAAGGGTCGAATTGATGGAGAAAGCCACCGATGTCGCCACAATCAGCATTACCGGGCTTCTGCCGAACGGTCTCATTCCGGTTGACACTGAGTTCTGTATGTTCGTCACGTCGCTTGTGAGCCTTGTGACAAGGGATGACACCCTGAAATGGTCGATATTGGAAAATGAATAGGACTGAAGCTTCTCATACTCAGCCATTCGTATATTCGCTCCAAGCCCCTGTCCGGCAAGAGCGGAAAATTTAGAGCTTCCAATACCTAAAATAAGCGCAAGAATGGCGCAGCCTCCCATCTGTATTCCCTTGGTATAAATGTAGGGAATATCAGCGTTAGCCACGCCATAATCAATCAGATCCGCCATGAGCATCGGCACCATGAGCTCAAGAACAACCTCTATGCCAATGCATACCAGAGCAAGATATGCGTATTTCTTATATTGTTTCATATAAGAAAATATTCTCTTTAACATTACTTGTACCTCCAATAGTTGCATTTGCAACTATTGTATTGCCAAGTGTTTGAAAAGTCAATAACCTCTTATATATTTTTTACTCACCTGTATATCCGTATTTTTGTAAATCAACCCTGCCGTCCTTCACCTCAATGCCATCTGCCTGCAAGCGCCGCGCCTGCTCTCCTTCGCCTCCGAATGCGAACTCTCCCGACAGCTCTCCCTTTGCATTGACTACACGAAAGCAAGGTATGTTCTCAGGATCCGGATTTTTGTGAAGCGCATTTCCCACGGCGCGCGCCATCTTCCTGTCACCCGCCATATAAGCCACCTGTCCATAAGTCGCAACCATACCTTTCGGAATACGCTTCACCGCCTCATATATCCTCTTGGTCGGATTATCGCAGATCAGCGCATAGCTCTCCGCAATCATATCCTTTATCGTGTCATCCGGAATGCTTCCGTCAAGAATAATCGTATTCCAATGCTCCTTGTTCTGGTGATACGCAGGCTGTACCGCCGCGTATGCCTTTCTCCAGAAGTCCCTCCACTCCGGGTTCACCTTGACATTCATATTGATATATCCGTTCCTCTCATATACCCACAGGAACGCCTTTTGGCTTCCGTGCACCCTCACAAGCTCCCAGTTCTGGTCGTGAAACGGTGCCTCCTTATAGGTGTACGGAAATGACAGACCGTATGCCAATGCCTCCTCGCGCGTTTTCATATAATTCACCTGATTTCCTTTCAATAACTATCAACTGCTCAACATAAGCTGATATTACATTTATCACTATGCTTTCGCACTATTCTTCATTTTCCATCGTGTTATACATGAACCAGTAATTCTGTATTGTCCTGAATGTCTTATGCTCAAACCACGATGTTGTCCTGCTCTCGTAAGCTGTCTTGACCGGATACTGTCTCAGGCTCTGCTGGTGCGTATAGTTGAGAAAGCTTGTAAAAACATAGCCCGTATCAATGTGCACCGCTGAATACATGACATAGCCTCTGCAATTCTGCCCGCTCACCGGGAACGAAAATGTTCCGAATATGTCGGTCAGTGTCTGGTTTCCATAAAAGATATTATCCGACTGGTAGGTCTGCGTTTCTAACGAACGATATTGTGAGGTGTACGTCACTCCGTCCTTATCATACAGGATACGCCCCGAAACACCTATATCCTCTGCGGCAGCCCAGCCGCGCGGATTGTCGCGGTAGGTAGTCCACACCTGAACCAGCTCAGTGCCATAGAATTTCTTATCTATAGTCCATCTGTAATGATGAAAAATTACCCATTTTTCCGCTTCGTCCGGAATCTGAACGGCAACGTCGGTGAACTCAAGACCATATTCATTGTCCTCCACATTCGTGACCACCCTGAGTGCCCCATCACATGCCGCAATCTCCTCAGCCTTCAAATCCATTATAACATACTCAGGGAAACCCTGCGCGATAAGATTTTGCGCTATTCTCAGGACATCGTAGTTCGTACCGCCATTCTCCGCACTGGCAGGTTCACTGCCATCATTTCCGGCATAGGCGCTATATTCCACTGTCCAGTCCATGTAATAACGGTTTCCGAAAATATATCCACAGGTACATCCCACAATGAGTACCACAACCAATGCGACCGCTATAAAGCTGTCCGGAATCCTCACCCTTCTGGTGCTTATCGCATAGCCAGCCACATCAAGCTCCTTTGAGAGCTTATGCATGTTATAAAACAACAACACATAGACCCCGATAAATGCAAACATAAGAAGGTTTCCCCTGTATTTTATCAGTGCAAGATAGGTAAGCACCACTTCACATCCAAGCAGAATTCCCGCCGAATATGCCCTCGGCTCAAGCCCCGCCTTCTTCTGTACTGCGCGGATTCCAAGCCACAGACACGCAATCTCAGCAAAGTTTCCCCCAATAAATACTCCCCCCAGTACATTCATAAATGATACCATGTATCCACTACTGTGAATAATCATGGTATTTATAATAAGAAGAATAAGCGTATACACAGTGCGAAGCCAGATAAATATATAGTCAAACCAGAACCACATATTCTCATTTTTCAATCTTCTGTATCCAATCAGCGATATTATTATTCCGGCAAACGGCAGGATGTAATTAAGCTCATAAAAATCAAATGTAAATGTCCGGAGTGCCATTCCGATGAGAATAAGCGCCATGACCCACTTGCACGGCGTTACCTGTGCCACAACGTCCTCCATGACATTCTCATCGAGACTGTCCTCCAAAACAAGCTCAAGCTCATCGTCATCAAGATTTTTCCAGTCGAATTTTCCCATATTCTTCACACCTCCCCCAGCAGTTTTCTCAATTTATTCTTTATCCGGTAAAGCTTCCCCTCCACAGCCCTGAGCGTCATTCCCATCTCGGAGGCTATCTGCTCTGTCGACTGGCGGTAGTAATACTTTCGGTAGAACAGCGTCCTCTCCTCCTCCGCCAGTCGATAAAGCGCCCTTTTAAGCTCCTCACGCCTCTCTTTTTGCAGCACCTGCTCCTCCGGGGTGAGGGTCAGTGCCGGAATACTCTCCGTGAGCTCCTCCCCAACACCGCGCGCTATATTTTTCCGCACATTGTTGAGTGCTGTGTTCCGCGCAATCGATGTCACCCACGCGTTAAAGCTTCCTCTCTGCTCACAAAACTGTTCTATCTTATCCCATATCTTCATCACAATCTCGCCAAGACATTCCTCCCTGTCCTGCGGATTGTCAAGAATGGGCGCAACAATATATCTGATAAGCGGTCCATAATATCTTAACAGCAGCTCCATTCCCTTGTCATCCCTGCTTCGCAGCAGCCTGATTATCTCCTGTTCGTGCAATCTTCTTCCTCCCCACACAATCAACTTTTGTACAGCATTTTTATATTTCTATATAATTATACACGCAGAAAAAATAAAACCCACAGATTTTTTTCCGTGGGTTTCGTGGCATGGGTGGTTGGCGCAGGTTGGAGTTAGGACATGTACCTGCCGTCTGCCTAAAGCATGCTACTCTATATATCTCACTTCGCCCGCATAGGTTCTGTCCTTGTAAGGCGCATCAGGTGCCGCGTAGCCAAGCGCGGCGATTCCATATACAACGTGGTCTGAAGGAATACCGAACTCATCAAGCATTGCTCTCACCTTCTCGTCATCACACACTGCCCCTAACTGGTTAATCCATACTGAACCAACTCCATAGGAATGTGCCGCAAGGAATATGTTCTCAAGCGCACAGGAATTATCATCCCTTCCAAGATGGCTTTCCCTGAGATTGGACGGTATGATGAGCGCTGTAGGCTTATACATATCATAGTGCTCTCTTCCAAGTGCAACTCTCATCGTCTCCGCAAGACGCGCAATGACATCCCTGTTGGTTATGACCGTAAATGTCCATGTCTGCTTTCCCATTCCGCTGGGCGCGTGAAGTGCCGCATCGACTATGTCCTTTAGAACCTCCTTTGGAATCTGCTCATCCGTAAACTTACGGGTGCTTCTTCTTGTAAGTATGTTTTTCATTACCTCATTCATCGTGGTTTCCTCCTTGATTATTTTGCTTGTGGGACAGTGGTATTCGGTCCCAACAAAAGCTTGTATAATGTAGGCTCAAATGAGAATTCGTTCATAAGAGCGTGCACTTCATTTAAGGCATTCTCCTTCACCGATTTCGGTGCAACCGGGCGGTATACTGCCCTTATGAGAATGTTCTTCGGCGTGTGGTCGAAATCGATGAACTCCAAAAGCTGTGTCCTGTAGCCGCTGTATTCAAGAAGATTGGCGCGGACTGCGTCGGTTGCAAGTGCCGCAAAGCGCTCCTTGATTATTCCGTAGCGCGACATGATCGGAAGCGTTGACGGCTTCATCTGCTTGTTAAGCTCATGCTGGCAGCACGGCACTGAGAATATCATCTTTGCCTTCCACTGTACCGCATTGTACAGCGCATAGTCCGTGGCGGTGTCGCACGCGTGGAGCGTTATGACCATATCGACATCGAATGGTGCCTTGTATCCATTGATATCGCCCAGCTCGAACCTGAGATTATCATAATGATACTTCTGCGCCGCCTTGTTGCACTTTTCTATGACATCAGCCTTGAGGTCAAGCCCAATCATGTTCACCTCAAGTCCCATCACCTCGGTGAGATAGTAATACACAACAAATGTGAGGTAGGACTTACCGCAGCCAAAATCAATTACATTGAGCTTCTTCACCTTGAGGTTGGAAATCTCATCATTCAGAATCTCGACAAAACGGTTAATCTGCTTGTACTTGTCATACATGGAGTTGACAACCCTGCCGTCCTTCGTGAACACGCCCATGTCGACAGGCGGCTCGATATCCATTCCCTCACTCAAAATATAATTCTTTTTGCGGTTGTGTCCGTTATCCGCACCCGCTACACCGTTGCCGGTAATATTTGCCTTGCCGGCACCCGCCGCCTTTATCGCCTCAGTCGCCAGTCTCTTTACCTTATAATTGCACCTTCCGTCCTTTGAAATGAGAATTATATGCTCCGCATCGCCTGTCATCGCATTGACCTGCCTGTAGTGACCGCTCACCAGCTTGGCACATCTGTCCGCAAGCTGTTCTTTTTTCACGTTCTCATGGAAAACCTGCTTCTGCGTATACTTGGAAATCTGGCAGAACTCCTTCTTCTGCTCAACGACAAGCTTCTGGTATTCCTCCGATTTGTTCGCCGGATTGCTTATTATAATCTTGTTAAAATCCGTCCCTGCAATTATTGAAATGTACTGCTGTAATTCGTTCATTATCTCTATTTTCCTCTTTCACTATTTCTTTACAATCCACAATTTATAATACCTTATACTTAATTATCCACATTCAGAAGCTATTCGCTGTGAATAAACTTATAAAAACAGCTACCGCCAGCCTTAACACTGAATACTGCATTATCTCCGGCCTCTTTCGTCTGCCTCTAACATTCCACCAATATAAGCGGTATCGTCATCTCCTCCTCAGTAAGCCCCGCATGTGCCCCGATGAAAAAATCGGCTTCCCCTCTGGTATTATATATGCACAAATCTCCTGTCGCAACCGCAAGATAATCTCCAAGCATGTCGAGGAATGAAGTGTGCTCCCTGCCCTCGCCAAACAACTTCTTTTTAAGCATCTCTTCCTTGGTCAAAAGCATGAATTTATCGGAGAATTTTTTGTTAAATTCACCCACAAACTGTTCCTCCATTCCGGGCTTTATGAAAAAATTGAGCGCACGCGGCTCGATGGACGGAAGTCTTAGGAGGCACTCACATATCTTAGGGTAGTCCGTGAGCGCCACGCCCTTGGTGTCTATATGTCCGTGGTCGGCAGTAACAATAATCAGGGTGCGATTGTTACTAATCCTCATACATAACTGCCTGACCTGCTTTTCAAGCTTTTTTAACAGGGACTTGGCGTCCTCACCAAAGCAGCCCTTCTCATGCATAATGTGGTCCGGCTCATTCCAATAGCTGTAAATATATTTTCTGCCCGGTTTCTCACAGAGCTCCTCTATCCTGTCCGTTATCTTCTCAAATGAATCCGGGAACGGCTCCACAAACGGCGTTGCCATATAGCCCTGTCTGCCGCTCTTTACCAGCCTGTCGACTGCGCCCTCATAGCCGCAATAGCGCCACGGCACATTGTAGGCTTCCGCCGGCTCATCCGTTCCGGTCTCCTTATTTAAAAATACCGTGACATTCTTGTCTATCTGCGGATAATAACAGTCCCAGCCAAGCCAGCCATGTTCACACGGCTCCATGCCGCTTAATATCGATGTGGTCGCGGCAACCGTTGTCGGTGGAAAGGTTGAACTTAGCGTCCCGACCATGTGCGAACAAAAGAATCCTCGCTTGGACAGATTGGCGTCAATTATGTTCTTACCCATCCCGTCAAGAAGGATGACCACTATATTTTCATAATCTTTTTCAGCCAGATATCTGTCAAGCAGTTCCGACGTTCTTCTTCCCGGCTCAATTCCCATGTTCTTTAAAATCGAATTAGGAATTCCTGCTATACAATTCTCATAATCGGGATATTTTATCATCTATAACACGCTCCGTTCCGTCACTTATGTAGTCGTATTGTCTCACTTATGCATATTATATCGTGATTACATCACTCAATAATATCGCCGTTCGTCAAATGCAAATAAATTTGCATTTTCCTCACTTGCGCTCATTATATCATCATTTCCCCGACTTTCCTACTGCTATAATACAGAAATATAGCGTCTTAACTTTAGGTATTTACCTGTATAGTTAACAATATGTCCGGCATTGACCTTCTCCAAAAATCAGCCTATACTATGTATTATAACAATGACGTGACATTTTTTCATTAGTATATGCCACAGGTAAAACATCAAACACATTAAGACACTATCGGAAACGGAGATACAGGGATGAACTTCGATTTGAACACCGGAATTGAATTTATGATGCACGGAACCTTCACGGCTCCGGATGGGAACTGGGTTCACATGAGCAGATATATGACCAGCTATGAGCTGTTCTATGTGACGGACGGCACCCTGTACATCTCCGATGACAACAACGATTACACCGTAAAGACCGGTGAATATGTCATAACTCCACCATGTAAAAACCAGCACGGCTGGAAAAATTGTGAGTGCACCTTTTACTATTTTCACTGGTTCGCGGATGACACATGCGGCGATACATGCAATTATATGTGTGATGATACATGCAATTATACATGTGATAATGCATGCAATTACAAGTTCGATGATACAGGTATTGGAGATTTTCCGGCATTCGGAAGCTACAGGAACATTGATATCATAGAGAAATACTATTCCCTTCTCAACGATACCGGACTCACCAAGGAGCTTTCCAATCACATCATGGCAATCATCCTCCTTGAAATCAAAAAGGGCGATAAAAATATCTCCGCGGGAAATACCGCGGAGCTGTGCCGGCGAATCCTCTCCTACATACAGTTTGCCCCTTGTGAGGAGCTTAGGGTGTCCGCCATAGCCGCTCATTTTAAATACAACGAAAAATATCTCACCCACTGCTTTACGCTTGAGACAGGTGAATCCTTGAAAAAGCACCTCAAGGCGGAAATGATAAAGCGTGCCAAGCATATATTAGAATATACCGACACGCCTATATCTACCATTAGTGAACAACTGGGCTACAGCGACACACACAGCTTTTCACATATATTTAAAAATACGGTTAAACTCTCTCCAAGGGAATACAGGCAAAA
This sequence comes from uncultured Eubacterium sp., assembly GCA_958446835.1. GTDB lineage: Bacteria > Bacillota > Clostridia > Lachnospirales > Lachnospiraceae > CAG-882. The sequence goes on from CAUCXT010000015.1 coordinate 25,437, forward strand.
ATTTCAGGAGAACCAGACATCTTAATAATGCCGCAATGAATTTATCACTTAATTGATTGCTGTCACTCTGGCACGTTCTGCCTTTACAGCATAGAGCTTATCATCCGCCATTTTGATAATTGTATCCGATGTCTCGCTGCTGTCAAAAGATGTATAAAATCCTACAGCAACTGAAAGAGTGTATTTTTTCTTCTGCTCATCACATATCTGTTTCAGCCTTTCATTTATCGCCTCACCTATGCTCTCTCTATCGAAAAAACATTCTCCGGATTTTAGCATAAGGAATTCATCACCGCCATAACGCGCACAAAAGAGCTTATTCTGAAGTGCTACCTGCTCTACTGCCTGTCCGATGCACACGATAGCCGAATCACCCTCTATATGACCATAGGTATCATTTATCATCTTAAATTTATTTCCATCAACCATAAACACTGTAAAAGGATTTTCCTTCGATGTATATTGCATTTTTTCTTCTATGTACATCATGGCGCGGCGTCTGTTATTCACGCCGGTGAGCGAATCATTGTAAATCATATCCTTCTGCCCTGAAACAAACACAATATAATATGCCGCTGCTACCGCCGGTGCCAGTATAGGCATTCCGGAAAGCCATATCTGCAGCACGGACGCGATAAGCGGAAAGTATATAAATGAACCATAATTAAGATATCTTTTTCTCTTTAAAGAACTCTTTTCGTGAAATCCTCTGTAATATGCCGTCACTGTCGAAGCCACATCATACACAAGCGGAGTAACAGACACGAACATAAACATAGGTCCACGCACATATTCATTCTCATTATTTATATAGAAAGCCCACCCTGTAAATGGTGAAGATATACACAGAACAATTACAATAATTATAGGAATATATGTAATCACCCTGAACTTTTTCCTCATAAAGTCCTTGTTAACACACAGCTGGACATATATAAACCAATAAAATGACGAAAAATCACGGCATGTCAATGAAATTATATTTGCCGCGTAATCTATGCCTCTTAAATAAAACAGGTCTGCATTCTCTGTTATAAGACCTGTAAGCCCGGCAATCATAAATATAATATAACTCCACAGCGATCTTTTGAGCATCCTTACCTCAAGCTCACTACCTGAGTCTGTTGTAATATTCTGCTTTATAACCCCTACAATGATTATACAGAATATATCAACCATAATATATGTTATAAGCATTCTATAATCCATCTGACCGGTTCCTCGCTTTTTTATAATTCAGGTGACTACCTGTTATATAGCTCATTTTACCAAAATGAATATTACAAATATATTACAAAATAAAAATTTTTTTATCCAAACAAATTATCTATACTTATACCTCTTAGTTCATAATATCCTTTTTAACAATTATTATCAATAAAAAATAATCTTTGACACAAAAAGGTTCTGTAATTCAATATGCGTCAAAGCCATCAAACACATAAATCTTACAGAACCTTAATACTACTAAATTACTATTATCTTATTTCCACACCTCTTCTGCAATCTCCCTCACAAGCGCCAGCTTCGCCCACTGCTGTTCATCAGTAAGCTTATTGCCAATCTCACATGAAGCAAAGCCGCACTGAGGGCTTAAGCACAATCTGTCAAGCGGTATGTATTTTGCCGCCTCATGTATTCTCGCAATGACAGCCTGCTTATCCTCAAGCTCCGGCTTCTTGGTCGTTATAAGACCAAGCACAACCTTCTTGTCGCCGTTCACATTCGCAAGCGGCTCAAAACCTCCGCTTCTCTCATCGTCAAATTCAAGATAATATGCGTCGACATTCTCCTGCTCAAAAAGCACCTTCGCTACATCGTTGTACGCACCGCTGCTAGCATAGGTTGAGTGGAAATTTCCACGGCATACATGCGTCGCAACCGTCATGTCCTCCGGCACATCCTCTATCGCAAGGTTATTTATCCTCACAAACAGCTCCTGCACCTTCAAAAGTCCCTCATCATCGGTATCAAAGAACATCTTAGCCATCGGGTCAACCAACATTCCCCATGAGCAGTCATCAAGCTGGAGATTTCTGCAGCCTGCCGCATAGAGGTCGGCAATCACCTTCTTGTAGCCTGCCGCAATGTCCTTGACAAGCTCCTCATTATCAGAATAATACTTCGCCGTGTTCTCAGCCGCAAAAGGAAGAATCATCTGCTCAAGGAACTGTGCCGGCGCAGGTATTGTCTGCTTCGCCACTGTGTCCTCGTCCTCGAACTGCTTCACGAACTTAAAGTGTTCCACGAACGGATGAACGCCGCTCATGCCAACCTTGCCTGTCAGATATGTATCATCAATCATTGCCTGCTCACCATGGAACGGAAGCCCTGTATTTGTCTTAGAGTGTCCAACACCGTCAAAAGCCCACATAAAATCAAGGTGCCATGTAGCACGTCTGAACTCTCCGTCCGTTATAACATGATATCCCGCTTTTTTCTGCTCAGCCACAAGCTCTGTAATACATTCATCCTCAACGCTCTTAAGCTGCTTTCCATCAAGCTCCCCTCTCTGAAATGCCGCACGCGCTTCCTTTAACTTCTCCGGACGCAAAAAGCTCCCGACAAAATCGTATCTGAATGGTATATTTCTGCTCGTAATCTTCCTCCTGATATATTGAAATTAAATGATGTTGGGGGCAAAACATGCCAGCTTAATGTACTAGTGTATAACGTATTATATTTATGCATATCAGCTCCATTGTCCGAAGCAAGATGTTCTAAGAACTCTGATAAAGGTCTTCTATACGTTCGCCACCGAAGCAAAGCATACATCCTTGTATGCATTGCTTCTAAAGCAGCATCCATGCTGCTTTTGGCTAGGGGCTTAGCAGAGTTCTAAGGACATCTAAGCTTCTCCCAAACGTCGTGATATGCATAAATATAATACGTTATACATGCTAAGTTTATAGAGCATGTTTTGACCCCCACATCATTAAATACCAATATACCAGTCATATTTTCATTCGTAAAATATATTATAATGTCTTCTCACCATAGTTTAAAACTATGGCATTCTCTGCTCAGATATTTTTATGCATGACTTCATATATGCTTCTTTAGCACCTCTATATATGCCTCTTTAGCGCCACCATATATGACACTCCATACCTGCTGAGCGCCGCATCCTTACGCGTCACAACACCTATGCGCATGGTGCAGTCTGAGACAAGCGGCTTTGCGATGATATTCTCACCGTTAAGCTCCGCGTCAAGCACACCCGAACATACCGTGAACCCATTAAGACCGATAAGCAGGTTAAAAAGTGTCGCCCTGTCACGCACCATTATATTCTTCGGAAGCTCCAGCATACTCAAAAATTCCTCCGAAAAATAGAATGAATTATGCTGTCCCTGCTCAAATACCAGATAAGGATATGGCAGCAAATCCTGTACGGTCAGCCTGTCCATGCCTGCAAGTGGGTGTCTGTTCGATATGAACACATGTGGCTTGGCTTCGAACAATTCCTGAAATCGTAAATCGCTCTTTGCAATCAGCTTGCTAAGCACTGCCTCGTTCTGTTCGCTCAGGTAAAGTATTCCAATCTCACTTCTCCCAACTGATACATCATCTATTATCTCATAGGTCTGTGTCTCCCTGAGCGTGAAGCTGTACGCGTCCGCATCATACTCCCTTATCACATCGACAAATGCATTTACAGCAAAAGAATAGTGCTGGCACGATACCGAAAAGTGAGGCTTAAGATGTCTCTCCCCCTTGAAATGCTCGGTCATGACATCCATCTGCTCCAATATCTGCCTAGCGTAGGATAAAAGCGCCTCTCCATCCCTTGTAAGCTCCACTCCCTTATTCGTTCTTGTAAATGCAGTTATTCCCATTTCCCTCTCTACGCTCTGAATCGCCGCTGTGAGGCTTGGCTGTGAGATAAAAAGCTTTTCCGCTGCGTCTGTTATGTTTTTACATTCTGCAACCATAACTATATATTTTAACTGCTGTAATGTCATTGTGCGCCTCCATGCATACGTTATCGTTAGATTCTTCTATGGTAAAGCTTCGGGTGTCAAGCTATGCCCCTAGGCATTGCGGTGTGAATCCGTGTAAAGTACATTTGTGATTACATATTGTCCGTCATTTACAAAAATTTCAATGAGATTCTTTTCTATAAATATTTCAAGCTCACATTTATCCCCGACATAAGGCGTTCTGCATTTTGTATGCATTTCCACGCCCTCAGGCACGCGTCCTGCTCTGTCCGTGCACACACATCCATCCTTAAGTTCGATGTAAACATCCGCAGGCTCAACACTCTGTCCCTCAGACAGCTCTATGGTGACGCGGTGTCTGCCCTCCTTCGTCCACTCAGTATATCCATCAAGGTTTACCTCATACTCAGCGCTTGAAAAATATTCCCTGACCTTCGGGTGCACCGATGTGTAAATGTGACCATCGCGCAGTGTCACAACGCGCGGCAGACACATCATTCCGCTCCACGGACGCCCATTTGCAGCCTCATTGTCCTCTGCAGGCTGCGGCACAGGCATGCGCGCCCACGCAATCACACATCTGCGACCTTTTTCATCAAGGCAGCTCTGCGGCGCATACAAATCCATTCCATAATCAAGAAAACGCTGTTTACCCTCAAGCCTCATGCTGCCGTTCTCCGCGTCAAATGAAAGTAGCTGCATTGTGCTCTGGTTTTCAGGATAATCCGTATCTTTAAGAATCCCTATCGGTGAAGCGATAAGAACATGCTGACCATCTATCTCAAACACATCCGGGCACTCCAATATCGTCCCGAACTGCTTATCCTGGAGCCTGTTAAGGTAAGTCCACTCTTTTCCGTCCTCACTCGTATATATGAGAAGCACACCTGTCTCCTTCTTATAGGTGCTTGCAAGGCACATAAAATAACGCCCATCCTCTTTCCACACCTTCGGGTCGCGACATTCGTACGGATGTCCAATCTCCAAATCGGTTATCGGCGGAATAATCTGTCTTTTCCCGGCAAAATTATCAAAGCTAAAGCCGTCATCAGAGCTTATCATCGCCTGGCTCTGCTCACACAGCCCATCGACAATGCCGTGGACATTTTCTGGATTTTCCTTCTGATACCGGACTGCCGTGTAGTACAGACTCATCCTGCCGTCAATCTCAAGTGCACTCCCCGAAAATACTCCGTTTCTGTCATAGCTTTTGGTAGGAAAAAGGGCTATTCCAAGGTGCTTCCAATGGATAAGGTCATCACTCACCGCATGCCCCCAATGCATCGTCCCCCACATAGGAGCACAGGGAAAATACTGATAAAACAGATGATATTTCCCCTTATAATAAATAAACCCATTCGGGTCATTAATCCAATCTCCCGGTGCCTTTAAATGAAGAATATTTTCCATAAAGTATGCTCCTTTCACAACAATATATAATAGATAATTGCACAACGTACGGCTGATACAAACAGAGTTTCGCAATTATCTATGTTTCTTCTTATACCCGCAATCGCAGTACGGTCCGCCCGAAGCAAGTGTATATTCCCTCACAAAATCGGTAACTCCGCCTGCCTCACTCATCGTGTAATCAAGCCTGCACATTGCCGGTATGAGTTTCTCAAGTCCAAGCTCCCTCATAAGCGTACATATACCGCAGGTTGTAAAACGCGCCTCATATCCGCTTCCATCGGCATATTCATAAAAATCCATGTTCCACGAATAAGGATTCCTGTCACCTGCCTTGAGCTTTGCTGTAGCCTTCATTCCGCTTATGTCGGACTCTGAATATTTTTTCTTACCGCTCATCCTGCAGAACCACTTCATTGCCCCTGTCATCATGGACTTTCTGTAGTACTCCGTCGCATCCTCAACGCTCGGAAGTTTTGGCATATTGAGGAAAAAAGCGGACAGCATTGCACAATTTACAATGTTCATCTTAAATCTGTCTGCCTTCTCAAATTCAGTCAGCTTCCCTATAAGCTCCTTGTACTTCTTTTTCGCGGACGCAGTGATTTTACGCCCTTCAGCCTCATCATACTTTAAGACCTCTGTGAGATTCTTTCGAAAATTTTTGCCAAAAACAATCCACATTCCCATCGGCATACCCGCATACCTCATATAAATCCCGCCTCCCTTTTTTTGATTCGGGTGCCATAACCTGCACATTTAATCTTTAGATGTATAACGTATATATAGCATGTTCTGGCATTCGAATCTATTATGTAACTGTAGCGTAGTTATATTAAATTACCGCACGCCCGATAACTAAGTGCAGTTAGTCAAATATAACTTCTATAACCACAATTTTACTCCATAATATTCCAAAATAAAAGTAGCTAATTGTACATTCCCTCAACAAACCCTATAAATTCCTTGGCGACATGTGAGAGCGTGTGCTTCTTATTCCATATAAGCGCATAGGAAGCATAGGCGTCCGGGTGGTCTACCTGCCTTACGCACACATCATCGCCATGCACAAGCGAAGCTATGGACTCCGGATAAATTGATATCCCGACACCGTGCAGACTGAGCTCGTATGCATTCATCATGTGCGCAATCCTTCCTCTTATCACCGGTGTGCCTCCTGTCTTGGAAAACCACTTGTCTATCTCGCCCTTCCGCGATTCTCTGGAAGGAATGAGCAAATCATAGGGCAGAAGCTCCTCCGGCTTCACAGCGGCGTTGTCCTGCGAATACAGTGCGTGACCTTTAGGTATCACCGCAACCCACGGCTCGTCATAGACGGGGAGCACATGAAACTCCTCCGTGTTGTACGGTGCCGTAATCATCGCCACCTCACACAGCCCCTTTGTGACACGGCTGTTAACGTCATCGGTGTTTCCATTCCAGAGATTATACTGGACATTAGGGTGCTTCTTTCTGAATGCGGAAATCCACTCGGCAAAAAAACGTGGTGCGCACCCTTCCACCGAAGCGATATAGAGCGTTCCGGTAAGTCCCTCGCGCATCTCACGCACTTCCTCCTCCGATTTGCTCACCAGGTCAAGTATCTGCGAGGCATACTGCAAAAACAGCTCCCCCTCCTCCGTGAGTGTAACCTTATGCGGCGAGCGCACAAAAAGCTCCGTCCCCAGCTCCTCCTCCAAATCCTGAATCTGTCGGCTGAGCGGCGGCTGTGCAATCGCAAGCTTCTCCGCCGCCCTTGTAAAATTCTTCTCCTCCGCCACCGCCTTAAAATACCTTATATGTCTGAGCTCCATAAAATACCTCCCAATACCGCCATTGACGTCATTACATTAGAGACAATTATTTTCCACTTGGAACAGTTATTTTCCCTGATGTATGTCCCCATGATTCAATATACATTAAGCTTCTCAATTGCCGATGAAAATAACATGTCCATATCAGTGTACATAGCTTCATTATAATACCTTATAAGTATCACAATACATCTATTATATGTATTTCACATTGTAAATACAAGGTGGTATATTAAAACCATCAAAGGAAAACAAAAAAGATTTCGAAATCAAAACAGAATTACACATACATATTTTAAAATCAAAGAAAGGATTGGTGATTATTATGAGAAAAATATTTGAAAGAATCAGTGAATTTTTTAAGGAATACTACATGAGCTTTTCTGAGATAATCTAATTCCTGCTCTGCCGTCACCGGCATAGTCGAATCAAGGAATTTTACCGATTCGGTTTTCAGTATTAGTAGGAATTGATAAATATTTAGTTTAAAAGAAATAATAAAAAATCGCCCGAACCCGGCCGAATAAGCTTCACACCCGGTTCGGACGATTTTTCTTTTATTTGTTTTTCAGCATAGCAGTTTATAATCCGCAATATATTCTTATTTATTATTTCACCTAATCGGATAGCTGTACCACTCATCATCCGTCTTTTCAAATCCGACTGACAAAAACATTTTCCGGCTCTGGGTGTTAAAGGAATAAATATTTGCTTTTACACAATCATAGCCCTTCTCCTTCGCCAATTTAAGCATATCACAGATACATCTGCGCCCAATATGCCTGTTCTGATATTCCTTGCAGACAACAATGCACAGCTCCTGATTATCGCGCAGTGAGACATCTCCGACCAGCTTTCCATTGTATTGAATGTAATAACATTCCCCATGTGTACTCAGAAAAGTGTACATGGATTTCAAGGTTTCCATCGTATACACATGGTCAATATTATCTACCTGCTTACACACATCCGGGTCCTGATACCACATAAATGTCTCCTCATAATCAGGATAATACGGCACAAGGACAATCTCCGAATCTATAATTCTTTCTTTCATAATGTATGTGTCTCCTCAAACTTTCCGGTTCTTAAACTATTCCTGATTTACCATTTTTATCAGGACTACCCATCTGCATTTCTAAAGCCATGCTCTATCCGGATATAAGACCGGACAGCAATTCTTCGCACTCTATAAGCTGCAATAATTTACCGTTGATACATTTTCTTATTATAACACATTTATATATAAAATCATATCTTTCTAATCATACTCTTTATCAATCAGCTCCACTCCATAATCCTTCTGTTTTCCAGCCACGGCATCGGACAGCCATCCGGCAACAGACTGGTTCTGCTCTTCAAACGGCAGCCACACTGCCGGAGTTGCTATGATAGTATGTGCCGTCATATTTCTCGGGTCATCATACCAGGCAACGCCATCCCATATAAAAAGACTTACACCAATCTCCTCAAATTTTGGTATAGTATTTTTTAATATCTGCTGAAATTCATCAGCCTGCTGTTCATCCACATCCATGATTCCATCGTCAAAATAATTCTGAACCTTAGCCAAATCCCCATCCCTTGTTGAACAGTCAAACATAAGATGTATCCCATCCCCATATTTTTCATATAATGAAGACATGCAATCAAGTGTAAGATTATCGCTCACCAGCTTATCCGATATCTCCTTCGGTGTCTGCCATACATTCCTTGCAATCTCATTCCAGTTATCATTTAAAAGCAACGCCGCATCGACAAGTACATTTTTGCTATATGCGTCCGGAAAATAATTGGTAAAAATATCATCCGCAAGCAGAGCCGTGGCAAAACCTCCCGCACTATAACCTGTGACAATAACAGCCTCTGGATTATCTATGCCGGCATATTCCATAATTTTCTTCATTGTCTCAGTATAATTTACATACCCATTGTGATATAGTATTTTCTCCTGTCCGTCATTGTCAATATAGTGGAATTCTCCTGTCCCCGCATGGAAATCTCCTGTAGCATACGGAAAAAGTATAATGCTCCAATTTTCAAATGGGCTTCCTTTCACATCAGAGGCAAGCCTTCCCATATTCATTGTGACATTTGCAAGCATATCAATACCGATTTCTCTGGTGTTATATGTGTCATCCCTTGCGGTTTCTTCATTGATACTCACCCCACCACCGGCAAAATATATCAGCACATTATTCTCACTTCCCTTTTTGAAAAATGCACGATATCTTCCACCCTCAGATGTTTTCATATCAGCACTTGTCACCCGATACCATTTCCCAATCTTAGGATTATTTTTTAGTTTAGGATACTGCAATATAAATTCATATACCAGAATACAGATAACAAGTGCTGCTGCCAGAATTCCTGCAAATATCCTTCCTATTATCTTTAAAGCTCTTTTCATATTTTATTTTCCTCCTTGACTTTTTGATGTAACTTTTGTACCATCATTGATGTAGCAAATGTACCATCGTTTTGTTCTAAAATCAAACCATTTGAAAAAATGGCACAAAATAGGGGGAATTGTACCAACATGAATAATCAGGATAAAAATACCTATGTAAAAAGGGAAATAACAAATACTCTTTTAAGGCTTCTTGAAAACCGTGAGCTGTCTGATATCAATATAGGTGAAATCACAGAGCTTGCCCAGGTCAGCCGAAATTCGTTCTATCGAAATTATACCTGCAAGGAAGATATTATCAGAAATTATCTTTACCAGCTCCTATCCGACTGGAACATACAATGGGAGCAAAAAAAATCCGATTCAAATGCAGAACTTTTCGGGCACCTTTTCATGTATCTGAAACAAAATGAAGCTGTAATGCTCATGCTGCAAAAACGTGGGTTATTTCATCTTTTCAAAGAATCTTACCTCAAACTCTGGGGACCAGCCAGGGAACTTGACAATATTACCGCCTACACCCTTGCTTTTATCGCCAATGGTATCCTTGGCTGGATAGAGGAATGGTTAAACCGCGGAATGTGCGAATCTGCCGAAGCAATGACTGAGTTATTGAAAAAATCCGGCATGTTATAGCCTGAATCTAAGTCATGCCATGAATATTCTGCCACCTTACAGCTTATAATTTCACATTTATTTCGTTGATTTAAAATTCAAGTTGTGCTACAATCCTTGAAAGAAATGTGACTTATTTACTATGTAAGCAATACGATAGCATTATGAATATGCCGAAAATGACCATCCACATCGGTTTTTCATCGGCATGAAAGGACTAAGATATATGCAGGACATAATGAGAAAGCAATTTTATAAACAGCGCTCCGACTTCGAACTCTCAGCCATAGAGCGCGACAAGACTCAGGTTATGCCTGAGGGTGTAAATATACAGACTGATATTCCATACATGGATGACGGCGATAAGGCTCATCGCATGGATATATACCGCCCTGAGGGAAGTGAGGGCATAATGCTTCCTGTTGTGATAAACATACACGGCGGCGGGCTTCTGATTGGCAACAAGGAATTTAACCGTTTCTTGTGCGCGAAGCTCAGTAAGCTTGGATATCTTGTGTTCAGCATCGAATACCGCCTTGTGCCAGACTGTATGGTATTTGACCAGTTTTCGGATGTCTGCAATGCATTCAAATATATACATGCACACCTTGGCGAATACAATGGCGACTCCGACCATATCTACGGTGCTGCGGACAGCGGCGGTGCATACCTTCTCACATATACTGCCGCCATGGCAAAGAATCGTGAGCTTGCGAAAGCCGCACATGTCAAGCCGCAGAAGTTTTCCTTCCGCGCAATCGGACTTATAAGCGGAATGTTCTACCCCAACCGCTTTGACAAGATTGGGCTTTTCCTTCCTGCGTACCTCTACGGAAAGAACTATAAGAGACAGCATTTTGCCAAATATGTCAACCCTGAGAATCCGGACATAGTGACCTCACTTCCGCCCTGTTTTCTCATAACCAGCCGGAATGACAATCTCAAAAAATACACTCTTGATTTTGAGAAGGCACTGGCACGCCACAATATGCCGCACGAATTTTTCTGCTTTCCGCGCGATAAGCGGCTCACCCACGCATTCAGCGTGTTCAGACCGGATTATGAGGAGAGCGAAGATACTATCACGGCAATGCACAATTATTTTGAGAAATATAAGTAACTCTTTATTAAAAGGCTGCACCCGGACAGATAAATCTGTTTTCCAAGTGCAGCCTTTTTAGTTCCTGTTGTGTCATTTCTGACCTTAGCATTTTCACACAGGTTTGTTATTTTATTTCAGGGTATCAAGAAAATCCTTGAACACATCCAATGTACCTATGACCCCAAGTTCATCCGCAGTAAACACATATCTCACATTATGGTCGAAAATGACAGCGTTGTACTCATTGTCGAAGGTGTAAATATACGCTGTGTAGTCCCCCAATGTCACATACTCCTCCACATACACACCGCCTGAGAAGGTACTGCTCTGCCATGTCTCATCCTGCTGGAGATTCGGGTCATTGTGGATTGTGGCGGTATAGCTGATTCTGTAAGCATCATCCGCAAGCGAATGCCATATACGCGAACCCTCTTCATCCTGCTCAAGCTCCATGTTATACATGTAATAGCTATCGTCAAATATCTGGTAGGTAACTATATTATTGTAGTCGCGGTACTCCTCATATCTTTGCAGTTCAATATTCGGAAATGCCCCGGTATAGGCTGAATCGCTCCTTAAAAGCTTTATGCCGATTAGCTCCTCAAGCTCATCAATTGAGCTGTACCTATGTTGAAAATCGTCCCATTTGAGTGAATTTACATGCACATATCCCATATCACCGGAAAACTCTTTTGAATTATTTTTACCGCCGATTATATACGCACACTTGTATGAGACGTTCTGCGCAAATGCCATAATCTGACTGTGGAAACACAGGCAGAACACAACCACTGTCGCAGCCGCAAACGCCCAGCTCATGCCCGCCCTTGCGGATATCCTTCTTTTTTTGCATGCCATATCAGCCACCCTATGCTTCAACTGTTCGGAAGCGTGAATATTCCCAACCGTAGCCCTGTACTCATCCAGTATATCAAACTCATCATTCATCCTGCTATCCATTCTGCTGCCCTCCTAATTTTCCTTTATTTTAAGCCGTGCCCTCTGAAGCCTCGTAGAAACCGCAGTCTCCGATATCTTTAACACCCCGGCAATCTCCCTGATTGAGAACTCCTCGTAATAGTAAAGGTACAAGACCTGCCTGTACTTTGGAGGCAGTTCCATCAGCTTTTCATACAGCTCACCCTGCCCTTCCTGCGAAAAAACAGGCTCATTATATGCGCTGTCATACCCCTCATCCAGAGCGACATTTCTTTTTTTCCAGCTCGATGACCATATGCTGTTGCACTCATTTACCGCCACCTTTATGAGCCAGTTTCTGACATGCTCATCGCTTTCGAAGTTCTTTTTACACTTTAACAGCTTCATAAATGTGTTCTGCACAACGTCATCCGCATCGTATGTATTTTTGCAGCTATTCAGAGCAACCCTGTACACCATGTCGATATACCGGTCTGCAATCCTTAAGTATTCTTCTCTGTCCACGACTATCTCCTTTTTGAAAGCTTTCACCTATAATACATTTGAGGAGGGGGAAATGTCACAAAAATTTAAAATTTTATGAAAAAGTTTTTGCTTACCACACAATTTTACAAAAATAAAAACCATATAGTGTGAAGCTGCCTCTGCACACTATATGATTTTTATTTTTTGATTTTTATTTTTAAGTGTCCATTCTGATTATCAGTATACCTTGATTACCGCCGGACCGCAAGGCTTGTTTTTCATTTGGAAGTTGCAAAATTCTGTTTACCGGCTATTCCACAAGAATAAACTCCGCCGGCTCACCCTCCGTGCGGCTGCTGTCCGCAATCCACACTTGGAAGCTGCCCGGTTCGCTCGCAAAGCTTCCGTCGGCACGGAAGAACCTGAGCATTTCTTCACTGATTTCAAATGACAACTTCTTGGTTTCACCCGGTGCAAGCTCCACCCTCTTAAAGGCTTTTAATTCCTTTACTGGGCGAACCTTGCTGGCTGCGACATCCCTTATGTATAGCTGGATAAGCTGTGTTCCGACTGCTCTGCCTGTGTTCTTCACATCTACAGAAGCTATAAGCTTATCAACAGCCGACATCTTGTCCGCGCTCAGACTTACTTTTCCTATCTCAAATGATGTATAACTCAATCCATAGCCGAACGGATACAGCGGTTCATTAGGTGCATCAAGATATCTACTTGTATAATCTCCTCTTCCTTCGGCAGGCTTCGGTCTGCCGCAGCTGTAGTGATTGTAGCTCATCGGCAGCTGACCTACGCTGTATGGGAAACTCATCGGCAGCCTTCCTGTAGGATTGTACACCCCAGTGAGCACATCCATGATACCGTGTCCGCCCTCCGTTCCCGGCATCCACGCCTCCACAATAGCCTTGGAATACTCTGAAACCTCTCTCAAATCAAGTGGTCTTCCGTTAAAAATAACAGTGATTACATTCTTATTCACGGCTGCGACACGTCTTAAAAGCTCCATCTGAATCTTTGGAAGCGTTATATCTGTCCTACTTGTAGCCTCACCCGACTGAAAACGGTGTTCGCCAAGTGCAAGAACTACCTTGTCCGCCCACCTTGCGCACTCCACAGCCTCAGATAGCATTTTTTCATTAACTGATTTCCACTCATCATCCGCCATGTCATACTGTCCAAGATTCACAATCGTGTGGTTGTCAAGAAGCGTACATCCGGCGGCGAATCTTAGCTCAACCGCAGACGTTTTTTCAGCAGTTTGAGATTCCAAAGAATCCTCACCACAGAAAGCCTCCTTTGCCGCCTCCTTAAACGTGACATTGTCCTTCTCATCACCCGATATCGACCATGAGCTTCTCATATCTTGCCCTTCAATATACGGTCCTATGAATGCAAGCTTTCTATCGCGCGCTACATCAAGCGGAAGTATTTTTCCGCAACCATTGTCGGCTTCATGCTGTGTTTCATTTTTCAGAAGAACAATCGACTCACGTACTGCCCTTCTAGCAAGCGCCCTGTGCTCATCGCATAAGCTTATCTTCTGTTCAAGCTGCTCATCCGCATCCTTATACGGATTCTCAAACAAGCCAAGCTTGTTCTTAAGCTGCAGCACTCTCATAACAGCCTCGTCAACCAGCTTCTGTGAAATCTTTCCCTCATTCACAAGTCTCTCCAGGTTGTCCGCGTATGCAGGTGTGCACATTTCAATATCGACGCCTGTCTCCATCGCCTTTATCGCGGCGTCCGTGTTGTCCTCGCAGTAGCCATGCGCGACCATCTCACAGACAGCTCCCCAGTCCGATATGAGCACTCCGTCAAAGCCCCATTCCCCACGCAGTACATCCCTCATAAGCCACTTGTTGCCTGATGATGGGACACCGTTTAACAGGTTGAAGGATGTCATCGCAAGCTCACAGCCGGCGTCGACTGCCGCCTTGTATGCCGGAAGGTAGAACTCCCTCAAGGTGTGCTCCGAAAGCTCGACATTCTGGTAGTCAAGTCCTGCTACCGCACCGCCGTAGGCTGCCACATGCTTGATACAGGAGGCTATTCTGCCCTTCTCACCTACATCATCACCCTGAAAGCCCTTCACCATGGCTGCTGCCATCAGGCTGTTGAGATATGGGTCCTCACCTGTCGATTCCATGACCCTTCCCCATCTTGAATCCCTCACTAAATCAGCCATAGGTGCAAATGTCACCTGCACGCCATCAGCACCCGCCTCATTGGCAGCCACCTTCGCACACTCCTTTGAGGTCTCAGGCGAAAATGTGGCACCCTGTCCAAGCGGACACGGAAATACCGTCCTGTGTCCATGAATAACATCCAGCATAAACAGAAGCGGTATGTGGTGCGGCTGTGTCTTCATATATTCGTCCTGAATCTTCTTAAGCTTTTCCGCACCATATATTCCAAGCGTGCTCCCGGCAAGCCTGCACGTCTCCTCGCGCCAGCCGTTGTTCATCCCTCCGGTGATTACCGCACTCTCCTCGTAACAGCTTCCCGGAACCTGCACAAGCTGTCCTATCTTCTCCTCAAGCGACATATCTCCAAGCAGTTCATTAAGTTCCTTCTGTGTCATCGTTTGTCCTCCCATACAATCACTATATATTTTTTAACCTTCTAAACCCATATGAATCTAAATGTATTCAAATATCCCCTGAACTGCGTCGGAAATATTTATCAATTCATCAAGCGGCAGACAGCCTATCTTTTTATAACCGCGGACAGACATATCCAACAAAGCCAGCTTTTCACACTGTATATAACCTTCTATATTATCTACAGAGGTCCATATATGAAGTGGTCCGGGATTGGAATTATTTATAATCGGACACCCTATAATCTCACCGCTGGAATTGAAAAAATCCTTGCTCACCACCAACACCGGATAGTTAATCTTCTCTATCCTTACAATATCTCCCTGGTGCAGAAGCCTCATCACCACACCTCTCTTCCTACCGGCTCGCCCCAATCAAATTCTCCATCCAACTTAAGCTCTCCACCGTATTGTGCCGCACGCTCCTCCAAGGTCTTATGTGAAAAATTCTTCTTAATGGTAATTACACCCTCCGAAACCGTTATATCTATGATTTCGTTCAGAGCCATACCTGCACTTTTCAAAATCTCTTTTGGAAGTCTGATTCCCTGACTATTACCCCATTCTCTTATCTGTGCCTGCATGCAATCCCTCCTTCGCTTTGTATATACATAGTATATACTATGTCAAAAAATATTTCAACAATTCCAAAGCTTCCTTTAATATTTTTTGCACCACAGCTTTATATATGCAACATTGACATCCCCCTTATCAAGTGGCAAAATAAGAGGCAATGCAGACAAATACATTACACAAAATTATTTTTGAAAATTTAAGTCTCAGAATCACGGCTTAAATTCAAGAGGTTTACAATGAACAATTACACCCGCGGACTTAAGGCAGGCATTCCTATAGCACTTGGCTACCTTTCAGTCTCATTTACATTCGGAATAATAGCAATATCATACGGACTTTCATGGTGGCAGGCACTTGTAATCTCCATGACCACTGTTACATCCGCCGGGCAGTTCGCCGGTATCGGAATAATGCTTCACCCCGGACAATATTTTCAGATGCTTATATCCCAGATTACGATTAACATACGCTACTCCTTCATGTCCATTTCCGTAGGACAGAAGGCTGACGAACACTTCACCGGACTATCGCGATGGATTTTGGGATTTATGATGACGGATGAGATATTCGCCGTGGCGACACAGGAGGAGACGGTAAGCCGCAGCTTCTTCGCCGGGCTCGCCACCCTGCCATATCTGGGCTGGTCTGCCGGAACGCTTCTAGGCGCAATTCTCGGAAGCATTCTCCCCGACCGGCTTATGAGCGCCTTAAGCCTTGCCATATACGGAATGTTCGTGGCAATCGTTGTCCCTGAAATGAAAAAATCACGCCCGGTTCTGATTGTGGTTGTTCTGGCAATGCTGCTTAGCTGTGCGTTCCACTACATTCCGTTTCTCTCTTCAATCTCAAGCGGAATTACCATCACAATCGTTGCAATAAGCGCCGCCGTTGTGGGAGCAATTCTGTTTCCTGTCGATGAAGAAAAATAACCGACCAATGTGAAATTTACTTAATCGCGCTGAATTATTTATTGTAAAAAGGAAATCTTTAACCATGGACAATAAACTTTTTTTAATTTACCTCATTATCCTTGCGGGTTCAACCTACTTAATCCGCGTCATACCATTCGTAGCCATAAAGCAGAAAATTAACAACCGTTTCATCCGCTCCTTCCTGTACTACGTTCCCTACGCGGTGCTCACCGCCATGACGATACCTGCCATATTCTATGCGACCAGTTGGTGGGTCGGCGCAGCCGCTGGGCTTGTAATTGCAGTTATCCTTTCTTTAAAAGGCAAAGGATTGACCACCGTTGCAATCGCCGCATGTGCGGCGGTTTTTCTGGTGGAATTGTTAAAATAATGAATTTCTTATATAAACATCCCAACAATTGACAATATAAAAGCAAGCTCTGATAAGAAAATATATCCGCGGCGTGCTATTTTTACAGTATGGAAAGTTTTTACACTTTCTATACTGTATTTTTTTACTATAAAGATTGGGGCTTGCTATATGAAGGGAGGAAATATCAAAAAAATGAAACTGAAATTACTTACTGTATGTGCTGTCGGCACTGTGCTGATACTAAGTTCCGGCTGCGGCAAAGCAGCTTCAGATAGCGTATCCGAATATGATGAAAGCTCATACGAAACAGATGATTCAACTTTATCTGAATCCGAAACAACCGCCACATCACAATCTGAAACTGAAACGGAAGGAGAGACAACAATGTCCGGAGAATTATTAAAAAAAACAGAGGATTTATCAGAAGGTATATCTTCTGCAGAAACAGCCGAAGAGGCAACCTACTGCGCAAGCATGGATGAAGTACTTAACGTGCTGTGCCCTGCCGAAATAAGCCGGAAAAGAGACGATGTTGCCTATGGCAATGTAACCCATATTGAATACGATTCTACAACCACCGGCTGCAAAAGAGGTGCCAACATTCTGTTGCCGGCGGACTATGATACCGAAAAATCGTACCCTGTATTATATTTTCTTCACGGAATATTCGGCGATGAGAACAGCATGATAAATGATGGAAACAACAAGATTAAGGAGATTGTAGGCAATCTTAAAGCGGAGGGACTTATCGATGACATCATCGTGGTGTTCCCTAATATGTACGCAAGCTCAGACCCGGACCTTACACCGGGCTTTGCACCCGAACAGATTGCACCTTATGACAATTTCATAAATGACCTCACAAATGACCTTATTCCATACATTGAATTGAACTATTCTGCAATGACTGACAGGGAACACCGCGGTATCATCGGATTCTCAATGGGCGGAAGAGAGACTCTGTTTATCGGGCTGTCACGCTCAGATTTATTTGCGTATATCGGAGCTATCGCTCCGGCTCCCGGACTAACACCTGCCAAGGACTGGGCTATGGAGCATGCAGGACAATTAGCTGAGGATGAAGCCGTTGTAAAGAACACCGACTATATGCCTGAACTCCTTATGATATGTTGCGGAACCAAGGACAGCGTTGTAGGTAAGTATCCTCTAAGCTACCATGAGATTTTTGACAGAAACGGCGTATCACATCTATGGTATGAGGTTCCGGACGCCGACCACGATTCCAACGCTATAAGGAGCGGCTTGTTCAATTTCCTGATAAGATGGTTTGCCGATAAATAGGCTCTTGATTATATTTAGAGATGCCAATATGGGAGGATTACAATGAATATCAGATATTTTACACGTTATGTACTGTGTACTTCTATTTTTGCCGCAAGCGCTTTTTTGACTGTGTCGTGTGCGGGCAGGAATACAGACGCACCTTCAAGCATGGATGAAACGCCTATCGTTTCCTCCGAAAATACAACTCCTCAGGATAATGACACTGAAACTACAACAGAAGAAATTACCACTGAGGAAGCCATTGAGGATGTTGTCGAGGAAACCGAACCAATCGTCTATTTTTCCTCTAAGAGCGGTTTCTATGACAACGGATTTACACTTGAACTTCGCTGTCCTGTAGAAAATGCAGTTATCTACTATACAACAGATGGCACCATTCCCACTCAGGACAGCCACAAATATGAAGAACCTATTTCTCTTACGAATGCATCATTAAATCCGAATGTCTATGCGGCACGGACGGATTACTGCACAGATTCACAGTATGTACCTATGAACCCTGTAACTAAAGCTAACATTATAAGGGCTGTCGCTTATTTTGAAGATGGCGCAAGTTCCGTCATAACAAACGGTACATATTTTGTAGGTATCGACCGCGAAGAATTATATGGTGATTCCCCTGTTATTTCCCTTATCACCGAGCCTGACAATCTCTTCGACAATGAGAAGGGTATATTTGTCCTTGGACAGACATATACCGACTGGCTTGCCGAAGACCCTGCCAACGCAGATGAGCCATCCTACAGAGTTCATGGCAACTTTTCCAACAAAGGAAGGGATTGGGAAAGACCTGTTTCATTCGAGTACATACCTTCAAACGGAAAGAACGTATCTGCAGACATGGGACTTCGCATGAAGGGGGCTTCCACAAGAACATACCTGCAAAAGAGCATGCGCCTCATTGCAAGAGCTGAATACGGCACCAAATCTATTAGGACCGACCTCATTCCGGGCAATATGAAAAGTGATAATTCCGGACCTATAACCAGCTACAAGTCATTTGTACTGAGAAACGGCGGGAATGACAATGGATTTTCCAAGATGCGAGACCCTGTTCTTCAGAGCCTTGTCGCAGACAGAGCCTTTGATACACAAGCGTCAACTCCATGCGTTGTATTTGTCGATGGAGAATACTGGGGACTCTATGCCATCACAGAGGACTACAGCGACAAGTATATAGAAGCTAACTACGGCATTGATAACAAAAATGTTGTAATTGTAAAGTGTGGCAGGATTGATGAAGGCACAGATGAGGATATAACTCTGTATGAGGATATGTACAATTTTATAACGCAAAACGATATGACTGATGAAAAAAATTATGCCAAAGCTCAGGAAATGCTTGATATTCCCGGTTTTATCGACTTCTGTGCAGTCCAGCTGTACATTGACAACAACGATTCCATCTTCGATGACAATAACTGGAGTATGTGGCGGACAAGGGAAGCGGACAAGGCAACCGAATGGTCCGACGGCAAGTGGAGAGTTCTTCTGTACGATACCGAATTTTCTACAGGTGTATATTCCGGCGGCAAGGGCTTTGAAGAAAATACCATCAAAAAAGATTTGGATGCCTCCCTCGATGCAGATAAAGAATATTCAAGCGATTACCCTGCACTTGATATTTTCCGTTCCTTATATGAAAATGGGAACTTCAGAAAAGATTTGATTGTGACCCTGTGCGACCTCAGGAATTATAACTACGAAAAAAAGAGAGCAGGAAAAGCAATCGATAATCTTGCTGTCTCCTACAAAAAACTTGCAGATGATTCCTTCTACCGATATGGTCCTGACTGGGTTGTAATATATGATGGTCCTACAGTGTATTATGACACTAAAATAAAGGAATTTAAGCAGTATATGAATGGCAGATATATGGCATTCCCTAACCTGATGAAAAAGACCTTTTCACTTAAAGACCCTTGCACCATAAAAATTACCGTATCCGACCCTGAATACGGAGATGTCCTGCTTAACCGCACACATATAGACTTTTCCAGTCTGTCAAATGCCGAATTTGCAGGCGATTATTTTGAAGAATATGAGATAACATTAACTGCAGCACCTAAGGAAGGTCATACATTTGTTAAGTGGATTGTCGATGGCGATGAAATCACAGATGATACAATAACATTGACACCTTACGATAAATGCACGATTGAAGTTCAATATAAATAGGTAATTATCTGCAAATGCGAATTATGAAAGGACTGGTTTTACTTGAACAACCAAATGACCTTTAAACGATATGAGATAAAATATCTGCTCACCACCGAACAAATGACTTTGCTTCTCAATGAAATGAAGCTATTCATGGACGCTGATATTCACGGAAAAAGCACTATTCTCAGTCTTTACCTTGATACTCCTGATTTTCTTCTGGTGCGCCGCTCACTGGATAAGCCAATGTACAAGGAAAAACTGCGGCTCAGAAGCTATGGTACGGCACAACCGGATACCGATGTATTCATTGAGTTGAAAAAGAAATATGACTCTGTTGTCTATAAACGCCGTGAGGCGATGAATCTCTTTGAACTGGAAAGCTACTTAAAGACCGGCATTATGCCAAAAGACACCCAGATTATGCGTGAGATTGATTTTGCAATGAAGCGTTATGCCGGCATAGCTCCCGCGGTCCTTCTATCATACGAACGCGAGGCCTTCTACGATAAATACAATTATGATTTTCGCATGACTTTTGACGAAAATATATTGTGGCGTACCGAGGAACTTACACTAAACAGCCCTGTATACGGAACTCCCATCCTTGAATCCGGGCATGTTTTACTGGAAGTAAAAACAGCCGGAGCCATGCCACTCTGGCTTGTGCACTTTTTCAGCAAATATCATCTTGCACCTGTTTCATTTTCAAAATACGGTTCTGCATACAGAGCTTTAACCCGGAAAAATAATACAATTATCAGCAAAGGAGGTTCATATAAATATGCCTGACGTATTATTTCAGGGATTATTTGACAAAAACACTATCTCAATCCCTGTATCACATTTTTTTATCTGTCTGCTGGTTTCTCTGGTAATTGGTCTGTTTTATACATTCATATATTCATATAAGAACAGCAGTTCACAGAGCTTTGTCATCACGCTTGCGCTCCTCCCGGCAATTGTCTGCACAGTCATCATGCTGGTAAACGGCAATGTCGGAACAGGAGTTGCTGTAGCAGGAGCATTCAGTCTTGTCCGATTCCGTTCAATTCCGGGAACCGCAAAGGAAATATCCATGTTATTCCTCGCAATGGGAACCGGGCTTATCACCGGAATGGGATACATCGGCTATGCATTCCTTTTTGCATTGATTCTTGGATTGGCATTTATACTTTTTACCCACTTAGGACTTGACCGCATGAAGCCCTGCCGTGAAAAAATTCTCCGAATCACAATTCCGGAGGACTTGGACTACAACGAATTGTTTGATGACCTTTTTGAGAAATATACAACACATTCTGACACCATAAGCGTAAAGACATCGAATATGGGAAGCATGTTCAAGCTTACATATAATATTACATTAAAAGACCCTGCAAATGAAAAAGAGTTCATAGACGCTCTTCGTTGCAGAAACGGTAATCTGGAAATCAGCATTTCTAAACAGACAACCGGCTCTAATGAACTTTAAGCTCTAATCTGATTCTCATTTACAATGCTGCAAAAAGGTGGAAGCACTCAAATAAATGTTGAATGCTTCCACCTAGTTTATCTTTATATATTTTTTAACAAACTATATCCCCTCATCCATAGCTTCAAGTAACAGCCTGCCTAATTCCGATTTTGCAGGTCAACTATTCTCGTCGCAATCTTCCCGGCAAGATGCCTGTTGTGCGTCACCGCAATAAGCCCCATGTTTCTTTTTTTTGCCTCCTCTAAGACCACGTTCCATATCTGCGCCTGCGTGATGACATCCAGCATTGTGCTTATCTCATCGCATATAAGATAATCAGCGCCGCTCATAAGCGCGCGCGCCACGCAGAATCTCTGAAGTTCTCCACCCGACAGCTCACGCGGAAACCTGTCAAGCCACTCATGCTCGATACCAAAGGCACGGAGCACATCCTCGTCTATTTTTCCGCTCTCCTCAAGAACACGCTTGAGTCTCCAGCGCGGATTTATCGCCTTTTCCGGGTGTTGATGGATAAGCTGCACCATACAGACACCCTTTGTGGGAAGTGCTTTTCCATCCAGTAGAATCTCACCCTTGACAGGCTTTATATAACCTGCCAGAAGCATGGCAAGTGTTGTCTTTCCGTAACCACTCGGAGCAAAAATCGCAAGACACTCTCCCCTATCCACCTTTACATTGCAGTCCTCCAAAATCCACGGCTGCTTTCTGTCATATCTAAAATAAATATTTTTCGCCTCAAGTGGCATGACAGCACCTCACCTCCCCGCCTCTTATCTCGCGCACAGGCGGAACCTGCCTTACGCACTCCTCCGTCCTATATGGACAGCGCGGAGCAAAAAGACAGCCCTCCGGCAGATTTCCCGCATACGGCTGAAAGCCCGGAATAGGCTCAAAACCATTCTGCGGCAGTGCCCTCCACAATGCCTTGGAATAAGGATGGCGAAGCGCGTCCGGTCCTGTCTTGAAATCCGCGGCGGGTGCCGTCTCGACCGTTGTTCCCGCGTAGAATACCGCAACCCTGTCCGCGAACTCAAAGGCCAAATCAATATCATGTGTTATCAGAATAACCGCCCTGCCCTCATCGGCAAGCTCCCGGAACATCTTAAGCGCCTCAAGCGCCTGTTCAAGGCTCATCCCCGGCGTCGGCTCATCGGCAATGATAAGCTCCGCCTCCGTTATCAACGCAGTGGAGACAAGCACACGTCTTGCCATTCCCCCTGAGAGCTGAAACGGATACAGCTTCCCGGTATTCTGTGAAAGTCCGAAGCGCGCAAACAGGCGCTTTCTTCTGTCCACAGGCTTCGGCTTAATATCACCATCCACCTGAGCGCCCACCTTCATAAGTGGGTCAAGGTATGCAACCGACTGCGGCACAAGAGCTATTTTTTGTCCCCTTAGCTGCTCCTGCTGCTTTGCGGTAAGCTCCTGCCCCATGTAATGTATATGCCCCTTAACGGTGGCATTATCCGGAAGTATTCCAAGAATTGCTGAGGCAAGCAGGCTCTTTCCCGAACCGGATGAGCCCGCGATTGCCACAATCTCACCCGGCCGCACCGTCAAATGTAAATCCGAAATGACCTTTAAATCCGTCTGCTCTAACCCATGGTCATACATACGAAAGGACACGGACAAATTATGTATTTCAAGCAATGTTTCTTTTTTCTGTTCCATCTTTCCCTCTGATTATTTCTGCGCACTGTATGGGTCAAGTATCATCCGCAGATTATCGCCCAATTTATCCACAAGCAGCACGATAAGCACAAGTGTTATCCCCGGAAGCACTGCGGTCCACCACATTCCTGTTGATAAGTAGCGCATGCTCTCCGCAAGTATAATTCCTATCGCAGACTGCTCCGGCGGCAATCCAAAACCCAGAAACGATATGGACGCCTCATGCAGTATCGCATGTGGCAGCATCAGCACCAGACCAACGAAGAACTGCGGTACAAGATGAGGAAGCAGATGATTTATCAAAATCCAGCCGCCTGATTTTCCAAGCCTGCGTGATACCTCTATGTACTGCTGTGAACGAAGCTGCAATACCTCCGCGCGTATAAGACGCGCAAGGCTGCACCAATGTGTCGCCGCAATCCCGACAAGCAGCCCCTTAAGCCCACGTCCTAATGCAAAAGAGATAAGAATAATCAAAATTGTGTGCGGCACACTCATCACCAAATCTATAACCCAGTTCACTATTGTGTCGACCCACTTAGCCCCGGCAGCCGCCGCAATCCCGACAAACACTGCTATAACCGCACTGATAAGTGAGGCTGCTATGCCGACGGTCAGGCTTACCGACAATCCCTTTATGGTGCGGAGAAACACATCGCGCCCAAGCGCATCTGTTCCAAATATATGCTTTATGCCCGGCGGACATTTTGCATTAAGAAAACTGCCCTTTACCGCTTCCTCCGGGATAAAAATACCCTCCATATAGACAACGATTAAGATAAGTGTCAATGTCATTGTCAAAATGACCACATGTTTTCTATTATTTAAGCTTTCGCTTTTCCTTGCCTGTCTGCCACCTATTATTCTTCTATCAGTATTTTTTCTGCTCATTCGCCACCTCCCGAATCCGTGGGTCAATGACACCATAAAGCACATTGGCAATCATATTTCCGACACACACAAAC
The DNA here is from genome assembly GCA_958446835.1 of uncultured Eubacterium sp. Taxonomy (GTDB): domain Bacteria; phylum Bacillota; class Clostridia; order Lachnospirales; family Lachnospiraceae; genus CAG-882. The sequence goes on from CAUCXT010000015.1 coordinate 50,188, forward strand.
AGTGCTGAAAACAGGGTAATTCCAAGAAGCAGCGGCACATCCCCCTGAAGTCCTGCCGCTGAGACAGCACTTCCAAGCCCCGGATAGCTGAACACATTCTCAGCCAGAACAGAGCCGCCAAACAACTCAGCAAAGGAGGCGAACTGCAATGTCAATGCAGGAAGAACTATGTTGCGCAGACCATGTCTGCGAAGGATTGTCCATTTTCCCTCCCCGCGCGCCTTGGCAAACAGTACATATTCGCTGTTTAAGACATCAATCAATTTCTGTCTGGTATGTAATGCTATGTTTGAGAAGGACATAAGGCTGAGCGTAAATGCAGGTAAAATCAGATGATGAAACTTCTGCCAGATGGTTACATTCTCACTCGTGACCCCGATTGGCGACGAGAAGCCGATTGGAAACCAGCCAAGCCACACCGAAAAAATGAGCAGTAATAATAACCCAAGCCAGAATGTCGGAACTGAGCTCAGCACATAACATATTTTTTTCAGTATCTTATCCGGCATACGGTCATGGTACATCCCCATCACACAGCCAAGCGCAAATCCTATCAGCCCTGCCAGTATCCACGCGCAAAGCATAAGCGCAAAGGAATTGGCAAATCGCTCTGCGATTATCTGCGCAACCGGTCTGCGGTAAATTGATGACTCTCCCATATTGCCGTGCAATAGCTCCTTGAGCCATGTCATGTATCTTTCTACCGGCGGCTTGTCCACTCCCCAGTACTGTTCAATCTCCGCTCTTTTCTCCGGCGAAACAGCCGTCCCAAGCCCTAAAAGATACTGCTGTACCGGGTCAATCGGCGATATGCTCACCAGCGTAAATGAAACTATGCTCACCGCAAGCATAAGTGTTATTATTTTTATACCGTTTTTAACCAAAATACGCATAAACCGCACAATGGTATCCTTCATAAATCTACCTCATAACTCAATAATTCATCTGTATAAATTATTTTTCCCATGACCATTCATTTAGATTCTGTATAAGCGGAAGCCCATGTCCGTGACCGTGAATCGGCTGATTTCCAATAGAAAGTCCTTCGCGGACATAGGTAACATGGTCAAGATTCACAATCCATACCCAAGGACATTCTCCCTGCATAGCCGTTCCTGTTGTTCCGTCCCACTGGACCTTCTTCCAATTTTCGTTGGCTTCCTCCACAGTAAGCGCCGACATAGCCGCATTGAGATACTCGTCCGTCACATCGCTCATGTATCCTTCCGGATTGTAAAAATCATCCAACAGCGCTCCCTCTGAGCGGTACAGATAGTAGGTCTCATTCGGGCTTGATGACCCCCAGCCCATAAGAACCGCCTCTGAGAACATGACCTTCATAATCTCATCCCAGCTCATGCCCTCAATATCAACCTTTATACCAATTGCAAGCAGTTGTTCTGCCGCCGCCATGCCTACAGCCTGACGCACTGAATCCCCCGAAGGATAGACGCACTTAAACTCAGCCTTAAGTCCGTCCTTCTCCACAATGCCGTCACCGTCCGTGTCCACCCAGCCATTGTCCGCTAGGAGCTTCTTCGCATATTCGACATCCGTCTCAAGCTTCACATCCGGATTGTTCCACGGCATGCCGTCATTCTCAGAATAGGCAGGTCTGCCAAAGCCATTTAGTACTGTATCAGCAATCTGCTGACGGTCAATCGCATAGGCTATCGCCTGCCGTATCTCGCGGTTGCAGGTGACATTATTGCCTATCGGCGCGCCGGTTTCAGTTGTTTTTCCCTCATCGGGAAGAACCGGAAGTGTAAAACCACGGTTGTCGGCGGATGTGATTGACTCCACATTATAGCCCTTAACCTGCGTGGTCGCAAGCGTTGCCACGGTGTACGCGACATCTACCTGCCCTGCCTGAACCGCCGAAAGCGCTGCATCCTCAGACATAAATACCACGGTCACATTCTTTATCTTTGGTATACCGCCATAATAGTTCTCATTTGCCGTGAACATAAGCTGCTCCTGCGGTCTCCACTCAACCAGCTTGTACGGTCCCGAACCTATAGGATTCGTCCCATAGTCATCGCTATAGGCATGTTCAGGCACTATGCCGACTGACGCAAGCGTATTGAGAAAAATTGAAGTCGGCTTAGATAATGTGATAACAACCGTTGTGTCATCCTGTGCCACAGCACTTTCCATGTATGTAAGGTCGAATGAGCCGTTCGCCGCCTTTGCCGTCTCAAGCGTAAATGCTACATCATCCGCAGTCACCTTCTCACCATCCGTAAAATACGCATCATCGCGGATTGTAAAAGTCCATGTAAGCCCATCCTCCGACAGCTCATAGCCTGTCGCAAGGTCATTTTCAAAGTTCAAATCCGCATTGTACTTTACAAGTGTACTCTGAATAATCGGTGAGTTGCCATGTCCCCAGCCCTTAGTCGGGTCAAGCGTCTCCGGCTCTGAGCCGATGGCGATTACAACACTGTCCTTGACCGTATTGGCTGTATTCGCATTATTTTTGTCACTATTGCCTGCGTTGCCGGCAGTATCGCTCATGTTATCGCCGTTATTGCCTCCGTTCACACTGCCGTCACCGCTTGACTGATTCCGGCATGCCGTAATTCCTGATATGACAAGCACAGCCAACGTCACCGACAGGATTTTCTTCATGTTTCTCTTAAAAATACTAGGAAAATCTTTCTGGTTCTTCGAGTTTTCCTTATTATTATTTCTCATGCTGTTCATATATCTCATGTTGTTCATATTTCCTCCATTCTTGATGTTTTCTCTATTACCACTAAATAATTGTGAGACAAAAGCTCTCTATTTTGCAGCCCACAAAATGTAATACATTCAGACACTTCGCTCCGCAAATATATATTATTTTTCTAATATCGCCCTTGCCTGTTCAAGTGAAATATTGTTCTCCTTCGCGATACGCGCAATGTCATCATACTCATATTTTCTGCGTGTGACGCCATATCCGGTTGAAAGCTTGCAGTGAACATCACCATACTCCGTCTCGACAGTCTCTATATGCCTGTCAAGCACATGTCTCTTCATCATGTTCTCGCGTATGCCTATGGTTGTGGTATACTTAAAGACAGTTTCTATGATTTTCTCCTTATCACATTCACGGCACATAACCTTGATAAGCGTCCCCGGACGCGATTTCTTCATCCCTATCGGCACAGTGTACACATCAAGCGCCCCAGCCTCAAACAGTCTGTCCATCGCAAAACCGATAGCTTCGCCTGTCATATCGTCCACATTGCACCCAAGCTCGCATATCTCATCAGCCTTGTCCGCTGTCTCGCCAAGCATCACGCGCACACAGTTGGCGGCATCGAAATCCTTTTTTCCCATTCCGTAACCGATACCCTGCACCTTCATCACAGGCATATTTCCAAAGCGTGCCGCAAAGTGCTTGAGTAACGCTGCTCCTGTAGGTGTGCATAGCTCCCCGCGAACAGAGCCACCGTAAATCGGAACATCCCTCAGTATATATGCCGTGGCAGGAGCCGGAACCGGGAGTATTCCATGCGCACACCTCACCTGTCCGCTTCCAACATGCACAGGCGATACAACCACCTCATCCACGGACAGACGCTCCATAAGCATGCACACCGCCGTTATGTCAGCAATTGCGTCCATAGTTCCGACCTCGTGGAAATGAATTTCCGTCACCGGAACACCATGCACATAGCTCTCCGCCTCAGCAATCAGTCCATATACTGCCATCACATCATCCTGCACCTTCTTAGAAAGCGTCAAATGCTCCCTTACAATGTGCTCAATATCATGCAGGCTGCTGTGATCATGGTGGTGGCTGTGATCATGGCTATGAGTGTGCTCATCATTGTGGCTGTGCTCATCACCGTGATGATGGTCATGGCTCTCCTCCTCCGCTCCATCCACAGTCACTGTAACATGTGTTCCTGTTATACCGCATTTCACCGATGGTTCCGCCTTAAATACAACACCCGGAATCCCCATCTCATTAAGCTCATTTAGAAATTCTTCCTTATCCGGAAGCAGTTCAAGCATCGCCGCCGTCAACATATCCCCAGCCGCACCCATGCCACAGTCGATATATAATGTTCTCATAACACACTTTTCTCCTTGTTCAATATATAATTTGGTACCAATTTCAAAACATGTTATATATACCTAGCCAAAAGCAGCACGGAGGCTGCTTTAGAAGCAATGCATACAAGGATGTATGCTTTGCTTCGGTGGCGAACGTATAGAATAACCTTTATCAGAGTTCTTAGAACATCTTGCTTCGGACAACGGAGCTGATATGCATAAATATAATACGTTATACACTCATGGACTAAATAAGCATGTTTTGAAACCCACATCATAATCTCAAAAAAAGCGCACAAATCCTCTACAGAGGATATGTGTGCTTTCATAGCAGTTGTTTCTCACAATTTTCAATTGTCTTTAGATAAAAAATAGCTTACCCTGCATTATTAAAATGCTTGTTATAAATCTCAATTTTAAAATACAAGACGCTTCTGCATCCCAATTGACAGCTTCCTGCTGCCTGATTAACTGTTATATTATACAGCAAAAACATCCTAAATGCAATATTATGCAATTCCTACCTGTCGCATAATTTACATAATTCATCAATAACGGACTGTATCAATTTGCTGATATTCAAATCCGCAACTCCAACCACAATATTATCGCAGTGGTTTATCGGAATGAGTATTCTCTTCGCCGTACTCTGTGCAACCGCATTCGCCATGCGCGGCGTTATCTCTCCAAACATTGCGTCCGCAATCACAATACCGATAGGTCCGACGATCACATCGGCGCGCCTGGTGTTCACCACAACCGCATTCTCGCCTGTAGCCGCGTTGTCCGCGCCTGCCTTCAGCATTGCTGATGTTGCTACCGTATTCGTTCCGACCGCCGTAATATCAGCCTCCGGCATTTTCTCCCTGATTGCCGTGACAAGTTGGCGTCCTATTCCGCCTCCCTGAGCATCTATAACCAGAATATTCATAGTGGATACCCCTTTGTCCTTTTTATAATGACATCTTATTATAAGCTATCCAATATATATTGTCTACTCACGATAATAATTGCCCTTGTAAAAATTCTCTGCGCCTGTCTTTTCGGCTGTCATACGAAAACATACACATCCATCCGGACATACATAGTCCTTCACATTCGCCTCTGTTCCGCCAACAAGTGTTAAATCTCCGCCACTTCTGACAGCCTGCATATCACCATAGAGAATCTGCATCATCTTAGAACATATTCCATATCCTTGCTCATTCACCGGACATCCGTATGTGCAGGTATATTTATCACCTATCTCCTCACCATTTCTACACAGATGTTCTGTATGGTCGCCCCGCAAAAAACCTGTCACCTCTATAGTAAACCTATATTCTTCGTCATACCATTTTTTCACTGCTTATTCCCCCTTTTTCTGTCCATCCTTATTCCACACCTTCGGCTGATATCTCATATCAGATACATTGTACACCGTAATGAATGCCTTAGGGTCCTCTTTATTTATAAAATTCATAAGCTTCTGATATTCGCTTTTATCCACAATTGTGATTATCTCATTATGCTTGTCAAAATTGTATGCGCCGGTCGCCTCATATATCGTGGCTCCACTGTGCAGATCCTCGACGATAAACCGGCGAAGCTCCTCCTCCTTCCGGGTAATAATGCAGACACGGCGTTTTTTATTATTATCAAAAATAAAATGGTCAAGAATTATTCCGTTAAAATAAGTGCCAAGTATACTCAGGACCACCGTCTTTTTATCGTAGGCAAGCGCCGCCGAAAGCGCCACGCACATTCCCGACAGTGACATTGCCCTTCCAAGCTCTATATGCAGGTACTTGTTCATAATCTTTGCCACAATATCAAGCCCGCCCGATGAGGCATTGCGGTTAAAAAGTATGCTCAGTCCTATGCTCACCACAAGAATATAGCAGAGTACATCAAGCTCCTGACTATCTGTCATAGAGCCAAAATCCGGGAACACTATCTCAAAAAGTCCCAGAAACAGAGGCAGCATAACGCTCGTATAGACTGTCTTTACACCAAATTCTCTTCCGCAGGTGATGAACCCGATTATCAAAAGCGCCACATTCAGAATCATAGTGATTGCCGACAACGGAAGCGGCACAAAATTAGACAGCACGATTCCAAGACCTGAAATGCTGCTTACAGACGTGTGGCTTGGCACAAGAAAGAAGTACACCGCCGCCGCAATGATTGCCACCGCCACGGTCAAAATCAGCGTCTCCTTCGCGATATCCTTGTAATTCATTTTCTTATTCATTGTATCTGCTCCTCCACAATCCAGGTTCTATTTCAAAGCTCTTCCTTATTCAGCCACTGTCCACATTGACAATCTTTCAATATCGGGGATTCTCTGCTGTTATCTATTATTACAACATTCTCTCCCCATCAACTCCACCGCCTTGATAGACTCCTGCTCCACTTTACAATTATTATCAAGCATAAACTGAAGTACCTCTGAATACGCAGCAAGTTTCGTATTCTTCTTTTCTTCAATCATTTTTACATCTGTAACTGTCAGCTCTTTGTATAATCCAGCCTTATAAAATCTCGCGATTGTCGCAACGTCCATCATAAACGGCACAAACGGAATACCTGTTTTTTCCTTCAGATTCTCCAATATCAAAAAACCGTAAACATCCAAATCCCCCTTATGCAGATAGGTTCGAGAATTATTATCTGCATATATCTTCTCAAGCAATACCTGCTTTGAATGGTTGTGATATCCTCCAAGGTAGATATGAACTGCATCATCTTCATCTGAATCATGATATGTTGTCAGATTTTCTACGGTTATGACCTTACCTGCCTTTACCGTAACAGTTCTGACTTTTTCAAGAGAGGCATTTGAGAATGCAATACCGTCCGGCAACTCTGATACATCGATCACTGATGTATCAAACTGTATAACAACATTCCCCTTTACCATTACATATGTAGGATTCTCATATAAATTATAAAATCCAAGTATATTATCTTTTTCTACTACCTCATCCGTGTAATCAAATAAAATGGATTCAACTGTGCCGAGAAATTCTTTTTGAAATCTTTTTGAGTCCTTAAATAATGCTGTAGAAAAATTACGGATATAGGTTTCGCTGTTCAGCTTCAATATCGCCTGCAATATGAATATAATCTCACTTGCCCTTTTACTGTCATACTTTAAATCATAAGGCAGCTTTTTATATTCGGACAAACACTTTAACCAATCCTTTATAATCACCTGAATTATTGGACACTCACAATTCTGATATTGAGCCAGGCTCTTTTTCACTTTCTCACATTGCTCCGGAATACTTGTTCTTTTTAATTTTCTATAACATTCCGGAACTCTGGTGATATTTAATCTTACTTTGGAATATTGACCGGAACTGCTTTTCTCTGCAAAAATAAAACCTTCCATGCAAAGTTTTTCTATTGCAAGGTTAATTTGTTTATAAGCATCATGATTGTAACGATCCAAGTACTCCGGGTAAACTTTCCTTAATTCAAACTGAATGGCACGTAAAGAGGATGCATCCTTATCAAATGCACCTCTTCTTTCATAAATATCTATTAAACGATTCAATATGTCTTTGCCGTAGTCCATTCAGTTCAATCCTTTCAAAATCACACCAACGTATAACAACACTATATTCTTTCGAATACACCAATGGCATTTCTATTACCGGACTTTACAATAGAATATGTGATATCACAATACGGCAGAATTGATGTTGCCTTCTCCGCAGTTGCAATGATCACCAACTGGAGATTCAATTTTTTAAACATATTCATCATAGGCTCAATTCGATCACTTGTCATATTGTTAAAAGCTTCATCAAGCAATATAAGTCTCATGCATCCATCCGGGTTCTGCTCATATATCTGCAAAAGCGAAGCACATATAGCGACATAGAATGGTGCCTGATTCTCACCGCCACTACCCTCACCACTTACTTTTGAAAGCGGGACCTCAATATCTGTGACAGAATTTTTAACAATAATATCATAATCCAGATATGTTCTATAATCAACATACATACCCATACTCTTAGCCCCGGTACGCTGTCCTGTCAAATTCTCTTTTGCATGTTCCTCCACATCCATCATGATTCTGCTCATAAAGTCTTCAATCTGGCTTTCAAAGACCTCTGACTTATTGGCTTCTGCTAAAAATGCCATAATCTCGTTATCCTGATCTATCTGCTGATTGTCTTTATCCATAATTATGTCATAAAAAATACCCAGTTCTTTGTCCTTGCTCTTATCAATTCCAAATCGATAACTTTCTTCACCGTATTCCAGATTTTCCATAACACGATTAATCTGCTTGAACTGCTGTCTGGCGCGAAGAATATCATCTTTCATTCTAAATAGCACTTCCTTACGGAATCTATCCTTGCAACGCACTTGTGCCTGTGTCAATTCCTCTTTGTGGCGTTCCAGCTCAATGTTCTGCAGCGATAAATACTCCTGTTGATATCGGTTAGCACCTTCAATACCTTCCGGATAATCGCAAGTATATGTTGCTGTATATTTTTGCTGCAATGGTATCAACTGCTGATTCAGATAATTATTGAAAGTGTTGCTGTCCTGCGCCACGCGGTTACCAAAATTATACGCTATAACTGAGGGCTTCTTTGTCCTTCGCTCATACTGATACTTTTTCTCAACATCCCCCACATATTCCGGATATTCTCTTACACTATCCTCATACTTCATTTTCTTTTGACCGACAGCAGCCTCAAGTTCAATAATCGCTTGTTCCGCAGCCTTTACACTTGCTTCCAAATTTTGTTTTTTTGCCTTAATATCAGTAATATCGCCTTGAATATCCGATACATTTTTTTCACACTCATTCACACGATTATACATAGCAAGTAAAATCGGATTCTTTTTAAATTCACTAATTTGTGCATTTATCTCATCAATTCTTATCCCTATCTCCTTTGCCTTGCGCTTAGAATCAACGTATTTCTCCAATAATGCAAAATTATTACCGGCGATAAACTTATTATAGTCGCTGTACAGCTCATCAAAAGCTTCCTTATCGGCAGTTAATTCACCTAATTGTTTCTGAATGCTGACAAGTTCTTTTTTTGCACTGCTTAACTGCTTTTCTATAGCATCAACACCGATAAAATGCTCCTTCTTTCCCATTCTCTGTAAACAAAAATTCTGAAAGCGTAAACGGTCTTTTGTGACACTCTTTCCATATTGTTCAAGAGTATCTGCACTATCACAACACACCACATCCCGCATAACAAATCTTGCATAACGCTTCGCATAAATATTTTCAGACTCGACCTTATCACCGAGAAAGCTTGCACCTTCCTCATTGTACTGAATATCTCCTATTTTTCGTGTGTCAATAAGTCCGATGCCTTTTACTTCATTTCCTAAAGAAATAAAAACCTTTTTCGCAATGAGATAATTTTCCGGTGCAACAATAATATTAAATCTCTGCGTATTAAGATAACTTTCAACAGCATCCTGCCAGCTATCATCTGTCATATAAAGAAGTTCACATAAAATCTTTGCATCCGTTCCCCTGCTCTGCGCTCCCAATTCTTCGTTAATCCTATCCCTGACAAAAGCAGCCTCTTCCGGGTAGCACATTACTCCAGCTTCAAGACTCTTAATTTTAGCCTCGAGCAATTTAACCTGACTTGACAGACTTGCTATTTCCGTTCGTATCTTTGCATCATGATTTTTTATTGTTTCTTCCAGTCCGCCTAAAGCTTTAGAAATCTCTTTTATCTCTGTAATGCGCTCATCAACAGTTTTTTCTTGTGTTTCATCACTTATAATCCAATCACATGAAAAGCCAATACAGTTTAATTTCTTTTTAAGAGCCGACAGTTTTTCTGAAATATCTGTAAATATAGCTGCCTCACCTTTTAATCTCGCGTATTCTTTTTCATTCTCTTTATTCTCTTGTTCAAGTGAAACCAGCTCTTTATTTTCCGCATTATCCTCGGCAGCTCTTTTTGCCTTATATAATAAATCTGAAGCTTTTCTTTCTTTTTCCGATAATTCAGCTAGTTTCTCTGCTAATATAGTGATACTTGCGTTCCATTCCGATATAAGACGCTTCTTTTCCTGCTGTTCTTCAATATTACCCTGGTAATTTGCATAGGCGACAAGTATTTCATTTATCTTTACTTTAGATAAACGTGCTTTTGCCTCTATTATTTTTTCATTAATCTCTGCAAGAAGCACCTCTCTGTCCTGCGCTTCCTGTAAAATCTCCTGCAAGCGTTCCAGCTCCCGCATGTCCTTTTGAAGGAAGTCAATGTTCACCTCCGGTTCAGGCAGAATATATGTATAGATAAATTCACGGATATCCTTAATATCCTCAAGACTGGTGCCCATATGAAATACTTCATTGAACTTCTTGCCAATCGGTGAATCTGCTTCTCCAATACCGAGTATTCGACAGATTCTTCTTCTGGCATCAGCTTGATTCGAAGCTCTATCCATTCCTTTATTTTCAAGTTTAAATGCATCTCTTGATGTCGGTTTTCTTCCGTCTTTTACCTGTGTGAAAAACGGAATGTCATCAAGTGAATATCCCGGTTTTGTAATATACCAGTCCTGATATACACCTTTTAAATCCTGCTTTGGTGTTTCAGATTCCACTCGTACTGTAATAACAAAATTCTTGTTTATATTTTCATCCAAAAACTCAATTCCTATGTATGAAACTGTATGTCCGGGACGAAGATAACTATCCTCTGCTCTCTGCTTCTGATGTATGGAGCCGAGTAAAGTTCTGCCACTCTTTTTATTGCCTGCAGTATTAAAATCCTTATTGGTGGTGAGACAATATCTTATTGCATCCATAATGGTTGTCTTTCCTACAGCATTTACCCCAAGCAGATATGTTATATTCTTAAAATCAATAATATCGTCCTGAAAGTTGTGCCAATTTATCAGATGAAGTCTGGTCATTCTAATCATCGCTCTCATCCTCCTCATCTGAATTTACATACTGCGCCAGCAACTTACTTGTCTGCTCATACGCCGTAGAAATAGTTGTATCCGGCATAGCAAGCATTACTGACGCATATATTTGTATTTTTGCGTCCATATCAAGTAATTTATCTAATGGTTGCACCAGATTGTATCTTTTGATGTTTCTAAGAGAATCCTCCATCAAAACTTTGTCAAATTTTCTTGGAAGATTTAGTTTTTCATATTCGTTTTTTATTTCTTCAACAGTCACAATGACTTTATCCTCACTTGTAGACAGGCTCTCCCTCTTCTCTACATACAAAAGTCTGAATATAAGAAGCATAATACTTTCATATTTTTTCAGTGCCAGTCTGCCGGTTCCGTGATTATTTATAAGCTGTACCACACGCAGGTTTCTATGAATAACCAATGTATACCCAATCGGCTGAAGTAATTGTCTGAAGCTTTCCTCATGATTAATAACGTAATAATATTTCTCTCTGGTTGAATCCTCGTTTCCGATAAGGAAGCAGTTATTTAGCAAATAATTAGCAATCTCTTCTTTGACATCAATAGCCATCTTTACCCTTCCTTTCCTCAACAATAAATTCTTTAAATCGAACTCCGTTACATTCTACAAAGGTGTCCCTTAATCTGATGTCATATTCACGCTCCGGTGTCTGAGAATATGTATACAAACCAATAACTTTCGCTAACGCATCCGGACTATTTTCAAATACGCTGCTAATAGAAACAGCTGTCTTACCACGTAAAATATCTTTCGCAAATGAGTTCACATTTTCTGATGTGAGCGCATTTCTTATATATTCCATCATTTTACGATTCTTTTCTTCAACCAGTTCCAAATCCAGTTCTTCTATAGCAGCCATTGGTTCAATCGGTGATGAGCGTCTCTTTTTCACCGGTGTTGCAAGCGATGAGCTATCAATATAATTCTGCCCGAATATCTGAAATGCCTCTTTACAAACAGTGTCATCATCTTCGTACAAATCCTCTTTTGTATTTATCTGATTAGCATAATACTGGAGAATATTATTAATTTTGCTCTTAACACTTCCATCAGACAATAATAAAAACTGTGCTCTCTGCACTGCCCTGGTTCTATATATAATATGCCTATCGTCAATGGTCCTCATGACAGCCTCCATCTCTTCAATATCCATTCGAACCTTAGCAATCAATTCTTTTATTTTTACAGTTGCCTCTGCTTTGGTTGTCCTCTCGACATCCATATAATCGGTTACAAGTGCGTCCATTAAAACGCCCTCACATTTATCCAGACTCTCGTACAGACTGGTTCTGTAATAGAAAAGATTATCGTTTGTCTTAAACCTATGGTATGAACCTACTACAATCTTTTCTTCATACTTTTCAAAGAACTCCAATACTTCTTCCGGATTTTTGCCTTGTGTCAGATTATTGATATGATCCTCGATAGACGCAGCCAGTGTCCTAAGCGCCTGATTAAGATTATCAAAATCTTCTGAGGCTTCTTTTAATACCCCCTCATAAGGACTTCCCTGCTCTGAAATATGCTCAAACATAGAGTAAATCTTAAACAACTTACCTTTATATGTGATAATTGTCGGACTGATAATTTCCTGAAATGATTTAAGCACCGGAACTACTTTATAGTTAATAGCCCACTGGGCTTCCTCCTGGTACTCACCTTCCTTTTCGTTGAGCCAACCTGTATCTCTCAGTCTCCTAACAAATCCACCTGCTATTGCACGCGCATCTGCAATATTCCCATCCGTTTCTTCTTGTTCTTCTATATCGAGTTCCACCTGTTCATCAAGACCATAGAAGTAGTCCTCCACCATATCAAAAATGGTACTTTTCTCTACAGCATACATAGGCATGCGCCTACACCTGTCCCAGATAAGAGTAAGAATATCAACATATTTTCTTTTATTTATTCCTGTTAATGGGCGAAATAAATTCTCGTTCACTTCATCAAATATATTCATATTCTCACCCCTGTTCTCTTTATTTCTTCTGATAATCGTATTCTTTTCGACCTCTGAGCATTCTTAGTTACCACAAAAGCTTACAATTCCTATCGTTCCGAGTCAATAAATAAAAAGTCTGTAAGCAAATTTACGATAGCAGTCAATCGATAAGCATATAAGTCTACACTTACCAGTTTGTTTTATATATATAATATACTTTTGGGCATGTCAAGTAAAGGGGCAATAAAGGGTTGCGTAAAAATTCCGGTCTATTCTCGCTAGTGCCACTAATACCCTGATAAACTTTTTCCTGATTTACCCTCATCAGAATCTTCCCCTACGATAGACATTTCCTGATACTCTGCGTATTTCCTAAGCTTGTCCTTCTGTGCATCAAGCTGTAACCGTCAACCTAAATTGCTGTTGAAACACGAGTATATATGTAGCATTTTGTTTTCTTTTTCAATGCATTCCCTCCCCTCTATTGTGGTAAAATCAAAGTCGGATTTTTTAACAGTGTGGCAATAACCGGGGCATATTTAGATATTCCATAATCTTCAACAATACTGGTTATTCTAGCGCCTGCATCCTTTGATGAAGCCCCACATAAGAAAACCCTTTCATCAGCAGTTCCATAATCCAACACTATAAATCGATCATGGAATATACCACCTGTCTTTTTCATTGATATTTTTATGGATGGATATTCTTTGCAAAAATCTGTAAATTCTATATTGTGAAGTTTATTATTCCCAACATTATCACTGAATAAAGTAATATTTACTCCTGTAGGAGAATTTTTAAGATGTACCAGCGTTCTTAATCCAATATAATTGTCAACGACATATATTGACGACTTTGCCTGCTTATAAATGGACTCATATACCTCATCTGCACTACTAAATTTTGCATTAAACATAAGCCACTTTTCATCATCATCTGAAACAAAGCTGTTCATCATATCAGCCAACTCAGATTTTGTCACAACATCCTTCAAGCCTTCTGCAACATCTGAAATCTGCTTTTCAAGAGATATCATATCTGAGTTGATTTTGTTAATTTCTATTCTGTTGTTAGCAGTCTCCATGCTTAACTGAAGTATTTCCCTCTGACCTATTAAATCACGATTTTCTAATATGTAATCTTTCATTTTCTTAAAGGTTCTTATTAATGCCTTGCTCTGCTTAACAGCCAACGGTCCTTTCAAGACAGTCATCAGCATATATAATCCTTGCTCTGTAAATACATGAGGATTATATCTGCTCTTACTGTTAAGATTTGCGGTCAAAAAATTTGACCGCAAATTTTCTACCTCGTCATCCGTAAGTTCAAACATAAAATCTTCATCAAATTTCTCAATATTATTTTTTACTTGTTGATTAAATGCTTTTGTAGTATAACCATATATTTCAGAAAGATCGGCATCTAAGATTACTCTTTGTCCTCGAATTTCATAAATTCTTTCTTTCAAATATTCTTCTGTAATATCAATCACAGCAATTTCTTCTTTCTATCTTCTGCCATAGAACTCCTCCATCCATTTTGCGGTCAAAAAAATCGTCCGCAACTCTCATATAACATATTGCTGACATCAGCAATATGGTCTATTCCTCTTTTTCCCTCAGTTTATCATAATACGCTTTATACCTATAAATCGTCCTCTCACTGACATTGTTTCGCTTTGCAATTTCCACCATTGTCATACCGCTCTCATACCCAACAACAAAATCATTATAAATTGCCATCCACTTGGCGTTATGTTTCTGCCGTCCACTTAATTTACGATTTCTGTAATACTCCAATTCCTCCCGAAGTTCTGCATTCTCTTTTTCCAACTCCTCAATTCTTTTTAATGCCTCTTCAAGTGTTACAGTTTTCTCCATTATCCTGTCCTCCGTTCATGTCATTTTCGTTTTGTCTATATTATAAATATCTATGTTACTTTAGTCAATCCGATTGTGTCATGTTATGTCATTTTTTACAATAAGCTTTTATACAATCGAAATATCGCTGATACCGTTTACAGGCTAAACTTATAATCCTCACTCTGAACAATATCAATTTGTACAGCATCAATTTATCGTCATATCAATTCTCATCACCGCATTGGATAAGATAGATATGATTCATATCAGTCTTAATACTTCAGTATCATTACCTTGTCCTTTGAGCACTTCCATATCAGCAAAAAGGACATCCCCTGACCTGTAAACTCTACAGTTCTGGAATGTCCTTTTTCCCATATTTCACTATATTTTTAACACATGATGCTGCTTATCCACAATCTATAAGATGCCAAAATGTCTAAACGCCAACATAATTGCATCTTCCTTCTCCGGTGTACACTGTGGCTGTCTTGCATTCTCTGATTTAGGCAAATTAAAGTTCTCACCGACATCCAGTCCACACTTCTTCTTAATCTGTGCGATATACAATGATGAAACCTTAAGTCCTGTCTGCTCCAGTACATATGCCTTTATCTGCTCATATGTCGCTTGTCTCCGCTCCGCTTCGGTCCGCGCTAGACAAAGGTCCCCCGGACCTTTAGCGCCCCTTGAATTCAGATAAATCCATATCCTCCAGAGAGAAGTCCACCTTCACTTTTCTGCTGTTGACCATTCTCCGTTCCACTTCGGTCCGCGCTGAGCAAAGGTCCACCAGACCTTTAGCGCCCTTGGAAAGCAAGACTACCGTCTCGTTTTGCGCATCGTTGTCCAAACTTAGTGTAAACTCTTTTTCTATAATCGGCAACTTAAATTCTATGG
>CAUCXT010000016.1 GCA_958446835.1 uncultured Eubacterium sp.
ACCGCCGTGTACCGAACGGTACGCACGGTGGTGTGAGAGGTCGGGAAAATTTATTTAATTTTCCCTCCTACTCGATTAATATAAGGTGTATAATGCGGTTATGTTTAAACTAAAGGCATATAAATATTACACGAAATTGTATCAAAGAGGATATTGACATGCATGGTTTATTATGCTAATCTAAATCCAGAGCATATTTCTTGAAATTCTATATTTTATGAGGTTTTACACCTCATAAGGTTCTATATTTCATATAACCGGTTTTACGGTGAATATTCAGAGGTCTATGCTTGAAATCCAATTAACTTAGCAGGGGACAACTGATATCGCCAGCCGATGTTATATGAATAGATAACATAAGCGATGTGAAATGCTTGTATAGTAAGAACAGGCGCAATGCTTATACATTAAGCCAAGTGTAATGCTTATATATCAAGCGCAATCGGTTATGTGTATCAATGTCTCCTGCACCACAATTACAGGAGGTATTTAATGAAGGATACTAATGAAATTAAGAGTGAAAATGCAGCAGTTGAAGAGAATGTATTGTATGCCAACCGCAGATACAAGGACACGATATTCAGAATGTTGTTTTCCGACAAGAGAAATCTGCTTGAGCTGTACAATGCGGTGTCGGGGAAGAATTACGATAACGCAGATGATTTGCAGATAGTGACATTAGAGAATGCGGTGTATATGGGAATGAAGAATGACATTGCATTTCTGCTTAATACAGGAATATATCTGTATGAGCACCAGTCGACGGTCAATCCTAATATGCCGCTACGAGATTTGCTTTATATCACATCCGAGTACAGCAAGATGGTGGAGACGCAGTCGCTGTATTCATCGGCAATACAGAAGGTGCCTGCGCCGAATTTTATAGTGTTCTATAATGGACAGGATGAGTTTGCGGATAAGAGCGAATACAGGCTTTCGGAGGCATTTGAGCCGAAGGTTGATAATCCGGCGCTTGAGCTGAGGGTTACGGTGCTTAATATTAACTACGGCAGAAATGCTGAGCTTATGAAGCATAGCCGCACGCTAAGGGAATATGCGCAGTATGTAGCGCTGGTGAGAAGGTATAAAACAGAGCTGGGTTCACTTGATGAGGCTGTCAACAGGGCGGTTGATGAGTGCATAAGAAATGATGTGCTGGCGGATTTCCTAAGAAAGAACCGTGCGGAGGTAGTGATGATGAGTATATTTGAGTATAATCAGGAAGAGGAAGAGCGGAAGCTTCGCGCGGCAGAGCGGCAGGCGGGGTATGACAGTGGAGTTGAGCAGGGAATAAAACAGGGCATACAGCAAGGAATAGAACGTGGAACAGCCGAAAATCTATGTAAGCTGGTGAGCAATTTTATGTCGCGAAGGAAGGTGACATTGGAGGAAGCGTGTGATGCGCTTGGAATATCGGTGGATGATTATAACAAGGCAGAGAGATTGATACAGGAAGTGAAAGCTTGACCTAGTTAGTTTATTATAAGCTTATCCTTAGTATACTGATATTAACGAAATAATAGCCATGCCATACAACCGCAGCAGATTCAATACCTTGATTCCGTTGCGGTTGTTTTTTTATACTGTCAACTGTTCCATCACCAGATTATTGATAATTACAGACAATTCCTCGAACGGACATGGCTTCTCTTGCTTAATCCATTCTATGTACACTGAACTTACGCCGCTAAGGTAGAATTCAATTTTAAAATCCAGGATTTGCTTATCCTTGTCCGGAATATTCATGCCGTCTATGAGCTGCTTTTTGAATACCTTCTTAATCTTTTCTGCAAGAAAGTGATAGTTGTGCACAGACACAAGACTTTCGCAGAATTCAGGGTTGCTTGAATAGATTTCGTTTATGAACTGTATAAAATAGTAAGGATTGAGTCCGTATTCTGCGATAATGCAGTTTTTTAAATAGGAATCTATGCTCACAACAAGTTCATTTTCCATCTCTGTTATGATGTCCTCTATACTGTCGTAATGAGTGTAGAAGGTCTTTCTGTTGATACCTGCGGTTTCGGAAATTTCCTTTATTGTTATTTTGTTTATAGGCTTCGTCGCAAGTATGCTAAAAAGTGCATCGCGGATAGCCTTTTTTGATTTGATAACTCTTACATCCTGTTCGTTCATGACAGCTCCCTTCATTGATTACATATATTTAGATAACTGCACATCTACTTACTTAATACATATATGCCTGTACCCGGTACCAGTGCCGGGCATAGCTGCCTACTTCCACACTTAAGTAACAAATGTGTAGGATTGTGTCCATTGACCATTTGAGGTGATTTTAGTATAATTATACTCGTATTTTTGGAAAAAGCAACAGATGTCCGTTAAAGTACGAATTAAGTAATGCTATGGAGGTGACGATGTGAGTAAGATAGGACTTGTTTTAGAGGGCGGCTCATTCAGAGGAATATTTACCGCCGGTGTCCTTGACTCATTATTGGAGCATCATATTTCATTTCCTTATGTTATAGGAGTGTCTGCCGGTTCCGGCAA
Source organism: uncultured Eubacterium sp. (assembly GCA_958446835.1). Taxonomy (GTDB): domain Bacteria; phylum Bacillota; class Clostridia; order Lachnospirales; family Lachnospiraceae; genus CAG-882. The sequence continues at coordinate 2,512 of CAUCXT010000016.1, forward strand.
TGCGGTTAATTTCATTGCAGGACAGGAGGGCAGGACTAAGAAGGTCATAACACATGAGAATGCGGACGCATACTATGGGCTTGGGACACTCAGGAATAATGGGAAGGTTCTTGACCTTGACCAGATGCTTGCCTACGATAAGGAGCCGCTCAACTTTGACAGCTTTTTTGCTTCGAAGGTAGAGAGAGAATTTGTTGCGGTGAACTGTGAGACGGGCAAGGCAGAGTACCTGACAGATGATGGAACTGCGGAGAGTATTTTACAGATATGTAAGGCTTCATGTTCCGTACCGCTTATGTGTGCGCCGGTTAAGATTGGTGGCAAGGCATATCTTGACGGGAGCATTGTGGATTCGATTCCTTATGCGCGTGCGTTTGAGCGAGGCTGTGACAAGGTGGTTGTTGTCCAGACAAGAAAGGCGGGGGAGGCTCCTACCGATTATTCAAAGATGAAGCTTCTTCTTAATGTATGCTATCATTCCACATATCCGAAGGTGGCTGAGGTTATGGTGGAGCGCCGCTACAATTATGACAAGCAGATGCGCCGTCTTGAGGAGTTAGAGCAGGATGGAAAGGCAATTATAATCCGTCCGGAGATTGGCAGCATAGGTCATTTTGAAAATGATGTTGAAAAAATCAATGATTTCTATAAGCATGGCTATGAGCTTATGGAAAAGAATATGGACAAGCTACAGGAATTTATCAAATCATGAAAAATTTTTTAGCAAAGGTTGGCGACAGATGTCTTGGAGCGATAATACATGCGGCGTTCTTTATATGGACAGGGATAACACATGTGCTCTATCTGCCGAAGATTACATACGAGGATAAGGCGGTTAAGCAGAAGCTTAAAGAGCCTTGTATCCTCATAGCAAACCACACAAGTCACAATGACGGTTCATTTATTCCACAGGTATTCTGGAGGAGCAAGATAAATGTGCTCGTCACGACAAAGTGGTATGACAAGAAAATGCTCCACACGTTTTTTACACATCTAAGGTACATTCCAATCAATCTCAAAGAGATGGATAACTCATGGATGGACAGAGCAGTGGAGGCAATAAAAAGAGGCGAGTCGGTGCTGATTTTTCCGGAGGGTAAGCTCTCCAAGGACGGAAAGCTGTCTGAGTTCCAGCCGGGCTTTCTCATGCTTGCACGACTCACGGATGCGCCTGTAATTCCACTTGCAATATCCGGCGGATATAGGAAGTTTCACCGCCAGAGAGTTGTGGTGGGTTCAGTAAATACTTTTGATGTACACGCAAAAGGAAGACCTTCGGTGATACTTCGCGAAGGTGCGGCAAGCTGTCAGAGGCAGCTTGAAGATATGCTTTATATACCTGATAATACGGGTGAGGCACAGGCATAATATTTGCCACAGTTTTTGCAATACTTTTTAATAAAAGTCTTGCATGCATTGCCGTTTCGGAAAACTTCCGGGGCTGGCATTAAAATAATATTTTTATATAGAAGAAAAGGAGAATAACCATGAACGAGCAGGAAATCAGAGAGAAAATTAAGGAGCTTCTTATTGACAGCCTTGGTATTGAGGCAGAGGTTTTAACAGATGATGTACCTCTTTTCGGAGACGGAATCGGTCTTGACTCAATCGACTCACTTGAGATGATAGCAGCTATCGACAAGGAGTTCGGCGTATCAATGACAGGCGTTGGCAAGGAGCCATTCTACAACGTAGCAAGCCTTGCAAAGTATGTAGCAGAGCATAAGTAAGAAGTAAAGAAATGTCTGTCAGGCGGTTATGTGACTGCCTGATGGACAGTTTTTGTCTAGCAGGAAATTTTTATTATATGTGTTAATGTCACATAAAGGGTCCTCCGGGAAGGATTCTTTTGATAATGGAGGTATGGATATGACAGAGAACAGAAATCGTTGTGTTATCACAGGTCTTGGAATGGTCTGTGCAATCGGAAACAGTGTCGATGAGACATGGAACAATGCTCTTAAGGGAGTATCCGGAATTAAGAATACGAAAACAGTTGATACCGAGGGCTGCTATGCAACACTTGCGGCTGAGGTGCATGACAATACATTGGACGAGTGTCCTCACGCAGATGAGATGGACAGAGTCTCCAAGCTCTGCGTCAAGGCGGCTAAGGAGGCTCTTACGGACGCTGCGTACACTATCACAGATGATGAGAAGAAGCGTGTCAGCGTAATTATGGGAAGCTGCGTAGGTGGTGTGAACAGCGTTGAGTCATACTACAGAAATGGTGAGAAGGCGGAGGATGTGACTAAGATGCCTATATCAGCCATAGCAAATGAGGTTGCCTATGTATACGGAGCAGACGGAATTGTCACGAATATTGCAAATGCATGTGCAGCAGGTACAATAAGCATTGCATACGCCTGTGATTTAATCAGGGCAGGAAAGTGCGATGTAGCTATAGCAGGCGGTGCAGATGCATTTGCTTCCGTTCCTTATGCAGGTTTCTTATCACTTCACGCACTTGCTGAGAACGGATGCTCGCCGTTCAACCACTGTGATGGTATCACACTTGGTGAGGGTTCAGGTGTACTCATCGTTGAGTCCTATGAGCACGCTGTGGCAAGAGGAGCGAAGATTTACTGTGAGGTACTTGGCTCAGGTGTAAGCTCAGATGCGCACCATATCACAGCACCTAGAGAGGACGGCGAGGGACAGATGAACGCTATCCGCTGGGGTATGAAGGCTTCAGGTGTTGATGAGAGCGAGATTGGCTACATAAACGCACATGGAACAGGAACTGCCAAGAATGATATGGCTGAGTTCCTTTCACTCCATACAATTTTTGATGAAAAGAACGACAATCTTAGTGTAAGCTCAACCAAGGCCATGGTTGGTCACTGCCTTGGTGCCGCAGGTTCAATCGAGGCTGTATTCTCCATAAAGGCTCTCACAGAGAACATGGTTCCACCTACAGTGGGATACTCAGATGAGGATATTGAGAATCTTAAGGAGAAGGCTGGAAAGATTGATTTCAGACCAAATGAGCCGAAGGAGAAGAAGCTTGACAAAGTTATGAGCAACTCTTTCGCATTCGGTGGAAACAATGCAAGTATTATTTTCAGCAAAAATGCCGGAAATGTAGAGCTTCCAAAGAAGGAGAAGGTATACATAACAGGACTTGGCGTGGTAGCTCCTTGCGGAAACGGAGTTGAGAATTACGTTGAGAAGTTCAACGCGGATGTAAAGCCGGAGAGCACCTCTGTTGCCTCCGCTGTAGGAAGCGCTGATTATGCGGCATGTGGACTTAAGATGGCATTCTACAGAAAGCTTGACAAGTTCAGCCAGTTACAGGCTGTATCGGGCATGAACGCTATACAGAACGCAGGACTTACAATAAATGATGACAATGCGAAGGATATCGGTATTGCAGTCGGAACAGCAGCAGGTCCTCTTGCAACTATATGTCATTTCCAGAAGGATCTGATTGAGGGAGGAAATATTGCCGGAAGCGCATTCAAGTTCCCTAACACGGTTTACAATGCGGCAGGCGGATACCTTTCAATCTGCTCAGGCATAAAGGGCTACAATGTGACTGTTACCAACGGTGCACAGTCCGGTCTTTCAAGCATTGCCTACGGCGTTGAGGTATTAAGACAGGGTAAGAACAAGGTTATGCTTGCGACAGGAACAGATGAGAACTGCGATACAATGACAGAGCTTTACGGTAAGCTTGGCAAGGTTGCAGCAGAGGTTGACGGCGCATACTCAGGCATGACAGGCTATGTTCTTGGCGATGGAAGTACAACACTTGTTCTTGAGACTGAGAGCAGCGTCAAGGAGAGAGACGTTAAGCCTTACGCAGAGGTTGCAGGCTATGGTATGTCACATGAGGCAGTCGCATTCGGTAAGCTTGACGGCTCCGAGGCAGCACTTGTCGAGGCAGTGAAGCTTGCAGCAGAGGACGCGGGAATGAAGCTTGATGAGATAGATGCGATTGTCGGCTTCGGAAATGGTGATGCTGCTACAGACAGCCTTGAGCTTGACGCATACAAGAAGCTTTTCGGTGATAAGCTTGGTGAGCTTCCTGTATTTACAGTTAAGGATACAACAGGTGAGGGACGTGCAGCTTCCGCTTCACTTTCAGCAGCCCACGCAGCACTTATCCTCTCCGATAAGTATGAGGTTGCCGGAAGAGCCTACAAGCTTGATGGTGACAAGATGACTAAGACAACAGTTGACACCAAGGCACTCAAGAATGTACTTGTTACATCCTACGGTCTTGGCGGTTCATACTGTGCAGTGATTATAAGAAAATAATAGATAAAAGAGGTGCGATAGATGGGAAAGATAGCGGTTGTAACAGGAGCTTCTAAGGGAATCGGACGTGCATGCGCTCTCCGTCTTGCAAAGGATGGAATGACTGTGGTTGTAAACTACAGCCATTCCGATGCGGAGGCAGCAAAGACTGTCGAGGAGATAAAGGCGGCAGGCGGCGATGCAGTGGCATACAAGGCGGATGTTTCAGACCTTAATCAGGTGAAGGATATGTTCAAGTTCGTTTCGGACACCTACGGACGTGTAGATGTTCTGGTAAACAATGCCGGAATCGTGAGGGACGAGTATCTTTTAATGCTCACACAGGAGAATCTTGACAAGTGTCTTGACCTCAACATAAAGGGATATTTCTACTGCGCACAGCAGGCGGCGCTCAAGATGTTCAGCCAGAAATCCGGAGTGATTGTCAACATGTCATCCGTAAGCTCCAAGATGGCTCTTGCAGGACAGTCTGTGTACAGCGCGACAAAGGGTGCGGTAAATTCCATGACACAGACCATGGCTAAGGAGCTTGCAAGAAAGAAAATCCGTGTAAACGCAGTATGTCCTGGATTTGTCCAGACAGAGATGGTAGACCAGCTTCCTGAGGACAAGAAGAAGGAATATTTAAAGGAAGTCCCTCTTGGACGCTTTGCAGATGTCGATGAGGTGGCAGGACTTGTGTCCTTCTTATGCAGCGATGACGCAAGCTATATAACAGGACAGGCAATCGTGTTAGATGGAGGACTCAGCTTATGATGAACATAATGGAAGTCAACAAGCGTCTCCGCCAGAGACCACCGTTCCAGATGATAGAGAAGGTTCTTGAGCTCACTCCGGGTGAGTCCGCGAGAGGAACCAAGAATGTATGTATAAATGAGCCGTACTTTATGGGACATTTCCCGGATGCCCCAATCATGCCGGGCGTGCTTATAATAGAGAGCTGCGCACAGCTCTGCTCACTTGTCATTGAGGATGACGGTGTGAATGACGATTTATTGTATGTGCTTTTAAAGGTGGACAACTTCAAGTTCGTGAAGCCTGTAATTCCGGGCGATGTGCTTGATATCACGGTAACTAAGACTAAGAGCGGCGGAACGCTGGCATACTTTGACGCCAAGGTCATGGTCGACGGAGAAATCAGAGCCAAAGGTTCAATGGTATTTACAGCAGTGCCTAAAGAAAATGTATATAAATAATACAGGGTTGGAGGATGCAATATGGGTAAAATCGCATTTTTGTTCGCAGGACAGGGCGCCCAGTCCGTAGGTATGGGCAAGGATTTATATGACAACAACGCTGCCGCAAAGGCAGTATTTGATAAGGGAGAGGCGATAAGACCGGGCAGTGAGGCAATGTGTTTTGAAGGACCGGGCGAGGCGCTCACACAGACAGAGAACACACAGCCATGTCTTTTCCTCACTGATTTAGCATGTGCGAGAGCATTGGAGGCAGCGGGCGTTAAGGCTGATGTGGCAGCAGGCTTTTCACTTGGAGAGATTCCGGCGCTTGCATTTGCAGGTGTGTTATCGGATGATGACGCTTTCAGGCTTGTGACATTAAGAGGACAGAAGATGTCAGAGTGTGCGGCTAAGCACCCAGGCTCAATGGTTGCGGCGCTCAAGCTTGACAATGCGAAGGTTGAGGAGGTATGTGCAGGCTTTAAGAATGTATATCCTGTCAACTATAACTGTCCGGGACAGCTCTCATGCGCGGGTGCTGTTGAGGAGCTTGACGCATTTGTGGATGCCATCAAGGCGGCAGGCGGCAGAGCGGTGAAGCTTGCAGTGAGCGGAGCCTTCCACACACCTTTTATGGCTGAGACAACACAGGCACTTGCAGCTAAGCTTGAGACGATGCAGGTCAATGCGCCTGAGCTTACACTGTACTCAAACCTCACAGGAGAGGTGTACCCTTCACAGAAGGAGCAGATTATTGAGACAGTATCAAAGCAGGCATCAAACAGTGTGCGCTGGGAAAAGACAATACGCGATATGGCGGCTAACGGTGTCGACATATTTATTGAGGTAGGAGCGGGAACAACCCTTTCCGGACTGGTGAAGAGAACTCTCACAGATGTCAAGGTGTTCAATGTGTGCGATATGGCGACACTTGAGGAGACAGTAAAGAATATAAATAACTAACCGGCATGAGTGCATGGAGCAGAGGCACGGTCACAGAGACAATGGTCAATTTTAACCTTGCGGATATGATGCAGAATGCAACGGCGCTTTCTAAAGAAACGCTCTGTGATGGAATCATGGTAGTGCCATATATACAGGTGTCACATGTTCTTATATCCGGGAAATAGAGCCGCATAAAGTGCGGTGGGTGATTAAAGTTGAAAGGAGATACCAGTTTGGTTATAGAAGAATATCTTGCTTCCACAAAGGAGATAGCGTGTGAGAAGTGTAAGGAACCGATTACACAGGGGGCACTTGCAAAGAATTATTTTGTATGCCCGAAGTGCGGTAAATATAACAAGATACCGGCGCGGGCGCGTATAGAGCTTCTTACTGATGACGGAAGCTTTAAGGAGCTGTGGAATGAGGCAACTACAGGAAATCCGATTGGATTTCCTGATTATGAGGAGAAGAGCAGCAAGGCGAGAAATACAAGCCATGAGAATGAGGGTGTTATCTGCGGAACTGCGACTGTTGAAGGGAATGAGTGCTGCATATATGTTATGGAGCCGAAGTTTATGATGGGTTCCATGGGTACGATTGTCGGAGACAAGATTGCGGCTCTGTTTGAATATGCCATTGAGCACAGGCTTCCGGTTATAGGGTATGCGGCTTCCGGCGGAGCCAGAATGCAGGAGGGAATGTTATCTCTCATGCAGATGGCAAAGGTGTCTGGCGCGGTCAAGCTTCACAGCGATGAGGGACTTTTCTACATGGTATGTGTGACAGACCCTACAACCGGCGGAGTGACGGCGAGCTTTGCAATGCTTGGCGATGTGATTATCGGAGAACCGGGCGCACTTGTGGGCTTTGCGGGAAAGCGTGTCATTGAGCAGGTTACGGGCGAGAAGCTTCCGGAGGGCTTTCAGAGTGCGGAGTTCCAGCTTGAGAACGGATTCCTTGATGCTATAGTCAGAAGAAATGACCAGAGAAGCTACATAGCATCAATGCTTAAGCTTCATAAATCGGCAGCAGGTGATGATATGCTCCATGCGAGGTCGCATGAACAGCACCTTAAGCTCAGGGAGCTTGTCCACATGCCGACAAAAAGCGGTAGCGCTGTTCAGAAGCTTATGGAAATGATACATAATTAAGGCGCACAGACCGGCGCAGAAAAGAGGAAATATTAAGATGGACGCATACGAAAAGATACGGTGTGCCAGAAAGGCAGGCCGGCCTACAGCGAATGACTATATCAGTTCAATATTCAGTGGATTTATGGAGCTGCATGGCGACAGAACCTTCGGTGATGACCATGCCATTGTCGGAGGAGTTGCATGGCTTGACGATATGCCTGTGACAGTTATAGGCATAGAGAAGGGACACAGCCTCGATGAGAGGGTGTACAGGAATTTTGGCTGTGTACTTCCGGAGGGCTACAGAAAAGCACAGAGACTTATGAAGGAGGCGGAGAAGTTCCACCGCCCTGTTATATGCTTTGTCGACACCCAAGGCGCAAGCTGCGGTCAGGGAGCAGAAAAAAGAGGTGCCGGTCAGGCGATTGCCGACAATCTCTATGAACTTATGACCCTAAAAACCCCTGTGATATCCATTATGGCTGGTGAAGGCGGAAGCGGTGGAGCCCTTGCGCTTGCGATAGCGGACGAGGTGTGGATGCTTGAGAATGCTTACTACAGCGTTGTTTCACCGGAGGCATGCGCAAGCATTCTCTTTAAGGATTCTTCGAGAGTTGCTGAGGCGGCAGACCACCTCAAGATGTTTGCGGATGACCTTTTGAAGCTTGAAATCATTGAAAAGGTTATTCCTGAGCCTGAGAATTTCGGTGAACCGGAATGTGCATTGGAACCTTTTATGGACGAGCTTAAGCTGTCACTCAAGGAGAAGCTTTCGGAGCTTATGAATGTCCCGGAGCAGCAGCTTGTGCTTGAGCGCTACGGAAGATACCGCCGGATTGGAAAATACGAAGATATCGTATAATATCTAAACGTCTAGAAAGGAAAGTTTTATGAGAGTACTTCTTTTAAATGGCAGCCCGCGAAGGGAAAAAAGCTGCACAATAAGGGTGGCTCATAAGTTCGTGGATGGGCTTAAGGCGGGGGCTGATTGTGAGGTTGAGGAGATAAACATAAGCGACTGTAAGATTACGCCTTGTCTTGGCTGCTTAAGCTGCTGGGGACGTACAGAGGGAGAGTGTGTTATCAAAAATGATGACATTCCTATGCTCAAGGAGAAGATTCTTGCGGCGGATGTCATCATAGAGAGCTATCCGCTGTATTTTTTCGGCATGCCGGGAATAATGAAGGTATTCACGGACAGAATGTTATCAATGATGTGCACATACGAGGGGCAGGCACCGGTTGTGGGACAGCCGTTTCACGGTATACGCGGTGATATGAGCGGTAAGAAGTTCATAATAGTATCCACATGCGGATATGCACAAACAGACCTTATATATGACCCTCTTCTCAAGGAGTATGATTGTATCTGCGGTCCGGGTAATTATTATGCACTTCTGTGTCCGCAGGGAAAGACGCTCTCCGTACCTGAGCTATATGATAGAATGGAAGTATATCTTGAGAAATATGTGGACGCCGGAAAAGAACTTGCCACAACCGGGACATTGACAGAGGAGACGATTCTCAAGCTGCGCGAGGCACCATTTAATGAGCGCAGATTCAAGCTTCTTCTTAAAAAGTTCTGGGAGAATGAAAGGGGCAATGTCTGATGTATGAGATGTCATGCAAGGTCAGGTTCAGTGAGACGGACAGAAATGGCGTGATGTCAATGAACGGTCTTTTGAGGCTTTTTCAGGATGTAGGATACGCACATGCGCTTGAGAGAGGCTTCGGGCTTGAGTATACAAGAAGAACGCGCTGTACATGGTATCTGTTGTCATGGCAGATAGAAGCCTTTAAAATGCCGCGGGCAGGTGAGGAGATTACGCTTAGAACCTGCATATATGACATGCGCGCCTCACTTGCGCATAAAAGCATTGCAATGTATGACAGTGCGGGCAATTGTCTTGCGGTCGGGGACACTATGTGGGTGTATGTGAATGTTGACAGGCAGGAGCCGTGTGAGCCGGATGAGGATACGGCGTCAGGCTGGACACCGGAGGATTTTGGCGACAGAATCGTTGAAAGCCGTAAAACAGGAGCCAGAGCGATACCGATGTCGCGCAGGATAAGAGTTCCTGTGGATGGGAGAAGGCTTGATAACTGTGTTGCAGAATCGTATATATTAGACACCAACGGGCATGCCAATAATGTGCGGCTTACGGAGTTGGCAATGCGCCTTTCAGGTGCCGATAACGGAAGCTGTGTGCGCCTCCGCGCAGAGTTCAAGGAGCAGGTAAAGGCGCAGAGCGTTATCTGTCCGGTTCTAAAGACGGATATCATTGATACCGGCAATGCCGTAGGTGATACGGTGTTGAATACAATGGCATTTAAGGACACAGCCGGGAATGTGAACGCAGTGTTTGAGTTTGCGGTGGTTAACGATGATGGACAGGATAATCAACAATAGAACATTCGGATTGTTGATTGCTATTGCTTATATACAGAAATATAGAAGATGTTGGGGTCAAAACATGCTCTATACACTCATACATTATATTGGCATGTTTTGACGCCAACATCATATAGAATAAAGCATAAAAATATCGCTTTTGAATTTGCAGCGCTAAAGCCGCTTTTTCAAAAGCGATATTTTTGGATTAAAGGGAAATTCTAAAGAAGAAAATTAATTCTCCTCATTGCCGAAGTAGTCATTGAATTTCTTTTCTACAGCGTCATAGGTATCCTTGCAAAGTGAAGGAAGCTCCTTGCCCCATGCACCTGTAGCCTGTTCATAGCCCTTCTTGAATGCCTCAAGCATGCTCTGCATCTTCTCCTTGTCACCGCCTGAGAGAGCCTGCGCAAAGTCAAAAATACGGTCTGAGGTCTGCTTAACTCCCCAGTAGCCATCTTCGGAAATATCCTCCTTAGCCTGTGCGGCTGTGGCAGCGTCAACCTTGAGCTCGCCATTAGCGAGCGCCTTTATCATATCTTCGCTGGAGGCGAAGGTCTGTCCCTGCTTTAAAAACATATCTGAGACAAGGGACTTCATCTTGCTGGTACGGTCTGCAAGATCCTGCTTCATCTGTGCAACAACGGCAGCGTTACTCTTCTGTCTGGTTGTTGTCTTGTTGGAAGCCTCATATACTGCAGCATCCTTAGAGAAGGATGTTGTAGATGACTTATTGTCTTTATTAGTGCTGTTCTTTACCGCTGTGGCAGTATATGCAGCGTTGTCATATCCATTAGTTGTAATTCCGTTTACACTCATTATTATGGACTCCTTTCCAATGTAAAATATAGTTCAGGCAATTGCATAATATACGATATTCATTAAACAGAGTTTCGCAAATATTTTTGATATGAAATGCAATTAAACCTTTCTTTCAATATCTATATCGGTAGAAAGGTTAAAAAAGTTAATCATGGTATATATTTTCGGTTGATTTGTATAATATGTTTGTATATAATATAGTGTGTACTGTATACATAATTCATAATACACTTTGATTTATAAGGAAATAGATATAATGGATGAGATAAGATTAAGGGCATACGCTAAGGTCAATCTTGGACTTGATGTGCTTAGGCGCAGGGAGGACGGATACCATGACGTGCGTATGATAATGCAGAATATTAATTTGTTTGATAAACTTACAATAAAGAAAAAGAAAGAAGCGGGAATCAATGTTAGCACGAATCTGTCGTACCTTCCGACCGATTCGAATAATCTTGTGTACAGGGCGGCAGCCCTGCTCATGGATGAGTTTGGAATAGAAGGCGGAGTGGATATTGACCTGTACAAGTTTATTCCTGTGGCAGCGGGCATGGCGGGAGGAAGTGCCGACGCGGCGGCTGTTTTATATGGCATGAATGAGCTTTTCGGCTTGAAGCTGAGCCTTGAGGAGCTGATGAAAAGAGGAGTTAAGCTGGGAGCAGACATTCCATATTGTCTTATGGGAGGAACAGTACTTGCCGAGGGAATAGGTGAGAAGCTGACAAGACTTAAGGCTTGCCCGGACTGCTATTTTGTTGTGGCGAAGCCTCCTTTTTCGGTGTCGACGAAGCTTGTCTATGACAATCTTGTGATTGATGGAAATACGGTGCACCCTGATATAGATGGAATTATGCATGCGATAGATGACGGTGATGTGAGGGGAATAGCCTCACGATTGCTGAATGTGCTTGAGACTGTCACTGCGAGGGAATATCCCGACATAGAAGGCATCAAGGATAAGATGAGAGAGTGCGGTGCGTTAAATGCCCTTATGAGTGGCAGCGGACCGACAGTTTTTGGCATATTTGATGACAAGGATAAGGCGTGCGAATGTAACCGCATACTTAGGCAGGATAGCAGGGTAAAGACAGCGTATGTTGCAGAGAACTGCGGTGGTGGGTTTAACTGCGAACATTAGTATATAGAAGGAGATTAGGATTTTATGTTAGAAGACAGCAATTTTCAGGTCACGATGAATGAGTATCTTCCGCTTCGTGATGTTGTATTTAATACACTTAGACATGCGATACTTAAGGGGGAGCTTGAGCCGGGTGAGAGACTGATGGAGATATCACTTGCGCAGAAGCTCGGTGTGAGCCGTACACCGATTCGCGAGGCTATAAGAAAGCTTGAGCTTGAGGGCCTTGTGGTCATGGTGCCTAGAAAGGGAGCCGAGGTTGCGGACATCACAGAGAAGGATTTGCGGGATGTGTTAGAGGTACGCACAGCACTTGAGGAGCTTTCTATTGAGCTTGCAATCAAGAATATGGATGAAGAGCAGCTTGATAATCTGAAGAAAGCCAACGAAGCCTTTGCAAAAAATTCTGAGGGCGATGACCTCATTAAGATTGCTGAGTCCGATGTGGCATTCCATGAGCTTATATATATGGCAACCGGTAACAAGCGCCTTATTCAGATAATCAATAACCTGAGAGAACAGATGTACCGCTATCGTCTTGAGTACATTAAGGACAAGACAACACATGAAAGACTTGTACAGGAACACAACAGAATAATAGATGCAATGCAGCAGGGAAATGTGAAGGAAGCAAAGGCAGCAATAAAGCTCCACGTTGAAAATCAGGAGGAGAATATTCTAAAATCCATAAAAATTAAGAATGCTTAGAAAAAAAGAGGTTTAGATTGTCTGCTGTACGGTAATACTTTCAATACGATATTTTGAAAAGGAGATTATTCGTATGAGCAGATGCAGTGTAGCCGCATGGTGCCTTATGGTGCTGTGTTCAGTCATTTTTTTTACATATAGTGTAGGGCAGAATCGTTCTGTCACACAGCTTCAGATGGATATAGCCGGACAGATAATAAGGTTCCATGTCCGCGCTAACAGTGATACGGATGAGGATCAGCAGCTTAAGCTGTATGTAAAGGAAGAGCTTGTGAAGTATATGGGAGAGCTTCTGAAGGATGCATCAGATAGAAGCGAAGCAGAGAATATTCTTAAAGAAAATATAGAAAATATAGAAAATGTTGCAAAAGGGGTTATCAAGGAACATAAAAAGGAATATAATGTAAAGGCTTATTTTGAAGATTCATATTTTCCGGTCAAGGTCTATGCAGATATGACATTTCCTCAGGGAGTCTATGAAGCATTCCGTGTGGATATAGGTGCGGCTGATGGTAAGAACTGGTGGTGTGTGCTTTATCCTAGTCTGTGCTTTGCGGATATCAGCCATGGAACTATGGGCACTGCGGCGAAGGAGGAGCTTGAAGCTGTTCTTGATGAGGACGAACTTGAACTTTTGTACGAGAACAAGGACGGAGATAAGAGGGAGCGGGTTTATGAATTTAAGATTTTTACTTTTCTTAATAAGCTGATTAAATGAGCTATATCTGAGCGGAAATAGCATGTTGCATTTGTCACATGTTGCAAGGTGGAATCGCCTGTGGAAATGCTCGGAGAAGGCCCATGAAGTATAGAATGGAGATTGATATGTCAAAGCTTAAGGTTGCAGTGCTTTTCGGTGGACAGTCATCAGAGCATGAGGTGTCCTGCCGTTCAGCACTTACTATAATACATAATATGGATAAGGAGCGCTATGAGCAGCTTCTTGTAGGAATCACAAAGGAAGGAAGATGGCTTTTAACCCCGAATGCGGAAGCTATTGAGGACGGAAGCTGGAAGAATGGAAGTACGGAGCTGATTCTGTCACCGGATACCACACATAAGGGCTTTATAGCTATGAAGGACGGAAGGTCTGAGGTTATAGCTGTCGATGTTGTATTTCCGGTACTGCATGGTCTGTATGGTGAGGACGGAACGGTTCAGGGAGTTCTTGAACTTGCAAAAATCCCTTATGTAGGCTGTGGCGTTGTCGCATCAGGTGTATCCATGGATAAGCTTTTTACCAAAATTATTGCTGCGACTGTTGGTGTAAAGCAGGCTAAGTATGAGGCTGTAAGACGCACAGAGCTTGAGGATATGGACATAGTTGTGGACAGAATAGAGAAGGCTTTGCCTTACCCTGTGTTTATCAAGCCTGCCAATGCAGGTTCATCCTGTGGCGTAAGCAAGGCAAAGGACAGAGAGGGTCTTGTAAAGGGCTTGAAGCTTGCCGCACAGCATGACAGAAAGATTCTTGTCGAGGAGACAATAGTCGGACGTGAGGTTGAGTGTGCCGTTCTCGGCGGTGAGAAGCCTGAGGCTTCCGGGGTCGGTGAGGTTCTTCCGGCAGGTGATGCAGCTTTCTATGACTATGAGGCGAAGTATGCCAATGCTGATTCTAAGACAGACACACATCCTCCATTCCCGGAGGGCAAGGAGGATGAGATAAGACGTGATGCGGTTAAGATATTCAAGGCTGTAGACGGATATGGTCTTGCAAGGGTGGATTTCTTCCTAAAAGATGATGGAACGGTTGTATTTAATGAGATAAATACACTTCCGGGATTTACTTCAATCAGCATGTATCCTATGCTCTGGAATGAAAGAGGCGTCAATGTGACAGCTCTCATCGATAAGCTTATTGAACTTGCACTTAAGAGATTTTAGGAGGAACGTATGAGAAAGGATGCCCCGATAGGTGTGTTCGATTCGGGTGTAGGTGGTCTGACTGTTGCCAGAGAGATAATCAGACAGATACCGAATGAACGCATTGTATATTTTGGAGATACGGCGCGACTTCCGTATGGAACCAAGTCAAAGGACACGATAATACGTTATGCAAGGCAGATAGTGAATTTCCTTATGAACGAGGGAGTTAAGGCGATAGTTGTGGCGTGTAATACTGCCAGCGCCTATGCTCTTGAAGAGATTAAGGATGAGATAGAGGTTCCGATAATCGGAGTGGTCAAGCCGGGAGCAAGGACAGCGGTTTCGGTTACAAAAAATAACCGTATAGGAATAATCGCGACAGAGGGAACGATAAACAGTGGTCTTTATACAAGACTTATACATGAAGAGAATCCTGACATAGAGGTTGTCGGAAAGGCATGTCCGCTTCTTGTACCGCTTGTCGAGGAGGGTTGGCTTCATGACAGTATTACAGACCAGATACTAGAGCGCTATCTTGCTAGTCTGAAGCCTGAGAATATTGATACACTTGTACTTGGATGCACTCATTATCCGCTCCTTAGAAGCTCAATAGGAAAAATCATGGGCGATAAGGTCAATCTTGTGAATCCTGCGTACGAGACGGCACTTGAGCTAAAACGGCTTCTTGCAAAGAAAGAACTTGCCAACGTAAAGGATGTCGAGGAGCCGAGTGTCATGTATCGCTTCTATGTGAGCGATGCGGCGGAGAAATTTAAAAACATAGCTAATATGATACTTCCGTTCGACATTGAGACAACGAAGCAGATTAATATTGATGAGTATTAAAAAGATGATGGTGTGAAGTATAAGTATGTTGGCTTAGACTTCACACATGTTTTTTCATTTATTTAATTATGGGTAGTTTGAGAATTTACACATGTGAACAGCATGAAGGATATAATATAAATTTTGTCTGCATACATGATGTTCACAACAAGTTGTTCAGAAATGAGGAATAACATGAAAGAGAATATTGTTTTATATATTACAGGACTGCACAGTACAGGCTCAGATGATGACTCGGTGGAGATGATATACGCCGGAAAGCATTATTTCAGAAATGGAAAGCATTTTATAAAATATCAGGAGAGCCTTGAAGATGGTCTTATGACCGATAATATGATTAAGATTTCACCAAAAGAGGTGGAGCTTATAAAAAAAGGTCCCATGACCACTAACATGCTGTTCACAATCGGAGAAAAGAACTTAAGCTATTATGACACTCCGTTTGGGAGCATGACAATGGGGATAGATACATCAGATATGTGCATAACTGAGAATGATGGGGAGATGAATGTGGATATCCACTATAATCTCGAGATGAATGGGAATCATGTGGCGAAGAGCCATGTTGTTATTAAGGTTAGGGAAGAGAATCAGGAATAAATAGTGATAGATTGGCAAAGATATATTTAGAATATGTGAATGGTGTAAATAACCTGATGAGAGAGAATTACTTTTGTCGGGTTATTTCTGTTTGAAGGGTTTTGTACCTTTTCAAACAAATTATGATTTGTTATAATAAAAAAGGATTATCAATATAAATAGGGGTAAAATTGCAGCTGGTAAAGGGTGTTAAATAAGGAGAAGCAATATGGCGTCATGGAAGTTAAGAGTTGAAAATTATGGAAAAATAAAGTCTGCCGAAATAGAAATTGCTCCATTGACATTGTTCGTGGGAGATAATAATAGTGGAAAGAGTTATTTAATGTCTCTTCTGTGGGGAATAGAAAATTTAGGTGTAGGAGCTTTATTAGGAAGTGAATATCTTGAGTCTAAGGAGACGGATGAACTCAGTGAATGGCTTATCAGCCAAATGGAAACAGCTATACAGAATAAAAAGCATATTGCACCATTAGAAGATGTATCCGAAATGTTAAGCAATGTTCTTAATAAAGGTTTGGAAAAGAATAAGGATAATTTTGTGAGAAGAATCTTTAATAGTGATAATGTTTCAATTGGAAAATTATCGATAGATTTAGGTGATTTTAAAGGAAGAAGCTTGGATATTGAATTGAATGAGCAAACAGAGTTGCTATCATTATATATTGATTTAGGACAGCGTTTTTTAATTCATAGAACTATTGTTGAAACATTGAAAGATAAAAAGTATATTAATAGTATTTTGATTCAAGTGCTGTATAAATGTATTATGGATATTAAGACTACAGAATTAGAAGCACAGAGGATTATATATCTTCCCGCGGCAAGAACCGGTTTTATGCTTACTAAGGATATTATAAATAAGGTTGGCAGAAACAATACATTTAATTTGCCGGATGATAGGGAGAAATTCACGCCTTTTGTCCGCCCGATTAATTATTTTCTGGATATTATGGGTGATTTGACTGTTGGACAAAAGAAAAACGAGAATTATATACATTTGGCGGAAGATATAGAGCATGAGATGACAGATGGAACGATTGAGTTCAGTGATATGCCAAACAAAGAGGTTATGTATGTACCGGATGGACATAAGAAGGGGATTCCTCTCAGGCTGGTTTCGGCAGTTGTGACAGAGCTATGTCCGTTAATCTTGATTTTAAAACATAGCGATAAAATAACACGTTTCTATTATGAGGAACCGGAAATGTGTCTTCACCCGCAACTACAAAGCAGGATGGGTAAAGTTATTGCAAGGATAGTAAATACCGGGATAGGTATGGTCATTACAACTCACAGCGATATAATTTTACAGCATATTAATAATATGATAAAGTTACAGAATCGCAAGGATTGTGATGAAATTTGTGATAGATTACACTATGGGAAAGAGGATTTGTTGAACTGTGACCAGGTAAGGGTGTACCAGTTAAAGGCAAGAGCAAAAGGAAAGACAGCTGTAGAAGAATTGAGCTGTGGGGAAAATGGTTTTATTGTTCCTACGTTTAATGACGCTCTTGACAGTATTATGAGCGAAGCATACGAGATTCAAGGGGACTTACATGAATAAAAGGACAGAATTTATTATCAATGAACTGCTGGTAGATAATTTTATCGAAAAAGAAACCGATGAAATTCTTCTTGAAGAGACAGAAGATACAGGTAAAAGCGCATTAAAAATACAATTGAAATCGGCTGATAATCTCAGTATTAAGAATGTAGATAAGAAGAATACACAGATGAATTTCTTTCAGGATAGTAAAAATAAGTCACTGTATAAACGAGTTGACCATATTATTTTTGAACAGATTTCATGTGATAAATGG
The DNA here is from genome assembly GCA_958446835.1 of uncultured Eubacterium sp. GTDB lineage: Bacteria > Bacillota > Clostridia > Lachnospirales > Lachnospiraceae > CAG-882. The sequence goes on from CAUCXT010000016.1 coordinate 20,229, forward strand.
AAGCTGCATTTGATAGAAATGAAATCATCTGTAGCAAACGATAAGTGGATTGATATAAAAGGAAAGTTCAGGGCAAGCTATTTAGTGGCACAGGCAATAGCAGCAATGCTGGAGTTGGACATTCAGGAAACTTATATGTATACCACTTATGAAAAGGTTTCCTTTGCTTTATCTGAAACTATGCCGGCAGCAAGAAGACTAAAGGTTGGTGGTGAGTATGTGAAGCCGAAGGATGAATGGGACGGAACTGCATTCAGCCTGAATTTCGGAGAGAAAATAAGGTTTATTCATAAGCCGCTTCGTATGGTGAGGAACTCACAGGGGATATTGACGGGTGAAAGAACTTTTAATCTTTGGTTTGATAAGGTTTAGTACGTAAGTTGAAAATAAAATAGTTGAATTTTTCCACAAAAATGTTAAAATATATGAGTATGACATTTTTACATAGGGAGGTACACTATGCCAGCTTGGTTAATAGTAATTCTGTCCATTCTTGCGGTGGTGCTTGTAGCATTTATCGTTCTTCTGATATTGGGCGGCAGATTACAGAAAAAGGCTAATTCACAGCAGGAGGCACTTGCCAGCGCAGCGCAGACAGTCTCAATGCTGATTATTGACAAAAAGAAATTGAAAATTTCGGAAGCGAATCTTCCGAAGGTAGTAACGGATCAGGTTCCTAAGTACGCACGCCGTGCTAAGTTCCCAATCGTTAAGGCAAGAGTTGTAGGCGGCGGAAGCAAGCCTATGAATCTTATTGCAGATGCAGCAGTTTTTGATATTCTTCCGGTAGGTAAGGAATGTAAGGTAGTAGTCAGCGGTATCTATATCACAGAGATTAAGAGTGTCCGCGGCGGCGTTATCCCTGCTCCACCTAAGAAGAAGGGTCTTGCGGGACTTATGCAGAAGGCTTCAAGAAAGGCTAAGGATTCCACCAAGGAAGACACTAAGTCCGCGAAGGACAAGTCTGCTAAGACAGATAAGAATGCAGCGGCAGACAATGGCAGGAAGGCTAAGAAGAGTAAGTAAGAATGTAGGACATGTCTTAGCGCAGAATAATATTAAGCAGAATGAATAAGCTCATGCACATTGCATAAATGTGTGTGGGCTTATTTTTTATATTAACCGGCAGTTAAAAAAGATGATTTTCGTTAGCAACTATTCCTTCGATAATGCTGGTATATTGTAAGCATAAAGTCGGGAGGAAAAATGAGCTGATACAGTTCATTGTGGTTGAGTATGAAAATAATAAAAGAAATTATTCGTTTTACCTTTAAATTCATCAAACAATATCAATTCAAAATTATGTGCTATCTGGCTGCGGGAACGGTACTTTATCTGATTACATCGATAATACCGCTGATAGTCGGGGCATTTATTGACGCTTTTGCCGGCAGTATTGATATAGCAAATGTATTGAAGCTGTGCCTTATATTCCTTGTTCTCAGTATAGTACAGGTGGTTCTGTGCTACTATGTGAAGGTTGAGGGAACGCGGATATGCACCGGTGCTTCTAACAAGATGAAAGCAGATTTCTTTTTACATCTGCAGAAGGTGTCGCCGCTGAAAAACAAGATTGATGACCCGGCGGCACTTGCGGACAGGGTGAACAATGAATGTGAGTATCTTATAATGTTTCTGTGCAATCTGGGTATGCAGTTTCCGGGAAAATGTGTGGGAACCGCAGTCATATTCGTATATATAGCGTTAAAAAGCCTGCCGCTTGCGATTGTGGTTTTACTTGTGATTCCGGTGTTGATATTTTTTCATAAAAAAACGCGGGACGTGATATATGAGACAAGCTTTGAATGTGAGAAAGCAAGAAATCATTTCTTTTCGATAATGTATGAGCAGCTTGGACAGATGCGGCTTGTGAGGACACACGCGATTTTTGAATTTATGCACAATCGTATATTGGGCGCGGGTAATGCACTTCTTAAGACTAATGTCAGACAGGAAAAAAAGACGTTCAAATACTCTCTGTTTGGTCAGAATACGGATATTTTTCTGAAAATATTTTTATTTATTTTTGGTGGAATGGCTTTAATTAAAGGAAAAATCACCATTGGCACGTTCACGGTTTTATACACCTATCTGGGTATTCTGAGTGATGATTTGTCTTATTTTATCAATGTAAGTCAGGAGGCGTACCAGTACAAAGCCTTTCTTGATAGATTAAAGGAGATAGATGCCAAGGAAGAGGAAGTATGTGGCAAGGAGAAAATAAATAAGATAGATATAATTAATATAAATGACATGAGTTTCAGCTATGCTCCGGGAAATACATTGTTTAATGCCTACAGTAAAACCTTCGCGAAAGGAAAATTATACTGTCTGGTTGGGGACAATGGGGCGGGAAAGTCGACGCTCATAAAAAATATACTTGGGCTTTTCGTAGATACAACAGGCAGGAATGTGAGCTATGACGGAAAAAAGCTGTGCGACATAGATATCTATGATGCGCGAAAAAGGCTTATAGGTGTCTGTGAACAGGAGCCCGACATGCTTGACGATACGCTGTACAATAATCTATTATATTGTGAAGATGAGAGCATTGACATGGAGCGTTTTAAGAGCATTTGTGAGCAGCTTGATTTGTTTCAGGATGTGTTCCCGGATACGGAATTCAGTGACATTATGACGCGGAATGCGACGGAGCTTTCGGGAGGACAGAAGCAGAAATTCGCGCTTGCGCGGGCGATATACAAAAATCCAAGTGTGCTGATTTTGGATGAACCGTCATCGGCGCTTGATAAGTCCGGCGTAGACAGATTAAAAGGTCTGCTTCAAAAATTAAAAACCGATAGGATAATAATTATGATTTCACATGATGAGGATATTATTAGGACTGCGGATGAGGTTGTGAGGCTGGCATAGCAGTATAAAAAATAAAAAGGCGGCGATAAGAAAATGAACAGTATTGTATCAAATCAGATAGTGACACTGAGAAAAGAGCGAAAAATGACCCAACAGGAGCTGGCAGACGCGATGAATGTCTCAACAGCGGCGGTGTGCAAGTGGGAGACAGGGAGTTCCATACCGGACATCAATACACTGTGCCGGCTGGCAGATTATTTCAATGTTTCCGTTGATTATATTCTTGGGCGTGAGAAAAGAGCGAAAAAGTGTGTCATTTTCTGCAACAGAAAAGAATATGAAAAAAATATAAGAGACTGTGTTGCGTAACATGACCTTATCGTCCTTGCCTATATAAGTTCTGTGATGGAGTTAGAGCAATATCTGGAAAGGACACCTGAGCTTGTACCGATGGTCATTGACTTTTCAACAGAGGAGACGGCTGCGGCATATAATAAAAAGATGGAAGAGCTGGGGGAAAGATACGGATTCAGCCTGATATCGATAAATGTTGCGGAGGAAAGCGAATTTGAGGCGGGGCTTGATGTTTATATGGGGAATTTTAAATAGGTGCGGGGTTTTTAGGGGGATGAAATAAGGATATGAAGAAAATCTGTAAATAAGTATTTCTATGATAATAGTGAGTCTATGAAGAAAAGTCTGTAAATAAGTACTTATATGATAATGGTCGGCTGGTAAGCATATAAGTCTATGCTTACCAGCCTATTTTATATATTGCAATATATTTTGTGCATGTCAAATTTCCTTACTATCGCCGGTACGGTAATTGAGTAATATATGGGGTTGAATATTATAACAATACACATTAAAACAAATGCCTCTTCCGTTATCCTCAATAGATTTTGCTTCAAGCACTACGCCATGAGCTAACAGATTTTTTCCATTAAACTTTGGCGTCACTCTATATAAGACGTGATTTCCTGTTTCTTTAATATACTTTACAATCAAATTCTCAAATGGTAACATCTGACTTATATTGAAGTATCGAGTTCCTGTTATTATATTCTTTTCATTCTTATTCTGTCCTGTTAACTGAAAACCAATCAAGTGACAACGATTATAAAGAAACCTGCCTTTAATGCAATCGTATTTTACACTATGCCATCCTGTAGGAATGATAGAGCTAATATTCTCCCTTTTTTTAGTAGGCAAACATTCTCTGCCAATGCATGCCAATGCCGCGCCACAGCGCTCCAGCTTGTCCAAGGTATATTGTTGAAAGCAGCTTGGCATCAAATCAGCTTTCTTAAAATACGGAATATTATTATTCAAAATTACACCATCGTAGCCCTCACAAAAATCATAAAATTTATTACTTTTTAAGCATTTCTCATCGATATAATTTGATGTAACAGTAGAATTTTTTTTTCTTTTCATTTGTCTCCTTATCCATGAATTATGGAAAGGGGATACACAAATTTTTTTACACTAAAAAATGCATGCAAAATAAGCGACCTACCACTTTTGAAAATTCAAATCATTCATCAGAAATGACTTCAATTCAAATTTTCTTTGTGTATCCCGCCTGTCTCTTTGCATGCATTTCAAATTTTCAACAAGACCAATTCATATTTTTAATAAAATTTTTTTAGTGAAATTTTTTTCACCTGTATATGTATAAAAATTTTTAAAAAACCTATATTTTTTGCCATATTTTATAAAAAAAAATTTATTTGATGTTTTTATAAGAAATTTTCTTGATTTATATAAGTTAATTTCTTTAATTCATATAATTTTTGAAATAAAATTTAAAAAAATATGACAGAAAATTTTTTAAAAGTCTCATCTATATATTCTCTTTTTAAATTTTTAATTGCGTGTGGAATTATAGAAGATAAATTGAATTACTGATATTAGAAAAAGATATTAATAAAGGACATAATATTAATGATATGAAAAATATTAATAAAAATATAATGTTAATCACATAGAAAAACCAATATTAATCTTAGAAGAAAAATATTGCAAAATACATTATTTTAATTGCTAAAGATGATACGTTATGTTAAACTAATTTCAATATAAGCTATGATATATTTTAGAAGGGGGCTGTTGGGGAATGAAGGTTGTCATTGGCAAACAGGATTTTGCCTCTCTCAGAGAACACGATTACTTTTATATTGATAAAACAGGTCTCATTGAGGAGTGGTGGGAAGCTGGCGATGATGTGACACTCATAACACGCCCACGCCGTTTTGGTAAAACTCTTAATATGAGCATGCTTAACTGCTTCTTTTCAAACAGATATTCAGGACGTGGAGATTTGTTTGACGGACTTAGTATCTGGAATAATGAGAAATACAGACAGCTACAGGGCACATATCCTGTTATCTTCTTAAGCTTTGCAGGTGTGAAGGCAGACAATCTACAGGATTCCAAAACACAGATTAAGACACAGATATCTGAGTTATACGAACAGAACCGTTTTTTATTGGAAAGCAATCTGTTCAGCGACAATGAGAAAAAAATATTCAATGATGTGAACATGTATATGGATGACGCACTAAGCTATTCCTCACTCAATACATTGTGCAGGTATCTGGAACGATACTATAAAAAGAAAGTCATTATGCTGCTGGATGAGTATGATACTCCAATGCAGGAAGCCTACGTCAATGGATACTGGAACGAATTTACTTCATTTATGCGCAATATTTTTAACAACACCTTCAAGACTAACCCTTACCTTGAACGCGCAGTGATGACAGGTATCACAAGAGTATCAAAGCAATCAATATTTTCCGACCTGAACAACCTGAGCGTGATAACAACAACCTCAGAAAAGTACAGCACATATTTTGGCTTCACAGAATCGGAAGTGTTTGGAGCCCTTGAATTATTTGACTTATCAGAAAGAAAAGCAGATGTAAAATGGTGGTATGACGGTTTCACATTCGGTTCACACACGGACATTTATAATCCATGGTCAATAATTAACTTTCTTTCCGAAAAGGAACTTAAGCCTTACTGGGCTTCGACAAGCGCCAATTTACTTGTCAACAAGCTTATACGCACTGCTTCTCCCGATGTAAAGAAGATGATGGAAGAGCTTTTAAACGGAGGCGAAATAGTGGTAAGTTTCGATGAGCAGATTATATTCAGCCAGCTTGACACGGACGAGAACGCTATATGGAGCTTACTCATGGCAAGTGGATATTTGAAAGTGAACTCAGTCGAACACAGAGGTCTGCTCCGCAAACCGTGGTATCATCTTTCGATAACTAATTTAGAGACACTCAGCATGTTCTCCGATATGTTTTCGTCATGGTTTTCAAGTGGTGAGGCACATTATAATCAGTTTGTTGAGGCATTGTTAAAAGGTAATCTCAAGGAAATGAATATATACATGAATGATGTGGCACTGTCTACCTTCAGCAGCTTTGACACAGGAACCCACCCATCGAGGAGAAGCCAGCCGGAGCGTTTTTTTCATGGCTTTGTGCTTGGACTTATATCCGACCTTCGCGACATATACGAAATTAAATCTAACCGTGAAAGCGGCTATGGAAGATACGATATCATGCTGATTCCAGCCGATATCCATGACAAGACGCATGATGGCATCGTGCTTGAATTTAAGGTGCATGACGCCGACGGAGAAGCTACACTTGCAGATACGGCACAGGCTGCACTACGCCAGATTGAGGACAAGAACTATGACGCCGAATTGATAAACCGCGGAATACCAAAATCCCGCATACAACATTACGGCTTTGCATTTGAAGGAAAAAAGGTGCTTATAGCTAAATAGAAAAATGTTGAAAAATAGTATCACGTAAAATAATGAATAAGGCTATGTGAAAAATATTCAACCTAGATTATTCACGGCAATGCCGTGAATAATCTAGGTTGAATTATATAAAGAATAATATACAAACAATTAACATAAAAGGGTGACAGGCATGGAATATAATAATATGGATACAAATCTTGAAGATAACATGTATGGTGTATCACAGATAGAAAATGGATTACAATATTTTCATGAGAATATAGATAGTTTAGGAAGAGCAATTTACTATATAAGTGATTTACATATAGAATTTAAAAATAAAAAGGGATTTAGAGGGTATAGTGAATGCAAATATGCAGAGCATGTTGTAAATGGAATGAACGGTGGAAGTGAGTATGGAGATGATGTGCTTCTAATTGTTGGAGATGTTTCATGTTATTCTTCACAAGTTGATTTTTTTTTCAAACAACTCAGGATGAGAAGAGATGGAATAATTGTTTTTGTGCTTGGAAATCATGAATTATGGGATAGGGATGAAAAACAAAATAGAAGTTTGGCATATATTGTAGAAAAATACAAAAAAATATGTAAAAAACATGACATTATCTTACTTCAGAATGAGCTAGCTATATTTAGCGATGAACGTACACAGAATGGAGAAATTATAAAGTTTTCAAACAAAAAAGTTATTTCTGAAGATGAACTACAGAAAATGAGTTTAGAAGAAATACAAGAATATTCTAAAGAGGCAAAGCTGATAATATATGGAGGAGTAGGGTTCTCTGGAGTATGCAAAGTAAAAGATAAAAATGGCAATATTTTTAATGCAGATATGGGATTATATCGGGATATTGTGCCCACAATATATGAAGATGTATTACAATCAAAAAAGTGTGAAAAGGGATACTTTAAAGTATTGGAAGCATTAGGTGATACACAAGTTGTGATTATGACTCATTCTCCATTTGATTATTGGTGCAATTCTAAATATAATCCTGACTTTATTTATGTAAGTGGTCACACACATCACAACTATTTTGAAAGGACAAAAGAATGTACAATTTTTGCTGATAACCAAATAGGTTACTATAGTGATTCTTATGAACTTCGATATTTTTATGTTGATGGAACATATGATACTTTTAAAGAGTATAAAGACGGAATTTATAAAATCAGCTATAAGCAATATATAGAATTTAATGTAGGAAAAAATATTCAGTTAAAAAAGAAGAATGATGGAAATCAAATATATATGTTAAAAAAATCAGGATATTATATGTTTGTTTTTTATAACTCGAGAAATCAGTTATTATTGTTGAACGGGGGAAGTTCAGTAAGACTTAGTTATGACATAGATTATTATTATGATAACCTTCAATTTTATGGAGATTGCTTAAATGGCATTATAAAAAATTATATGGAATTTCTAAACAGGGTTGCAAGGAGAATTAAAGAAATAGGGGGTAATGGAAGGATACATGGTTGCATTATAGACATAGATTATTATAGCCATGTATATGTAAATCCATTAGATGGTAAAATAGTGCCATATTATGGTTTATCTATGGATAAAAAATATGTTTATGAAAGTTTTGAAAAATTGTTGGAGGATAAATGTCCAAAATTATTAGCTGGTTTTCGGAAGTTTAATGATGAAAAAAATTTGACCAATATTATGGTTATTGATAGCCAAACTGTAGAAAAGGTGTTTGTAGGTGATAGAAGTATGTATAGTGCATCAAATGTCGTTTATAATATTCAATATTTGATTTATTCAAATGTTATAAGAAACTGGAATGATAAAATTTTAAAAATAAAAAATATGAATACGAAGGAAGCTATTGAAGAAATAAATAAAAGTGCTATTTTTATAGAGAAAAATAATAAAAATTCTAGTATATCCTAGAGGAACAAAAAATGTTTATTAATATTTATATACAAAAAGCTATACTTGTGAATAGCATAACTTTGAGACAAAATTAGAAGTTCTTAAAACTCTATTTAATGCACAGCTATAGCCAACATGGATGTCGGCTATGGTGCCACCGCCCATGGAAAGGCGATAGGCATTGATGGCGGATATTAATGTTAAATTTTATCAGAGTTTTTAGAACATCTTGCTTCGTACAATGGAATTGCTATTCACAATTATAGCTTATTTATATTGCATTATAAATTTTTATATATTATCAAACTAACTTCTATGATAATTATTAAGAAGCTCCTTCTTAACATCATAAAGCTTGTCAGATAAATCAACATGTATTTCCTGTGGATTCTCAAAGCGTCTCGATTCATCCCAGAGAGTGTTAAGCTCCTTCTTGCAATATGCCTGAATGTCCATGACTGCAGGTGTCTCATATACACATTCACCCTTTAGGAATACAGGAACCATAATCTCGCGGACAGTGTAGGTGCCGCCCTTTAGGAGCGTTTTCTTCCATGTGTGTATAGGGTCGAAAATCATCAGGTCTTTATTTTCGTCGAAGTGCTCATCGGCAAACGCGATGAGGTCAGCCTTAATCTTGCCATTTTCCTTGTCATAGAGACGGAATACGGTCTTGTTGCCCGGATTGGTAATCTTCTCTGAGTTTTCGGAGAGCTTAATCTTAGGAATAAATTCGCCGGTCTTTTCATCCTGTACTGCGGCAAGCTTGTATACACCGCCGAATGCAGGGCAGTCCTTGGCTGTGATGAGGTTGGTGCCGACACCCCATGAGTTGATGGTGGCACCCTGATTCTTGAGTGAGGAAATCAGGTACTCATCAAGGTCGCTTGACGCTGAGATAACGGCGTCTGTGAATCCCGCGTCATCAAGCATTTTGCGAGCCTTCTTTGAGAGATATGCAAGGTCGCCGGAGTCAAGTCTTATTCCGTAGAAGTTAGACTTTATGCCGGCCTCCCTCATCTCCTTGAATACGCGGATTGCGTTAGGTACGCCGGAGCCTAGGGTATCGTAGGTGTCCACAAGAAGTATGCAGGCGTCAGGGTAGAGTTCAGCGTATTTCTTGAATGCTGTGTATTCGTCAGGGAAGCTCATTATCCAGCTATGTGCGTGAGTGCCCTTTACAGGGACGTCGAACATCTGGCCTGTGAGAACGCAGCTTGTGCCGATACAGCCGCCAATCATGGCTGCGCGCGCACCGTAAAGACCTGCATCCGGACCCTGCGCACGGCGAAGACCGAACTCCATTATACCGTCACCGCCGGCGGCATATACAACTCTCGAAGCCTTTGTTGCGATAAGGCTCTGGTGGTTTACAATGTTGAGGAGCGCAGTCTCGACAAGCTGTGCCTCCATGATAGGTGCGACAACCTTCACAAGCGGCTCACGCGGGAAAACAACTGTTCCCTCAGGAATAGCGTAGATATCGCCGGAGAAATGGAAGTTGAGGAGGTACTCTAAGAAGTCCTCATCGAACAGCTTGGTGCTTCTAAGGTAGTCGACATCGGCCTGCGAAAAATGTAAATCTTTGATATATTCTATAGCCTGCTCAAGTCCGGCAGCGATGGAGTAGCTGCTGTCAAAAGGATTTTTGCGGAAAAATGCATCAAATACAACTGTCGGGTTAGTGTGGTTCTTAAAATAGCCCTGCATCATGGTAAGCTCATATAAATCGGTGAGCAGAGTTAAATTTCTTGAATCGCTCATATTGAACCTTCTTTCTGCGATATCATCGCGGGGGTAATGAATAGTGTAATTTACTTCATGATATTGTTAAAATATTAACAAAAACATCACTTTTATCAAGTGGTATCAATAGACAAAACAGCCTGCAAGTAGCATTTGTATGGCTCAATTGCTGTATTTTTGGCTTATTAAGTCATGTTAATATATTAACATTACAATTATTATACACGAGTCTGTGAAGAATGCAAGGACAAATACTTGCTGTTGTTTTATTGTGGGTATTTTATGTTGGAATTGCTTTTATATACCCATAGTTGCGCATTATGTCACATTTTAGTATCGGTATGCATATATTGTGTAAGTGCATTAGCCGGGACATAATAGTATATATTTTGCGAATAGTATTGTCTAATTATGTTTTTTGAAATATAATCAGAACATACAGTAAAATGCATGTTAGGTGTGCCGAATTTTGGCTGAATGGGCTGCGGCTGGTGCGGTGGGAAATGGGAGGGTGCTGATGTACAGATACATAACAAAAAATAAAGGGACGTACATTTTCTACGTGATTTTTCTGGTTTTATCATCCGTGTTCAGCGTTATGTTTTCATTTGTGCTGGGCGGAATCATGGATTCGGCGGTTCAGGGGAGCGTGTCAAGACTGCTCCGATATACAGTCGGAGGGATAGTATTTCTTGTGATAACGGTCGGGTCTGAATATTTGTACGGAATCGCGAAAAACAGGCTGGTGAAGCTGGCAAGGATGGGCGTGAAGGAGGATATGCTGGCAGGGCTTATGAAGCGCGATACCTTGACATTTGAAGGTGAAAAGACTTCGGTGTATGTCAGCAACTTTTTGCAGAATCTGGATATGCTTGAGTCACTCTATTTCAACAATGTTCTGGACACACCGATGGTGATATGCTCTTTTCTCATTGCCATTGTGGCATGCCTGTATATAGAGCCGATCATGCTGCTGCTAATCATTGTGTTTTCACTTTTCACAACGCTGGTTGTGAAGCTGATGATGAGCAGGCTGCAAAAGAGCACAAAGGAGTTTTATGAGGCACTTGCGGGCTATACCGGTGAGATTGATGACATACTTGGCGGACACCGCGTTGTAAAGCTGTACGCAATAGGGGAAAAGCTGCGCGAACGGCACCATGCCGGGAATGTGTTGGTTGAAGGGAAAAAGGAAAAGAATCTCAATGACAGGGTAAGCTTTGGCTGTTCCAACGAGCTGGTAGGGTTGATTACAACGATAGCCATAATGTCGATAGCTTCATATTTTGCGATAAAGGGCGATTTCAGCATTGGTTTCGTGCTGGCGTTTGGACAGTTATCGGGAAAAATTATATCTCCGATAATGAGTGCCTCCGACATGTGGATGGGCTTCAAGTCATCGAAGCAGATAAGAAAGAAATATGAGGAGCTGCTTTTTGACAAGTCATCTGAGACTTCGGATGCGGATGTGCAGTATGGTGACATTGCATTGGAAAACATGTCCCTGAGACTTGGCGGCAAAACTATAATTGATAATTTTTCATATACCTTTAAGAAAAATCATAAGTATCTGGTCATGGGCGAGAACGGCTGCGGAAAGAGCACACTGCTGTCCGTAATAGCGGGGCTATATAAGAGCTATGAGGGCAAGGTTATTTATGCCGGCACCGAGATTAAGAATGTGGCTGAGACAAGTCTTTCTAAGGTGGTCACGCTTGTGGGGCAGGAGCCGTATCTTTTCAACGATACCTTGAGAAACAATATTTCACTTTACGGCGATTATTCAGATGATGAGATTCTTGCGGTTATGAGAAAATGCAAGCTGGAAAAAATGATGGAGGCGCTTCCAGAAGGGCTTGATACGATGGTAAGCGGGAACGGTGTAAATTTTTCCGGCGGAGAGAAGCAGAAGATAAATCTTGCCAGAGCGCTGTTGCATGACAGGAAGGTTTTTCTGCTGGATGAGATTTCGTCCAATCTGGATTCGGAGAGCACGGAGCAGATTGAGAACATCATACTTGATATTAAGGACAAGCTTGTTATATCGGTGGCGCATAAGCTGTCGGATGAGATGGTCGGCAGGTATGATGAGGTAGTGACATTAAAAAAAGTAATATAGCAATAATAAAAAATATCAGGAGAGAAATGACATGCTAAGATTGATTATCACAGCTTTATTTTTGGTAGTATTTTTTATCTTCAGTATTCCGATGTTCGGCATACTGTGGACTATCGGCAAATTCAACAAGCCGAAGAAGGATATCATTGCGCTGAGAATCGTGCAGTGGGCGTTTAAAGTAATCAGATTCCTGTGTGGGGTCAAGACAACGGTTATCGGATATGAGAATATTCCGAAGGATGAGCCGGTGTTATTCGTGGGAAACCACAACAGTAATTTTGACACAATTATTGTGTACTCAATGCTTCCGGGACTTACAGGCTTCGTTGCCAAGAAGGAGATGGAGAAGATACCGCTTCTTCACCACTGGATGAAGCTTCTGTACTGCCTCTTCCTTGACAGAAAGAATATCAAGGAGGGACTTAAGACCGTGCTTCAGGGTATCGAATACATTAAGAATGGAATATCGATAACTATTTTCCCTGAGGGAACCAGAAGCAAGACAGGGGAAATGGCACCTTTTAAGGAGGGAAGTCTTAAGTTCGCAGAAAAGACCGGCTGTAAGATAATTCCGGTTGTGCAGAACAACACCAGACAGATTATGGAGGCACATTCTCCGTTTATCAGAAAGACACACACAGTCCTTGAGTTCGGTGAGCCTATAGACGTCAAATCGCTTGACAAGGAGCAGAAGAAGTTCCTTGGCGCGTATACTCAGGAGATTATACAGAAGATTTATGATAAAAATAAGGCGTTAGTGTAGAGATGAGCGAAAAGATTAAGGAAATGTTCCCTCTCTGTGATGAGGAGGGCAATTTTACAGGTGAGCTTAAGGAGAGAAGTGCGGTGCACCGCGATGGCGATTTGCATGGTGGTTCGCATATATGGATAATGGAAAGGCATGAGGGACGCATACGTGTGCTCCTGCAGAAAAGAAGCGATGACAAGGATTCGTTTCCGGGCTGTTATGACTGCTCATGTGCAGGGCATGTCGATGCGGGCGAGAGCTTTATAAGCACAGCGGTGAGGGAGCTTTCGGAGGAGCTGTCCGTTAAGGCGGATGAGGATGAGCTTGAGTTTCTTTTCAAGCAGCGCGTAGGTGGCGAGTATATCTTTTATGGGGAGCGGTTTGCTAACAACGAGGTCAACTTCGTGTATCTTCTGAAAAAGCATGTCGATATCGAGACGCTGACTTTTCAGAAGGAGGAGATACAAGGGCTGTGCTGGAAGGACGCAGAGGAAGTCCTTGAGATTCTTAAGCGGCAGGATGCGCGGGAGGCAGCAGGTGAGAAGGATGTATACGCACCGGAAAGCTACTGTATATGGACGCACGAGTTTGAGAGAGTGTTTGAAATGGTTAAGGAACGGCTTTAATGAAAAAGGTTCCACGCTGTATATTAGGATTAACCTGTGTATATAGCGTGGAACCTTTTTTATGTTATAAAATAAGTTTGGTTTGATACGTTTTAAAATATTTCTACTCTTTGATTAAGCGCTCATCTTTGAGTACATTTTCTTTGCGACAAGGATGAGAACGATTGCGGCGAGTGCAAGGCAGGCGGAGCCGATGAAGCCGTAGGTGTATACGCCTGTTGAGTCATAGAAGCTTGCACTGATCTTTGGACCGATGAAAGCACCGATACCATAGCCTATGAATATAAGTCCATAGTTGCTGTTGTAGTACTTAGAACCAAATATCATACGAACCATAGGTGCGAATACAACCAAGAGTCCACCGAATGAGAAGCCAACGAGTGCTACACAGAGTATAAAGTACGGAAGTGACTTCGCCTGTGTGAGCATGAGCATTGAAGCACCGTTGATTACCATGAGGAGCAGAAGACTGTTCCAGCCCTTGAGCTTGTCATAGATAAAGCCGAAGCCTATACGTCCGCACATGTTGGCGAGTGTCATAATTGAAACACACAGTGCGGCGGTCATCGCACTCTGTCCAATCTGGCGCTGTGCGATAGGGCTTGTGAATGAAACCATCATGGTTCCGGCAGCGTTTGCAAAGATGAACATTACAAGCAATACCCAGAAAATAGGTGTTTTGCACATCTGTCCGATATTGTAATCCTTGACTGAGATAAGCTTTGCCTGTTCTGTGGAAGGTGTCCATCCCTCCGGCTTCCAGCCTTCAGGACAAGGAACGATCATCCAAGCTACGGCACCTACACCGATAAGGAATACGATACCAAGTATACGGCAGGTCATCTGAGGACCGTATGCTGCGATAAGCTTCTGTGCAATAGGGCTCATAATGAATGGACCGCAGGATGCACCGGCCTGTACAAGTCCTGATATGGAGCCTGAGCGGTCAGGAAACCATTTGAGGGCTGTAGGCAGACATGCAGGGTAAATCATACCGCCGCCGGCACCGGCGAGCAGACCGTAGAAAATGTAAAGCTGTGGAATACTGCTTGCAAAACCGGTTAAGAACCAGCCGCCTGCGAACAGGGCAAGTCCGAGATATATTGTTATTCTAGGGCTGAGCTTCTGGGCGAGAGAACCGCCTAAGAAGCCGACAGCACAGTATGTAAACATATAGATTGTGTAGGCGAGGGCGAAATCGCTGTCGCTCCAGCCGAATTTAGTTGTGAGTGGTATACAAAAAAGGCTGAAATATGCTGTTGCGGATGTAAAAAGACTCTGAATCCATACACCGGCAAACACACGCCATCTTGTTGCTTTCGTAATTTTCATAGTTTCCTCCAATCTTACCTGTCACTACCTGTTGAGTGTTCCGAGGTCGAGTGCTACGTCACGTCCGTTGAACTTACCGGCTGCGCGGCTTGTGCCGAGCCAGTATACCATGTCCGATATATCCTCAACATCGAGGAAAGGAACTGAGGCGTACATTTCCTTGTAATCCTTGAAATGATTTCCTGTAAGGTCATTGATGAACTCAACGTACTGAGGTGTCTCACACATAGGTGTTTTAACCTTGGTTGGGCAGAGTGCGTTTACAACGATACCTTTGGAGCCGACCTCCTTGGCAAGTGTCTTGGTAAGTCCGAGAACTCCCCATTTAGCCATACAGTATGTGGCAAGCTTAGGTGTTCCGTACAGACCGCTTGTGGAAGAAATGTTGATGATTCGTCCAAAGCCCTGCTTGAGCATGTACTGTGTTGCATATTTGTCTGTTCTCCATGTGCCCTCAAGGTCGATGCTGAGTACCTTCTCAACCTGCTCATCGGTAAGCTCCCATGTGTATCCGAAGTTGATAACTCCGGCGTTGGCGATAACTACATCGAGACGTCCGAACTTCTCCCACGTTGTTGCAAAGAGCTTCTCCATATCAGGAGTGCTTGTGATGTTTGCCTTCATCGCAAGAACCTCAGCTCCCATGCCTGTAAGCGTGTTGATTGTGTCCTTGAAACGCTCATCCTCCGGGTCAAGCATATCTGCCAGCACTACATTGAAACCATTCTCAGCATACTTGACTGCGTGTGCACGCCCCTGTCCCATTGCACCACCTGTGATCAATACTACTTTCTTTGCTTCGTTCTCCATAATTTTAATACCTTCCCTTCTTAAAATTATTAAAATTAGTTTTTGCCGGCAATTGCGATACCACTATACATTTGAGATATGCAATTACGCTTGTTAAAGATTGATGTTAATGTTGGTTCATACTCATGGTCCCCATAGAGCATAGTGGACATCATAGAGTATAAATAGAGTATAAGCTCATCTTAAGCCTATCTCACATCGTATATTTGATAAATCTTTAACAATCTAAGGACATTATAAACCTTAAAATTATTTGAAGGTCAATAGAGAAAATTATTTTTTTAAAGAAAATATTTGCAATCTGCTTTTATTGTTTACGCAATAGGGGGCAGGGGACTTAATTGAAACCGTCAAAAGGGAATCCACACGATATGCCAGTTATGATACTCATTGTCAAGCCGCGTCATGCATACAACCTGGGTTATAATATCACCTGCAAGTTCCAGCCCGTTTTTCTTCATATATTCAAAGGCAGGAGTGAGACATTCAAGGGACAGATAGTGCCCTGACCTTGACGGAATGCAGGTGTGCAGGCACATGCGTGATGGATGGTATTGCACATATTCGCCTGCCGATATGCCAAGGAAGTCGGCATATTCCTCATTGAGCCCCATTCCGAACTCAAAGCCTGGGTCATTATTTGTGACATTTTCATAGGGAAAGCGCGCACACGAATAGATAAAAGGCGTGAGCTGCGTCCACTTCTCAATAAGCTTCAGAGCCTCCGGGGATTTATTCAGGGTGTAATCGTTCTGCGTGTTCATGCGGAAAATGCCGGGGCTTTTCTCAATGCGGAACTGTCCTATACTCTCAGTGGCATCGCGAAGCATTGCCTGATTCTGGCGTATACAATTGAGACGGTTCATCTGCAGCAGAATCTCATGTTCAATGGCAGCCTCCTTAGCCTTAAGACCGTCCGCGATATCATTAAGCTCCTGATTCCGGAACAGCTTCACAATATCCTTTAGCGTATATCCATAGCTCTGGTAATGCTTTGCCTGCAGAAGCATGTGCAGATCCCACGCGTTGTAGTATCTGTAGCCTGTCTCCGGGTCGCGCTTGGGCTTAATCACGTTTTTGGATTCATAATAGCGCAGTGTCTCGGAGGAGATTCCAAGCAGCTTTGCGATGGTACCGATATTGTAATCCTTATACATCAAATTAAACACCTCCATACTCTAAAGGTACTTTAAAGTATGGAGGTGGTCAAGTTATTTTTCTATTATGCATGAGTGGGTCTTAGTTTTTTTGTCATAGCTGATACCGACTAAAAGAATATTATCGGTATAGCTCCTAAGCGCAGAAGGATATTTTTTTTCTTTAATCTGATTAATTGCAGTATAGGCATTATGGTTCCATTTAAGCTCTACGAGTAGTGACGGGTACGTTGTAGAGTACATCGGCTTAGGAATAAATACGAAATCTGCAAAGCCGCGTCCCGCAGGAAGCTCACGTATTGGCTTAAAATAATATTCCATGGAGCTTAGGTATGCTATTGTGAGCACACTGCTGAGAGAATTTTCGTCATTGTATTCAATGGCGGACACATATTCGGAATGTATTTTTTCAATATATTCCGCAACCATGCTGCTGTTCACATCCAGAGTTGCTTCAAGCAATTCCTTTGAGGCTTTCTGATATTCAATAAATTCACTCCATTTTGATTCCTCAAGAACAGAGGCAAATTCACTCCTGATTTCTTCGTTGGGAATAAATGCCATACGTGTTCTGGAATGGTATGCGAGGTAACCAAGATGAATAAGTGCGGTTATCACATCATCTTTATTTTTGAAGGTGGTCATATCATTCTGAAAGGATTTGGTATTTATCACAATACCGTCACCGGACATCATGGTAATAATCGCGGTTCTAAGACCGTCAAAATCCATGTTGATGAGAGGCTTTATTGCTTCATAGGTTCCGGTATCAGACCAATAGCTTGTAAATTCCCTTCTTTTCATAACACTTACTACTGCCTTGGGATTATAGACCTGGTAGTCGGAGAGCAGGTAGCCATCATACCAGCGTTTTACGGAGGTATAGTCGATATTATAGCATTTGCACAAGTTTTGAACTTCATTGTCGGTGAAGCCGATATATGGTGCGAAGCTGCCGGCATCGAGCATGGTATACTCCTCAAAATTATTGAGTGCGGACTGGGTCTTTAACTTTTTGATAGGAAGGATACCTGTAAGGTATGCAAGGTGGATGTATTTTGTAGGTTCTGTTCCCTTAAACATTCCTCTCAAAAAATTGATATATTCATTCTGAACTTTAAGATTAGCGGAAGCCTCTCTTATAAGCACATCCCATTCGTCGATAATAACAATGAATTTATCGCCGCATGCAGCATTTATACATGACATCGCGCCATAGGCAGTCTCAGTATTATCGGGAATGACGGAAGGATATTCAGCCCTGAGCTCATCAAGCAGGTGCCCATTGATGTAGGGAACCGTCTGCTCCGCAGATTTGGCGTCCATCATACACCACTGTACATCAAAATGTATCACATTATATTTATTCAAATGCTTTCTGAAGGAAGGTTTTTTTCCTATGTCAAGCTTTTCAAACATCGCAGTAGAATCACAGCCTTTGCTGTAATATGCCGACAGCATATTGGCTGTTATGGACTTACCGAAGCGGCGTGGTCTGCTGTTACAAATAAAGGCATCATCCGTATCTATGACATCATTGGTGATGTCAAGAAGATTGGTTTTATCAACGTATATTTTTGAATTCAGTGCAACTAAAAAAGCACTATTTCCGGGGTTTAAAAATCTGCCCATAACAATCCTCATTTATGAGCGGTGTTCGTTTTGCCGCTACATGTGCTTACAGACCATGCAATCTATAGAAGAATATTATTCTGCTGTAGATTATACAGTTACATATATTGACAGTCTATCATTTAGTGAAAAAAATATCAAGAATTATACAAAAATTTATTGTCCATAACCATGCTTAGACACGGTGAGTTTGATAGTGTAATAGTGCATTGAAATTACATTGTTCGTAAACCTAAAATCATGGAAAATATAATATGCATGACCATCAAAATTTATGACATTGCCTACCCGAAAAAATGAGTAAAATGTCATGGAAATTGACAGTATATTATGGTAATATGAAATTACGATTAAAGTAATGTATTGGGAATGAAACACATAACAAATATGCAAAGAAGAGGAGGAATTTCACATGGCAAAAACACTTAAAAGGGTTATGGCTGTGCTGCTTGCAGGCCTTTTAACCGCTACTACCCCTGTGAATGTGTCCGCGGCGGCTGCTTCAGAGGATGGACACACCCTATTTGGTGGGTACAGACAGCGCTCAAGCTGTGAGGTGCAGTTTGACAAGAGCATAACCTCAATAGTAGGCTATGGCAAGCAGGCTGATATCGATGTGAGCGGTACAATAAAGCTTAAGTATCAGTGGGATGAGGGTTACGATTCGGAGTTCACATCGGGAAGCGGCTACGCGGAGGTCGATTCTGCGGTGGATGGCTTGACGGTGGAGGTGCGCCACATTAAGACAACAGGCCGCACAATATTGTTCAAGATTATTCTGAGCAATGGTGAAAATGAAATTGGAAGCGCTGAGATATCATACTATGTTGATGAGTATGGACAGATATTTTAGAGTTTGAAATTAAGAGGAAGCCACGGTTTTACCTGATTATAGGGTGAAGCCGTGGCTAAAATATTATGTGGGAGAGAAAATAATACCGAAATGTTATCAGAGAACCTGTAAATGGGATAATAAGTCATTGTGGATGTCACATTTAAAGTATATAATAAAGTGTAAGAAATATTGATATGATTATATGAAAAGTTGATGTTAAATTGTATTTAAAATATTGTGTAGGAAATAGGACATTGTCTGCGGTATTTTGGAGGTGGAGTGATAGATGGGAATATATTTTAACCCATGCAACGATAGTTTTGCATGTGACAAAAATAGTGCAATTTATGTGGATAAAACTGAGCTCATAAATTATTTGAACAGTGTATTGGGAACCAACAGCAAATATATTGCGGTGAGCCATGCAAGACGCTTCGGAAAATCACATGCGGCAGGAATGATTGACGCATATTATAGTCTTGGATGTGATTCAACCAAGCTTTTTGAGGACACAAGGATTGCCTCCGATTCAGATTATAATAAATACAGGAATAAGTATAATGTAATACATCTAGATATATCGACGTTCTGGGATTCATACAAAGACAATATTATTGAGAAAATTGTGGAGTATGTGTATAAGGACTTTAAGGCTGCATTTGGTGAGACGCTGGACTATGAGGATAGTTTTAGTTATAACCTTATGAAGATATATCAGAATACAAGTATTCCGTTTGTCATTATTATAGATGAGTGGGATTGTATAATTAGAAACAGCGGGGACGATGAACTTGTCCACAGATATTTGCAGTTTCTTCATTCATTGTTTAAATCGCAGGAGTCGAAAGCGTTTCTTGCGTTGGCATATATCACCGGTATTCTGCCGATAAAGAAGATAAAGGATGAATCCGCACTTAATAATTTCATGGAATTTACCATGCTTAAATCTAAGCCGATTACACAATATTATGGGTTCACGGAGGGGGAAGTGAGGACATTATGTGAGCAATATAATATGGATTTTGATAGCACGAAAGCATGGTACAATGGATATCTTATAGATGGTATTCACATGTACAATCCCAATTCGGTTGTAATGGCTATGAGCAGGCAGGACTTTGATTCCTACTGGAAAAATACATCCTCTTTTGCCTCAATAAATACATTCATCACAATGAATTATGAAGGACTTAAAGATGATATTATGACGATGTTATCCGGTGGGATGGTAAGGGTAAATACAAACACATTTAAGAATGATTTTTCAACGATAGCCTCCAAGGATGACGTACTAACGGCGTTGATTCATCTGGGATATCTTGGGTATGATGCTGATATAAAAAAAGCTTTTATTCCAAATTATGAAGTGGCAACGGCATTTGAAGCGGCACTTCAGACAGGGACATGGTCGGAGATAGCAAAAGCTATTTCAGCGTGTGATGAGCTGTTGGAAGAGACGATTGAAGGCAATGCAGAGAGAGTGGCAGAAATCATCGAACTCGCTCACGATACCTATACATCTGTATTAAAATATAATGACGAAAATTCATTAAGCTGTGTCCTCACTATGGCATATTTTACTGCTCCGGCATATTATAATATTGTGCGGGAAATGCCGGCAGGAAAAGGATTTGCAGATTTCGCATTTATCCCCAGAGCTAACGCTGGCAACAGACCTGCCCTTATAGTGGAGCTAAAGTATAATCAGTCAGCCGATACAGCGATAAAACAGATAAAAGAAAACAGATATCAAGGAGTGCTGGCAAATTACAGTGAGAGGATTTTGCTTGTTGGAATTAATTATGATTCGTCCGGAAAAGATAAAAAACATCATACTTGTGTGATAGAGGAGTTTTAAATAATAGATATTATGGGGGAAAATTACAATTATGAAGAAGATAAATGTGCTTATATATATTATAACTATAGCGCTATGCGGCGGATGTTCCGGGAATAATGATACTAACGATATTAATGAACCCAAGTCTAAAAAGGAAATAACTTCTTCTGAACAGAAAAATGATGTATTGAATGAGGTGGATGTCACAGATAATATGACAGATACTATAACAGATGGGGCAACGGATGCAACTGCAAATGAACCATTCAATGACGTAGCTACAGAGGCGGACAGCACGCAAACTCCCACGGACGAATCATCTATAGTGAATGAAAATCCGGATAATATATACGGAATTACAGGTTACGGTGATGAAGCGTTGCAACAGTGGCATGACCTGCAGGAAGAGGAGGCTTATGAGCTTATAAGAGGCGCACTTCTTGGGGAAGAGATTTTTTATTACTATGGTGATATTTCCGGCTATAATGCGGGTAATATGGATATGAAAACCTTGCTTGAGACTGTGTTTGAAAATAAGGCAGACATGGATACATGGAAGCTGGTATTTGTGGACCTTGATGGGCAGGATGGTATCAAGGAGTGTGTGCTTCGCTGCAAAGATTCAGAAAGGCATTATAATATTATTTTTCATTATTTTGCAGGGGAAATATATGCTTCAGAGCTGCCATACAGGGATGCAACATATATATATGCCAATGGAATAACCGAAGGGGAAGGCGGTGCGGGGAGCACCTACTGGAACAGAATTTATTTTGAATGGGGAGAGAAGGCGGTACATATAAACGAGGCTGGATGGTATTATGGCAATAATCATGTAACATCACTTGACCCGTTTGATATGGAGGCAGTTCCGTTTGGAAGCCGGACAGAGGCATGGATAACCGTTGATGGGGTTCTGTATGAGGTTCCGGGGGATGTATGCAGTGCATGGATGAAGGAGAACAATTTTCCGGGTGAAAAGGCACAGGAGTATGATTTTTCGGAGGAGAATATAAGAAAGTATATTGTTAAGTAAGTTATATCATCCAAAATTTTATATTTAAGAGTGAAGAACAGTCATAGCGCCGCTTTTCCGGTGCTGTGGCTGTTCATTTTTTGCCACAACCGGCTCTGTACATAGTTACATTGTTATGATAAAATCGAATTAATTAGTAAAATGAAGTGTAAATATTATATGATAAATATGCACAGCGCGGTTACCGGATATACAGGTGCCGGAGAGGGGAATGATTTTATTTGACATACAGTTATATAGGAAAAATGGCAGCATATGAGCGTGACAGGCAGGGAGTATCTGCGGAGACTGTCTGCAAGGGTCTGTGCGACTTAGATATATATAATAGTTTTGAAAAAGGGGAGGATATCGATGATATCCATGTTGTGAGGATGCTGCTTCAAAGACTTGGAATAAGCGCAAGCCTTGCCGGCAGGTATCTGTGCCGGGATGAGTACGATGAGATGCATGCCAGATTCAATATATTGGAGCTTCTGAGGGCAGGCGAGCTCACATCGGCAAAGAAGGCAGCCTTGGAATATAAAAACCGTTACTGTGCAGGAAACAGGCTTAATAAGCAGTTCATGGCGTACATGAATGCCAGAATAGCGCAGCTTGACGGAGATACAGTTGAGGCACTGCGCCTGTACAAAAAAGCAATCGGTTATACTATAGAAGATTACGGCGTGGCTGAATTTACCTGCATATCGGTATATGAGTATTTTATGCTTGCCAATATTGCGCGTCTGTATGCAATGCTTGGAAATTATATGGAGGCGGAAAATCTGTATGAGAGACTTCTTGCGTATTGTCACAGAAGAAATTCAGACCGTTGGACAATGGCGTGTGTCTGTCCGAAGACAGTCTGCGAAATGCTGGATATAAATTCACCGGACAGCATGGGTATATATGAAAGACGGGTATGGCTTGAAGAGTGTAATGCCGCCATAAGAGTGCTTTGTGACACGGCAAGGCTTCACTATATTTGTCCGCTGTTAAGAAAAAGACATGCATTGCTGGAGCTCCTTGGAGAAGCGCCGGATAGACAATGGGATAATTTCCTTGAACATTATGAGTGGCTGAGAAATAAGTATCATATAAAAGGAGAGCTGTTAGAGTGGTATCCGTATTATAACAGCGATTGGGAGTTCTATCCTGTTGAGAAGCTTATCAACGAGCGGAGAAAATTATATGGCATGACCATCGAAGAGCTTGCCGAAGGAGTATGTGCGCCTGAGACAGTCAGCAGAATAATCAACAGGAGAGTTTCGCCTAAACGCAGTACCGTGGAGGCACTTCTTGATAAGCTAGGGCTTAGAGGGGTGTTGGCGGAGGACATTATGGTGTGTGATGAGTGGCAGACACGTAGAATATGGGATGATATGGTACATGCTCAGGCAATAGATGATTATGTTACAGGCAGAAGGTTGAATGAAAAACTTGCGAAAAAACTTGATGTAAATATCCCTATAAATCGGATGGTTTTAGAGTATGTGAATGTTGGCGCAGATATGGGGATAGAGAAAAATAATTATGAAAAATATGCATTACTGCATGAGAAAATGTTAGGTTTTAATATGGAGAATATTGAAAAACTGACAATTTTTACACGAATAGAAACAATGGTTATAAATAGATATTTTTACTGTATGGATAAGGTCAAAAATTACACAAAGCTTGGGGTATATGAAAGCATGTGTAATACTTATCTAAGTACTTTGGGCAATGAAAGAGCATTTGCAAGTAATTGTGAGGGCATATTTATGCGCTGTGCAAGCTATACAGGTAATGCAGCACGTTTTACAGATTCAAATAATTATTCCGAATCGGGAATAAAATTGGAGTTGAATTGTGAAAGAATACATTGCTTATCCAGTATTATATATTGCATTCCGTGGAATAATGCGGAATGCGGAAACAGTGTTTCCGATGATGACATAAAGATGTGTGAGTGTGCTTATTGGATAGCATGGATGCTCAAGGAAAAAGGAAGAATGAAATTGTATAATAGCTGGATTGAAAAGCATAATGTAAAATAATTGTATGATATTTATTTATTCTTATCGTAGGTGTTATTATCTTCATCCGAATAAACAGATATATTACCGTTATTCAAATTATTGATAAAGCTGTTATCAAATATTATTGAGATATTAAAGATAATAAGTAAAAGTGCAATAACTGAACGTAAATTTTTCTTCATAATATAGTACCCCTTTCGTGCTTATGTGAGATGTTAAAAAAGTTTTCATATACTTGAATATACTATATAGTGCAAGTAATGTCCATGACATTGGAGGCTAAAAAAACAGGGTGCAATGTCATGGACAATCAAGCGAAAATAGTATAACATTGACGTATGGTTTAAATCATACGTCGGGTGGGAAGTGTAATGCTATTATGGGAAGAATGACTGCAGCATAATTTTCATAAGTGCGATTATAGGGGAAGGTAAAGAAAAATATATAATAATCAGGAGGCTTATAGTAATGAAAACATTAAAAAAGATTATGGCTATGTTGCTTGTTGGTATTGTAACCTTTATTACACCTGTAAATGTATTTGCGATGCCGAATGCAGATGATGGAATTACGACTTTTGCGTATTGGCAGAGCGATGAAACGAGTATGAATTTTACTAAATATGTAAAATCATCTGGTGTATATGAAGGAAACTTTGTTGTGAAAGGAACGATAAAACTTAGTTATCAGTGGGATGAAGGATATGATTCAGAATTCAAATCTGGGAGTGGTTATGCATGGGTCGCTGAAATACCGGGTAATCTTCGTGATGAAGATTGGAAGGCAGAAGTACGTCATATGAAAACAACCGGGCGTACAATATTATTTAAGGTTGTACTGGTTAAAGATGGGATGGATATGGGAAGCGGTGAGATTTCATTCTACGTTGATGAGTACGGTCAGGTATTTATGAATTAAATGAAAGTATTGCGGTCTTACTTGACTGTATGGGTAAGACCGCATTTAAAAATATTATACGAGGAGGAAATAATTATGAAAGGTTACAGGAAAACTTCCGGCATTTTAGGGTACATAGCTATATGGCTATGTCTTTTTGCATTTGTGGCGACAGGCTGTAGTGCAAAAGAAGGGAACAATGAGAATACCGCGGATGTAGGGGCGGAAATGGATGGTTCATTATCGGAAGCGCAGACTTTGGACAACACCTACTGGGAGAATGCCGATTCCTACACATGGAGACTTGAGGAGGAAGGAAAAAGAGAGCTGCCTGCGGATATGAGGGCGTCCGATGTAGAGTTTGTCGGGGACAAGCTCTGCTATACTTATGGTGGTATTTACAGAACGGAGTCAGGCAAAGCTGGGGTAATATCTATCTATTCACTTACTGATAACAAGACTGTTGAGATTAAGTTTTCCCAGCTTGAAAAGCTGATAAATGATGAGATTGGAAGTTATTCATACCTGTATATAGATAAGCTGGATGATGGACCGGATGGCAACTTGTGTATGCTTGCAGAGGTAGCGGATGTTAACAAAAATTACACATCTTTTATTTTTAAATTCAATTATCAGGACGAAACGCTTGAGGCTATGAGGCTGAGTGCAGATATGCCGGAGAGGAATAATCCAGTGCATTCAAACTTTGCGCGGGAATTTGTCGCTGCGGATAATGGATATTATTATGTGAGGGATTACGAGGGACTTAATATAGTTGCCCCCGATGGAAGTGTCACGCGGTTAGCAGAGGTGAACGGAATAGTATTCAGTTACGATTCATCGGCATGGTATGTAGGTTATTATGTTGATGGTTATGCAGCATTCAAAATAGATGAGAAGGGAAATGTTATAGAGAGGAAGTCAGGGTTTCCGTATGGAGATGTACTTGGAAGTGTTGCCGGAAGAATATTTGTAAAGGGGACTGCCGGAATACTGGTGTATGATGTGGAAGAGGAGACTACAGATACACTCTTTATGTGGACGGATATTGATATCGTAAGTACTGATGTATGGGATGTATATCTGATAGGAGATTCATGTATAGCATTCATATATAATGATAACAGTGACAAGACCGGCAAAACATATAGAATGGGGTTTATAGACCGTGTGAATAGGTCAGAAATTTCCGCAGATGCCAGGGAAGAACTTGTAATAGGATGTTTGTACACACCGCCGCTGCTTGAGCGGAATGTAGTAGAATTTAATAAAAGCCAGCAGAAATATCATGTATCGATAAGACCATATAATGACAGAAGCAATGAGGTAACTACGGAGGAAGCGACAACAAGACTTCACCTTGACCTTGCTTCCGGAAATGCTCCGGATATGCTTAATCTGCAGTATCTGGATATAGCCAATCTTGTGGACAAGGGTGTAATAGAGAACCTCCGGTCATATTTTGAAACGGATGCCGGAATAGACATACAGGATTACGTTGATTCCGTCGTGGAGGCATTTACGATAGATGGAGTGCTTACCTCTGTGCCGCCGGAATATTGTATATATTCGTATTTTGTAAATGCAGGTATGGCAGACGAGGGAGCCGGCTGGACGATAGAGGATGTAGCTGAATGTCTTAATAAGAATCCGGACAGTGTATTGTCTTCATACTGGCCGAAGGAACGTGGTTTGAATTACATTCTTGCACATTCTGTTGATGCGTTTATAGACGAGGATAATGGAACCTGTGACTTTACATCCGAAACATTCGACGCCCTGCTTGATATAATAGGACAGCTTCCCGATGAGGGAGATTATTATCTGACAGCAGACAAGACAAGTCTTATAACAGATATGGCTTTGGTTGGCTTTGAGCGTATGCAGGAAATTTATGCCCAATACGGCGATGATATTATAATAAAAGGATATGTTACTGCGGATGGAAGACCATGTAATAGCATTCAAACATCAGATGCATATTCTATTGTTTCCACTTCGAACTGTAAGGAGGGAGCATGGGAATTCATAAAGTTCAGTCTTACTAATAATTACAGCACTGATTTTTCTTCGAATAAACAGAAACTGCAGGAGATGATTGATGAAGAACTTGCACACGCAGGAGAGGAGAAGCGCTCTACATTTTACACCGAGCAGGGACCGGTAAACCATCATTACGCAACACAGGAGGAGATAGACGTGGTAATGAGCCTGATAGATAATGTGGAATTGTACATGCCGGCTAACAGTGAGATAATCAACATTATGTTGGAGGAAATGGAGAGTTACTTCGCAGGCGGCAAGTCAAAGGAAGCAACAGTGGCAGTCATACAGGATAGGGTGCAGCTTTATTTGGATGAGAGAAAATGAGAAATATTGGAGAACAATATGACAAGTAGAACAACATACGCCAATATTGATATGCGACAAACTGGGTTGAAAATAAGAAACATGTTTGAATCAGCAGGCTATACGCCACGAATGATTCAAGATTATTTACACTTATCTTGTGTACAGCCTGTTTACCGTTGGTACAAGGGGATAATATTGCCGTCTGTAGACAATTTGTTTATGCTTAGTCAACTGCTTAATGTCCATATGGAAGATTTTCTTGTAAAGAAGAATGTAGTTCCAATTTTTTATAATATGGAATATGGAGATTTAGATATGATAATACAAAGAGCTACGTTGTATTATAAAAAAATATGTAAGTCAGTAGCATATATCGCATTGGACTAACAGTCCAATGCGATATATATTGACAAGTGATATCATCCTATTATAGCAAATGTATTAATATAGTAGGAGGTATCTATGCAAACAAACATTGATATAGTAAGGGACTTAAATGGTGACAAGATTGTTTTTATTCATGATATTGTATTTAAGGGCAAGCGTTCAATAGATTGGGAGGAAGTTGAGAGATATTTAAAACAATTTGTAGGGGAAGCGTATATTATAGAGGAGTCGAATGATGTTGTTTATATAGGAAATGATTTTCCGGATGAATACACACATTCGAATTATACAAAGCTCCTTAAAGGAGCAAATGCTAAAGCAAAGGCAAATGCCGCTCAAGGATTGCCGAAACTGATAGAAACAGCAACTCAAAAATCATACAAGGAAAATCTAAAACAAAAACATATTAAAGACGCTAAATATGGATGGTATAGATATATGGCTAAGTTGGGATTGCCGGTGTATGATAACGATGGAGAAGTCAATCAATATAATATATTTAATATTGCTATGATTGTAAGGCATTCTGAGGATGGAAGAATGTACTTATATGATATTATGAACATAAAAAAAGAAACGAGCAACCTTTTCCAGTCATAAGACCTTACTCAGTCAAAAACCCATTTCTTGACTATATAATATGGCATTTAGTAAAAATAGTCAAGAACAAAAAGCGTTATTATTAACAAATAATGAAATTAAGCTTAGTGTAATATCGATAGTTTTATCTGGATGAGAGAAATAGGCGCGGTTTGAGCGATGAGATAGTACGAGGAGGGCTTTGTGAGCAGAGTGTGTACAGCAGGATAGAAAACGGAAATTTGATAAGTTACACTATGTTGAAAAAAATGCTTGCAATTTTAAATAAGCTATACTAGAATAATCACAGATTTAAAGACAATGACGGAGACAGTAGATATCATCTGAAAGTCACAGAGAGCCGCAGGTGCTGGGATTGCGGTACGATTAGGGGGATGTTGAATATCACTCCACAGTCGCTGTACGAAAGCGTTTGCGAGTAGATACAGACGTATTCCATACGTTACATGGAACGCATATGATGGTATGTCGGTGAATATGACTAGTATTTTATGACCTCTGCCATGAGAATGTGCAGAGGTTTTATTTTGTGAAAATGGAGGAATTAAAGATGTACGATAAGGTATCGGCAAATCGTAACGTCGTCGAGAGCGAGAAGGCTGTCGAGAAGTTCTGGAAGGACAATGACGTATTTAAGAAGAGCATGGAAATCAGGGAAGGTTGTCCGACATATATGTTCTATGATGGACCACCTACCGCAAATGGTAAGCCACATATCGGACATGTGCTTACAAGAGTTATCAAGGATATGATTCCTAGATACAGAACAATGAAGGGCTATCTTGTACCGCGTAAGGCAGGCTGGGATACCCACGGACTTCCTGTTGAGCTTGAGGTTGAGAAGATGCTTGGTCTTGACGGTAAGGAGCAGATTGAGGAATATGGTCTTGAGCCGTTCATCAAGCACTGTAAGGAAAGCGTATGGAAGTATAAGGGAATGTGGGAGGATTTCTCCGCGACAGTAGGCTTCTGGGCTGATATGGATAACCCTTATGTAACCTACCACAATGATTTTATTGAGTCCGAGTGGTGGGCTTTAAAGCAGATATGGGACAAGGGACTTCTCTACAAGGGCTTTAAGATTGTTCCTTACTGCCCAAGATGCGGAACACCTCTTTCATCACACGAGGTTGCACAGGGCTATAAGTCTGTTAAGGAGCGTTCCGCAATCGTGCGTTTCAAGGTTAAGGGTGAGGATGCTTATTTCCTTGCATGGACAACAACCCCTTGGACACTTCCTTCTAACGTGGCTCTCTGTGTAAATCCTGATGAGACATACTGCAAGGTAAAGGCTGCCGACGGCTACACCTACTATATGGCAGAGGCACTTCTTGACAAGGTGCTTGGCGGACTTGCAAAGGCTGAGGACAAGGAGGCAGGTACACCTGCTGTTCCGGCTTACGAGGTTCTTGAAAAATATAAGGGAAGCGACCTTGAGTACAAGGAGTATGAGCCACTCTATGCATGTGCAGGAGAGGCTGCGGCAAAGCAGAACAAGAAGGGACATTTCGTCACATGTGATGGATATGTAACAATGTCAGATGGTACAGGTATCGTTCACATTGCACCTGCATTTGGTGAGGATGATGCCAAGGTCGGACGTAAGTATGACCTTCCGTTCGTACAGTTCGTAGACGGAAAGGGAGAGCTTACCAAGGAGACACCTTATGCCGGACTTTTTGTTAAGAAGGCAGATCCATTGGTATTAAAGGACTTAGAGGCAGAGGGCAAGCTCTTTGACGCTCCTAAGTTCGAGCATGATTATCCTTTCTGCTGGAGATGTGATACACCGCTTATCTACTATGCTAGAGAGAGCTGGTTCATCAAGATGACAGCCGTTAAGGATGATTTGATCGCTAACAATAAGACAATCAACTGGATACCTGAGACAATCGGTACAGGACGTTTCGGCGCATGGCTTGAGAACGTACAGGACTGGGGTATCAGCCGTAACCGTTACTGGGGTACTCCGCTCAATATCTGGCAGTGTGAGTGCGGACACATGCACTCTATCGGAAGCATTGAGGAGTTAAAGAGCATGTCCGACAACTGCCCGGATGACATCGAGCTTCACCGCCCATACATCGACGCTGTCACTATCAAGTGTCCTAAGTGCGGCAAGCAGATGAAGAGAGTTCCTGAGGTTATCGACTGCTGGTTTGATTCAGGTTCAATGCCGTTTGCACAGCACCATTATCCATTTGAAAATAAGGATTTATTTGAGAAGCAGTTCCCGGCAGACTTCATTTCCGAGGCTGTAGACCAGACAAGAGGATGGTTCTACTCACTGCTTGCTATTTCTACACTTTTATTTAACAAGGCACCTTATAAGAATGTTATCGTTCTTGGTCACGTCCAGGATGCCGAGGGTAAGAAGATGAGTAAGTCAAAGGGCAACGCTGTTGACCCGTTTGATGCGCTTTCACAGCACGGAGCAGATGCTATAAGATGGTACTTCTATGAGAATTCAGCTCCATGGCTTCCTAACCGTTTCCACGATAAGGCGGTTACAGAGGGACAGAGAAAGTTCCTTGGAACACTCTGGAACACATACTCCTTCTTCGTGCTCTACGCTAACATTGATAACTTCAATGCAAACGATTACAAGCTTGAGTACGATAAGCTTCCTGTAATGGACAAGTGGATTCTCTCCAAGCTTCAGACCGTTGTAAAGACCGTTGACGATAACCTTGCCAACTACAAGATTACTGAGACAGCCAAGGTTTTAGAGGACTTCATAGATGAACTTTCCAACTGGTATGTAAGACGCTGCCGTGAGCGTTTCTGGGCAAAGGGCATGGAGCAGGATAAGATTAACGCTTACATGACACTCTACACAACACTTGTAACTTTCTGCAAGGCAGCAGCTCCTATGATACCATTTATGACAGAGGAGATTTATCAGAACCTTGTTGCAAAGCAGGATAAGAATGCTCCTGAGAGTATTCATCTTTGTGACTTCCCTGTTGCCAACGAGGCTTGGATTGACAAGGACCTTGAGGCGAGCATGGAGGATGTCCTTTCGGCAGTTGTAATCGGAAGAGCGTGCAGAAATGCAGCTAACATCAAGAACCGTCAGCCAATCGGAAAGATGTACATTAAGGCTCCTTGGACACTCTCAGAGTTCTTTGTTGAGATTATCGAGGACGAGTTGAATGTTAAGAGTGTTGAGTTTACCGATGATGTCAGAGCATATAGCTCCTACAGCTTCAAGCCACAGCTTAAGACTGTCGGACCTAAGTACGGCAAGCTCCTTGGCAAGATTCAGGGTGCACTCAAGACTATAGACGGCAATGCAGCTATGGACACTCTCAACGAGAAGGGAGCTATTGAATTTGACTTCGATGGTCAGAAGGTAGAGCTTACCAAGGATGACCTCCTTATCGAGATAGCACAGACAGAGGGCTATGTATCAGACTCATGGAGCGGTGTCACAGTAGTACTTGACACTAACCTCACACCTGAACTTATTGAGGAAGGCTTCCTTCGTGAAATCGTCAGCAAGATTCAGACAATGAGAAAGGAAGCAGGCTTCGAGGTAATGGATACCATCACAATCTACGCAGACGGAAGCGACAAGATTAAGGCACTTCTTGATTCTAAGGCAGACCAGATTACAACCGAAATCCTTGCAACCAAGGTTGTCACAGGTGAGCTTGACGGTTATACCAAGGAATGGGATATCAACGGCGAGCAGGTGACACTGGGAGTTAAGAAGAACTAAATAATAAGATAAGGCTGGCAGTAACTTGCCTGGCTTATTGAACGATTATACCGCAGTCCATAAGGTTAATGGGCTGCGGTATTTTATTTTGGAAGCTAATACAAATAGTGTTGTTTTGGGTATAAACAGAATTTTAAAATAAACTATTAATTATTAAGATAGTTATTTTCAGATAGTGTATTTAATGATATAATTGCTTATTACATCTGCAAATGGTTAGACGGTGAAGAGTAAGTCGGTAATTAGCCTCAGTTTGGTCGACTGTAAAAGACAAGACCCCCTAAAGAGCGGCAACTCTTTAGGGGGTCGTTTTGTTTGGAAAACATATTGTCATTTACTCAAATATTACTATACCACATATTTGAGTTGTTATCAAGTGTATGCAGAAAAATATTATTTATTCCGGAGTTATCATTTTAGTGGTTAAGCCGGCGGAAGCTTAAAAAAACAGTAATCAGACTGAAACATAGTTTAAAACTATGACAACATAATAAATATATATATTTTTCAATGAGCGAACCTCTGGTTATAATAAGAGCAATTATTATTCAATTATTGGAGGGTATTATGCATACATCAGTGGTAGGTTTTCCGAGAATAGGTACATTAAGGGAATTAAAATTCGCTTCCGAAAAATATTTCAGGAAGGAAATCAGTGCGAAGGAGCTCTTGCAGACGGCGGCGGATTTAAGGAAAATTCATTGGAGCACGCAGAAAAATGCAGGTATTGATTATATTTCCTGCAACGATTTTTCACATTATGATATGGTTCTTGATACGGCTGTGTTGTTGGGAATTGTGCCGGAGCGCTATAGAAAATTGGGGCTGTCCGAGCTGGATACATATTTTGCGATGGCACGAGGGTATCAGGGAGAATCGGGCGATGTCAAGGCACTTGCCATGAAGAAGTGGTTTAATACCAACTATCACTATATTGTTCCTGAGGTTGAGGATGATACGGTTATCAGACTGTCGGGAAATAAGCTCTGGGATGAATATGCGCAGGCTAAGTCACTGGGAATAGAGACAAAGCCTGTTGTAGTCGGGGCATACACCATGCTAAAGCTGTGCAGGTATACCGGCAGCAGGATGGCAGAGAGCTATGTGGACGATATTATAAAAGTATATCAGGAGCTGCTTGGAAGGTGTGAGGAAAATAAAATCAGTTGGATACAGCTTGATGAGCCGGCGCTTGTGCAGGATATGGATGAAAACGATGTTGAGCTGTTTTGCAGGATTTATGATGCGGTTCTGTCATGTAAAAAGAGCTGCCACGTTCTGATACAGACATATTTCGGGGATGTCAGGGATATTTACCGGGATTTAATCGGAATGCCTTTTGACGGAATCGGACTTGATTTCCTAGAGGGTAAGGAGACAATGAATCTGATTGAAAAATATGGATTTCCACAGGACAAGCTGTTGTTTGCCGGTCTGGTAAACGGTAAAAATATATGGAGAAATCATTATGACCGTACATTAAAGACACTGGCAGAACTTAAGAAAAAGAATATAAGTGCTGTGCTGTCGACATCATGCTCACTGCTTCATGTTCCTTATACGTTAAAGCACGAGCACAATCTTTCACAGGACAATCTGCCCTATTTCGCATTTGCGGAGGAAAAGCTGGGGGAGCTTCATGAGCTGGGTATTCTTGCAGATTTGGATGATTATACATCGGAAAAGGCATATATTGATAATCAGCAGCTTTTTACCACGAAGAGGGATTGTGAAAATGAGCAGGTAAAACAGAGACTTGAGGGCGTTGCGGAAAAGGATTATATAAGACTGCCAAAGAGATGTGAACGGCAGAGCCTGCAGAAAACAGTGTTTAGCCTGCCGGAGTTTCCGACAACCACAATCGGCTCATTCCCACAGACACAGGACGTAAAGGCAAATCGTTCAGCTTACAGGCGTGGAGATATTTCGAGGGAGGAATATATAGCATTTAATAAGAAGAAAATTGCTGAGTGTGTGGCATGGCAGGAAGAGATCGGACTTGATGTGCTGGTGCATGGTGAGTATGAGAGAAATGACATGGTGGAATATTTCGGTGAAGCTCTGGGCGGATTTTTGTTCACGCAGAAGGCGTGGGTACAGTCCTATGGAACACGCTGTGTGAAGCCGCCGATTATATGGGGTGATGTATACCGCAGGAATCCTATCACGGTTGAATGGTCTGTCTATGCACAGTCGCTTACCAGGAAGCCTATGAAAGGTATGCTCACAGGACCGGTCACTATCCTGAATTGGTCATTTCCGAGGGAAGATATTTCGATAAAGGAATCGATAGCGCAGATTGCACTTGCAATCAGGGATGAGGTGCTTGACCTTGAAGCTAATGGTATCAGAATTATCCAGATTGATGAGGCCGCATTGAGGGAGAAGCTGCCGCTTCGCAAATCGGACTGGCATACAGAATACCTTGACTTCGCAATCCCGGCATTCCGCCTGACTCACAGTGGGGTTAAGCCGGCGACACAGATACACACACACATGTGCTATAGTGAGTTTACGGACATTATTCCGGCAATTGACGACATGGACGCGGATGTGATTACGTTTGAGGCGTCACGTTCCGACCTTCAGATATTGGATGCGCTGAGGGAGAATCATTTTGAGACGGAGGTCGGACCGGGAGTGTACGATATCCATTCTCCGCGTGTACCGGACGTGCAGGAGATTGTGAATGCGCTCAATATAATGCTTACGAAGATTGAAAAGGATAAGCTATGGGTAAATCCTGATTGTGGCTTAAAGACAAGAGGAGTGACGGAGACAGATGCAAGCCTTAAGAATATGGTTAAGGCGGCGAAACTGATAAGAGATATGAACGTCTAAAGAAAAGGACTTAGGAAATGTTTATGAATATTTCCTAAGTCTTTTTTAATAAAGAAAATACAGTATAAAACCATCAAAATGATGGCAAAATATATTTACAAACCATCAAAATGATGGTTTAATATATTTGAGGTTATAAGCTTTAAAGAAAGCTTTAAC
This sequence comes from uncultured Eubacterium sp., assembly GCA_958446835.1. Lineage (GTDB taxonomy): Bacteria > Bacillota > Clostridia > Lachnospirales > Lachnospiraceae > CAG-882. The sequence goes on from CAUCXT010000016.1 coordinate 55,565, forward strand.
ACCGCTTATCGGTGGCGGTATCACAGGCAATTCATATCGCATTGCTTGTGGTATGTAGGAGGATAGGTATGAAAAGATATAATGTACCGGATTATATAACGGCAGAAGAAATGAAAAAATTCAGAAAAAAGCTTGGGATGACACAGAAAGAATTTGCAGAATTGATGGGGGTATCCAAGCCAACGGTAGAGCGTTGGGAGACCAGTGAGAAGAAAATCACCGGTCCGGTTGTAGCGTTGATTGATTTACTATCGGAACATGATGATTGGCTGGAAAATAGAGAAATACCGGAGCAGAAGTATCCGTTGAGGTTATGGTATATGTATAAAAATAAAAAATGCACATTGATAGATGTCGATGAGGTTCAACAGAAAATCAGGATAAAAAATTATGCAAGCAATATTATGTTCAGGGCATTCGGGGCAAACAATAATCCGAATTATGACGATTATGAGGAATTTTTGAAATCCAGATGTTTTCCCGAAACAAGGGATAAAATAAAAATTCAGTTAGATGCGTTGGGAATCCCATTCTATGACCCTATGCTTATAATAGGAAAAACACAGGGGCGAATGGCGGAAGATGATTTTTGGATAATGATAGAGAGGTAGAAATGGTTGAGTTATATGAGGACAATGTCAAACTGTTCAACAGGCATTCATCGAAGGGAAATCAGTTAAAGTGGGAAAAGGACGGTGTATGGTATAAGGCAGATTATACAGGATATGAAGGACTTGCAGAATATATAATATCACAGCTATTAAAAAAATCCACATTAGAAAAGAACGAGTTCGTTATATATGAACCTGAACAGATAAAATATAAGAGAAGAATCTTTAATGGAGCCCAAAGTGATAATTTTTTAAATGACGATTGGCAGCTTGTAACTCTTCAAAGATTATATAAGACGAGGTACAACAGAAGCCTCACAGAGGATGTATGGCATATACCTGAAACCACAGATAGATTGAAGTTTGTTGTTGAGCAGGTGGAGCAGATTACAAAGCTTGAAAATTTTGGAGTATATATGAGCAAGCTCTTAACGATTGATGCATTCTTTTTAAATGAGGACAGACATATGCACAATATCGCAGTTCTTATGAATGGAGAGGGCAAAAACAGGTTGTGTCCATTTTTTGACCAAGGAGCAGGGCTTTTGTCGGATACAGCGCTGGATTACCCTCTTGGTGACGATGCGGTTGCTATGATGGGAGAGGTGAATGCAAAGACTATATGCTCAGGCTTTGAGGAGGCACTTGAGGCTGCTGAACAATTATACGGATACAATTTGAAATTTTTGTTTACAAAGAAAGACGTGGAAGAACTTATAAACAATGTAGACATATATTCTGATGAAGAGAAAGAAAGAGTGAAAACAATTATATTTCAGCAGATGCGCAGATATGAGTATTTATTTTAATTTTAAGAGTTTATTTTATTACACATTAAAAGTTTTACTTTCAAACTCCTACATTCATGGTATAATGGCATAAGTGGGAAAAAGCGGAGGGCTGAAATGAGTAATTGGTTTATCTACTATTTACTGTTTATATTTGTGTTCTGGATGTTGTTTAGAAATAAGAAGGAGACAAATAAGCATATTGAAGCGAGAATAAAAAGAAGAAGAGGAGACACACAAATGCAGGAGCTTGCAAAGAGATTTATAGGGAAGGACGTGCTGATAAATACAGTATCGTCGGGGACAGTTGACGGTATTTTGAAGGAGGTTGTTGATAACGCGGTTGTTATTGATAGGAATGGTGCAGAATCGGTTGTGAATCTGGACTATGTGATACGTCTGCGCGAGTATCCTACGAATAAGAACGGAAAAAGAAAGACGGTTATTGCAGACTGATGTGGTGGGACAGGGGTCTGGTCCCGGTGTCCCGGAGATTTAACGCGAGGTAGATATATATGGACAGCATAAGTGAGGAACGTATTAAAAATATATTGGACAGCGCAGATGTTAATTATTCATATAAGCTGGCAAAGGAGCTTGAGACTATACGCAGCAATCCTGTGCTTGGCTACAGGAGCGCCGGTTCTGAGGCAGAGCATGAGGCTGGGGAGCTTATCTTTGACAGGATGAAGGAGGCGGGCTTTTCTAATGTCCGCAAGGACAGAGTTGATGTCGATGCGTGGGAGTTTAGGCGCGCGGTTATCAGGGCTTGCGCCGATGGCGAGGAGAGAGAGCTTCAGCTTGGAGCATATCAGACGAACTATGTCACGGATGGATATGAGAGCGTGCAGATAGTGGATGCCGGCAAGGGTACTCTTGAGGATTATGAGGAGCTTGAAAGACTTGGAATATCCGTGGAGGGTAAGCTTGTCATGGCACAAATAAACCAGCGCGAGGAGTGGTGGATTAATTTTCCGGTATATCAGGCAAAGCTCAAGGGTGCTAGGGGCTTCATAGCTGTTCAAGCGGGCGGCTACGGTGAAGTGGCGGAGAATGCGCTTAATGCGCAGGACATTGCGGGACCGAGTGATGCACCGGCATTTTCAATTTCAAGAGCAGATGCGGAATTTATAAAAAAATGCATGGCTGGCGAAAGGGAATGTACGGTACTGTTTGACGCGTATACTAAGGTGGTTCCCGGTGCGAGCACCTACAATATTGTAGGTGAGATTCCGGGTGAGAATCCGGATAGGATGATACTTCTGTCCGGTCACTATGACTCATATTTTTCGGGCTTTCAGGATGACAATACAGCAGTTAGTATGCTGATTGAGATAGGGCGCATGCTGATAAAGAGCAGCTACAAGCCGCATAACACTATAGTGCTGTGTGCCATGGCGGCAGAGGAGTGGGGTGTAATCAACTCTAAGTATGACTGGTCGACAGGCGCATACGAGGAGGTATTTACCGTGCATCCTGAGTGGAAGGGCAAGGTCATTGCAGACCTGAACTTTGAGCTTCCGGCATTTGCACATGGAAATAAGGATTATGTACGCTCTACCTACGAATATAGGAATTTTTTCAGGAGAATATTGAAGGAGTATCCGGGGGATTTGCACGAAGCGTACCCGGATGGCGTCGGAACGAAGGCACCTATACAGACATGGTCGGATGATTTCTCGGTTGCAATATCAGGTATTCCGTCAACGGTGAATGAATTTGCGGGTGGCAAGTTCATGGAATCGCACTATCATTCACAGTATGACAGCGATGAGTTCTACGATGAGAGAGTGTATCTGTTCCATCATAAACTATATGCGTATATATTGCTGCGGCTTGATAGTACGAGCGTTGCACCTATAGATTTCACAATTCTGTGTGATGAGCTTCTGCACAGATTTGACAGGGATATATGTGAGGACAGGGCGGCAGCAGATGAGCTTATACAGGCGGTGACGGATTTAAAGCTGGAGGCACTGCGGGTTAATGAGGTTGTTGAAGGACGCAATTGCCCGGAGATAGCACTCACACGTTCAGATGATGGATACAGCCGCAGCGGTGAAGCAGTTGAAAATCATGGCGTGAGAGCAAGAGATAATGATGACATGCGCATTGAGGCGGAGCTTCTTAAGGCTTTTGCGCTTGCACAGGATACGCTTGTGACACTCAACTGGCAGGATGACGTGCTGTTCCCTTATGAAACTGCAATGAATGATGTGGTTTTCATTGGTAAGGCTATTGACGCCTTAAGCGCTGAAAAGGATACCGACAAGCCGCTTGCAAGAATAAAAAATGCTTTAAACTGGATTTACAGAATAGACAATAATCAGTATGCATTTAAGTTTGAAAAGGCGGTATATGAGTATTTTACGGGTTATGTTCTCAATCAGCCGCGAGAAAGGCTCAAGTGGGGATATGGCAGGATAATTCACCACGAAAATCTTTTTGATGTGGTTAGAAGCCTTATTGACAAATTGAAGGCTATGGATGAAAATGTGGATGTAAGCCATGAACTTTCGGTGCTTACACAGGCGAGAGTGCGTCAGCAGAATTATCTGGTGCTTGACGTAAAGAATACTACACAGTATGTTAAAGAGATTACACAGATTATTCATAATTGTTTATATTAGAAACTTTTGAAAAGGGGTAAACAGCAAATGACAAGTGATACGTTGTATCGAGTGAAAAGGGAAGATTTTCCGAAGCTGGAACAGCTTTTAATCAAATGCTTTGAAAAGGATCCTCTGTATGTCAGTATGATACCGGATGAGGATGTCAGAAAAAGACTTATGCCGGAGCTTTTTAAGTGTGATTTGAATGAGTTCTATGAGACATGTGAGATATTCGCGGACAGCGAAGATATCAATGGAATTTTAGTTGTATCCGATGAGGCGGAGCCGTATAATCTGGTGCGCTTCTACTTATCAGAGGCACTTGCGGAGCTGAGAACGGACGGATATCTATTGAAGGAAGACCCATCCATGAAAACTCTTAAAAACTTCATAATAGGAAGAGATTATCTCAATTCGAGCTGGACGGATCAGCTTCACCAGAATAACAGATTACATATTATATATCTTGCGGTAAATCCTGAGCTTCAGCACCATGGAATTGCCGCTAAGCTCATCGGTGAGGTCGTGAATTATGCGGATAAGCATAAGATGATGATATCACTTGAGACACATAATCCAAAGAATGTTGATATGTATAAGCATTTCGGCTTTCAGATGTACGACACAATACAGAAACATTTCGGGCTTACGCAGTACTGTATGATAAAACAGGCGTGAAGAAAATCCGTTTTACCTTAATGGACGATTAAAATATCCTTGCATAAAAGGGGATTTTGTCATACTATATTAATAAAATTAAGTAACTACTAGAGTAGTCTCGGAAACACAATGCATAAAGGATGAGATTTTTGCATACATGGCG
>CAUCXT010000017.1 GCA_958446835.1 uncultured Eubacterium sp.
AGAGCACTCCAGACTATTCACCTGCAAAAATAGTAAAAATAATAAAAAGCATATCACGAATTATATTTTTACCATTTATGTATGTCAATGAAGTATTTTTCATGAACCCGACACGCTCCTTTTGGGTATACTGAATATTTTTTACATATTCTTACCCATATCACACAAAATGTGACAAAAGTATTACAAATTTTAATTTTTTCATCAAAAAAATTTTTTCACATATATTCCATCAGCATAAGCAAATATTTTTATAGACAATATCACTTCACTCTGCTACAATAATTACAAAGCATTTATCCGTACATACCGGATTTTATTTCTATTAACCGCGCGTATCTTGCGCTTCGGACTGACCGCATGACTGCTGTTCCTGCGTTTGGCATCTGTATTCTTAGAAATTTCAATGCTTTAATCACCATCAACCGTAGGAGAATTTCTAAGACAGATGGATTTCTCCTGACATACATTTTCAGAAGGGAGGAAACTAACAGGTTTTTGCCTGTTAAAACACCATGGGAAAAAGTGACAACACATCAAAGACATTCCTTGCAGACAACCGCAGGTTCGCGGACCTGTGCAACTACTATCTTTTTAACGGAGAACAGATTATCAAGCCGGAGGACCTCACCGAACAGGACACCACGGAAATACTTGACACCGTTGGCTCCGCGGAGAAGGTCCTCGGGATAAGCGATAAGAGCCTGAGCGTCCAGAAGTGGCGCGATATTCTGAAACGAGCGATAATAAGGTACACAGACGAGTGCATATATGTTATAATAGGTATAGAAAACCAATCCGAGATTCATTATGCCATGCCTGTGCGGAACATGCTCTACGATGCCATCAATTACAGCAGGCAGGCTGCCGAGGCGGATAAGCTACACCGCACAAATAAAGATTATGTCGAACGTGCCGAGTTCCTATCCGGCTTTAAAAAGAACGACTCCCTGACACCGGTCATCACGCTCACGGTGTACTGGGGTGATGATGTCTGGGATGCACCGCGGAGCCTGCACGATATGTTCAAGGACAACACTCTTTCACTCCGCAAGTACATCTCAGATTATAAGCTCAACCTCATCGCGCCGAGTGAAATCACCGATTTTGACAAGTTCAGGACATCTCTCGGAATGGTTCTCGAGGTCATCAAGTATGCATCCGATGAGGCTGCAATGGGCAGACTGTTAACACAGAACCCTAAGTTCGACCATATCGAAGCGGACGCGGTCAGAGCTATCAACACATTCACTAAATTCAAAGTTTCCATAAATAATGACGAGGAGGAAATCAATATGGGTAATGCTTGGGAAGACCATAGGTTATCGGGTAAGCGCGAAGGTTTGCGTGAAGGATTATGCGAAGGTAAGCGTGAAGGCACCACCTTAAAGCTAATCGACCAGACAATAAAGAAGTTTAAGAAGGGCTGCTCTGTCGAGCAGATAGCAGATATGCTTGAAGAGTCCACCGAAAATATCAGACCTATCTATGATATCATAAGCACAATGGGCGGTGATTATGACGCCGAGAAGATTTATGCGCTGCTCAACAAGACTTCTGTGTCTGCATAGATATATTTAGAATAATACAGGTGGTCTGGTACCATGTTCCAGTTTTGGACACGGTACCGGACCACTGTCACATTACGCCTTTAATGCTCTCTCATAATTATATCCACGGTCATTATTTTCTGTCACCGGTAAAAGTTCAAAATAAACAACCCCATTTTCCAACACGGCATTATCAAGCCTTACAACACCATCCTCTGCCACAACGCTCTCCACCTCTACAAAAGGCTTAGAGGCATCCAGAATAATCTCCTTCTGGTTTGCGGTCAAAGAAGCCGGCTCTCCAAGCTCATGCCAAGCTTTAAGCGGATTACATGTCTTTTCATCGACTGTTTTCCTTACAAAACTGTATTTTTCTCCATTCTTTGCAGGAATGTTAAGGCTCACATTTACAATGCCATTCTTATCGCCGTAGCAAGGATTCCACATTATACCATGGTATATTCCATCGGAGTCTAAGGTAACAATAACATCATCTGAACGAAATACACAGTCTCCGCATAATTTCTTATAAAAATTAAATGTCCAGAATGTCGGCTTAGGTATACAGCCGTTAGCGACAAGTCCAAAACCACCATGGAATGGTGTGAACGGAACCCCGCACTCCTCAAATATATCCCCGAATGTCCAATACGAATATGACTCATTCATATCGCCAAGCCTTGAAAGCTGCTGTGCTATATATGCTGCATTGAGGTTGGTATCGTGTATAGGATTGTTAGGAATGTATGAGGTGTTAAATTCTGTGATGTGAATTTCCTTACCAGCGTATTCCTCAAATTCATCCACAATTTTTCTTGTTGTCATAAGATTTTCAAAGCCAAACTCCGGCTCACTAAGCTTCTGATATCCATAATGCCCCTCATTTTCCGGAAATTCCGTTGTATAATGATGTCTTGTTATAAAATCCACTGCAAGCTTTTTCTCCCTACAGAACTTCATAAATTCTCTTATCCAGTATTCATCATTGACACCACATATAGCAGGCCCTCCCACCCTGAAACGAGGATCAAGCTCCTTTATCGCATCAAATGTAATCTCAAACAGGCAAAAATATTTCTGCATATCTGCATTTTCCCAGAATCCCGGAAGATTCGGCTCGTTCCATACCTCAACCGGCCATGTGACAACCTCATCCGCACCATAGCGCTCCATAAGGTGCCTAAGTGTTGCCCTCACAAGGTCACACCATCCCTGCTCACTCTTAGGTGGCGTAGTGTTTCCTTTCCAATAAAATATTGTCTGTGTCCCCGAAGCCAGACTTTCAGGCATAAAGCCCAGTTCAAGAAACGGCTTTATATTAAGTTCCTTGTAGGAATCCATAACAAGGTCAAGATATGTAAAATTATACTCAACGTATAAGTTTCCCTCTGTGTCCTTATATTCATGGTATATAGCCATGTCATCACTAAACAATCCATGACCTCTGATATGCGAAAAACCAATCTTCTCCTGCACAAGCTTAAGCTGATTAAAATACTCCTTCTGCAAAGCAAGCCCCATTCGACCTGTACCTACACAGTAGTCAACATTATTGTTAAATTTCACTCTGTTATTCTTATCAATAACAATACTCTTTGCCACCATATTAAAGCCTTCCTTTCCTTCATGGGACAGGTGTCTGGTACGTGTCCCAATTATATTTTATTGATATTCTGTTTTCAGGTCTACTTATGCATTGCTATAATTTTCTTGTAAGTGCACAATTCTTGCTAATACCGTGGTTTGGGACATGGACCAGACCCCTGTCCCAAACCACGGCAAAAAAAGAACCCCGCTGCATACGCAGCGGGGTTCCAAAACACATTATGGAAATTGAGAGAAAGCTAAATTATGCAAGCTTCTTGTCGACCTTTAATGTCATGCTCTTCTTGTAAGGTCTTACAAGGAGATATACGAAGCCAATGATTACAAGGAATGCAATCACTGTCCAGAATGAGAACGGTGTCTCACCTGTGAACAGACCTACAACATTGTTGATAACAAGTGATACAAGGTAAGCAAGACCACACTGATAACCAACTGCGATCCAGAACCACTTAGCGGAGTTCATCTCTCTCTTGATGGCACCCATAGCTGCGAAGCAAGGTGCGCACAGAAGGTTGAATGCAAGGAATGCATAACCGCTTGCAAGTGTGAATGTAGCTGCCATGTTAGCATATACAGAACCCTCACCAACGCTGTAGAGGATACCCATTGTACCAACGATGTTCTCCTTTGCAACAAGTCCTGTGATGGAAGCGACTGTTGCCTGCCAGTTGCCGAAGCCCTGTGGAACGAAAATCCAAGCGATTGCCTGACCAATCTTTCCAAGGATACTCATATCAATCTCATCCTCAGATAACATTCTGAAGCCATCCTCTGTGAATCCGAAGTAGGTTGTGAACCATACAATAATTGTTGAAAGAAGGATGATTGTTCCTGCCTTCTTGATGAATGACCAGCCACGCTCCCACATGCTTCTAAGTACAGTTCCTACTGTAGGCATGTGATATGTAGGAAGCTCCATAACGAAAGGAGCAGGATCGCCCTCAAAAATCTTTGTTTTCTTTAAAATGATACCTGAACAGATTATTGCAAATATTCCAAGGAAGTATGCCGAAGGAGCTACCCAAGGAGCACCGCCGAAGATCGCACCTGCAACCATCGCGATGAATGGAAGCTTAGCTCCGCAAGGAATAAATGTTGTTGTCATAATTGTCATCTTACGGTCTCTGTCATTCTCGATTGTACGTGAAGCCATGATACCTGGAACTCCACAACCTGAACCGATAAGCATTGGAATGAATGACTTACCGGAAAGACCGAACTTACGGAAAATTCTATCCATGATGAACGCGATACGTGCCATATATCCACAGGACTCAAGGAATGCAAGGAATATGAAGAGCACAAGCATCTGAGGTACGAAACCAAGTACTGCACCGACACCGGCTACAATACCGTCAAGGATAAGTCCCTTTAACCAGTCTGCACAACCGATAGCGTCAAGTCCTGACTCAAGGAGTGCCGGGATACCGGGAACCCATACACCGTAATCTGCAGGATCAGGCTCCTCATAGCCTGCTGCTGCAAGAACCTGTGCTGCTTCCTTTACATCTGCACCTGTAGCCTCAACCTCCTCAACATTGAGTGTTTCCTCATCTTCAACACCATATGTGAATGTATATGAATCGTCAACAGAAGCTATAGCCTCGTCTACCGCCGTCTGAGCCGCAGCCGCATCATAGTCCTCTGCTTCACTGTCAAGTGCAGCAAGAACTTCTTCATTGCCAACGCTCTCAAAGTAGCCATTAACTACACCAAGAGCCTCTGAATACGGGTCAGCATCTTCGTTATAAGCTGATGTACCAATTCCAAACAAATGCCAGCCATCTCCGAACACACCGTCATTTGCCCAGTCTGTAGCCCATGTTCCGACTGTTGTTACGGATACATAGTATACGATGAACATAACTACCGCAAATATAGGAAGTGCAAGCCATCTGTTAGTTACAACCTTATCAATCTTATCTGATGTTGTGAGCTTCTTATTTTTATTCTTTGTAAGGCACTCACCAATGATTGATGATATGTAAACATATCTCTCATTTGTGATAATGCTCTCTGTATCATCGTCAAGCTCATCCTCAAGAGCCTTAACCTCTGCTGATACATCAGGTACAGTCTGAAGTCTTGCACCAATCTTGTCATCCTTCTCAAGAAGCTTGATTGCGAAGAATCTCTTCTGCTCCTCTGCTACCTGTGCTCCAAGCTTCTCCTCTACTGCGGAGATTGCAGCCTCAACGCTTGGCTGGAACTCATGTACAATCTGATTTGCCTTCTTGCTCTTTGCTACGGCAATCGCCTTGTCTGTTGCCTCCTTAAGACCTGTTCCCTTGAGTGCTGATATAGCAACTACAGGACATCCAAGCTTCTTAGAGAGCTTATCAAGATGTACCTTGTCTCCTGTCTTTTCAAGTACATCAATCATGTTTACAGCCATGACTACAGGAATGCCAAGCTCAAGGAGCTGTGTTGAGAGATAAAGGTTTCTCTCTATATTTGTACCATCAATGATATTGATGATAGCGTCCGGCTTCTCTGTGATGAGGTAATTTCTTGCAACTACTTCCTCAAGTGTGTATGGTGAAAGTGAATAGATACCCGGAAGGTCGGTGATAATTACATCCTTCTCTCCCTTTAACTTTCCTTCCTTCTTCTCGACTGTAACTCCCGGCCAGTTACCTACGAACTGGTTAGAGCCTGTCAGAGCATTGAACAATGTTGTTTTACCGCAGTTAGGATTACCTGCTAATGCAATTTTAATTGACATCTCAAAACTTCCTTTCCACTTATTGATAAGCTACCGCTTCCCTGAAATATTTTCATACTTTTTCTTTTTCAGAACAGGCTTAATATATTGCCTCTTCTTATCTATTACTTTTATATTGCTTCGTGAGATTGCATCAACCTGCTTAAATTATGTATCACTATTTTATGTTATGTACTGCTATTTTAAATTGTGCTGTACTACTTTTTATTAGTTAATGCTAACTCATTGTCAAAAAATAAAGGCTTATTCAACCTCTATCATCTGTGCATCTTCTTTTCTAAGTGAAAGTTCATAGCCTCTTACAGTAACCTCAACCGGATCACCCAAAGGAGCAACCTTTCTCACATAAATCTCAACGCCCTTGGTAATTCCCATATCCATGATACGTCTCTTTACCGGGCCTTCGCCTGTAAGCTTCGTAACCTTGACGGTCTGACCTACAGCAACCTCTCTCAAAGTCTTCATAATAATCCTCCTAGTCAATGATTTCGCAATCTGCTTTCGCTTCCTGCTCATGAGCTTCCCGCTCATGATATTGCTAATGTGTCCTTACAAGGCAATTAAGGCTATACCATAATCCTGCATGCCATATCCCTGCCTATGGCTACTCTTGAGTCCTTGACATTGACAATCAGGTTCCCACCAATATCAGACACAACGGTGACTGTACCACCGACAACAAAACCCAGATTCTCCAAGAACTTTCTGGTCTCTTCCTTACCTCCGACCTTCTTAATAACTCCTGTCTCCCCGTCCTTCATCATCGTAATTGGCATCATATCATCCCTTTTTTGCATTTTGCTTTTGATTAGTAATATCTAACTTAAATCCTTTGTTAGTATATGCTAACAGATATTAGATGTCAAGAACATTTTATAATTTATTTATATTTTTTTATGCACTGTTTTATGTGCACAATTCAACGCTGTACCAAAACACATTTCTTAACAATTTTTTAACTGGAATATTTCACCTCCGAATGTTATACTTTTATCCATAAGTGTAATCCATTACACACATATACTTACAAAGACGGAGGATTAACACTATGATTTACGGTATTCTGGTTGTATCTGCGGTTATATTCCTATGTATACTCGCCAACAAGTTTTCCGATAAATTCGGAATGCCTACCTTAATATTATTCATGTTCATCGGTATGCTTTTCGGAAGTGACGGAATAGTTAAGATACCTTTCGACAATTATGAACTCGCCGAACGAGTCTGCTCTATAGCACTTATATTCATCATGTTTTACGGTGGCTTCAACACCAAATGGAAGCTCGCGCGCCCTGTCGCCGCAAGAGCAGTTCTTCTCTCAACCGTAGGTGTCGCCATCACCGCGGGCGTGACCGCCGTTTTGTGCCACTTTGTTCTGAGATTTTCAATGGCTGAGAGCTTCCTCATCGGTGCTGTGTTATCCTCCACCGACGCGGCAAGCGTATTCTCAATTCTCAGGCAGAAGAAACTCAACCTAAAAGACGGCACCGCCTCTCTCCTTGAGATGGAAAGTGGTAGTAATGACCCGATGTCATATATGCTTACCGTAATAGGTATCGGTCTTGTGGGCGCAGGAGAAACCGGCAATATAGCGTGGAACATCTTCTCACAGCTCACCTTCGGTTCAATTGTCGGAATTGTATTTGCCATAGCAACAATACTGATTCTTACTAAGACAAATATTGTAACAGATGGTCTTGATACGATCTTTATGATAGCTGCTGTCCTGTTCTGCTATGCCGCCTCTGAGATTGTCGGTGGCAACCAGTACCTCAGCGTTTATTTTATGGGCATTATAATAGGTAATAGCAAGATTAAAAATAAGAACATACTTATTCCATTTTTTGACGGTGTGACAAGCCTTGCACAGATACTTATATTCTTCCTGTTAGGTCTTTTGTCATTCCCTCACAGGATGCCGCAGATTATTCTTCCGGCACTTGCAATAGTTGTCATACTGACGCTTGTCGCAAGACCAATCGCCGTATTTGCAATCATGCTTCCTTTCAAATCAAGTATTAAGCAATGCCTGCTGGTGTCATGGGCAGGTCTTAGAGGTGCCGCTTCGTCCGTGTTCGCCATAATGGTCATATCAAGCGGAGCCAATATCTCCTATGACCTTTTCCATATCGTGTTCATGGTTTCTCTCTTTTCAGTAGCGATTCAGGGAACGCTCCTTCCTGCCGCGTCCAAAAAGCTTGACATGGTCGATGAGAGCGCCGATGTCCGCAAGACCTTCAACGACTATCAGGAAGAGTCTGCAATCACACTCATGCGAATGTTCATACCTGAGGGTCACAACTGGGTCAACAAGATGGTACGCGAAGTCAACGTGCCTACCGGCTCTCTCGCTATAATGATTAAGCGCGGTAAACAGACCATCGTCACCAGAGGCGATACCGTAATACGCGCCGGGGACAACATCATCCTCAGTGTTCCGTCCTACGAACCTGCCGCCAACGAAAAGCTTGAAGAGCTGCACATTGATAAGGGAAATGAATGGTGCGGAAAGACCATCGCAGAGCTTAATCTTCCGCCTAACGAGCTTATCGCAATGATAATACGCGGAAATGAGAACCTCATCCCGGATGGCAAGACTGTCATTGAGGAAGGGGATGTGGTGGTTACATACAAATAATGCCGGCATGCTTTCGCACTCACCTCATAATGTTTACTGACAAATATAAATCTGCCCATAAGATTTTATAAGAATCTTATAGGCAGATTTTTTTTATATTTATATATTATATCTCTGCCCATAGTCTTAATATCGAAGTCTTATAGGCAGATTTTTTCATACATTACTTGTCATTTCTCTGCCCATAACCTGTTTTTTATATATATTAAGGCAGAGAAAACAGCTCATACTTCTGATTTTCAATACGTTTTCTCTGCCCAAAGATATCTATTTTTAGCTATAGGACAGACAATGGGTGCTTTCGTGTGGCAAACATATCAAGCCTATGATTCTTTCCTCTTCCTAAACAGATACTCGTCAAGCTGCTTCTTGATATCCTCCGGAATCTCCCTTGAAACAGGACATACAACAGCATTGGCAAAGCGCTCCGTGAACAGCGAAAGGAAATCTATGTCGCGTTCTAACTGCTCCATGGACATCACATCCATAAGGTCATAACGGCAATGTATAGGTGCCACATTTCCACCCGCAATGCGCGCAAATGATACAGCAGGAACTCCCTTATCGGCAAAAGGTGTGGAATCGCTTGAGTACACTCCCGTCCTTGAGGCAACAGGGAATCCAACCTCAGCAGCCATATAGGATATGTAATGCGACAGCTTTTCCTCAGCGGACACACACGCGATGAATTTTCCCATGTAGGTTCCTATCATATCAAGATTGATGTTGAGCGCCAGCTTTTCAAGCTCTGCCTCATGGTCCCTGACGTACGCCTTTGAGCCAAGAAGCCCTCTCTCCTCACTTCCGCAGAATACAAATCTCAGTCCGTAATTTAATTTTTTGTTCTTAAGCGCCTCCATAATTCCAAGAAGCCCCACACAGCCGCTCATATTATCGTAGGCGCCATGTGACAATGTGGTCGAATCATAGTGCGCGCTGAGAACGATATACTCATCCCTCTGTCCCGGAAGCTCTGCAATCACATTGTGTGACTTTCCATCGTACTCATTCTGTCGCACCTCAAGTCTTACATTCTTAATACCGTTTTTTACAAGATTTACAGCCTCGCCCGCATTTATCATGGCGCACAGAAGCTTCTTTGCTTCTCCCACAACAGCCTCACGCAGATCCCTCTGTTCAATGTCCTTGTCCGGATAGTGAATGTTTCCGTACTGGAACAGTATAGCCTTCGCCCCTGCCTTGACAAGATCCTGATATGTGAAAAATGAAACACCGCCCACATCCAACAGAACAATCTTTTCCTTCGCTCCGGCTATCGATACCTTGTCCACGCCCGGCATATAATACAGCTCGCCCTCAACCGAACCGCTTCCGCAGCAGGCAAATGCCTTACACTCAATCTCCGCACCGTCCGCATAGAGGTGTGCCTCCTCTATATCGCCCATGGCAACGCGGAAATCCTCTAGCCATGCCTTCACGCCAAGCTGCTCACACTGTCCCTTAAGGTATTCGGCAACCTGCAGCTCCTCCTTAGTTCCGCTGGCATGCACGAAATCAGTATTCTCAAATATGCTCCTCAAATTCATATAACTCGTCTCCTCTCCGAAAAATAAAAGCTGGGACAGGGGTAAGACCCCGGTGTCCCAGCCCTTGGGACACGGGGTCTTACCCCTGTCCCATTTAGTTGTTTGCTTTCTTCTTGCCTCTTCTGAGTACATACCAGAGTGCGCCTGTGATACATACTGATGAGTAACCACCGCAGATGATACCGACCATAAGAGGTGCGGCAAACTCACGGATTGCGCTCACTCCAAGTATGAAGAGAATTACAACCATGATGAATGTTGTGAGTGTTGTGTACACCGAACGTCTCATAGTCTGTGAAATACTTATGTTTACAATCTCTGCAAGATCTGCCTTGCCCATCTGACCAAGGTTCTCTCTGATACGGTCAAAGATAACGATTGTAGCGTTGATTGAGTAACCTACAATTGTAAGCATACATGCTATGAAGGTATTGCCAAGTGTTATTCTGGCAACCGCATAGAAACCAACTACTACAAGAACGTCATGTAAGAGTGCAAGCACTGCACTTCCTGCAAAACGAATATCCTTAAATCTGAACCAGATATAGAGAAGCATGCAGATAGTCGCAATAATAACCGCAACAATCGCGTCCGTCTTCATCTCGTTGCTCACCGCACCGGAGATATTCTCTGTGAGGATTGAGCTCTGCTCAACACCGTACTTGGAGGTGAATAATTCCTCAAGTGCCTCTCTCTGCTCAATTGTAAGGTTGTTAGTCTTAAATACTACGTCATTGCTGCCCTGAACCTTCTGCTGCTGAACGGTTGAATCGCCGATTGCTGCAACAATATCAGGAATGATTGTGCTCTCAATCTCTGCCTGTGAGTAATCCTGATTGAAGGTAACGGTTGTGGATGTACCACCCTTGAAATCAAGACCATAGTTGAACATTCCCTTACCGCGTGCACCGTTTACCGATACAGTCACGACACCGATAAGGATAAGTATACCGGAGATACAGAAGAAAATGTTCTTCTTTCCGATAAAGTTGAAGGTCTTAGTATCCCTTATAACACCATAAAGCTTCTCGTTCTTAGCACCGAAGTCATAGAATAACTTGAGAAGTAATCTTGTTATGACAAGTGCTGTGAACATGGAAACTATAATACCTATGGCAAGCGTGTAGGCAAAGCCCTTAACCGCACCTGAACCCTTGAGTCCAAGAACGAAGGCTGCGATAAGTGTTGTGATGTTTCCATCGAAAATTGCTGAAAATGCCTTGTTGAAACCAATCTTCATTGCGGACTGTACAGTCTTACCTGTTCCAAGCTCCTCCTTGATACGCTCGAATATGATTACGTTCGCATCGACAGCCATACCGATTGACAGGATGATACCTGCAATACCCGGAAGCGTGAAGGTAAGTCCTGCAACATTGATAATGATGAGTACAAGCATTGTGTAAATGCAAAGTGCGATACTTGCTGCAAGTCCCGGTATACGATATACAATAATCATAAACAGGATGATGATTGCAAGTCCTATTGCACCTGCTAAAAGGCTGGTACGGATAGCATCCTGACCAAGCTTAGCTCCTACAACCTGTGAACGAACCTCCTCAAGCTTGACAGGAAGAGCACCGATTCTGATTGTTGAAGCGATATTGTCCGCTGTCTGGTAATCGGACATACCGTTGATAACTGCGTTTCCGTCTGTGATATGAGCGCTTACCTTAGGAACACTGATAAACTCATTGTCATAGTAGATACCGATTGTGTAGCCGTTCTCATAAGCAACCTGTGTAGCATCTGCGAACTTCTTTGCACCTTCATCGTAGAGGTTAAGCTCTACAACGAACTCTCTGCCGCCTGTGCTTGTCTGCTGTGAACCTGCTGTAGCGTTCTTTACATCAGCACCTGTAAGGAGAATACAGCCGTCTGCCTCTAACTCCTCAATGGTCTTGTTGAGTGTGTACTTATACTCAATCGACTGGCCATCTGCCGAGAGTGCAAGAGCACCCGTGTAGTTATCATTTCCATCTGAACCCTTCTGTGTTATGAAGTAGAGCTCACCCGGCTTTCCCATCTGTGAAAGCACTTCATTGGCATCTGTCACACCAGGAATCTCTATTGTGATACGGTTAGAGCCCTCCTGATAAACCTCAGCATCAGGAGTATATCCTTCCGCTCTCTTCTGAAGGATATATGTAGCGTCCTTCAAATCCTGGCTGTCAACATTATCACCTACGGCTTCGTAAGTAATGCTGACACCGCCTGCAAGGTCAAGACCAAGCTTAATTCCGGACATGCTTCCGTCCTTTGTGCTGCCCCATCCAAAGATTACCGTGTATACAAGAAACGCAATTACGGCAACCCATGCAAGAGACTTTAAAATCTTCTTAGCCATTTTTTTAGTTTCCTTTCGCTTATGCTTAATTATTAGCAAGTGCTGCCTTTATCATAATGGCGCACTCAACTCTCTTTCTCTCCATCTCACAGCCAACCTCATAGCTGTCATTGATATTGCCATGGAAATTGTATGAGTTAGCCGCACAGCCGCCGCTGCAGAAGAGCTTTGCAAAGCAGTCCTTGCACTTAGGCTTGGAATATACGTTGCACTGCTTAAACTCCTCACAGATATTCTTCTTCACAATGCCGTCATCAACATTACCAAGAAGGAAATCCTCATTGCCGACGAACTGGTGGCAAGGATATAAGTCACCCCAAGGTGTCACGGCAAGATACTCCGTACCCGAACCGCAGCCGGAAAGTCTCTTGTATACGCAAGGACCTCCTGTGAGGTCTATCATAAAGTGGAAGAAATTGAAGCCCCTTCCCTCCTTCTCCCTCTTAATCATCTCTACCGCGAGCTTATCGTACTCCTCGAAAATCTGTGGAAGATCCTCAGTTCTGAGCGCGTATGCATCCTCAGGTGAAGCGACAACCGGCTCAACCGAAATCTGCTTAAAGCCTTCATCTGCAAGACTTAAAACATCCTTTGAGAAGTCAAGATTGTAATGTGTGAAGGTACCTCTCACATAGTAGTTGGTCTGATTACGGCTCTCTGCAACCTTCTTGAACTTCGGCATGATGAGATCATAGCTTCCCTTGCCGTTGCGGAAAGGTCTCATTCTGTCATGGACTTCCTTACGTCCATCAGTGCTGAGAACTATATTCCCCATCTCCTTGTTGACGAAATCAAGAATCTCGTCATTTAAGAGGACTCCGTTGGTTGTGAGTGTGAATCTGAACTTCTTGTTGTTAGCTTCCTCTATCGAGCGGCCGTATTCAACAAGCTGCTTTACAACCTCCCAGTTCATAAGAGGCTCACCGCCAAAGAAATCTACCTCAAGATTTCTTCTGCTGCCGGAATTGGCTACAAGGAAATCAAGGGCTTTCTTTCCTACCTCAAAGCTCATAAGGGCTCTTCTTCCGTGATACTCGCCTTCCTCGGCAAAGCAGTACTGACATGCTAGGTTACAGTCATGTGCAATATGTAAACATAGTGCCTTTACAACCGGCTGACGATTCTTAAAGCTGTCTATGTAATTCTCATAAATATCCTCAGTAAAGAGAGAACCTGCCTCCTTAAGCTCAGTTATCTCCTCGTAAGCTTCCTTAATATCCTCTGCCTTATATCTGTCGCTTAAACCGGCAGTAATCTCTTCTAAACTTGAACCCTCGTACATAGGTATCATATCATAGACTATCTCATCAACCACATGCACGGAGCCGCTGTTGACATCAAGTACGATATTGTATCCATTATTTTTATACTGATGTACCATCATAATTCCTTCCTAAAATTAACAAATTCGCCTTTAACTGCAATAGACCGGATAGCTGCTCTCAGACAGCTGTCCGGTTCATTGTTGCGGCACAAATTTAATTGTTATACACAATTACAAAAATATATGCCTGATTATTTGTTCTCACAGCTCTGGTTTCCAACTGTGCAGGATGTCTTACATGCAGACTGGCATGATGTCTGGCACTCGCCACAGCCGCCCTTCTTCATGGACTCCTTAAGATTTCTTGTGTTGATTGTCTTAACGTGCTTCATCAAAAAACACCTCCTTATAGAATAGCTCCATAGATTATATCATATACTTTTAAAATATAAAAGCTTTTTTTACACAACCTATCTATAATAATTTCCCCAGTTGTCGATAATATCCTTGGCTTCCGCAATACCAAGACCTGTTATATCCCTGAGTTCCTTTATTGCTGTTACCGAATCTCCTGCGGCAACATATCCGTTTATTCTGTCGATATCTGCCTTCGGAAGTTTTGTTCCGCCTATAACAGTGTACTCCGCTCCATTACTGTATGAAGCCGTCTCTGTATATGTATTGACAAAAGCCTGATTTGCTACATTGGCTGTATTCTCTGCTGTAGCTGCATTATTGCCTGCCGCTGCGCCGTTCTGTGCTGCCGCAAATCCGCTGTTGTAGGCTGCCTGCTCCGCTGCCAGCTTCTTTTTCCTGCCGGATTTCCTGACAAAATGAATAACAATAATCAAAACTCCAAGTGCTATCACACCCATTGAAACATATACCATAATGCTTGTTGACTTAAGGTCCTTAAGTTCAAGGCAGATTGGAACTAAATACTCCTCAATCTCATCCCTGTCCGTTGTATCGAACCACTCCGCCTCCTCGAACCAATCAACAAAGTACTCATAAGCCTGTCCGTCTAACTTCTGGATATTTCCTTCAGCGGCAAATTCGTTGTCCGTAAAATAATCGGCTGCGTCTGTAAGATAGTCCCATGTGTCATCAACTATCTTATCGAATGCTTTCTTGTCATCCGAACCGACTTTAACTGCCATATAAAGTGTCTCATCGCCCTCAAAAACAGGGATGATATAGTAATAATGATATGTCTTGCCTGTGACATTTCCTGTCTTTGAATTCTTTGTGGTTGTCTCAAGAGTTCCAAAATTGTCAAGCGCTGCGTATATATCAGTTTTGATACCATCACCTATCTTGATATCACTTACATTGACATCCTCATCATAAATATCGTATGCACTTGTGAAAGCTGATTTAATATTCTCCTTGTTCGAGAAGAGGAACATTCCTCCGAACAAAATCAACACCAACGCAACTGAAAGCCAACCACCCTTGTTTGTTCTTACTGTCTTTTTCATCTTTCTTTTCTCCCACCTTAATTATTTTGATATATTTATTTCCTGTAAAAATAATACATCCGATATTATTTACACTGTTCCCGAAACAGGAATGTCTTTAAGCAGCACTGCGTAAGGTCCCGAATATGAGCTGCTGTCATAGCGCTCCTTTGAGAACACAAGGTCATGCTGCGCAGCTATAATGCTTCCGTTGACAGAGCCACCCGTTACAAGGCTTACACTGCCATTGTCATAAAGATAAGCAAGCCTTATCTCCCCTGCGAAATGTCCGGTCATCGCAC
The DNA here is from genome assembly GCA_958446835.1 of uncultured Eubacterium sp. Lineage (GTDB taxonomy): Bacteria > Bacillota > Clostridia > Lachnospirales > Lachnospiraceae > CAG-882. The sequence goes on from CAUCXT010000017.1 coordinate 15,442, forward strand.
TCATATTGAAATCGGAAAAGCTTACTACGTGAAGCACACGTCCCTTTTTCATATCAGCAATGCTCTCTGAACCGTTGTCAACCAGCAGCTTATTGTACTCACCTGTAGGCTGTACCTTCAAATACTGTGACATTCTCAATCCACCATGGATATTCTTTAATACTCCATCCTTTATAAGCTCACAGTCATGCATCTCAATTCCATCATTACTATAAGGCACCGATGAATGAAGAGTGATATTAAGCCTTTCTCCGGCTACATTCTCTCCCTGAATCTGCATACCTACTTCATAAGTTGAATACTTAGAATATATATTCGCCACATTCGCTCTCGTTGAATAGAAGGATAATACCTCCCTCACGCTGTCCTCCGATAAAAGGACATTGTATCTTCCAGCCTCAGGCGCTCTGTCGGCGCGCGCCCTGTCCACAACTGTGTTAAGCTTATCTGCCACAAGATTTTTAAGACTGTCCGTGTCAAGCTCATCGTAGGAAAAATCCTGATAAAGCTCAACATCCACAGGCTCAAGGCACTGCACGACGAACTCACCCTTCACAGAATAGCTCTCATATCCACAGTCAACACCTTCACTATTAACAATTCTTACAGTCTTCTTCTCAACAAAAAGCTCCGCCGAATTTATGAAGCTCTTATCAACTGTGTCGGCGGCAAACAATGCCTCTGCCATGCTGTGTGCAGCATTCTCAAGTGTTATCTGTGCAAGGCTTCCTTCCGCCTTCACCATTGGCTCACCGGCTCCTGAAACAAGGGTGTAATAAGGGTTCATTGCATACCCTGCCGCATAGTAGGCGTCCTTTAATGTCTTTCTTATCTCATCCTCTTCCATGCCCTGATGAATCATGCAGGTTGCGCAGCCGCGCATTTTCTTATCTTCGTCATCATGGTATACAGTCACATTCCACTCATCAAGAGCCTCTGTTCTGGTCATATCAAGTGTTTTCTTTATAAAAAACATTTCCTTGCAGTTTCTCTCACACTCTGTAATCAGATAGCTGTCAATACCAAGGCTCTTAAGCGAGCTGATAATGATATTTCGCATTTTTAATCTCCATTCCTTACATATTAAGTTATTCCGCATTATCCAAGTCTGATTTTCGCTTTAATGTACGGACCTCCGTCTGAAACCTTGACAAACTCCTTGTAGCCCTTACCGCAGAAGCCGCTTCCCCTCAGCTCGAAATCATCCGAGACCATGGAAATCGACTTTAATAAATCCGGTACATATCCTGTCAGAACCACAGGCGAGAACACCTTGCCTGTAAGCTTTCCATCCTTAATCTCACGCGCCATGTTTACAAGACACTGTATTCCCCAGTTCTTAGGATCCTCCATTCCGCTTGTTGCATTCTCAAGAAGGAAACCATAAGGTATGGAGGCAATCATATCCTCAAGCTTATCACTGCCCGCTTCAAAGTAGGTGTTGGTCATTCTTGTATATGCTTTTCTTCTATAACTCTCTCTACGTGAATTTCCGGTAGGCTCGGTCTTAAGTCTCATAGCCGCCATCGTGTCTGAGATTCCCTGCTTTAACACACCGTTCTCTATGACAAGTGTGTCCTTAGCTTCCACTCCGTCATCGTCAAAGAAATAGCTTGCAACCTCGTCACCGACTGCCGCGCCATCGTGCATATTGATTAGCGGTGAGGCAACATACTCGCCGACATAATTCTTTGCAAGGGCTCTGTCCTTTGCAAACATATCCATCTCAACTCCGTGTCCGAAGGCTTCATGCACTATCATTCCCGTAACCTCAGGTGTGCATATACAATCATACTCTCCCGGAACCATAGGCTCACTGTCAAGAAGTGCAACCGTCATTTCAACGGAATGTGGTATGTCCGCCTCAAGGCTTTCTAAAATCTCAGAGCCTCCAAGATTCGATGCACTGCTAAAATAGCTCTTTACCTCATTGCCCTTTCTCGCTAAGAATGACATTGCACAGTCCGTCCACAGTACATTCTGCTCAAGCTCCTTATTAGCCGACAGGAAAAGCTTAGAATACTTCCGACAGCTCATTCTCGCCGTACAGTCAAGCATTCTCTCATCCGCTTCAAGACCCTTGTTTCGCAAATCCGTGAGCTTGTCTATGATATTCTGCGCCCCTGTCTCAAAAGGATTTATCTCATACTCTGTGCTCCTTGAAAACTCTAGCGGTTTATCCTCAAGCATGCCAAGCTTAATCCTTTCAATCTTATCCGGAACCGCCTTTTTAAGAGCCTCTACCTGCTCAATAATCTGCTGCGCCTGCGCTGTCACATCATTCGCAAGCTTATTAAAGGAGTACTCCGCATACTCTCCTTCATTATACACTTTGATAACGAAGCCTCTGTTACACAACATTCCAAAATCGCCGATATTGATACCCGATGCCGCAACGGAGTATATCTTAGCCTCCGAATCAACTGCAAGTATCGATGCGTATTCATATTTCTCAAGCAATATTCCAAGCAGCTGCTTAAGCGCCGGCTTGGCTTTACGCAAAAATCTGCTGCCCTCAACCTTTTTCTTTTCTGCCATCTGATTATATCCCTTTCAAGCTTTCATAAATAATTTTATACCCAACATCAAAACGGCAGTGCGGCAAAGCGCCGTACTGCCATTAGATATATTACTTTAGTTTAATGAATTTGTCTACATGCCTTATTTCCTATTTGTATGTTTATATGTCATTAAAGGCTACGCATTAAACATAACCTTCTCGCTGTTAAATGCCTTTGTCATCACAGCGACCATGATAACCGCATATAAATATGTGCTTATCGTTGTTCCAAGGAAATTAGTCATTGTTATCTCTCTTGTGAGAATGTCCTTAAATGCCATCGAACTGCCATATACAGGGATAAGATACTTATAAAATACTCCATCTGCCGATGTGTACATTGTAATCATGCCTGCCACAAGAACAAGAATATATACCGGAGATATATAAGATGATGCTTCCTTCACATTCTTGGCAAACACAGCCACCATACAGATGATTGAGACATATAAAAGCACAACGCCAATCATGAGTATTATCATCTGGGCTATCTGCCCTCCTGTAAAGTTAACCGACATGCCATCTAATACATCTGCACCACCGACGTTCTTAATCATCATAGGCAGAGCAATTACCATGGAAATAATATATACCGCTGCCGACATAACCGCAAGAATTGACAGGGAGAATACTTTTCCAAGTACAATCTGTTCACGCTTTACAGGCGAAAGAAGCATGGTAGCAAGTGTTCCTCTTTCCTTCTCTCCGGCTATCATATCAACGCCAAGTCCCATAGCACCTGCAAAAATAAGCATTGTGATAAAATAAGGGAGCATGGTTCCAAGCATCTTTCCGACAGCCTTATCTTCATCCTGAACTGTATTATTGTTCACGTTGAACATTTCAACAGCCGCATAGTTCCCGAATCTGTTTCCGAGAAGTATCTGCTTGTAAGCATCAAGATATGCTGCATAGGTATCTCTTGCCCCTGATGAATAATCCTCGGAAGGGTTATAATAAAGCTCAATTTCAGGAGTCTTTATGTTGTCCAGCCTATCCATTCCGGTCATTACCTGATCCTCAAAATCATCCGAAAACATCATAACAAGGTCAACCGACTTATCATAGAGCCCCGCCTTTGCATTCTCGAAGCTTTCCGTATCGCTTATCACAGTATAGCCCTCGATACCTGCCGCCCCCGCAAATGTCTCAAAGCTTGCCGGCTCATTCATAATATATACAATAGGATCATGTGCCTGAACATCATCCAGCTGTCCCTTTACCAACACGCCGATAAGTGAAAATAAACCAACTACAAGTATAACAGGCAGAACAAAAAGCGACATAATCATCTTCTTATCCTTAAAAACTCTTCTCAGTTCCTTAGATACAATAGCCTTGATACCGTACATTTATCTGTCCTCCTTATGATTAAGTCTGTAAAGTTCGAAGAATGCATCTTCAAGATTATCCTTACCTGTATCAGAATAGATATTGTCAAGTGTTCCCTCCGAAACCTTTTTGCCATCTATTATCACAACCAGCCTGTCGCAAAGCTTCTCAGCCTCGGACATGATATGTGTTGACACAATGACAAGCTTCCCCTTCTTCTTAAGCTCTAAAAGATAATCTGTAACGGAACGTGCCGTTATGATATCAAGACCTGAGGTAGGCTCATCGAAAATAACTATATCCGGGTCATGCACAAGACTTACCGCTATAGCCGCCTTCTGCTTCATACCTGTTGAAAGTTCTTCTATCTTCTTATCCTCAAACCCATCTATTCCAAAATATGAGAACAATTCCTCCCTGCGTTCCTTAAGCTTATCCTCAGGAACCTGATGAAGTCTTCCGAAAAAGTCAAAAAGATATCTGGCTGAAAACTGTGGATCAAGCTTAATCTCATTTGTCAAAAAGCCAATGCTTGCCCTGACTGCCTCCGGTTCCTTAACCGTATCATGTCCGTCTACAATCACCGCTCCGTCTGTAGGCTTTAAAAGTGTCGCTATGCACCTGAGTGTAGTTGTCTTTCCTGCACCGTTAGGTCCGAGAAGACCTAATATCTCTCCCTGTTTAGCCTCAAATGAAATATTATCGACTGCCACCTTCGTGTTGCTCTTCGTCTTGAGCTTCTTCATCTGTCCGGATGAAAGCTTGTAAATCTTGGTAAGATTCTTAATCTCTATCATTCCCTTTTCCCTCCTATTTAATATCAGTTATGATATTATGCTGCACAACCTTATTGTCTCCGGCTTCTATTCTCCGGTATAAGTTCTGTTATAATAGACCTTGCTGCATTTCCTTGCTGCCCCTGCAATTATCACCACTGCGATCATTCCAAGGAATGCCTCAAAGCTGAAATAGCACACGACAAGACCTGCAATCACAGAAAACAGTGATGTAATCTCAAGCCCCTTGCGCGCCGCAAGCGATTCAATATGTAATTCGCGCTCATCATGACACTTATTATATAGCCGTCTGAGTGCAGTCTCATCCTTGAGTGCCTTGCAGTTCTTTACAAATCTTATAACAGAAAATACCTCCACAACAGCAAGCAGTCCGACCAGAAAGCCCTGCACAAACGAAGCCGCATCCGGATTAGTATATGCTGATGTAAGGAAACCTGATAAATCCGCTGCTATCGCCACAAGACCCACAACTGTGGTTGCCAGATACAGCCTGTTCTGGTGCTTTATTTCTTTTTTTATTCTCTCTATCTTCTTCTCCACAACAACCCCTCCTCTCCCATTATTCTTCTTCGTCTATATCGCTGAAATCAAAGACTTCCTCGATAGTGAGACCGAAATAATGTGCAATTTTATAAGCCAGCACAAGTGAGGCAGTATACTTCTCCACCTCGATAGAGGTGATTGTCTGACGTGTAGTGCCAACAATGTCTGCAAGTTCACTCTGAGAGAGCTTCTTTTCTTTGCGCAGTTCTTTTATTCTGTTTTTCATGATAATCACCTTGTTTTTGTTGCATAGTTAACTTTGCATTTTTAGTATAGTGTGCTTTGCAAAAAATGTCAAGTACACTTTGCATTTTTTTATTTTCCATAAAATATCAAAAAGCCGGGGAATACCCCCCGGCTCTCATCAAATCGTACGTTGTATTAAACTACTGTATAATGAACTGCTTCATTCTGTCCTCAAGATCCTGTGCTACCTTTTGAAGGCTCACGGCATCATCCGCAATCCTCTTGACAGTTTCCATTGCCATTGTTGTAGAAGCGCTTGTCTCCTCTGTAGAGGCTGCATTCTCCTGTGATACGGATGACAGGTTGCCGATAACATCCACAACCTTCTCCTTGGACTTACCCATGTTCTCAACACTTACCGCAATACTGTCAATCTTATCTATAAGTCCTGTGATTCCCATAATTACCTGATTAAGTATGTCTGCTGTCTGCTTCATATCCTCGGACTGCTTGTTGACAATATTGTTAACTGCCTCCGTCTTTTCAACCGTTTCGTCTGATTTCTGTTCAAGATCATGTATAATATCCTGAATGTCCGCAGCAGATGATGTTGTCTGCTCGGCAAGCTGCTTGATATTCTCGGCTACAACGGCAAATCCTCTTCCGGCTTCGCCTGCTCTTGCCGCCTCTATCGATGCATTAAGAGAGAGAAGATTTGTCTGACCCGCAATCTCCGTTATAAGATTTACAACCTCCGAAATTTTTCCGGCAGCCTTATTAGCTTCGTGAGTCTTATCGTTGACAACTCCGATATGTGTCACCATTTCCTTCTGTCCGGCAATAAGCTGTTTTAATATATTCTCAGCGTTCTCACCCAGCTCTTTCATATTATCGGCATCCTTGGCAAGTTCCTCTGTATTGTCATTTACCTTATCTATCATGTTGCCGATTTCTATTACATTCTCGGACGCGCTCTGTGTCTCCTGTGCAAGCATTGTTGCGCCATTCGCCATCTCGTCAACCGCTCTGTCCGTATCCTTCATATTGTTCATTGTATCGGAAGCCGATTTGCTCAAAGAATCCGACTGCTCAAACAGATTACCGCTCTGAACCTTAAGATCCGTCACAACCGCTGTAAGCTCACCTCTGAGCTTTAAAACGGCTCTCATAATATTGCCGACTTCATCTTTTAACCCTGCAAAGCGGTGCTCCTGCTTCTCATTCTTTACGCGGAAGTCAAGTGATGCAAGCTCCTCAACCGCATTTGAAGCATAAGAAAGAGGCGCAACAATCTTTCCGATAAAAATAAATACCGCTGCTATCGCTACAAGACCGATAATTACAGATATAGCTGTAACATCACGTATAAGACTGACTGAATCCTTGAGTACATCATTGTCATCGGCGGAAACTATAAGAATAAAACGTCCGTTTTCATCTGTATAACATGAAGCATATTTTTTACTACCGTTGTAATCATATTTGACAACACCTGTGTCATGCTTAATTCCCGACTTCAAATCCTGAACATAACTCTTTACAACTACATTCTCAACACTTTTTCCTATCTTGTCCTTATTAGGATGATAGAGCATATTGCCCTCTGAATCAACTATGTAAGCGTATGACGATTCGACACCTTCCATATTGGCATTCTTAAGGATAACTTCAAGAGCACTCATGTCAAATTCCCTGCTCTCCCCAAGCAATGTCTCTACCTGATGTCCGTAAGCCAGTGCTAAATCTCCCATATAATTCCATGCAAGCTGCTTGTAGCTTACCCTTGACTGATGTATGGAATAGTAATTGATCAAACCTCCCATAAACAGGCACACACACAGTGTCATCATCATCAGTCTGAATTTTATCGACTGATAAAACTTCATTTTCATCCGGCTTTCCTCCTGATAAAACTATTTTCATACTTCTTTCGTATAACCTCAGCTTAAATGTATTTATACGCCCATCCATGGACGAATTTTAGCACTCATACAGCAATCCGTCAATAAATAATTAGTAACAAAAATTAGTACAAAGTCATTAATTGCACATAAAACAAAATTGTATAGCAAAATAAATCATTCTGTGCTATATTTATTATGTATATTGTTATGGTCGTTTTACCATAACATCTAAATTACCGGAAAAGAGGTTTAACATGACTAATACAAACGAATCAGCTGAAAATTATCTTGAAACCATATTAATTCTAAGCAAAAAGCTTCCTGTTGTCCGCGCTGTCGATATATCCAACGAACTTGGCTTTAAAAAATCAAGCGTTAGTATCGCGATGAAGAATCTCCGGCTCAAAAACCAGATTACAGTTACCGATGCCGGCTTTATCTATCTTACCGATGAAGGACGTGCCATAGCGGAGATGATATACGAAAGACATGAACTTCTGTCCTCATGCCTTATAAAGCTTGGAGTCAACCCTGAAACTGCCGCTGAGGATGCATGTAGGATTGAGCATGTCATCAGCCCTGAAAGCTTTGACGCCATCAAAAAACATGTACATCCAGGAGCTTAGACAACATGAAAAGAAATATAATCAGAACAATTGTAAGCACATTAACTCTCACTATGTTAACCTGCACGCTGGCGGGCTGTTCTTCAAAGGTACAGCAGGATGAATCCTCTTCATCCACTGCCGTAGCTGAATCCACGGCACAGGAGACACAGACTGATGTAACCGAATCCACAGCAGAGGAAACGCAGCCTGTCGCAGCAGACATCAACATTGCCGTCATGACAGGTCCTACCGCCATCGGTCTTGTAAAAGTAATGAAAGACAACGAAGACGGAGCTGCCGCCAACAACTACAATTTTCAGGTTTTTGGTGAAGCGACAGAAATATCAACCGGGCTTGTAAAGGGTGAGCTGGACATCGCATGCGTGCCGTGTAATCTTGCAAGTGTGCTCTACAACAAAACCGAAGGCGGAATTGTTGTAGCCGGAATAAATACCCTTGGTGTCCTATATATAGTTGAAACAGGTAATTCCATCCGGTCCGTAAGCGATTTAGCAGGAAAGACCATATATACAACCGGTCAGGGAACAACACCTGAATATACTCTGCGCTACATCCTCTCAGGTAACGGAATAGACCCGGACAGCGATGTGGACATAGAATTCAAGAGTGAAGCCGCGGAGGTTGTCGCTGCCCTGTCCGAAAATTCTGAAGCCATAGCCATGCTTCCACAGCCTTATGTTACTGTCGCCATGAACAATAACGAACAGCTTCATATAGCGCTTGATATAACCGAGGAATGGGAAAAGCTTGACAGCACCAGTACCGTTGTGACAGGTGTGGTTGTAGCAAGAAAAGAATGGGTTGACGCACATACAGATGCATTCAATGCATTTTTAGGTGAATATCCGGACTCAGCCGCCTACACCAATGACAATATAGATGATGCAGCTTCACTTATCGAAAAGTTCGGCATATTTAAAGCTGCCATCGCAAAGAAAGCCATTCCGTACTGCAATGTAACCTTCATAAGCGGCAGTGAAATGAAAGATAAGATTGACCATTATCTTACTGTGCTCTACGAACAGAATCCTGCTTCGGTAGGCGGCAAGCTCCCGGACGATAATTTCTACTACATTTCACAGTAAAAGTCTGCACTTGTTGTAGTTTATGGTACTATGCAGATTATGGAGCTTTACGGATAATGTCATGGTTATTACATAAAATATAATATTTTAGGAGTGGCAGTTTGCATGAATAAAGTCACACCTCATGTAATAAGGAAAAATTTATCAAAAAGAGAACAATTTTTTTCACGCTTTGTCTCCATATTATTGTGGATTGCCCTCTGGACAATTGCCGCAAAAATAATTGACCGGGAACTTTTTCTTCCCGGTCCTCTTTTAGTCTTGTCATCCCTTCGTCAGTTATCTGCAAGCAGAATTTTCTGGCTGTCTGTTTTAAACTCAATGAAAAACATACTCTCCGGATTTTTCCTTGCTCTTTTAAGCGGACTTATTCTCTCTGTTGTCTCATACCGACTGCGAATCGTAGGAGCTTTCATATCGCTTCCTTTAAGAATAATACGCACTGTTCCTGTTGCCTCATTCATAATATTGGCACTGCTATGGGTCTCATCTAACAGACTTTCAATGCTTATCTCATTTCTTATGGTGGTTCCCATTGTATATGAAAACATTCTTGAAGGACTTTTAAGCATAGACTCCTCCATGCTTGAAGTGTTATATATAGCCAGAACACCTGCATTAAGAAAAATAAAGCTTGTCTATATTCCAAGTCTCCTGCCATATCTTTCCTCCGCCCTCTCAACAGGTATCGGGCTGGCATGGAAATCCGGAATTGCCGCAGAGGTTATCGGAATAAGCAGCAACTCTATAGGCAACCATCTCAATCAGGCAAAGATATACCTACAGACACCTGAGCTTTTTGCGTGGACAATAACCGTTATCATAATAAGTCTTATATTCGAGGAAGCGGTCAAGGCAGTACTCAAAAAAATATGAGTGAAATGTTTTGCCACCCGAATCCCATAAATAATTCAGGAGATTAAAATGGATACAATTATATTAGAAATAAAGAACCTGTATAAGAAATATTCGGATATTCCCATCATAGATAACCTCTCCATGACTCTTAAGAGCAGGCAGAGAGTTGCCATATCAGGGGCTTCGGGTGAGGGAAAGACAAGCCTTCTCAATATAATTCTGGGCTTACGCGATTATGACAGCGGAACTGTCCTAAAACACGAGAAGCTTCACCTCCTCACAGTATTTCAGGAGGACAGGCTCTTTCCATCATTCGACGCTCTCGACAATATCGACATCTATCCCTATCCGTTTTTGAGGGAAGCTGCCATTGAAATACTGAAAAAGCTTGAGCTTGGTGATGTCTGCGATAAGCCGGCAGTGGAATACAGCGGCGGCATGAAAAGACGTCTTGCCATCGCAAGAGCTCTGTACGGCTGCACAGCACTCCACGCCAACAAGCCCGGTGAACCACTCCTGCTCATTATGGACGAACCCTTCAAAGGACTTGACTCCGCACTCAGAAAAAAGGTCATTGACACCGTGAACGATGTTGTGTGCCGCACCGATTCAGCGCTCATCCTCGTCACACACGAAAGCAGCGAAGCCGTGGCACTTGGATGTGAGCAAATAGCATTGAAGCCGAAACGCCGTGATGTGAACAGATGGCATTGAAGTCGAAGCTCTGGAATGTGAACAAATAAGATTGAAGAATACAGGGCTTAATAAAAAATAGTGCCAGAACAGTTGCTGGAAAATATTCAGATAATTGCGAAACTCAAATTTACCAGTAAACAGTTGTGCAATTTTTCTAGTACACTTCCGGACCTTTTGAAACCCGTCGGTTCTTAGCGGCTGTATTTTAGCCGCTTATGTACCGCTACGGGTTTCAAGGAGTGAGAACGTGTCCGGAAGGGTACTAGAAAAATTGCACAACGTACGACTGTTGCTCACGGAGTTTCGCAATTACCCATGCTATATGTTATTTATCTTCCGTATCCCACTTATCGCATATTGATATAATCTGGTCTGCGAACTTACCCATATCCTTGTTGGCAAGACCATCGCTCTTTTTGACAATGGCAAGCAGTCTCTGTGCTGCGGCAAGAAGTCTTGCATATATTCCGGAAGCAGGCTTGGTCTTCTTCTCAACAGGAACCGGAACAGCCTCATACTCGAAACTTCCATCGGCAAGATTGAATATCGTGCCGCTATACGGCGCATAAGCCCTCTGTCCATGCTCTATTTTAAGGCACTCGGTGAAGGCTGTGGCAGTAGCGTCATCGCCGTGCACAACGAACACTCTTTCCGGCTTTTTCTTAAATGCGCTTATCCATTCTATAAGCCCATTCTTATCCGCATGACCGCTTAAACCATTAAGTGTAAGAATCTCAGCACGAACCTCTATCGTCTCACCGAAGAGCTTAACCTCCTTAGCACCCTCAACAATGGCACGTCCTAAAGTTCCGACAGACTGATAGCCCACGAAAAGCACTGTGGACTCCGGTCTCCACAGATTATGCTTAAGGTGATGTCTTATTCTTCCTGCATCGCACATGCCTGAGGCAGATATGATAACCTTCGGCGTTGTATCGAAGTTGATAGCCTTTGACTCCTCACTCGTAATCGAAAGATGTAGATTCTTAAAGGTCAATGGATTTATGCCGGACTTCACAAGCTCTGTTGCCTCAGCATCATAGCACTCATCCTTGTTGTCCACAAACACCGCTGTGGCTTCAACCGCCATAGGGCTGTCTACATATACAGGAAAATCAGGAATATCCTTTATAAGCTGCTGTGCCTTAATCTGCCTGATAAAATATAGTATTTCCTGTGTTCTTCCAACCGCGAAGGACGGAATAACCACATTACCGCCGCGCTTTAACGTCTTAGAAATAATGTCGGCAAGCTCCGCTACATAATCCACCTTCTGTGCACTATGCAGTCTGTCACCGTAGGTTGACTCCATCACAACATAGTCCGCCTCATCCGTATATGCCGGATCCTTTATAAGCGGCTGGTGCTTGTTTCCGATATCGCCTGAAAATACAAGCTTTTTCTTAACTCCGTTTTCTTCAAGCCACACCTCTATGCTCGCCGAACCGAGCAAATGTCCGATGTCGGTAAACCTGATCTGTATTCCGTCGCACACATCCACAAACTCACCGTACAGACATGGCGTGAATCTCTTGATTATACCATCCGCATCCTCCATACTGTATAAAGGCTGCACCGCCTCAATAGTGCTGCTTCTTTTGGCTTTTCTGTTCTTCCAGTCTGCCTCCATAAGCTGTATATGCGCACAGTCACGAAGCATGATACTGCTAAGCTGTGTGGTGGCTTCCGTTGCATACACTCTTCCCCTGAAGCCCCTCGCATACAGTAACGGTAACAAGCCTGAATGGTCAACGTGGGCATGTGTAAGAAAAACATAGTCAATCATTGCCTCCGATACCGGAAGCGGAACATTTTCAAATACATTTATCCCCTGCTCCATTCCATAATCTACCAGAATATGCTTTCCGCATGCCTCAATATAGTGACAGCTTCCCGTAACCTCATGATCCGCCCCGATAAATTCTAACCTCATAGCGACACCTCCCAAGTTAATCTGCATACTATAAATATATAGCATTTACCGACTAAATATTATGTTTAAATTATACTATACATTTAAGTAATTTCCAAGTAGTTTTTGTAATTTTCCGAATTATTTATATAATTTAGTAATTAATTTAATCATTGTTATCCAATGCCAAAGGAGGTTTCATGAAAAAAATCATTTATTTCGACAATGCCGCGACAACTGCTCTGCATACCGATGTGCTAAGTTCAATGACACCTTACTTTTGCGATGAATTTGCCAACCCTGCCGGAGCGTATAAGAGTGCCCGAGTCTCAGAGAACGCCATAAACCGTGCCCGAATTCAAGCCGCAAGGCTTATCGGAGCACGCCCTGATGAAATATATTTTACCAGCGGCGGTTCAGAATCGGACAACTGGGCTATCAAGAGCTACTCAAGAAGCATAAGAAAAAAACGCATGGGAGCCTCATGCCACATTATAACCACCTCCATTGAGCACAATGCCGTACTCAACTCATGCAGAACGCTCGAATCCGAAGGCTTTGCAGTGACATATCTCCCCTGCGACAAATACGGATTCATCCATCCCGAAACACTTCAGGCAACAATCCGGGATGACACCATTCTAATCTCTGTAATGGCTGCCAACAACGAGGTCGGCTCTATACAGCCACTCAAAGCAATAGGACAGATTGCCCGCCGTCACCAGATAGTCTTCCACACGGACGCGGTTCAGGCTTACGGACATATTCCTATGAACGTAAACGAATGTATGATAGATATGTTAAGCATGAGCGCACACAAGCTTCATGGTCCTAAGGGTGTCGGCTTTTTGTATATCCGGAACGGTCTTGAACTGCCAGCTTACATTGACGGAGGCTCACAGGAAAATGGCCACCGTGCCGGAACCTCAAATGTCCCTGGAATCGTCGGTCTTGGCAAAGCGTGTGAAATAGCGGCACGAAACATGCAAAGGAACATCAACAACATGACAAGGCTTAGGAACCGGTTGATTTACAAAATAAGGCAGGGGCTTCCGAATGCCGTTCTCACAGGCTCCGAACAGCTGAGGCTTCCAAACAACGCATCCTTCTGCTTTCCGGGTGTAGAATCAGCACAGCTTCTTTCAATTCTCGACTCCCACGGTATATGCGCCTCCGCCGGAAGTGCATGCTCAACAGGTGCCGCCGGTCCATCCCATGTACTCATAGCGATGGGAATTGACTACAATCTTGCCGGTGGCTCACTGCGGCTTACCCTGTCCGATGAAACCACTGTGCAGGAGGTGGATTTTGTGGCGGAAACACTTATAAAAACTATAAAAAAACTTAGTATATAAGTTATGGAACAAAAGGATATCGTATTGTTATATAAAAGTATATAGGAATTACATTAATTTTTAGAGCACTTAAAATCAGGATGCGTAAAAGCACCCTGATTTTTTTAATATTTATACAAAAAAGCTACTTTCCTGTTGAAAAAATCCGTCATCAACTTGTATACTAGTTGACATATTTATCCTGCATGTTATAATAGATTACAACAGTGATTGCGAACCCGGACTATCCAGCCGGACAACACGCATTGTTGCGCAATCACACGATAACCCCAAAAAGGAGGTATTACATTATGCACATGACTTTCCGCTGGTACGGTGAGGGCAATGACACCGTAACCTTAGAGCAGATACGCCAGATTCCAGGTGTCGAAGGAATCGTATGGGCGCTGCACAATAAGCAGCCCGGTGAGATATGGGAGCCGGACGAGATTCGTGAGGTAACAGACCATATAAAAGAGTACGGCTTCAATGTCGACGTTGTCGAGAGTGTCAACGTACACGATGACATCAAAATAGGGCTTCCGACAAGAGACAAATACATAGAAAACTACAAGCAGACGCTAAGAAACCTTAAGGAAGCCGGAGTAAAGGTTGTCTGCTATAATTTCATGCCGGTATTCGACTGGACAAGAACCGACCTATTCCATCCGTTAGGTGACGGCTCAACAGCCCTCTACTATGAGAAGGACAAGATTATAGATGATCCTAAGGAGATGGCAAAGTACATCCTCGAAAAATGCGAAGGTTTTACAATGCCGGGCTGGGAGCCTGAGAGAATGGCTCACCTCACTGAACTTTTTGACGCCTACAAGGACGTTACCAAGGAAAAGCTCTGGGAGAACCTCAAGTACTTCCTCGAAGCGCTCATGCCTACCTGCCGCGAATGTGATATCAAGATGGCGATACATCAGGATGACCCGCCTTGGGATATCTTCGGACTTCCGCGTCTTCTTGTCGATGAGCCTTCGATTGACCGTTTTCTCAAGATGGTGGATGACCCATACAACTGCCTTACACTCTGCTCAGGTTCTTTAAGCTCCAACCCGGCGAACAATGTGGCTGATATTGTGAGAAAACACTGTGACAGAATTGCATTTGCGCATATAAGAAATGTAAAGCACTTCCCTAACGGCGATTTTTCCGAAGCCTCACACCGCGACTGCGACGGAGACACCGGAATCCTCGATATTGTAAAGGCATACCATGACTGCGGATTTACAGGCTATGTCCGCCCTGACCACGGCAGACATATCTGGGGTGAGAAATGCAGACCGGGCTACGGCTTATATGACCGCGCTCTCGGAATAATGTACCTTCTCGGCTGCTTTGACACTCTGGATAAATTCGACAGCAGATAGAAAACTGTCTGAAAATGTCTCCGCTTTTTCACACGCAATTTGTTTCTGAGCGAAAACAGATTGCTCTCTTCGCGATATTTCGCTCGGAAATGGGGATAACTATGGAATTAAATTTAAACGGAATAAAGGACGCCTCCCTCTGGAAGGGCTACAGGCTTCCTGAATATGATATAGAAAAAATGTGCAGTACAACAAAGGAAAAACCTGTATGGCTTCACTTCGGTGCCGGTAATATTTTCCGTGCGTTTATCTGTGCCGCTGCACAGAAACTGCTAAATCAAGGTGAGGCGGATACCGGAATAATCTGTGCTGAGAGTTCATTTGGAACAGAGATTATAACTGAGTGCTATCGTCCACATGACAATCTGTGCGTGAGTGTCACACTCAACCCTGATGGAAGCATAGATAAAGAGGTTATGGGCTCTGTCGCAGAGTCCCTCACAATCGCATACGATATGGACAGGATACGCGATATTTTCTGTGCTCCGACGCTGCAGCTTGTATCATTTACAATCACTGAAAAGGGTTACGCCATAAAGGACAGCTCGGGCAAGCTCACCGACACAGTAAAAAAGGACATGGAGAATGGTCCTGACAGATGTTCACACCTTATGTCCTTGCTCGCCGTGCTTTGTATAAAGCGTTTTCACGCCTGCGGCAGACCGCTCGCACTTGTATCGATGGATAACTGCTCACACAACGGGGAAAAGCTTGAGACAGCTATCACCGCCATCGCATCTGCATGGAAGGACAATGGTTTTATAACCGCAGAGGAGCTTGATTATCTTAAGAGCTCAGTCTCATATCCGTGGAGCATGATTGACAAAATCACACCAAGACCGGACGCACATGTTGAGGAGAGCCTCGCCGCGGACGGAATCAAGGATATCAAGGCATTCGTGACCCCGGGCGGCGTGTATGTAGCACCGTTTGTCAATGCTGAAAGACCGGAATATCTTGTAATCGAAGACGACTTTCCTAACGGCAGACCTCCCCTTGAGAAGGCAGGAATTCTCTTCACCGACCGTGACACAGTCAACAAAGTTGAGAAGATGAAGGTATGCACATGCTTAAATCCTCTCCACACCTGTCTTGCAGTGTACGGATGTCTTTTGGGATATACCTCTATTTCGAGTGAAATGGACAGTCCCGAGCTTAAGAGCTTTATCACCAGAATGGCTTATGAAGAAGGCATGCCGGTTGTGGTAGACCCTAAGATAATCAACCCTTCCGATTTTCTTGACGAGGTTCTCACCCAGAGACTTCCTAACCCATTTATGCCGGACACGCCTCAGAGAATCGCAACCGATACATCCCAAAAGCTTCCTATCCGCTTCGGTGAGACAATAAAGCTCCAGCTTGAGCGCGGCACTGCAGGTAATTTAAAATATATCCCACTTGTGCTGGCAGGATGGCTCAGGTATCTCCTCGCCGTCGATGACAACGGCAATGCGTTCACTCCGTCAAGCGACCCGCTTCTTGGCGAATGTCAAAAGGCACTAAGCGGAATAACTCTCGGCAGCCATGTCACAGAGGAGAGGCTTCACAGCCTGCTCTCAAACAGCAATATATTCGGCGTCAACCTCGAAGTGGCAGGGCTTGCCGACAAGATAACTGATTACTTTAATGAGCTTATCATTGATAAAGGTGCGGTACTTGCAACCCTCAGAAAATATACTGTTTAAGGTAATTATTGAAAATTTTATCAGGTTTTTCTATAATAAGAATCGGGAAATAACTTTCCTATAATAAAAAATGGTGGTGGCACTCTGTCACCACCATTAATTATAAAGGACGATCTATGAATATCACACCAAAAAATGCCGATGAAACCGGACGTGCCTACGCCCTCAGAATATTAAAACAGAATATCTCCGACACCACTCTAAGACCCGGAACTCTTCTTTCCGAAAATGAACTGTCAAAAATGCTCGGTCTGTCAAGAGTTCCCGTGCGTGAAGCCTTGATTGAATTGTCAAAATCGGATATTGTAGAGATTCTTCCGCAAAAAGGCAGCCGTGTCGCACTCATAGACTTAAAGCTCGTTGAAGAAGCAGGCTTTTTCAGGCGCACGCTCGAATGTGCTGTTGTAAAGCTTGTATGTGAAAAGGCTGCCAAAAAAGAACTTTCGGACGATTTTGTGCTCGCGCTTAAGGCGAATCTTAACCTGCAGGATTTTTACCTTGAGAACCCTGCACCCGATAAGCTCATGGAGCTGGACAATGAGTTCCACCACCTTCTCTTTTCATGCGTTGACAAGGAGCGTTGCTACAGAATGTGCCGTGACATGGGCATACATTTTGACAGAATACGCCACCTCGCACTGCACACAGTAAAAGAGCTTAAGATTGTCGGCGACCACCATGATATTTTCGCTGCAATATGTGATGGCGATGCGGACAAGGCTTGTACCATCATGTCCGCCCACCTCACGCGCTTTGAGATTGATGAGAAGCTCATCAGGGAGAAATACCCTGAGTATTTTGGCAATTAATGTCTAATTTTTACTGCCTTTTATGTATACATATTCCCTGTTATTTTGATTGCATATCATGAGAAAATTTTATATAATATTAGTATGTATTTAGCGGCTTTCTTTTGCTACCCGTAAATATTATATTTCATTTCAAGAAGGGAGAAAAACATGAAATTCGGTTACTTTGATGATGAAAACAGAGAGTATGTCATTACTACTCCTAAGACACCACTTCCTTGGATCAACTACTTAGGCTGCGGTGATTTTTTTTCATTGATGTCGAACACATGCGGAGGTTACACATTTTATAAGGATGCGAAGCTTCTGCGTCTGACAAGATATCGCTACAACGATGTTCCGAACGATATTAATGGTAAGTACTTCTACATAAAGGATGGGGATACCATCTGGAATCCGGGTTGGAAGCCAACGAAGACACCACTCGACAGCTATGAATGTCGTCACGGAATGGGTTACAGCCGTTTTACTTCTTCTAAGAACGGACTCAAGGCTGAGATGCTTGCTTTTGTTCCTATGAATGACAATTGTGAGGTTACACGTCTTATCCTTACTAATTTTTCCGATAAACCGAAAACCTTTTCGGTATTTTCCTACGTTGAGTTCTGTCTCTGGAATGCAGATGATGACTCAAGAAACTTCCAGAGAAATTTAAGCACAGGTGAGGTTGAGATTGACGGTTCAACAATCTATCACAAGACCGAATATCGTGAGCGCCGCAACCATTATGCTATCTACTCAGTCAACCACCCTATTGATGGCTTCGATACTATCCGCGATGAGTTTTTAGGTGCTTACCGCGGTGCACATGAGCCTGAGGTTGTTGAGCAGGGACATTCTAAGAATTCCGTTGCAAGCGGCTGGTCACCAATCGCTTCACAGCAGATTAACATTACTCTTCAGCCTGGCGAGAGTGAATCTCTTATCTACGTTCTCGGCTACATTGAGAATCCTCAGGATGAAAAGTGGGAAGCTCCTAATGTTGTCAACAAGACACGCGCTAAGCAGATGCTTGCCCGCTACGCTACAGATGAGCTCTTCAATGAAGCTTTTTCAGACCTCACAGAGTACTGGAGCAATCTTCTTTCCAAGTACGAGGTTGAATCCGATAATCCTGAGGTTAACCGTATGGTTAATATCTGGAATCAGTATCAGTGTATGGTAACCTTCAACATGAGCCGTTCCGCTTCATACTATGAATCAGGAATCGGACGTGGAATGGGCTTTAGAGATTCATGTCAGGATCTTTTAGGCTTCGTTCACCTCATCCCGGATCGTGCAAGGGAGAGAATAATTGATATCGCCTCCACACAGTTTGAGGACGGAAGCGCATACCATCAGTACCAGCCTCTCACTAAGAAGGGTAATTCCGACATCGGAAGTGGATTTAATGATGACCCACTCTGGCTCATTGCCGGCACAAGTGCTTATGTGCGTGAGACAGGTGACACAACCATCCTCGATGACATCGTTCCGTTTGACAATGACGCAAGCAAGGCTAAGCCACTTATGGAGCACCTTAAGCGTTCATTTGATTACATAGTAAATCATAAGGGTCCTCATGCACTTCCTCTTATCGGACGTGCGGACTGGAATGACTGTCTGAACCTCAACTGCTTCTCAGAGCACCCGGGTGAATCCTTCCAGACCTTCGGACCATCTGAAGGGCCTGTCGCAGAATCGGTATTCATAGCAGGTATGTTCGTAAAGTACGGCAAGGAATACGCTGAGCTCTGCTCATTAAAGGGTGATGAAGCTGAGGCTGCACGTGCACTCAAGGAAGTTGACACCATGTACGATGCTGTCTTAAAGAGCGGCTGGGACGGTGAGTGGTTCCTTCGTGCCTACGATGCTTACAGCCATAAGGTTGGTTCTAAGGAATGTGAAGAGGGACAGATATACATTGAACCACAGGGCTTCTGTGTACTCGCAGGTATCGGTGTCAAGGAAGGTCTTGCAAAGAAGGCTCTCGACTCTGTAAAGGAAAGACTCGATACCAAGTATGGTGTCATGATTTTACAGCCTGCATATACAAGATATCATCTCGAACTTGGTGAAATCTCCTCCTACCCACCTGGATACAAGGAGAACGCCGGTATCTTCTGCCACAACAATCCTTGGGTTTCCATCGCAGAGACCGTTATCGGCAGAGGCGACAGAGCTTTTGAGATTTACAAAAAGACATGCCCTGCATATATTGAGGACATCAGCGAAATCCACCGCACAGAGCCTTATGTATACTCACAGATGGTTGCCGGTGCCGACGCTAAGTTCCACGGAGAAGCTAAGAACAGCTGGCTCACCGGAACAGCAGCATGGACATTCGTCAATATATCTCAGTACATACTTGGTGTATACCCAACACATCAGGGTCTTAGTATCAACCCATGTGTTCCTGAGGGCTTCGGTGATTTCAAGCTCACAAGAAAGTTCCGTGAGGGAACATATCATATCACTGTCAAGAATCCTTCCAATGTACAGAAGGGTGTTAAGAGCATGGTTGTTGACGGCAAGCCTGTCGACGGCTGCGTAATACCTTATGTAAAGGGTCAGACAGAGTATAATGTAGAAGTAGTTATGGGATAAGCCTTCTGCATAGAATAATCATTCATTACTGTTTCTTATGACTTTATAAAGCCACAGATGGACTATTTAAATTTGTCTGTCTGTGGCTTTAATACTTGAAAAATAGTCTGAAAACTATTATAATCTTTATATAGATATGTCCGGTATTATATTTTCACACCCGACTTAAAACACCAATAAATAAAGGAAGGAAGTATATAATATGCGTTTAGTTACACGTTCCGATTTTGACGGACTTGCATGCGGAGCACTTTTAAAGGAAGCAGGTATTATTGATTCATGGAAATTCGCACATCCTAAGGATTTGCAGGACGGTCTTGTACCTGTCGATGAGAATGACTGCCTTGCCAATGTACCTTTTGTTGAGGGCTGCGGTCTCTGGTTCGACCACCATTCAAGTGAGCATGAACGCAACGAGCTCAAGGGAAAATACAAGGGAGAGAGCCGTATCACTCCTTCATGTGCCAGAATTATATATGAATACTATGGCGGTAAGGAGCGTTTTCCTCAGTTCGACGATATGATGGAAGCGGTCGATAAGGTTGACTCGGGTAACCTCACTATCGATGAGGTCATGAACCCTAAGGGTTGGATACTCATAGGCTTCCTCATGGATCCCAGAACAGGTCTTGGACGTTTCCGCCAGTTCACAATCTCCAACTATCAGCTTATGGAAAAGCTCATGGATGCATGCCGCACCATGTCCACCGAAGAGATTCTTGCTCTCCCTGATGTTCAGGAGCGAATTGAAGTATACAATGAGCAGACAGAGAAATTTAAAGAGATGGTTAAGAAGTACACACGCACCGAGGGCAATGTCATCATCACAGATTTGCGCGGTGTTGACCCTATCTACACAGGCAACCGTTTTATGATATACAGCATGTATCCTGAGCAGAATATCTCTGCATGGATTGTAAGCGGACGCGGCGGCGCCGGATGTTCCGCAGCAGTAGGCTACAGCATATTGAACCGCACCTGCAATATCAATGTAGGAAGCCTCATGCTCAAGTACAACGGCGGCGGTCACAAGGCTGTCGGAACCTGCCAGTTCTCCGATGAGAATATGGCAGCAGAGCTTCCTAAGATGCTTGATGAGCTCTGCACGCTTGCGAATGCTTAAATAGGAATACTTAACTAATAATGCTTGAATAAAAAAGTGCTGTCATCCGAATCCCGAAACTTAAGTTTCATGTTCAGATGACAGCACCTTTTATTTTATCCTATTTCCATTGAGAACTGCCTCAACAAGGTCATCTCCCTGATATACCAGCTTCAGTGAAAAGAACGGTTCATTCTCATCAAGCAGGCGAAGAAATATTCTGTCTCCCTCCCACAGGTTAAGCTTTCCAACATCCTGCTTCTTAACCCATGCAAGAACGCCCTCATTACATTCCTTCATCGAACCATCCGGATTAGTCACACTTCCCTCAAAGCCATCCGCCGTGTAAAGACTCATATACTCTGCCGGCTCATCCTCAAACACAAAAGTCACAATTCCTCTGTATCTGTACGATGTAAGCCTAAGCCCTGTCTCCTCATATACTTCACGAAGCAGGCACTCCTCCGGACTCTCCCTGTTCTCAAAATGTCCCCCGACACCAATCCACTTATCCTTGTTGACATCGTTCTTCTTGGAGACACGGTGAAGCATAAGGTAGGAGTCATCCTTCTCAATATAACATAACGTGGTCAATGGTGATTTCACTGCGCTACTCCCTTTCCTGTGTAATATTTGGGCTGGTAATTAATGAAGCAGCTCCACACTCTCCCCTGCCCTGCAGGTTATATTCCGCTCGCCTTTATACCTTCCAAAAGGAATCTTAAGCACTGTATTGATATCAGAATATGCATGCAGAACTGCGCTCTTCACATCCCCATTCTCCCAACTGATGTCTACAGAAGCGTTGCCGACTACACGTACTCCGTACAGATGACCGTTCTTCCATTCCTTCGGCAGGGCAGGGAGCAGAAGTATCCTCTCCTCATTGCTCTGGACAATCATCTCCGCAATAGCAGCCGTTGCACCGAAATTGCCGTCAATCTGGAATGGCGGGTGCATGTCAAACAGATTAGGATATGTCGATGATGTAAACAGCTTGCACAGATTATCATAGGCAGCCTCACCATCCCACAGCTTAGCGTAATGATTAATTATCCAAGCCCTGCTCCAGCCTGTATGACCGCCGCCATGCGAAAGTCTGCCCTCAAGCGTACGCCGCGCAGCCTGAGCAAGCTCTGGTGTGCCATCCATGGTTATCTGCGATGACGGATGAAGCCCATAGAGGTGTGATATATGCCTGTGTCCCGGCTCATACTCCTTGTAATCCTCACGCCACTCAAGAATCCTTCCGTCCTTGCCTATCTGTGTCGGAAGCAGCCTCGACAAGGCATTTTTAATCTGTGAATTGAGTTCATCATCCACTCCAAGGATATCCGCAGCCTTTATGCACTGTGTAAACAGATCCCTTATAATCTGGTTGTCCATCGTGACACCTACACCGTTCGCGCCCTTCTCACCATTCGGAAGAACATAGCTGTTCTCCGGTGATACGGAAGGACAGGTCATAAGGTATCCGTCAACCTCTATCATAAAATCAAGGAAGAACTGTGCTGCCTCCCTCATTATATTAAAGCTCTCACACAGAAATTCTTTATCCCTTGTATAGAGGTAATGTGTCCACTGATGTGTGCACAGCCATGCAGCTCCCATCACCCAGTATGAACCCGGAATCCACAAATCCTGAACTGATGTCTCACCTTCAATATTGGTATTATGGTGTGCCACAAAGCCCCTGCACCCGTACATAGTCTTAGCTGTCCTCTGCCCATTAGGGAGCATTTTCTTTATGAGACTGAACAATGGCTCATGGCACTCCGACAGATTACAGTTCTCCGCAAGCCAGTAATTCATCTCTGTGTTGATGTTGATTGTATACTTGCAGTCCCATGGCGGGAGCATATCCTTGTTCCAAAGCCCCTGCAGGGTTGCCGGAAGTCCGCCCTCTCTGCTGCACGAGATAAGAAGATATCTGCCAAAATCAAAGTACAGCTTAAAAAGTTCGTCCTTCACGCTTCCTTCCTTCGCAGACTTGAGAAGCTCATCGGTTGTGTATGCGGCACTGCCATAGGTGCCGTTCTTAACAGCATCACAATTATCGTCATCGTCTCCAAGTGAAAAATCAACTCTTGCAAACAGCTTTCTATAGTCACTTATGTGTGCGTGAAGAAGCTGGTTATATGTCTCACCTTCCGCCCTGTCAAGTACCTTCTGCAGCCTGCCTTTTAAAAGCCAAAGAGCAGCCCTGCTCTCCATGACGGCATAGCTTCCTGTATTGTCATTCAGCCCATTCAGGTCACCGGCTGTCTCACTCTCTTTCAGTGTCTTAATCTTCTCCGCCATTATGTGTTCAAGCTCGTCCTTGCAATGGTATGTACAGTCCGCCGCAATATAGAGCACAACCCTGTCCGCACCTGTGATAACAAGATATTCGCCAAGCTGTTCGACGCTCCCGCCATCCGCAACAGCCTTCAATGACATGGCAAAATCATAGCCATGCTTGCCAAGGTCACCATGCAGCACGATAGTGTCTTTTCCTATTCTGTCGACACCGTTATATGCCCTCTCAGGTCTGGAAAATCTCGCCTCAAGGCTTATCGCTCCAGGTCTGTCGGACTCTATACACATGACTATACAATCAGCAGGATGGGAGGCAAATACAGTTCTTGTGTAATTGACGCCTGCACAGGAAAAGCTCACACCTGCAACAGCCTTCTCAAGGTCAAGCCTTCTCTCATAATTATCAATGTCACCCTTTATATTAAAATCAATGTACAAATCGCCAAGAGTCTGGTACGGATGTGCGCTCTCCGGACATCCCGACATCGTAAGGCGCATAAGTCTCTCCGCCTTTGATATCTCACCATCTAGCAGAAGCTGTCTTATCTTTGGAAGATTCCTAAGTGTATCAGGGTTATCCCTGTCCATTTTTCCCCCATACCATATACTCTCCTCATTGAGCTGGATGTGTTCATTCACAGCACCACCGTAAACCATCGCTCCCATCCGACCATTGCCAAGTGGAAGCGCCTCCTCCCACTCTGAGGCAGGACTATTATATAATAAACCCGACATACCCATCTCCAATCTGCGTCTATTGTTCAGACTAATATCTCATAATCAACGCAATGCTTTTAGTTTTCTTTTTTCTCGTTCTGCCACTCCACAAGGTCTGCAAGTGTTATATTATCGACCACATTATCGACAGCATCGTTTATTTTCTGCCATATTCTCACCGTAACACAACCATCTGCCTTGTCACATTCTACCGCACCGTTCCCCACACAGCTTACAGGAGCTAAATCTCCCTCCGTTGTTCTTAGAATCATGCCGACTGTATAGTCCTTTGGCTCCTTCACAAGCATATATCCGCCTTGAGGTCCCCTTATGCTTCTGACATATCCTGCCTTATTCAAAACCGATATAATCTGCTCCAGATACTTCTCAGATATCTGCTGCCTGTCCGCTATATCCTTAAGGCTCACAGGCTTACCTGACTTATTCAAAGCTATATCAAGCATAAGTCTGATTGCATATCTTCCCTTTGTAGATATCTTCATAAAAAAAATCTCTCCTAAGTCCATTCATAATTTTCATTTAATTATTTTCCTGCATCAAGCAGCTCCTCGAACATCTGAACCGACATTGGTTTATAATAGAAATATCCCTGCGCTCTGGTGCAGCCACATTCTAGCAGAAAATTTTTCTGTTTCTCATTCTCCACACCCTCCACAATTGTATCAAGCTTAAGTTCATTCAACATAGCAACCGTATGCTTTAAAATAGTTCTGCTCTTAGGGTCATCTATATCATCTATAAATCCCTTATCTATCTTGATCTCATCTACAGGCTGGTCTTTGAGCATTGTCATTGTTGAATAGCCTATTCCGAAGTCATCCATTGAAATCGTAAATCCTCTCCGCCTTAACTCCTCCATATTATCGTATATTGATTCCTGATTTTCGGCAAAACCGCTCTCGGTAAGCTCAAGCGGAACATATTTTGCAGGAACATTATACTTCTCCGACAGATTGATTATCGTATCCTTAAATGCATTGTCATACACATGCATTCTTGAAATATTTATAGATATAGGTTCTACTCTTTTTCCCTCAGCTATTCTCTTTCCAAGAAAACTGAATACTCTTGTCCACACATACACGTCCACGTCTATAATCAGCCCATTCTTTTCAACAACAGGTATGAACTCCCCCGGTGAAACCATGGTATTATCCTTATACCGCCATCGAACAAGCGCTTCACCGCCAATAATCCCTCCGTCAATCATATTCACCTTAGGCTGGATATAGATAAACAACTGTTCATCCTCAAGTGCATCGACGATATCATTCTCAATCATTTTATTTATAAGCATCTGCTTACGCATTTTGGAATCAAAAAAAGCATATCTGGCATAGAACTTACCCTTTATAGTGCCAAGAGCCATGGTGGCATAATCTCTCATAAGGCTGATTGACATAGTCGGATAATCTGCCACACATATTCCAAATGCCGGAAGAGCACGATACGGCATCTTGTATTCTTCAATACGTTCGGCAATACGCGTTGTAATGTCAATAAGCTCCTGCTCATCAACAAATGGCGTGCAGATTGCAAATGTATCCGCTCTGAAATGTGACAACACAACATGCTCACGGCTCTCCTTTCTCAGTGCATCCGCTGTTGCCTTAAGAAGTCCGTCTCCAACATCCCTTCCGCAAAATTCATTTATAGATTTAAAGTTGGAAAAATCCAGCACAATCAAAGCGAACCGCAAGTCCTTGTTCGCTAACATCTCCTCCTGTGCTTTATACTGAAAGGCACGAAGATTATAAAGCTCCGTCATAAAGCTCCTGTTGGATTCAACATTATTCTCTGCCATCTTGCGCAGCGAATAGATGTAAAGCTCAAAATCCTTCCTGTCCATGTCATATAAATCTTCACATTTAACGTCTTTTATCTTGTCTGACCTACCGTTGTCCATATACCCTCTTATATTCTGTCCACCAACGGAACCCTTCTATAAAATCTGATACTTCACATACTTATGTATATTATACCATTTTCTAATACAATTGTCATTTAAAAAAAGCAGAAAACCTATTAAGATTTTCTGCTTTTTAACCAATTGTCTGTATACCTTTAATTATTGCTTTTTATTGAAATGAGCAACCTTGAATTTTCTGATAAGCTCCTCAAGTGCTGTAGCCTGTTCACTCATCTGCTGGCTTGAAGCAGCACATTCCTGTGATGTCGCTGAGTTAGTCTGAATTACATCATTAACCTGCTCAACACCTTCCTTTATCTGCTCAAATGACTGATTCTGACCCGAAAGCTCATCCGCAACATTGTTGACTTCCTTAGTTATAACTGCTGAACCCTCAACAACACTGCTAAGATTCTTAGCGGCTTCATCCGCTGCAACCTTACCATTCTCAACCGCATTTACGGAAGACTGTATAAGTGTGGCAGATTCCTTTGCTGCCTGTGCACTCTGCGCTGCAAGCATTGAAACCTGATCTGCTACAACTGCGAAACCTCTTCCTGCGTCTCCTGCTCTGGCTGCCTCTATCGAAGCATTAAGCGCAAGAAGATTGGTCTGCGAGGCAATATCATTGATTGTCTCAATAATCTTCTCAATCTCATTGGAAGTCTTGCTTATCTCATCCATGGATTCTATCATCTTATCCATCTTTTCATTACTGTCTAAAATCTCTTTTCCGAAGTTTTCAACCTTCTTGCTGATTGTCTTAACATTCTCAGCATTACGTGAAACACGTTCTGCCACAGTCTCTATGGTAGCTGTGAGCTCCTGTGTAACACCTGCCTGCTCCGTAGCTCCCTGTGCAAGATCATTAGAACCCTGTGCAACCTGCTCGGCTCCCGCCTTAACCTGATCTGCTGCTCTCTGAATACCCTTAACGGTATGTGCCATGCTCTCCTCGAATTTCATAAAGGAATCTAAGATACCTATGAAATCACCCTTCCATTCAACCTGTGGCTGAACATCAAAGTTGCCATCTGAAAATTCCTTCATCGCACGAGCTATATCATCCACATACGAACTTAATATTTCTATCGAAAGTCTGAGTGAATCTGCAAGATCCCCAATCTCATCTGAGGCAACTACATCCACACTGCTGTGAAGATTGCCATTGGACAACTCACGAGCTGCACCATCAAGCTTCTTTATAGGCTCCACAATCGTCTGGACAATATTATTTCCAAGCTTAACCGCTATAATGACAGCAACAACGATAAAAAGAATAATCGCTACAATACTTGAAATAACCGATACAAAAATCTCAGCTACAGCCTGATTTGTAAGCTTATCCGTAAGCTCATCAATACTGTCCGATAAATCAAGAACACCATTAAGTGCCGGTGCACATTGCTCTAATATCATGTGCTGTGCATTCTCTTTATTGCCATTCTCTATTTCTTTCATAATTGAATACGCAACATCTCCCCATGACGTCAACGCATTAGCATACTCATTATATACAGACTCATCAAGAACACCTGTAGCCTTAAGTGCAGACAGCTGTGTTCCTATATCAGCTATATTCTCCTCCACACCTGCCCTATAATTGCTGTATGTAGAGCTATCACTGTTCATTGCCATCTCTCTTATATTTCTTGCGGCAATATTGATATCAATTATACTCTGCTTAGCTGCTGTATCAGCAGCGCTTACTGTACTGATATAGCTTCTGAATCTGCCAAATACAATACCGGACCCCAAAATATTAAGCAATCCCGACACCACCATAATGGCAATTACAGCTCTGTACCCATAGTGCAGTCTTTTTCCCAATTTCATCTTCTTAAGTCTATCTAACATACCAATTCCTCCTCTTAAATAGTCCCTTAGTACTAATTCCATTGTTTTTATTTTATCAATCTATGTCATAAAGTCAATAACCGAATAATATTTCTTTACCGAATTTTTGCCAAAACAAGGTACTTTTTTACCAAAATTTAAAAAATCATGGAAAATGGATTAAAAAATGATATTATAAAATGGTTATACAGTAATATTACTAAAAAATTAAAATGATTTATACCACTTATATATTTATAAAGATAGATTTATTTTTACAAAAAGGAGTTTATAATGGATTATTCAAAAGAGACAATACTTATAGTCGATGATACACGTCTTCAGCGTACAGTAATTAAAAAACTTTTTGGTGAACATTTCAATCTCCTTGAAGCTGCTTCGGGTGAAGAATGTCTGAAAATCATACAGGAAAACACTGCTGATATAGATTTAATACTACTTGATCTTGTAATGCCCGGCATTGACGGATTCGAGGTTCTGCGCCGCAGACAGAATATGCAGGAATTTCTTGACATTCCTGTTATTGTTCTCACAACAAATGACAGCCACTATATACAGGCAAAAGCATACGAACTTGGAGCGAATGATTTTCTTACCAAACCAATTGATGAAAAGACCGCTCTTTCAAGAATCAACAATTTGCTTAAGTCCAAGCGAAGAGTCCGTGCACTCATTCAAAAATCCGAGGAATTACAGATTAAGTCCGAACTGGATGAAATGACAAGACTGTATAACAAGGCAACAACCCTCAGTATTATCACTGATACACTTACAAGGTATTCCAATGAGCGTCACGCACTTCTGGCGGTTGACATAGATAATTTTAAGGCTATCAATGATGTGTACGGACATACCGTAGGCGACCATACCATCTCAATCGTCGCAGGCGTTATCGCATCACAGTTTACAGGAAGTGATATTGTCGGCAGAATCGGCGGTGATGAGTTTGTCGTGTTTATCCGCAATGTAGGCTCCAAAAACGAAGTCTACGATAAAGCCAAAGCCCTTGTGAATATCATATCAGCCAAGGAAAATCTGTCCATACCGGATAATGTCACAATAAGCGTCGGTCTTGTATTCTCAGATGGCAGTGAAACAGAATATTCAGAGCTTTTTGCCAAGGCAGATGAAGCACTCTATGCTTCAAAGCATTCAGGCAAGTCATGCTACAGTGAATACGGCATAGGTGTCGCTGAACATATCAGCCACAAGCAGACTGTCCTTGTATTCACCAACTCAAGAAATGTGCTGAGTATGCTTGAATTTGCATGCGAACCGCGCTGCAGCATAAAGCCCGTAAGCTCTGTCACTGAAATCGGCGGTGTACTGGCTGAATGTGAAGAAAGCCCTATCTGTATCTGCATAGATATTTCAGACGAGAAGGACAATGGCACAGCACTTCTTCGCATGCTTAACAGCCTTTCCTTAGACAATGTTTCTATTGTGGTCATCTGCCACGAAGGGAATATGGCACAGATCCGCGCAGCGGCAGGTTATACATCAACAAAAGACATTCTGTATTCCCCATTGGAGACTGCTACATTAAAGCGCCGGGTTGATGAATATTTAAAAGGAATCTAAAATATAATCTATAATGAACAAAAATGGTCTGCATCTTTATCCCGGTTGTGGGACACAAATGCAGACCATTCTATTATATTCAACACATTATTTTTCCATACTTGCAATATAATAATTAAGACCGTTTCGTGTAAAAAGCAGCTCTCTCTGTGCAAATTTTCCCGTACTCAAAATATAATAATACAGACCGATATCCGCTCTGTCACCGTTTCCGTCACCATCATCCTTCGCAACTATTATGAACTGTTCGGCATTTACAAGCACAGCTTCACCATTTTGTTCATAATTCTCTGTCACTCTGATGACATCTGAGGCAAGCAGGAAATCAGAAAGCACACCGGACACCTCAATCGGCTCGCCTCCGACTATGATATACGGTATCTGTCCATAGCCCTCAAGTGTGGCAAGCTGTTCATCATAGATTCTTCCTGAGCCGTAGTAATCTATATCGAAGCCATTCACGGAAATAGCAATAGCTCCGGCAAGCAGAATAACCTGTGCAATTATCTTCGCCACATCCTTGTGAAGCAATGATACAAGTCCATACACGCATATAATAATCACAAGTATCTCTATCATATCGACAGGATAATAATATCTCGTCGAATTTACAGGGCTTACATACCTTACAATCCCTGCGTACATCATTGCTGTGACTGTCAGCTTTACAACTATTTCCTTAAGCTTAGGAAACTCTTTTTTGATTCCCGGAACAGCCAGAAATGCGATTATCAGCACTGGAACCGCCCACTCTGCGACCTTATAGCCCCAAGAGAATATGGACATCTGCATTATGACAAGCCCATCTAACATAAGCGGTATATTGCTGAATACATTCACGCTTCTGTCCACCATCGATGACGAAATGAATCTCTTAAGAATCGCCTCTATCCAGAAATTCCACACAAGCGTTGACAGCGCAACCGCAAAAATCATCGCCCCAAGGTAAAACATGATATCCTTATATCTTTTATTGATACAGTCATATACCGCCTCTATAATGAAAAACATTATTCCGAACAGTGCAAAATAATACTGCGTCAGAAATCCTGCCGCCGTGGCAATCCCCAGCCAGAAATAGCGCATGAGGCTTCGATTTTCCCTGTCCGTCAGCAATATATTTACATACACGAATGCCGCAAGCGCGAAGGTCATCATCATGTACATTCGAATCACCGTCATGGCGGACAATGTGCTCTTATTGGTCACATAAATCATCACAGTCATAAATGACAACATGGACGAATTAAAAATCTTAGTCATTGTCAGCCATATAAAGACCACCGTCCCCATGAAAAAGATGAAATTGACCGCCAGCCCCGTCCATTTGCTGAAATGATTCCCACTTATAACCGATGATATATAAAACATCACATAATAAAGCGGCGGATGCACATAATCCTGCTTCACCATGGCAATCGTCTGCCTTAAGCTGTCTGTACTACTGTGTGTAAGCTTGTCTAAAACCTGTTCATGGCTGTACCACTGATTCTCCGTAAACTGATACAGCGGACTGTCCGAATTGGTTATCGTATAGCTGAACATCTCATCGCAGAACTGTATCCTCTTGCCTGATGCCGCTACAAAAAAGATAACCGCGGATATGACAAGTGCCGCGCAGAACAAGATATAATCTGTTGTTTTACTCTTCCGTAAAATATTCATAGGGGTGCTCCTTAATCTGCTGATATATACACTACTCTAACACACACAATGTGATTTGTCATTGTAAATCATCGGAATATTGAGATTTTGTGTAGTCCTGGGCAAAAAAAATACATCCGTCGGCACTCTTTTAAATGCTTCGGATGTATTTTTTATTCTTCATAATCTGTGAAAAATATTATTTTACAAGCTTGTTTCTCCCCGCAAATGTGTTGAACTTATCAGGTGTCCACACAGGCTCAATGCCCCTTGTGATATCCTCCACAGTAATCTCAGCGTCATTATTGTCGATATCGATTATGGTATAGAGGTCATTGCCCATTCCAAGCTCCTTCATATAGGAGAGCTGTCTGAGTCCATGTCTTGTCTCAACGCGCTCTATCATCGCCTTTCCGCCGCCCTCAGGAAGATTGTAGATGACATCGACACATGCATTGTCGACCGCCAGTATATCGAAGCTTGCAAGTATTCCGACATCAGGTGTGACAACCGGCTCCGCCTCACAGCCTTCGCAGTCGCAGGATACCGACATATTTCTCATCACATTGATGTATGAAACATGACCTGCGAAGTGGTCAATCGTTCCCTTCGTGGACTCTGTCATTCTCTCCATGAACTCTTCCTTTGCGACACTCCACATATTGTCCGAACCCGGTGTTGTGTGAATCTCACCCTTTCCGATTCTTCCGTCTGCACAGCCGATTCCGATATTTTTGTTAGAACCGCCGAAGCCGCCCATCGTATGTCCTTTAAAGTGTGTGAGCACAAGAAGGGAATCATAGTTAGGAAGATTCTTTCCGACATGAATCTCATCAAGCCACTTGCCGCCCTTTACAGGGAATGTTGTGGCTCCGTCCTCATCAAGGATATCAACCGGGCAGAAGGTCCAGCCGTTAGTCTCAAGCGTCTTTCTGTGTGCCTCAGTTGTATATCTGCTTCCTTCATAATATGTATTCGTCTCTACAACGGTTGCCTCAGGCAGTCTGTCTGCGTACAGCTCCTTGACCCAAGGACGCGGAATGATGTTAGGTCCCTCAGCCTCACCTGTATGGAGCTTGATTGCCACCTTTCCCTCAATTCCCTTTGACACACGGTCATATATCTTCTTAAGTCCCTCCGGAGATAAATCTCTGGTAAAATACACTATCGACTTCTCACCTGTTCTCTTGTCATAAGGTACATAAAGATTTCCGTCTTTTCCCGGTGTTGCATTCTTATCTGGCATTATAAATTCCTCCTTCAACATCTACTCTTTTCTCATACGGAATATATCCATTATATATTCCATTGTTAAAAACCACCCTCAACATCCGGTTCAAAAAACGTTTCCCTCTGTAAGCCAAATGCCACAAAAATGCCGGATGTCTATACAGCTTATATAGCCTATATCGGAATTATAATACCTAAACTTTACTTTAGGTCAATAGGTTCATTGCAAAATACTGTCGGCAGCTCCTTATATTTAAGCGGCAGAGAAAGCCCCAGCCTCGTCTTATAGGAAATATGTATATCCTGATATTTCATTGGGACACAGGGTCTGACCCCATGTCCCAACACATCTGCCGCGGCTTTATTTACGTGTCCACTGTGAGGTACTTCCGAAGCTTCCCTCAATGCTCATTGATATTCCTTTATCCTCCTTATGTCTGGATGTCTTTCGCTTCTCATTTAAGAGCTCAAGGAACTTACTCTCATCAATAGGAAGAGATACCGTCTGTCCAAGCCATGATGAGAGGTACATAGCGTTGGAAATCATCAGACCGTTGATTCCTTCGCGCCCATCCGCTACAAGCGGTGTTCCAGCCTTTATATGGTTTGCAAAGGCGTTTAAAACACCCACATGCTGTGGATTCTCTCCATCTGTTTCAACGTCCTCTACGTTAATCTTAGGCATCGCATAGCCAATCTGGGCTGTCCTGCACCACTCTCTCTCGTCGGATTCAAGGCGGTAAAACTTAATGCTATTGTAGTCGCATACAAGTTTTCCAAGTGTTCCGGTAACCTCAAGACGGTTGGTGCCCGGAGCGTCTCCTGTTGTGGTTACGAACACTCCTGTTGCTCCGTTTTCAAACTCCATGTACGCAGTTACGTCATCCTCAACCTCGATGTCATGCCATTTGCCCTCATGGCAGAAGGCGTGAATCTTAACCGGCATGCCGAACATCCACTGTAGCAAATCAAGCTGGTGCGGGTCCTGATTTAGCAGTACTCCGCCGCCTTCGCCTGCCCATGTCGCTCTCCAATCTCCCGAATCATAGTAAAACTGTGTTCTGTACCAGTCGGTCACAATCCAGTTAACGCGCTTTAGCTGACCGATTGTGCCGTCCTCCACCATCTGCTTGATTTTGCGGTATACGCAGTTGGTTCTCTGGTTGAACATAAGACCGAATGTCAATTCCGGGTGCTTATCCGCCTCAGCAATCATTTCCCTCACCTGCAAGGTGTACACACCTGCCGGCTTCTCACACAGCACATGCATATTATTCTGCAATGCAAGAATTGTTAGCTCCGGGTGCTGATAATGCGGTACGGCAATCAGAACCGCCTCGCACACACCGCTTTTTATAAGGTCACTTCCTTCGCAGAAAATCTTAGCCCCCGGAACCTTCTCTGCCGCCCACTTGCGCCTACATTCCCTTCTGTCCGCAAGGGCAGCTATCTCAATATCAGGACATTTTCCTGTGAGAATATTATCAATATGCAGACTTGCAATTCCACCAACACCGACTATACCAAGCTTTAACATTTTTCTTCTCCTCTCTGCTATGCCATGTTCTTAGGCAATTTCGAATTATAAATTTTACAATAAAAAATCACCATTATCACATATTACATCTTCTATAAAATAATCTTTTTTAACGCCCCACACGCCGCATGGAACGCGGTTCTTGAATCCGGATAGCTCTCCCTATGTAAAAGTGATTCTGACTGCAGCGAACCAAGTCCGTTAAATATATGAAGATGCGGTTCAACTGTGAGTATCACTTCACCGCTTCGCGCCCTGTCGACGTCCCCAAGTATCTCCGGCAGATGTCCGTCACCTCTTCCGGCACTCACCACACTTCCGTCCTCCTTCATGGCGTCCTTTATATGGAAATATGTTATGGTATTCTTCTGAAGCCTATAAGCCTCAAGAGGGTCAACTCCACACTGGATATAGTTGGCAGGGTCAAACGCAGCCCCCATATCACCTCCGAAGTGCTTATACAAATCCATACATCGCGTATCTGTATCTCCGTATATTCCTTTTTCATTCTCATGGACAAGCAAAATATTATTCTTTCCGGCAAGCTCAACCATCTTCTCAAGCCTTCTACACACCTCATCGCGATATTTTTCCGGCTCCTCACCCTGCGGCATATAGAAGCTGAACATGCGAATCCTGCCGCACTCCAATGCCTTGCACACCTCCATCGACCTCGCAAACTTGTCAAAATGCTCATCAAACGAATCATTTATCCCTATCTTTCCATAGGGCGAACCAAGCGCCGAAAGCGTGACATGATGTGCCTCCAGCTTTTTATGAATCCTCACAGCATCCTCAACACCAAGCTCCGAACAGTTGATGCCGTCAACTCCCCTCAGCTCTATCATCCTGATATTCTCCTGCGCCAGCGCCTCCAACTGCTCATCTAAACCCGACGCCGCTTCATCAGCAAATGCAGATAATATAAATTCAGCCATAAAACCCTCCATTTTCACAGGCAGCCATTCCGTACCCTTAGGTTCCTGTATGTTTTTGTTGATTCCAGTTTATCTGCATTTTTTACTTGTCACCATACAATATATGCTTGAAACTATGTGATTCCTGCTCTATAATTTATTTATAAATATAACTTAGAAATAATTATAAAAGGAGCTACGCATGGACTACTTCGCACACTACGAAAAATCTCCAAGAATGTGGTCGCAGGGTCTACACGCCCACGATGATTATGAGATATATCTGCACCTTAGCGGCGGAAGATTTTACTGCATTGATGACACTGTTTTCAAGCTCTGCCCCAATCAACTGCTCATCATACCGCCTCTTCACATGCACGGCTTAGTCTGCGATCATGACCTCGTCAACTACGAACGCTGTTACCTGTATCTATCGCCTGAAATGCTTCATAAATGCGGATTTGGAAAGATTGATTTAATAGAAATTATTGATAACGCCTATAAGAACAATATGCTTGTCAGGACACTTTCTGAGGAAAATGCCCTGCTTTTTCAGAAATATCTTAAAGAAATCGAAAAGGATTCCTGCGCAGACAGCCCGGCAGACCGGTTGGACATCTACTCAAAAATCCTCAAAATTTTACATATTATGGCGTATTCCCTTGAACTGGCTCACCGTGAAACCTCTGTAGGTGTCCCGGACACACCAATGCACGATGTACTTCACTACATCAATGAACATTACACGGAGAACCTGACCATATCGTCAATCGGACAGCTTTTCCACCTTTCCGATTCATTTCTGTCGCACAAATTCAAGGAATACACCAACAAAGGAATCTACGAATATATTCTGTACAAAAGAATATTAAAGGCAAAGGAGCTGATGTACAGCGATATCTCAATCACAGAAATTGCATTTACATGCGGCTTTGGCGATTACTCCAATTTTCTCCGAGCATTTAAAAAGATTACCGGGACATCTCCTAAAGAGTATCGGCGTAGCTAGGACATGACAGAGTGGGCAACCAGACAGGGGCAGACACCATGTCTCAGCCACCGCCCATTGCAACACTCGTCTACTCTAATGCGTTAGAGTCACTATCCGTACACTATTCCGTTTTGTCATCCACATCAATATGGAACCAGTCGAAATCGACAAAGCCCTCCGTCTCCTCCTTGGCGTAGGCAAAAAGACCATATCTGTACCCCATGAAATCAGGCATATCATAGTTCATCTGC
Source organism: uncultured Eubacterium sp. (assembly GCA_958446835.1). Classification (GTDB taxonomy): domain Bacteria; phylum Bacillota; class Clostridia; order Lachnospirales; family Lachnospiraceae; genus CAG-882. The sequence goes on from CAUCXT010000017.1 coordinate 51,792, forward strand.
AGCTGCTCACCTATCTGAACCCAGTTTACATTGTCAATGCTGTAGTAAAAGTCTGCGATATCCTTCATGTCCCTGAAATCGCAGTGAATGCGAAGATAAATCTTATCCGCGTCCTTAAGCTCCTCCATAGCACAGCAGCGTCCCATGACATCGTCCTTATTATCCGCCTTGCGCATCACAAGGTACTTCCTGCCGTTCTCCATAACCACGGCAACATAGCCGTACTGGCGCTGGAACACTGTAAGTCCTGCGGTCATTCCATCGGCCATGTTGGAAATATCCATAACCGTTGTGCCATCGCATACCGGACCCACTGTGCGGATTGTCAGGGTGTTGCGCGCAGTTCTGATACTTTCCGAAGTTCCCACAGGCTGTAAACGCAGATATCCTGGACGCTTTGTGAGGCTCCAGAAACGGTTATCAGGATTGTGGTTCCACTGCCACTGAAGCTTAAGATAGGAGCCATTAAGGTCATGCTCACCATCACCTACACAGGCGTCCTCCCTGTCATAGCAGCGATAGTCCGCAATACTGTTCTCAAAATCATCGTCCTCAACGAATTCTCCGACAGTCTCCTTCGTCCTAACAGGAAGCTCACTGATTACAGGCATTTTGTTGTGCAGAAAAGGTGTGCCCTCCCCAAGATATGTACCGATTACCGGCCAGTCCTTAAGCTCTCCCTCCGTACCCCATTCCATAGGTGACAGCATAGGAATACGCCCCACTGAGCCTGTATCCTGGAAGATAAAGCAGTACCACTTTCCGTCCTCCGTGTCCACAATGCCGCCCTGCGCGATTCCGTTATTTTTCATATATACATTGTCATCCGCATCATAAAGATGTCCCACAAACACCTTCCTGCATGTCCAGTCACCCGCCGGTTCATCATCCCAGCGCCCAACTCCCGTAAGACTCCTGCTTCTCCAGCACAGCTCCTGTCTCTGCCACTGCTGCCCCTGAATCACGAAAATATAGTAATATCCGTTATGCTGGTACACATGGAAGCCCTCTCCCCATAAGCCCTGCTTAGGAGTTTCATAGTTGGTGTTGTGAAGCACAAACCTCTTGTCCCCATACTCAACAGTATGCTTGTCTATATCGACAAATAATTCCCTGTAATATATATCATGCGTTCCGATTCCATCTCCGCAGTCCTGTGAAAAGAAGATATATTTTCTTCCATCCGTCTCATCGAACAACATTCCGTTGTCATAACACATCTCCGGGAAGGTTGTGCGGTACCAAGGTCCTCTCTCAATATCCTCTGTCATAAAAATATATGTTTTCTGTGTGGAATTACATGTAAATGCTACAAAATACCATCCTGTAGCAGAATCCTGCCTGAGGCTTGCCGCCCATGAACCAATGGAATAGTCATCCTCCCCATTCTTCAGACAATATCTGTCCCCATCCTCAAGAATCCGATACACATAATTCACCGTCGCCCAGTGCACAAGGTCATACGATTTCATAATCGGCACTCCCGGTGACAAATGCATTGTCGTGCTTACCATGTAAAATGCCTGCCTGCCCTCCTTATCCTTAGAGCGTATGATATCCATATCCGGCACATCCGCGTAAATAATAGGATTGCGATAAATGTTCTCCTCATTCATATAGCTGCCCATACCCTTTCTACCGTTTTTTATTGTAGCCCCATGAAAAATATATATGGCGCTGCGCCATCTTTTGTTTTAAATGTCGCAACACTCATAAATATATGCTATTATAATAAAATATACAGTCAAAAACAAGCAATTTAGCAATAACTGACTGCAATTTAGCAATAATTGACTGAAACCTTCCACATTTTTTTTACGGGTATATATATAAAGGAATTGTGAAACGTACATTTGCAAAAATACACAACGTCCGTCTGTCACACTAAGTTTCGCAATTACCTTTTATATATAAAAAGAAAGGAGGTATCACCATGACAGACCCGGAGATTGTTTCGCTATACTGGAAGCGCGATGAGAGCGCGATAAAACATACCCAGAGTAAATACAACGCCTATCTCACCAGGATTTCCTACAATATCCTCGCCAATTTGGAGGACTGCAGTGAAGCTGTCAATGACACCTATCTTGCCGCATGGAATTCCATGCCGGACAACAGACCGGGAGTCCTCTCGACATACCTTGGTAAGATAACAAGACAGCTCTCCATCGACATTTTCCGCAAAAGGAAAAGCAAAAAACGCGCCGGCTCGGAATATGCCATCTCATTTGATGAGCTTGAGGAGGTCATCGCTTCATCCGGTGAGCCTGAAAAGGAATTGGATTCCAAAATGCTGATAAGCACTATAAATAATTTTCTTCGCACGCTCCCCGAAGCTGAGAGGAATCTATTTATCGGAAGATATTACTATTTTGATTCGCTAAAATCTGTTGCCGGATATTGCAAAATGAGCGAGTCCAATGCGAAAACGCATCTTTTCCGCACCAGACAGAAGCTTAAGGCGTATCTTGTAAAGGAGGGTTTCATATATGAATAATGACAATCTGATTGACGCAATCGGCCATGTTGACGATGCTATGCTTGAATCGGTAAATAAACTCAGGACACGCAAAAATAAAAACCAAATCATCCGTATCCTAGGCGGACTTGTGGCTGCCGGTCTGATATTTGGAATATCTCTGTCCGTTGGTATCCATAACAGAATATCGAAGGCTTCCGACACCACAATAGTCAACATCGGCGGCATTGAGCGCCGCTACAAGGCAGACATCTCAGTACTGTCCGGTGAGCTTGGAATTACCTACAGGTGGGAGGACCGCACTGTAGCTGAGCAATACAGCCGGTTGGACATAAACGATGGCGATTTCACCACAGCATGCAGTGAAATAGACGCTTCAAAGCTTGATAAATCAATCGGCGTATACACTGCCTCCGGCTACGATGACTATACCGGCACGGAATACACCCGTCCTGTAAATGTATTCTCTGTAAGAGGTATCTCCGAAGATAGAATCGTTGCAGCGGAATTGGATTCTAAATACTACATTTACAAGAATAACACCTACAACCCACCCGGGAACCTTGGACAATTATTCGATGAGGCGAATCTGTGGGAGAACCTTAAGCTTGATTATTTCTACGATACCAAAGATTATATTGAAAATGGAAGCTACAGCCTTAATGGCTCCGGATATATATTGGAGGTTCTTTCAGAATGTAAGGATGCCGGATATGCCGGGAATGACAGCCATACATTCGATTATAAAAATCGCATTGATTTTTCAATCACCTTGGATGAACTTGGGGTCTATATGCGTGGCCTGCAAATCAATTCGGAGGGCTATCTCCTGACGAACATCTTTGATTACGGATATATCTACAATATAGGTGTCGAAGCCGCTAAAAAGATAATAGCTTACGCAGAAAAGAATGGAACCCCTGCAGCCCCTAAGCCATACTGCTATTATCTTTCCGGAATCGTGACCGAGTTAACCGAAGATTATCTTATCATAGATGATTCCATAAAATGTGCAGATGCCTCAGACGGAATACTCTTTAAGATACCTCTCGATGACATACATGCCAGCAGAGGCGTAAAATACCGCGATATTAACGTTGGCGACATAGCCGTTGTCAGCTTCCGCGGCAGCATAGATACGCACGCAGACAATACCGTCACGGGAATCATCGAAATCAATAAAGGTGAACTCTACAATGGCAACATTCTCGTGAATGAATAAGCCTTGGGACAGGGACCAGACCCCGGTGTCCCAAGGCTGGGACACCGGGGTCTGGTCCCCCTGAGCGTTATGCATAACGGGGACTTTATCATGGCTGCATCCTTTACGTTCCCCACCCAGTCAGCCTCCACGTCATGACAGCACACAATAACCTCCTCTTCCCTTTCCATGTCAATCTGCTCCACCTCGAGCTTCACTGCTATCACCTCCGCATATTACCATTCGTTTCTCTTATATTTTTATATATGATTTTTGGGATTATGTCTATGCTTTGCCCCGTGACATGACAAAAACGCCATGTAAGATGCAAGAACACCCCATTACTGACATTAAAGTCTGTAACAGGGTGTGTAAATTATTCCGCCTTTTCATTTACCTTGATAACAGTTTCAAAAATTTCCTGTCATTCATCTGCTCGTTGGTTAAATATGCTCCAATGCTGTTCGCTATTAGAATAATAGAATCATGCCCTTTCCTATATCCGTAAAAGAACTCTTTAAATTCACTTATTGCCTACCACGGATTGTCTGCATGATAATCCAGTCCTACCACATCATATCCTGCAAATAATGTTTTATAATGGTCCGCTTCCATAGCATTTCCACCTTTTCCATTAATATATAGAACTAATTGTCTCATGAATCTTACTTCTCTATCTATAAACCTGCTTGTGACGGTTATCGTCTGCCATCACTCTCCGGCAGCAATGTAACAAAATAATAAATAATTCCAAATACAGCTATGCTTCCCACCATAATGCCAAGCATCTGATTTACACTTACCACATTTCCATGAAATACCGGATTGCAATCAAGAGTG
>CAUCXT010000018.1 GCA_958446835.1 uncultured Eubacterium sp.
TAAAATGAGAATATATGAATTATCGAAAGAATTAAACTTAAAAAATAGTGATATAGTAGAGTATTTACAGAGCAAGAATGTAGATGTTAAGAGCCATTCAAGCAGCATTGACGATACTGCAATAGACATGGTTAAAAAGCATTTTGGAAAGGGTACAACAGTGCAGAATACAGAGGCACCTAAGGAGATAAAGGAACAGCCTGCAAGAAATGAGCAGGCAGCAAAGCAGGAGGCTGTTGCCACAGCACCTCAGACGAAAAATGAGCAGGTAAAGAATGACCAGAAGCCTGCTGAAAAGAAATCACATATTACCGCTGTATATAATCCTCATAACAGCGACCGCAAGGATATACGCGATAATCGCAGACAGGATAATGGCGGAAACAGAGATAACGGATTCAGACGTGACGGAAACCGCCCGGATGGAAACAGAGACGGAAACAGAGATAACGGATTCAGACGCGACGGAAACCGTCCGGATGGAAACAGAGACAATGGATTCAGACGTGACGGAAACCGTCCGGATGGAAACAGAGACAATGGATTCAGACGTGACGGAAACCGTCCGGATGGAAACAGAGATAACGGATTCAGACGCGACGGAAACCGTCCGGATGGAAACAGAGATAATGGATTCAGACGTGACGGAAACCGCCCGGATGGAAACAGAGACAATGGATTCAGACGTGACGGAAATCGTCCGGATGGAAACAGGGACAATGGATTCAGACGCGATGGAAACCGTCCTGCCGGAAACAGAGATGGCTTTAACAAGGATGGCGGCTTCAATAAAGACGGCGGAAGAAACGACAGAGGCGATAACAGAAGACCGGGCGGAAACGGTAACTTCAGAGGCGGTAACAGAGACAATTTCGCAAAGGATGCAGATGCTAAGGGCGGAATGGGTGACGCAAGAGAGGTTCGCGAGGCTAAGGAGCAGAGAAGCCGTGAGCGTGAGAACCGCTTAAATGACCGCAATAAGTATGACCGCGAGGACAGAAAAGAGAATACAAAGGGGCTTGAAAAGACTGTTAAGAACAATAAGCCGGTAACACAGAAGCCACAGGAGGAAGAGGATACAATCAAGACACTTGTACTTCCTGATGTTCTTACAATCAAGGAGCTTGCTGAGAAGATGAAGCTTCAGCCGGCAGCAGTAGTTAAGACTCTTTTCCTTAAGGGCACTATTGTAACAGTTAATCAGGAAATTGATTTTGATACCGCTGAGGAGATTGCACTTGAGTTTAACTGTATCTGTGAGCATGAGGTGAAGGTAGATGTCATTGCTGAGCTTCTTAAGGAGGAAGAGGAAGATCCTGCGACACTTGTTCCAAGACCACCTGTTGTATGTGTAATGGGACACGTTGATCATGGTAAAACATCTCTCCTTGACGCAATACGTTCAACCAATGTTACATCGAGAGAGGCCGGTGGTATCACACAGCACATCGGCGCATACACAGTTGAGATAAACGGACAGAAAATCACCTTCCTTGATACACCGGGACATGAAGCATTCACGGCAATGAGAATGCGTGGAGCACAGGCAACAGATATAGCAATTCTTGTCGTTGCAGCAGATGATGGCGTAATGCCACAGACTATAGAGGCTATCAACCATGCCAAGGCAGCAGGCATTGATATAATTGTTGCGGTTAATAAGATTGATAAGCCTAATGCAAATGTTGAGAAGGTTAAGCAGGAGCTTGTCGAGTACGGACTTGTAGCAGAGGACTGGGGCGGAGATACAATATTTGCACCTGTTTCTGCACATACTAAGGAAGGTATCGATAATCTTCTTGAGATGGTTCTGCTCACAGCAGAGATGAGAGAGTTAAAGGCTAACCCTAACCGCCGTGCAAGAGGTCTTGTCATTGAGGCACAGCTTGATAAGGGCAGAGGTCCTGTCGCTACACTTCTTGTACAGAAGGGTACACTTCATGTCGGAGACGCGGTGGCAGCAGGTCCATGCTTTGGTAAGATAAGAGCAATGATAGATGATAAGGGACGCAAGATTAAGGAAGCAGGTCCGGCAACACCTGTAGAGATATTGGGACTTAATGATGTTCCTAGTGCCGGTGAGATATTCGTATCTCCTGCAACTGAGAAGGAGGCGAGAGCATTCTCTGATACCTTCATCCGTGAGGGAAGAGTTAAACTTCTTGACGATACTAAGAGCAAGCTTTCACTCGATGACCTGTTCTCACAGATCAAGGCAGGTAATGTCAAGGAACTCGGTCTTATCATCAAGGCTGATGTACAGGGTTCTGTTGAGGCAGTTAAGCAGAGTATGCTTAAGCTTTCAAATGAAGAGGTTGTAATAAAGATTGTTCATGCCGGTGTCGGTGCAATCAATGAGTCCGATGTTATCCTTGCTTCTGCTTCTAATGCGATTATTATCGGTTTCAACGTACGTCCTGATAATATGGCAAGAGAGATTGCAGACCGTGAGAAGGTTGACGTAAGACTTTACAGAGTAATCTATCAGGCAATCGAGGATGTAGAGGCAGCCATGAAGGGTATGCTTGATCCTATATACGAGGAGAAGGTTATCGGTCATGCTGAGGTACGTCAGACCTACAAGGCATCAGGTGTCGGTACAATTGCAGGTTCGTATGTGTTAGACGGTATGATTACGAAGGCTTCCAAGGTACGTGTTACAAGAGAAGGGGAGCTTATATACGAAGGACCTCTTGCTTCACTTAAGAGATTTAAGGATGATGCTAAGGAGGTCAAGGCAGGCTACGAGTGTGGTATTGTTCTTGAAAAGTTCAATGACATCAAGGAGCTTGACCAGATTGAGGCATACATTATGGTAGAGGTGCCAAGGTAATATGCCCATTGACTGTATAACTGCAAGTAATGTTTACAGTATGCAAGGGTAAAAGGATAGATAAGCCGGGGCTGATGTCCCCGGCTTGTGGTGTTAAAATAAGCGATTATATTTTATTCGCTCGGAAATGGAGTAAATATGCGTAAAAATAGTATTAAGAATTCCCGAATCAATGGGGAGGTTCAGAAGGAACTCAGCAATATTATCCGCAATGAGGTCAAGAACCCTAATATCAGCCCATTGACATCGGTTGTTGCAGTGGATGTCACACCGGATCTTAAGGAATGTAAGGCATATATAAGTGTTTACGGTGATGAGGCGGCTCAGGCAGCTACAATTGCAGGACTTAAGAGCGCGGAGGGATTTATAAGAAGCCAGCTAGCAAAGACGGTGAACCTTAGAAATACACCGCAGATACATTTTATACTTGACCAGTCTATAGAGTATGGTGTGAGAATGTCTAAAATTATTGACGAGGTTAACAAGGAGAATCACGAATGATATATCTTGATGAGATACTGCAGGGGGTAAGGACTGTAGGAATCACAGGCCATATAAGACCTGATGGTGACTGCGTCGGCAGTACGCTTGGCGTGTACAACTATATATGTGATAATATGCCGCAGGTGGATGTTGATATCTGTCTGCAGCCGATTAATGATAAGTTTTTATTTTTGAGAAACAGTGATAAGATAAAAGAAAAAGCAGATGAGAATAAGATATACGATTTATTTATCGTGTGCGACTGCGCAGCATTTGACAGGTTTGAGGATTTCAGAGAATGCTTTGAGAAGGCTAAGAAAACAGTTGTATTTGACCATCATATAAGTGGACAGGAGATAGGAGATATGAATATGATTTCTCCGAATCTTTCATCATGCAGTGAGCTTATATATGAGGCGATGAACCCGGATAAGATTTCTAAGAGTACAGCGGAATGTCTTTATCTTGGAATTATCCATGATACAGGTGTATTCAAGTATCAGGGTGTGACAGCGCGCACAATGCAGATTGCCGGAAAGCTTATGGAAAAAGGTATAGATTTTACTAATATTATAGATAATACTTTTTACATGAGAACGTATAGACAGAGCCAGGTACTTGGCAAGGCGCTTCTTGAGAGTGTACAGTTCTGTGATGGAAGATGTATTTTTACTGTGCTTACAAAGCGCGAGATGGAATTTTACGGTGTCACAAGCAAGGATCTTGGAGGAGTTGTGGAGCAGCTTCGACTTAATGATACGGTTGAGGTGGCAATATTCCTGTATGAGACAGAGAAGAATGAATATAAGGTCAGCATGCGTTCGAAGAACATCGTGGATGTAAGTAAGATTGCCAAGAGATTCGGCGGCGGCGGTCATATCAGGGCGGCAGGCTTCGATATGGCAGCAAATGACCCTAGGGATATCATCAACAATATCGGCGCACTTGTTGAACTTCAGTTTAATTCCGCACAGAAATAGGGAGGATACATTATTGTATAACGGAATTATAAATGTTTATAAGGAAGCAGGCTTCACATCGCATGATGTTGTAGCAAAGCTGCGCGGAATATTCGGACAGAGAAAAATCGGGCATACAGGAACCTTAGACCCGGCTGCGACAGGAGTGCTTCCTGTGTGCCTTGGTAACGGAACCAAGCTTGTGGATATGATAACGGACAGAAGCAAGGTGTATGAAGCAAGAGTGCTCCTTGGTGTCACAACTGATACTGAGGATACAACGGGAGTTGAGACAGGAAAGAGGGAGCTTAACGGAGAGTTCTTTGCGGGAGACAGTGAAGCTGTGGCAGAGAATATCAAAAGAGTGCTTGATGGCTTTACAGGCGGATATGACCAGATACCGCCCATGTACTCTGCAATTAAAAAGGACGGAAAGCGGCTCTATGAGCTTGCGCGCGAGGGCAAGGAGATAGACAGGGCGGCAAGACATGTGGAGATTTATTCTATAGAGCTGGTTTCTGTGGAGCTTCCTTATTTTACAATGCGTGTCCACTGCGGTAAGGGAACCTACATCCGCTCACTGTGCAGGGATATAGGAGAGCAGATTGGGTGTGGAGCGTGTATGGACAGGCTGTGCCGTACACAGGTCGGAAGATTCACGCTTTCAGAGGCTCTTACACTTGAGGAGCTACAGAAGCTTAAGGACGAGGATAGGTTGTCCGAAAAAGTCATTCCTGTTGATGTGATGTTTGAGGAGTATATGCCTGTGCATGCAGGGGAAGAATATTTTAAGCTTATAAAAAACGGAAATAAGGTTGACAGCAGGATATGCGGTGACCTATATTCTCCGGTCAGAATGTACTGTGACGGTGTGTTCTATGGAATATATGAGCTTGATGACAGGAAGAAAGAATATTATCCTGTAAAAATGTTCGCATGCGGGGAATAATCCGGGGTATGAAGAGGTTAATATATGAATATATTTAATGGAGTTACACAGTTTTCTATACCTGATAGGACGGTTGTCACATTTGGTAAATTCGATGGGATACATATGGGGCACATGGCGCTTATAAATACTGCGGGAAGAATTGCAAGAGAACAGGGGTATAAGCTTGCTGTGTTTACATTCGACGTTCCGCCGAACCTGCACTTTGAGAAATTTGAGGGTACCCAGATAACGACCAACTATGAAAAGAGAATAATGTTTGCCGATGCCGGCGTTGACTATCTGGTTGAGTATCCGTTCAACGAGGAGACAGCGTCAATGGAGCCGCTTGAGTTTATCAAGAAAGTTATTTTTGGCAATCTTAACGCTGCACATGTGGTTGTAGGAACAGACTGGCATTTCGGAAAGGATAGAAGCGGAAACTGTGATGTTCTCATGGCAGCACAGAAGCTGTACAACTACGAGGTTCATATTGTGGAAAAGGAAAAATATGAACAGAGGGAAATAAGCAGTACATGGATCCGCGAGGAAATCCAGCTTGGAAACATGGAGAATGTCAACATTCTCTTGGGCTATCCTTATATGATAATGGGCAAGGTTGAGGAAGGCAGACATCTTGGAAAGGAAATGGGGTTTGCGACTGTCAATATATATCCTTCCCCGGAAAAACTGCTTCCACCATACGGAGTGTATGCTTCTAAGGTTATTGCGGATGGCAATGAGTACTACGCGATAACCAATATCGGTGTTAGACCTACATTTGACGATTCGGACAGAATAAGCGTTGAGACCCATATACTCAACCATGAAGAGGACATGTACGGCAAAGAGATAAGGGTGGAGCTGTTCCATTTTGAAAGACCGGAGATAAAATTCGATACGGTGGACAAGCTGATATCGCAGGTTGAAGCTGATATTGAATTTACAAAGACATTTTTTCTATTATAAAACCATGAAGCTGTAATATGCGGATTTTAAAGTGCCTGTTTATGAATGATAGGTATGATTTTAAGGGCATCTTTGCAGTGCATATTATGATTGTGGTTGGTATAAGAAATGATATCTTATTTTAGGAGACATTAATTTTATGGCAAAAAAAGGTTTGGATATAAAGACAATCCAGCCTGTATTAAGGGATGTGACCAAGCGAAACGGCTGGTCACTGTGTGTGGGTGCCGGGACATCAGTTCCGGCACTTGCTGATTGGTACACACTGGTTGAGCTGCTCATCAAGAATAATTGCAGCAAAAATGAGATTATAGATATAGATGTATACAGAAAGATGGACTTCTCACCTGAGGCGATGATTCAGGCGGTACAGAATCACATGCATTTAAGTGACAAGGAGTTCATAAAGCTTCTTTCCGATGAGATATATCGTCCTATAAGGACAGCTCTCACGGCACAGGAGTGGGATACATTTGTCAAGATACATGAGACGGAACATTTGTCATGTATAACCAAGGAGAACTGGGAGACGTATTCCGGCATTATAGACAGAATGTTTGCGACAACAAGCGCTAATCTTATGGCGAAGGTTGTCATAGATGCCGTGCATGCCGGAGTTGGGCCGCGCTCAATTCTAAGCTTCAATGTTGAGGCTGTATTTCTGACGCTTCTCAACTTCTATTACATGCAGACCGGCAACAGCAACAAGGTGCTCTTTGACAGAATCGCCAACAGTATTCATGTCCAGAAGCATGACAGAATACCGTATTTTCACTGCCATGGTGTCATTCCGATTAACGGCTACAATGCCAGAAAGGGACACCTTGCGAGTGACAAGCTGGTGCTTACCGAGGACAATTACCTTGAACTTGCCAACAACTCATTCTCATGGCAGGCTACAAGCTTTATAGATAACTGCATGAACAGGAGGGTTGTGTTCTGCGGCGTATCACTCACAGACGCCAATATGAGGCGCTGGCTCTCATGGATTCATGCTAACAAGATGGCGGAGTTTAAGGAGAACGGTCTTAACTGCAAGGATGCGACGGAGCATTTCTGGATCAGGAAGAAGCCTAACACGATTCAGGAAAAGATATGGCTTGAGGAGTCGGTGGCACATCTTGGAGTGAGGCTTGTATGGATTGACGAATGGAACCAGACAGGGGAAGTGCTTAAAAAGATGTTGGGGCTTTGAAAAATAATACTTGCATTTTTAGCTTCTCTATATAGAAAAATTGACAGGTATCAGTAGATATACGAAAAACGGCATGTACATGTATTTTGAACCTAATGTGTACAGAATGGAGAAGGTTGTTGCCGACCGCAGGAGATTACTTGGAATAACACAGAACCAGCTGGCGGAGGGAATATGTACGGCTAAGACAATAAGGCGGCTTGAGCAGGGGCATTGCAGACCGCATGGCTACAATCTCTACGAGATACTCAACAGGCTTGAGCTGTACTCTGATTTCGTCATGGATGAGATTGTGTCATACAATGCCGGGGATATGGAGCTGTTGGAAAAGGTGTATGATGCCATCGGCATGAATGAGACTGAAAGGGCACAGGAGCTGTTGCAGACATTAAAGGCAAATCTTGATATGGGATATACAAGAAATAGGCAGACAATAGAGCGGCTGGAGACTAATTTCGCATATGGGCGAAGAGAAATCGAGTTAAAGGTATATCTGGAGAAGATGAAAAATATTATTGGATATTCTGTAAAATATGAACATGTTCTGAAAAATCCGGCTGTATACCTGACAAGCTGTGAAACAACTATTTTGCATAACATGCAAAATAAACAAAATGAACAAGACAGGCTGATGTATTTATATAGTATACCTTCACAATATGTGAGAGGGGAGCTTTTTATCAGAAAAATCGAATTTTGTAAAACAAAATTTGCAAGTGATGCCGGCAATAGGGGGGAATACGAAAAATCAAATAGTATTTTTATGGATGTGATACAGAAAAATACAAAGTTAAAAAGAATATATAATATCGACAGATGTATTTATGGTATATGGTGGAATAATAATATGCAACACAAATATTCAACAGAACAAAGTAAAGAGCTGCTGAATATTTGCATTGACATTAGTGATTTTTCAAAAGGTTATGTGTATAAGCAGTTTTTCCTGAAACAATATAAGATTAATTTTGAATAAATTCAGAATCCTCCATGTTATCTAATAATACAATGTCATGTTCGTAAGAAGGATTGTTATTCAAATGTATTGAATCAAAAAATGGCAGTAATACACTGACTAATAAAAGAATCACACACAATTTACTAAGTTTTTTTCTTATCATGGCAGTACCTCCTATGAATTAAAGATTATTTATGTAATATATTAAGTATAACATTACAGAAAGTTTTGTAAAGGGACACTTTCACCTTATTTTTTAATGAAAAAATGAAAAAATAAGGGTGAAAGTGTCCCTTGCAATGTTATTGGGAATATGGTAGTTTTTAAGTAAGAATATATTCTTGATGGGAACAATTAACTTAGCTGCTTTGAAACAAGTATAATGAACATGTTTCATACGAAAGAAAGGAGATTTACTATGTATAATACGAAGAAAACTTCAATTAAAAAAAGTATAGCTGTTTTTTTAGCAATAACATTTTGTGTGATTTGCTTTGACAGAACTGTTGTTTTTGCAAGTGTACCGAATTATTGTTCTAATTGCGGAGCAAAGTTGGAAGAACATGCTGAGCACGTTGGAAATTGGACGGAAAAACATTATGTATCTACTGGATGTTCTTATGATGGAAAACCAGTTATGAATGAGTGTATCGTACACTGTAGCATGGATAGGGTGGCAAGGTTATGCCCTAATGGGTGTGGAGTGGCTTGGTCGGAAGATAAGCCTAAAGAGAGACATACGAGTAAATATTGTAGTAAATACGGAAAATAGAGATTATGTTAAAACTTCAAGGCAGGCTGATATTTGTACAAAGCCTGCTTTGAAGTTTTTGCTTTTATGATAATAATATAGGGGGAAAATAATTTGAAAAATTTTAAGATGTTGGGAATATTTTTTATTGTTACAATGACATTTTTTATCAGTGGCTGTGGCAGTCGGGAGAATGAGGCTGATAAAAAGTCAACATCATCTATTGAGTTAATGTGGAAAACAGATGGTTTTGTCACTGATGATGAGGTTGTCAAGGAGCAGGAACTATGGATAGACAGATACATAAGGTGGGAACATGACGATGTGGAGCTGCTTAGCGATGATGAGCGAGCTCTTGAGACTATGGAGGGAGGTGCGCTGCAGGACTGCATTTACAGATTCACTCCTGTTAATACTTTATCTGAGTTTACTACTGTGAGGGTGGTCATGGAATGTATTGACACGGTTTCTATGGAAAAAAAGGTGACGTTATTCCTGCCTGAGCAGATAGGAGCTGGTGAAGACAATTCAGGTTTTGTCTGCGGTGTCAATGCAGCTGTTGATGGTTCGTACATCTTTCATTGGCTAAAATATGGATATGACGGGGACGACTTTGTGCAGAAGGCTAATGAACTGGTGTATTTAACTGAGGACAGCGGCAAGGTGGAGACGAATCTTCTTCCGGCATATATTGAAAAGGGATTGATTCGTGAAAAATATAACAGCATTGTGTTTCGCAGTCAGGAGCTTTCGTTTGATGTTTTTGGAAACAGCTATGTGATTGGAGATAATTCGGATAGTCTGTTTGTGCTGGATATGGATGGAAAAAATATTTCAGAATACTACTGCTCTGCGGGAGAACAGATTGGAAAGCCGATGAACACGGAAGATGGAGAGTTGATTTTTCCATGTTATAATAAAAATGATAAAACAACAAGCTTGTTGTGGGTAGATGTTAAAAATGAAAATATAAAAACTCTGGCCACAATAAACGACATCATTTTGCAATTGTATGGTTTGAAGGAAAATAATTTATATTATGAGAATAACGACGGTATTATAAGATGGGACGTTACATCGGGAACGAGAAAGCTCATATTTGAGTTCAAAGAAAATGGGGTTTTGGATGTTTATAAAAAACAGCTGGTACTGCGAAGCGATGACACTACGGTGTTAAGGATGTACGGACAGATAAACGGAGAATTTGAGGACTGGCTGCTGGTTATGTCTGATAAACCGGTTGATAAGAATGACCCGGTTCGTGTTGTGAGCCTTACTAATGAATCAAACAGGGTGAAAACCTGTGCCAGAGTTGCTGCAAGGAAGAATCCTGAGTATTCATATAAATATGAGGATAAAAATGGCATTGACGAGACAGATTTTTATGCCAGAATTATGGCAGAGCTGATGTCGGGACAGGGACCTGATATCCTGTATGTATCGGCAGAAAATATGGAACTGCTAGGTCAAAAGGGGCTTCTTGCCGACCTGCGTGGATACATTTCTGAGGAATCACTTAATAAGGTTATTCCGGGAGTATTGAAGCTTGGAATGGATAATGGAGTGCTAATCGGAATTGCCTCCGATATAACGGCTACGTCCTTAATGATTAGGGATGATGTATGGAACGGAGATAGCTGGACACCGGACGATATGCTTTCGCTGCTTGAGGATGGAAGAATATCGGGAAGGCTGTTTGATGGTGGAACATTGCATGCTTCAAGGATATCCATTAAGATTTTACTGGAATATTTATTGGCAGACTCCTTTGTTATTGACTGGGAGAAAAATGAAAGCCATTTTGAGGATGAACGTTTTATAAAGCTGATTGAATATCTTGGCAACTGTCAGGCAGAACAATTGGATGAAGATGATAATAAACCGTCTGATGCGTTGATTCTAACCTCAATATCAAGTCTTGATCTGATAAATTCTTTCACAGGAATAAGGGGAAATACAGGGTGGCATTATGTAGGATTTCCTTCGCGGCAGGGTTGTGGAAATTATCTTGAAGCTGGAGGTATGCTGGTTGTCAATGCAGCCACAACTGCGAATGAGGCTGTAGCCGCTTATCTTGAGTGCTTTTTGGGCAGGGAAGTTCAGGACGCTGTCTCATTCGGTGAAGGTATGCCGATAATTCCATTGCCAACGGAGAATGTAGTATTTGATGAGGATAAGGCGTATTGGCAGGGACAGGAGATGCCGCTTTTTGATGATGGCAGTACATCGCTGGATGAGGTGAATGATTTGTTGGAAAAATGTGTTCCTGCTCCGAAGAAATATCCTCAGATAGAACAAATTGTCTGGGAGGAGCTGGCGGCATACTATTCAGGCGGTAAGACCGCTGAGGAGACAGCGTCTGTTATTGATGACCGTGTGCAGATTTATCTGGATGAGTTGCAATAAAAAATGATTTTTACCAAAGGAGGGGCAGGTTTGAAGAAAATACGTTTTATATGGGTTGTATTACTTTTATTATGTTTGTCCGCATGTGCCAAGGAAAAGGTAAGTGAGCAAGGTACATATGGGACAGAGGAAAATACGGTGGACTGGCGTGGGCAGGAGTTTCAGGTACAGGAAAATGTTGCCAGGAATTGGACAATATGGATGGATAAGTTTAATCTGATTGATATTTCGGATATGCTTAGTCCGGATGAGCATGTTTCTATGAGCGTATATCTGGGACAGTTTGGTGAAAGGGTGTATTATCTTTACGATCTGTATAATGAAGAAAGCGGGGACAGAAGATATGTCAGTGTCAGTGTAAATCTTACGGATATGACAAGGTCGGTACACAGCGAATTTACAATGAGCGATATAGGTTACATGGCACCGTATAATCTGGTATTTGGAGCCTGCATGCCGGAGGAAGGCATATTGATGCTTGATTTGGAGGAGGGCTATTATAATGCTGATGAAGAACTGGTACGCAATCGTTATTGGTCCTACATAGAGAATAAAAAAATAGTCAAACAGATGGATATGACTTCTTTTGTAAAAGATAATGATTTATTTCTGGATGCCGGATTTAGTGGGAATGGAGAAAATCAGGTTTATCTGGCGGACGATGGCTGTATATATTATTTACCGATGGATAAATATTACGATGTCAATTTTCTCTACGTGTTTGATGGTGAGGGTAATCTGCTCAATCAGTATCAGAAACCGCAAAATTCAATATTTCGTAAGCCTATAAGAACACAGGATGGTGACTATCTGTTTCCGATATATATGAGCCACAAAAAGTGTGTTGATATAGTCTGCTATGATAATGAAAGCAATTCAGTCAGAAAATTGGGAGGTATTGAAGACAATGGTGCCATGAAGCCGGTGGTGATGCATGGCAGCAGGATTTATTATATATCAGAAAATAAAGTGATTAGCTGGGATATAGTTACAGGTGACAGGACGGAGTGTTGTAATCTGGAGGACTTAGGTTATTACAACAATAGCAGCTTACTGATACTCTGGTGTAACGCCAAGCCGTATATCAGATTCAAGGATGGTTCCGGAGAGTGGATAGTGAGTACTTCGGAAAGTGAAATGGTCAACGATAGTGCAATTGAGGTTGCAGATTTGCTTGGAGATTCAAGGCGGCTGAAGGCGGCGATTACACAGGCTAAGATGGACAATAGAAATATGTCTGTCTCCTTTGCGGATGCAAGCGGTGACACTGATAAGAACAGAATATATGCTGAATTTGCGGCGGGCAATGGCCCTGATGTAATGCTTGTAAGCAGGGATGAAATGTTTAATATGGTTGACAAGGGAATGCTTGCTGACATGGAGGATATCATTGGCTTGGAAAACAAGGAAAAGCTTATTGGGAGTGCAGTTAAAGTAGGCATGGTCGGTGACGTGTTCTATGGTGTGCCGCAGGGTATATATATGGAGAGTGTTATTGTCCATGAAGATTCTGTCAAAGAAAACACATGGACGCATGAGCAGTTTATGGATTCAGTGCTGGCAGGAGACATATATCCATGCGTAAAAATAGGCAATTCGTTGTGCTCATCACAGATAAGCTTTAAATTGATAACGCGATTGAATTTGACAGATTCATTTTTCATTGACTGGGAAAAGAGACAAAGCAGGTTTGCAAGTGATGATGTCAAAAGGTTTATAGAGACGTTTGGGGACTATGAGTTGACAAGCATCGATGATGTTGATGTAGATAAGAAAAAGACATATCAAATAGGTGGCGTGAGCAGTGGCAACATACATGATGAAGATAGTTATCAGGATTATTTAGAGTACCTTGAAAAATCAGGCTATAAATATATTGGATATCCGACATCGCAGGGAAATGGTAATTATTTACACGATGAGGGTGTTATTGTTGTCAATGTAAACACAATCCATAAAGAAGAGGTACGGGAGCTCATTGAAGCCTTTCTGGGTGATGAGGTTCAATCATTGAAATATATTGGAGATGATTATGTGTCTGTGACAGGATATGGAATTGAAGATTTTATTCCGTACCTTGAAATGTGTGTGCCTTTCCCGGCAGAGAATACGGTTATCCAGAACATAGTGTTTGAGGAGCTTGAACCGTATTTTGAACATGATAAGACTCTTGAGCAGGCCCTTAAGCTTATAGATTCGCGTGTGCAGATTTATCTGGATGAAACGGAGTGAAATTGTGACGGATAGGAAGATGAATAAAAACGATGAAAAAACAATTGACAAAGATACAATCGGATATGCAGGCAATGAGGCAGGAAACGGTCATGGAAAAGCCCGAAAAATAAAAGCCATGGTGATAAGTGGGCTTGTTCTGCTGATTGTTGCACTAGCAATAGTGGGATTTATCAGGTTTGCTCCTAAATCGATAAAGGATACCGGGTTGTACTTTAATGAAAAGGGTGAATCTGCGACAATCACCTTGGATGTTAAATACCATAAGGGGTTGAAGGGCTATTATTATACAGGGGAGATCATTGTCGACGGTACAGTCTATAAGAGCGTGTATGACTTATATAACACAAAGACCAGCCTGTTCGTTGTGGAGAATGATTATGCATTGACAGCTTTCAAAAATTCATTGGCACTTTCGGATTTTAGCGGAAAAGGTAAAACGGTGAGGATAATAAATATTATGAAAAATGAAGAGTCGGAATCCTATATCGGACCGGCGGAGAGCTATGAGGAAGCCATGAGCTTGCTTGTTCAATGAGAGCCAATCGCGCAGTAGAAGATTTGAGAATGAATTATATTAAAAATAGTTCTTGCATTTTCGCAATCATCGTGCTATTATTACAAAGTATGTTACAGCCGTAGCTATGCCTTTGGATTACTCCAACCTATGGCTTGGTTACCGGCGATTATATTATTTTATTATATGGAGGAATATCACTATGATATCTAAGGAAAAGAAGGCAGAGATTATTGCCGCTTACGGAAGAACACCTAATGACACAGGATCACCTGAGGTTCAGATCGCTCTTTTAACAGAGAGAATCAACGAGCTTACAGAGCATCTTAAGTCCAACATGAAGGATCATCATTCAAGAAGAGGTCTTCTTAAGATGGTTGGTCAGAGAAGAGGTCTGCTTGAGTATCTCAAGAAGAATGATGTTGAAGCTTACCGTTCTTTGATTGCACGTTTAGGAATCAGAAAGTAATTATGGGAGGGCGGAGTTTATCCGCCCTTTTATGCGTTAATAAGTCATTTTTGGGCTTATTGGCGTTTAAGGCAGTATTTGCCGAACACGCAGGAGAAATTTTCCGAGACTTCTGAAAAATACATGACATGATAAATTAGGCGTGTACTTTTCAGTTGTTTCGGTTTCTTCTGCGAATATAAAAAATATGACGAAGAGGAGACAGGATATGTATAAGAGTTTTTCTATGGAATTAGCCGGCAGAACACTTACAGTTGATGTCGGAAGAGTTGCTGCACAGGCTAACGGTGCCGCATTTATGCATTACGGAGATACAACAGTATTATCCACAGCTACAGCTTCTGAGAAGCCAAGGGATGGTATTGATTTCTTCCCATTATCAGTTGAGTATGAGGAGAAGTTATATGCCGTAGGTAAGATTCCGGGAGGTTTTAACAAGAGAGAGGGTAAGGCATCTGAGAACGCCATCCTCACATCACGAGTTATCGACAGACCTATGAGACCTCTTTTCCCTAAGGATTACAGGAATGACGTCACACTCAACAACATGGTTATGTCAGTTGACCCTGAGTGTGCACCGGAACTTACTGCTATGTTAGGTTCTGCTATCGCGGTTGCTATTTCAGATATTCCATTCGATGGTCCATGTGCTACAACACAGGTTGGTCTTATAAATGGTGAGTTTGTAATCAATCCTAATGCGTCACAGAACGCCGTGTCAGACCTTAAGCTTACAGTTGCTTCAACAAGAGATAAGGTTATTATGATTGAGGCAGGCGCTAACGAAGTACCTGAGGCTAAGATGGTCGAGGCTATCTACAAGGCACATGAGGTTAACCAGCAGGTTATCGCCTTCATCGACAAGATTGTTGCTGAGTGCGGTAAGCCTAAGCATGAGTATACAAGCTGCGCAATTCCTGAGGAATTATTTGCAGCTATCAAGGAGATAGTTCCTCCTGCTGAGATGGAGGTTGTCATGTTCGCTCCTGAGAAGCAGGTAAGAGAAGAGAGAATCAGAAACTTAAAGGACAAGCTTACTGAGTGCTTCGCAGACAAGGAGGACTGGCTTCCACTTATAGATGAGGCTGTTTACCAGTATGAGAAGAAGACTGTCCGCAAGATGATTTTAAAGGATCACAAGAGACCGGACGGCCGTGAGATTACACAGATCCGTCCGCTTGCAGCAGAGGTTGATATCATCCCTAGAGTTCATGGTTCTGCAATGTTCACAAGAGGACAGACACAGATATGTAACGTATGTACACTTGCTCCTTTATCTGAGGCACAGAAGCTTGACGGTCTTGATGATACAACATCAAAGAGATATATGCACCACTACAATTTCCCTGCTTACTCAGTAGGTGAGACTAAGGTTTCAAGAGGACCTGGACGCCGTGAAATCGGACATGGTGCTCTTGCAGAGAGAGCTCTTGTACCTGTACTTCCATCTGAGGAGGAGTTCCCATACGCAATCAGAACAGTATCTGAGACATTTGAGTCCAACGGTTCAACATCAATGGCTTCAACATGTGCTTCCTGTATGTCACTTATGGCAGCAGGTGTTCCTATTAAGAAGATGGTAGCAGGTATCTCCTGTGGTCTTGTAACAGGTGAGACAGATGACGATTATGTACTTCTCACAGATATTCAGGGTCTTGAGGATTTCTTCGGAGATATGGACTTCAAGGTAACAGGTACAACAGACGGTATTACTGCTATCCAGATGGATATTAAGATTCATGGTCTTACAAGACCTATCGTTGAGGGCGCTATCGCAAGATGCCGTGAGGCGAGACTTTTCATCATGGAGAACTGCATGAAGCCGGCTATCGCAGAGCCAAGAAAGGAAGTCGGTCCATACGCTCCTAAGATTGTACAGATTCAGATTGACCCTGCTAAGATTGGTGATGTTGTCGGACAGAGAGGAAAGACGATCAACGCAATCATTGATGAGACAGGTGTTAAGATTGATATTACAGATGACGGCGCTGTATCGGTATGTGGAACAGATAAGGCTATGATGGACAAGGCTATCAAGTACATCCAGACTATCGTAACAGATTATGAAGAGGGACAGGTATTTGAGGGCAAGGTTGTGAGCATTAAGGAGTTCGGTGCATTCTTAGAGTTCGCTCCTGGCAAGGAGGGAATGGTTCACATTTCCAAGATAAGCAAGGAGAGAATTGATCATGTAGAGGACGTTCTTACACTTGGCGATGTTGTCAAGGTAGTATGCCTTGGCAAGGACAAGATGGGACGCTACAGCTTCAGCATTAAGGATTACAAGGAAGAGGTAAAGTAATATGTCAGGACATTCAAAATTTGCCAATATTAAGCATAAGAAAGAGAAGAATGACGCAGCAAAGGGTAAGATTTTCACAAGAATAGGTAAAGAGCTTATGATAGCTGTCAAGGAGGGTGGCCCGGATCCTAACAATAACAGTAAGCTTCGTGATGTTATTGCCAAGGCTAAGGCTAACAACATGCCTAATGACACTATTGATAGAAGCGTCAAGAAGGCAGCCGGAGACAGCAACGCAGCCAACTATGTGGTTGCTACATACGAGGGTTATGGTCCAAGCGGCACAGCTATTATCGTTGAGTGCCTTACAGACAATAAGAACAGAACAGCAGCCAATGTCCGCAGCGCATTTACAAAGGGCGGCGGAAGCATAGGCACACAGGGCTGTGTATCCTTCATGTTCGACAAGAAGGGCCAGATTATCATTGACAAGGAAGAGTGCAGCATGGATGCAGATGAGCTTATGATGGCAGCTCTTGATGCAGGTGCAGAGGATTTTGATGAGGATGATGACAGCTTCGAGATTCTTACAGACCCGGATTCATGCGGTGCTGTGAGAGAGGCTCTTGAGGCTCTTGGAATCAAGATGGCACAGGCTGAGGTTACAATGATTCCTCAGAATTATGTGACACTCACATCTGATGAGGATATTAAGCAGATGAACCGTATCCTTGATCTTCTTGACGATGATGACGATGTTCAGGAAGTATGGCATAACTGGGAAGAATAATTTAATATTTTAATTGCAGTATGCACAAAAATAAGACCGGTCTTTATATATAAAGACCGGCCTTTTGGTTATATGCGGATTGAGGTGCCTGCTCCGCTGATTGCATGAAGAAATGGTATCAAAGAGGTGCTTGTTCTCTACAATATACCGAATTTTGCGGAGGATGCGGCGTTTTATCCATATTAATCCAATGGAGCGGGAGGCTGTGCAATGAACTTCAACACCTCATCAAGCTTCATGCTTCCACCGAACAAATCGAGAGCGCTTCCGATGGTCACGTTGATTTTTGACTTGCCAAGCTCTTTTAATTGTGCAAGGTCATCAAATGAGCCGACACCTCCGGCGTAGGTGAGCGCAAGACCATCATACAGCGCCAGCTGTTTTACAAGCTCAGTCTCTATTCCGTGGCATTTGCCCTCAACGTCAACGGCGTGAATGAGATATTCGTCACAGTATTCGGAAAGCTCATCGAGCAGTGCCGGTGTGACATAGGTATCAGTCATGTTCTGCCAGCGGTCGGTGACTATCCTGTATCCGGTTTCGTATTTTTTGCAGCTTAAGTCAAGGACAATATGTTCCTTTCCGACCTTTTGCGTAAGCAGCTTTAATCTGTCATAGTCTATATATCCGTCGCGGAACACATAGGAGGTCACGATTACATGGGAGGCTCCGGCTTCAATAAATTCTGAGGCATTGTCTGCATTGATTCCGCCACCTATCTGGAGAAAACCGGGATGGCGTGACAGGGCGGAGAGAGCCTGCTCTTTTGTGTCATCATAGTAAGGGGAAGACGAAGGGTTAAGCATGATGACATGCCCACCGCGTATTCCAAGGTTGTAGTATAAATCTGAAAAATAGGCGGCATCAGCCTCCGACACGAAATTTTCTCTGGCGTAGTCACCCTTATCCGCGAGGCTGCCGCCGACAATCTGCTTTACCTTACCGTTATGTATGTCTATACAAGGTCGAAATTCCATCTTTTTTCCTCCGCATTTTTTATTCGTGTATCTGGTTTAAAATATATTTTGTATAATTTTCTAAGCATTGTTCATTGTATTCTTAATTTAATCATTTTTTGTAATCGGGTGACAAGACAGAAAACGGTACAAGTTTACGCAAAATAAACTGACAGGCTTCTGATTCGGAATTAAAATGCTTATCAGTAGTCTTTATTCCTCTTTCGCTATAATAAACCTCCCATATATTGTTATCATATATTAAGCATAATCTTTCATCATCCCGCCCGGTACCATCGAGATTATACTTAAAATCAGGAACATGATTTTTCTTTAATATTGTTTTTAATTCAGTTCTATTCATACAAATAAACCTCTTTTTTTCTTTGATTATTAATTTTGTCAGTTTCTATTTGTCTGATTCATTTGTTGAAAATGAATTAGAAATTTATATTCATACTATCATGCAATAATGTCTATTACAAGAGTTTGTGAAAATATTGGAGAATGTATTATATTATTCGAAAGCTGAGTAAAAATAGGCTTCAAATACTTAAGAAAATGTGGTATGATAAATAATCAGGTGAGTTAAAATTTGAAATTTATAACATGAAAGCTGCCTGTTGGAGCAGTACGGCAGGCAATGTCTGCAATATACAGGATGATAGATATGAAAGAAATTAATTACAGAAACATTCAGGGAAGTGTGAGCACCAGAAAACAGTGGAATGCCGGAAACAGGCATAAGAAGAGCAGGAACAGGGCGTTTCGCACCGGTGTAATAGTTTTTTTATTATTATTAATATTGATACTCATAACATTTTGTGTTATTTTATTTATTAGGGTCAATAAGCCAAATGACACAGGGGGCAAAGCAGTGACTTTGCCGCTTGTATCCGGTAACCCGGTTGACGATGGAGAACAGTCATCCGGTGATGAGAGTGAGAATTATACTGTATCTAAGGAACCGGTGGATAAGCTTCCGTCTGAGCAGGAGGTTCTTGAGGAAGGACATAAGGTTGTGTACCTTACCTTTGATGACGGACCTAGCGACAACACGGAGAAGATTCTTGACATCCTGCAGCAGTACAGAATCAAGGCTACTTTTTTTACCGTGGGTAAGGACGGATATGATGATGTCTACCGTAGGATTGTGAATGAAGGGCATACATTGGGAATGCATTCATATTCGCACGATTACAGTAAGGTATACAGCTCTGTTGAGGCATTTGAGAAGGATTTTGAGAAAATCTATAACCATATAGAGAGCATAACCGGGGTGAGTCCTACGCTGTATAGGTTTCCGGGAGGTTCAAGTAATACTGTAAGCAATGTTCCTATGGAGAAATTCATTAAGTACCTGAATGACAGGAATATTACCTATTATGATTGGAATGCTCTTTCAGGTGATGCAGAGGGAAAAGAGTTTCCGGCAGATGAGATGATTGACAGGGTTCTTCAGGGCGTTGATAAGTATGATGTCTCAGTTGTCCTGTTACATGACACGAATGCACTTGACGTTACGGTTGAGATGCTTCCAGAACTTATAGAAGAACTGCGTAAGCTTGGAGCTGATATGCTGCCTCTTACAGGAACATCGTCGGTTATACAGCATATTGACGCGGGCAGCGTGAAGTAGATACAGCTATGTATCGGATTATGACTGCACATATATGGACAGATTAGTTCAGCATTGCTGAATTATTGACAGGTGGATTTTTGAAATATCTGCCTTATAAAAATAAAATATAGGAGTAAACTAAGATGAAGCTGGACAGAATTATGTTAAAATTAAGCGGCGAGGCACTTGCCGGTGAGAAGAAGACAGGTTTTGATGAAGCTACTGTGCTTGCAATTGCCGAGCAGGTCAAGAAGGTATCGGCACTTGGCAAGGAAATAGGAATCGTTATCGGTGGCGGTAATTTCTGGAGAGGCCGCTCCAGTGAGAATATGGACAGAACAAAGGCAGATCAGATAGGAATGCTTGCAACGATTATGAACTGTATATACGTTTCAGAGATGTTCCGTTCAGTAGGACTCTCAACAGAGATACTTACTCCGTTTGCATGCGGCTCCATGACAAAGCTTTTTTCAAAAGATTTAGCTAATGAGTGCTTTAAGCAGGGTAAGATTGTATTCTTTGCAGGTGGCACAGGGCATCCGTATTTTTCAACGGATACAGGAATTGTTCTCCGTGCCATTGAGATGGAAGCAGACGCCATTCTTCTTGCAAAGGCTATCGACGGAGTGTATGACAGCGATCCAAAGCTTAATCCGAATGCGAAGAAGTTCGACACACTCTCAATTCAGGAGGTTGTCGACAGAAAGCTTGGGGTCATTGATATGACGGCTTCGGTTATGTGCATGGAGAACAAGATGCCGCTTGTTATCTTTGGACTCAATGAGGAGAACAGCATTGTCAACACTGTTGACGGAAAGATTAACGGAACGGTTGTTACTGCTTAACGGATGGCTTGAAGGTGTACTGCTGTTTAATAAAGCATCCGTAAATAACCGGAAATCACTAAGCTACATAAAAAAATAAAACCATGAATTTATAATTTTGGAGGACATTATGGCAGATATTAAAGAATTCGAAGAGAAGATGAGTAAGACAATTGATACATTACTTGAGGACTATGCAACAATAAGAGCCGGAAGAGCCAATCCGCATATCCTTGATAAGATAAGAGTGGATTACTGGGGAACACCGACACCGCTTCAGCAGGTTGCTAACGTTTCCGTACCTGAGGCAAGAATGATTCAGATTCAGCCTTGGGAGTCAAGCCTTATAAAGGAAATAGAGAAGATGATTCTTGTATCTGATATAGGTATCACACCTACTAACGATGGCAAGGTTATCCGTCTTATCTTCCCTGAGCTTACAGAGGACAGACGTAAGGAGATTGTTAAGGATATTAAGAAGAAGGGCGAGAACGCCAAGGTTGCTGTGAGAAATATCAGAAGAGATGCCAACGATTTCTTTAAGAAGCAGAATAAGGATAATCTTATCTCTGAGGATGAGTACAAGAACATTGAGGAAGATGTTCAGAAGCTCACAGATAAGTACATTGCAGAGATTGATAAGGCTGTAGAGGCTAAGTCTAAGGAGATTCTTACTGTATAGGAATCAATACCGGGAATATTGAAGGCTGTTACGGATGCAATACACATCGGTGACAGCCTATTTTGTGTAAATAGGGAGGCACAATTGGATACATTTAATGAAAAACTAGGAATGAACGTACCAAATCATATTGCAATTATTTTGGACGGAAACGGAAGATGGGCTAAGAAGAGAATGATGCCGCGCAACTTTGGACATTCACAGGGCTGCAAGGTTATAGAGCAGACATGCAGGGATATGGATGCCATTGGTGTTAAGTATTTTACAATATATGTTTTTTCAACCGAGAACTGGAAGCGTTCTGAGGCGGAGGTCACTGGACTTATGAAGCTCCTCAGAAGTTATCTGACAGATTGTATCAAGAGGAGCAATAAGGACAATATGCGTGTTAGGATTCTTGGCAGACGCGATGAGCTTGCACAGGATATTGTGGATAAGATTGATGAGCTTGAGGAGGCAACTAAGAATAACACAGGCCTTAATTTCCAGATTGCACTCAACTACGGCTCAAGGGATGAGATAACAAGGGCTGTAAGGGAGCTTACGAAGGAGTGCATTGAGAAGGGAATAGACCCTGATACAATCACTGAGGATATGATTTCGGCTCATCTTGATACCAGGGATATTCCTGATCCTGATTTTCTTATAAGGACGAGCGGAGAGAAGAGAATATCCAACTATCTGTTATGGCAGTGTGCATACTCAGAGTTCGACTTTCCGGAGGTGCTCTGGCCGGATTTCAATATGGATTATCTTATTGAGGAAATCAGAAAATACAATAAGCGTGACAGACGTTTTGGCGGCGTGAAGGAGGAGTAGATATGTTGGTTAGAATAGCGAGCGGAGCGGTGCTTACTGTTATAGTCGGAGCCGGACTTATATTCGGTGGATCATATTTATTTATTCTCACACTTGCAATTTCGCTTATTGGAATGTATGAGCTATATAAGGTTTATCATATTGAGAAAAGAGTAATCGGAATCATAGGCTACCTTTTTGCTGTGTCATATTATGTGTGCATGTGGCTGGGACAGAATGAATTTATGCTTCTCTGTCTCGCGGCAGGACTCATCTGTGTGATGGCAGGGTATGTCATTTCGTTTCCTAAGTATAAAGCCGATCAGGCGGCGATGGGATTCTTTGCGGTTGTATATGTAGCGGTTATGATATCATTTATATACAGGATACGCCTGCTTCCGGATGGCAACTTCTATGTATGGCTTGTATTCATCTGCTCATGGATTGCCGACACATGCGCATATTTCGTGGGTGTAAAGTTCGGAAAGCACAAGATGACACCGATACTCAGCCCTAAGAAATCTGTTGAGGGAGCAATAGGGGGAATCATCGGACCTATGCTTATAGGCGGAATATATGGAGCGGTGATCAACTCAAGAATAAGTATCAATGCTCCGGTTGTATTTGCTGTAGCATGCGGTGTGGGTGCGGTTATCTCTATTATCGGAGATTTGGCGGCGTCTGCTATTAAGAGAGACCATTCGGTGAAGGACTATGGCAAGCTTATCCCGGGACATGGCGGTATTATGGACAGGTTTGACAGCACAATTTTTACCGCACCGGTGGTTTATATTGTGATTGAAATATTCAGAGCGTTAAGTTAATTAAAAATGTATTTATAAGTTTTAAGCAGCGTTTTAAAGATATTTAGATTTGCTCGGAAATGAGGTTTTTGCTTTGAAAAATATATCTGTACTTGGGTCTACAGGTTCTATAGGAACCCAGACACTTGATGTTGTAAGAAAAAACAATGATATCAAAGTTGTTGCGCTGTCAGCGGGGAACAATGTTGAGCTTTTAGAGCAGCAGGTGAGAAAGTTTAAGCCGTCTTTCGTCTCAATGGCGAATGATAAGGCGCTTACTGAGCTAAGAGCAAGACTTTCGGATATGGCTGGAATAGAATATGGAATAGGGATGGATGGGCTTATCCATGCCGCTACAATGGAGCAGGTAGAGATTGTTGTCACTGCGGTTGTCGGCATGATGGGAATAGTTCCTACTATTGAGGCTATCAATGCAGGTAAGGATATTGCCCTTGCAAATAAGGAGACACTTGTAACAGCAGGACATATTATTATGAAGCTTGCGGAAGAAAAGGGAGTAAGGATTCTCCCGGTTGACAGCGAGCATAGCGCTATATTCCAGTGTCTTAACGGTGAGAGACAAAATAAAATCCACAAGATACTTCTCACAGCTTCAGGCGGGCCGTTCAGGGGAAGAACCATTGAACAGATGAGGGATATCAAGGTGGAGGACGCGCTTAAGCATCCTAACTGGGCGATGGGAAGGAAGATTACCATAGATTCCTCAACGATGGTCAATAAGGGACTTGAGGTTATGGAGGCAAGATGGCTTTTTGGCGTGGAGCTTGACCAGGTTCAGGTTGTAGTCCAGCCTCAGAGTGTTATTCATTCGATGGTGGAGTTCGAGGACGGAGCAGTAATGGCACAGCTTGGAACACCGGACATGAGACTGCCTATACAGTATGCGCTCTATTATCCTGAGAGAAGATTTCTTGACACACAGCACCTTGATTTTTGGAAGCTTAACCAGATTACCTTTGAGAAGCCGGATATGGTCAATTTCAGGGGACTTGCACTTGCTTATGACGCGGGAAGAAAGGGCGGAAATGTTCCGACCATGTTCAATGCTGCCAATGAGCTTGCGGTTGCGATGTTCCTTGACAGGAAGATAAAATATCTTGATATTATTGATATAATAGAACAAACTATGACTAACATAGAATATATTGATAATCCTGATGTCAAGCAGATTCTTGATACGGAAGCGGCAGCTTATGAGTTTATAAGGAGCCGTTATTAGATGTACCGTGTAATGTGCATGTATGTCGGGTGCGCGAAGCGGCATGTACGTGCATTATGTGTGTATGCGGTTTATTAACGTCTTTTTGAGGAGGATATTACAACTTGAATATTATTATTGCAATTATTATTCTCAGCATTATTGTAATCATTCACGAGTTTGGACATTTTATAGTAGCGAAGACAAACGGAATAGCTGTGAGTGAGTTCGCACTTGGACTTGGTCCTACAATACTTAAATTCAAGAAAAAGGGAACACTTTTTTCTCTCAAGCTCCTGCCGTTTGGGGGAGCCTGTATTATGGCGGGGGAGGATGGAAGTGAGGATGGAATAAGTGAGCTTGACAAGGATAAGCTCTTTGCATCGAAATCCGTATGGAGAAGAATCTCCGTTATAGCGGCAGGTCCTATTTTTAATTTCCTTCTTGCGTTTATAATGGCAGTATTCATAATCGGAAGTATTGGCTATGACCCTTGTAAGCTGTACAGTGTGACAGAGGGGAGCGTTGCTGAGGAGGCAGGGCTTCAGGCAGGGGATGTCATCACTTCTGTAAATGGCAAAAGAATACATTTTTATAAGGAATATAGTCTGTACTATCAGCTTCACACCGGAAAGACGCTCAACATAACCTATGAGCGCGATGGCGTTAAGCATGAGACAACGGTGGTTCCAAGGTACATTGAGGAGGATGTCTACCTGCTCGGTGTATATCTTGGGGAGAACGCGGTTATCTCAGGGCTCACACAGACTGGTGCCGCGGCACTTGCAGGCTTTAAGACCAATGACCAGATTATTCAGGTGAACGGTGTGGCTATAAAGTCAACGGATGAGGCTATTCAGGCGATAAGAAGCTGTGGCGGCGGAAAGATAAATGTTGCTGTGTTCCGTGACGGAGAGGTTGTCGACCTCACGGTTACACCGGTACTTAATCACAATGCGTATTATGAGACAGGAATGTCTTTTTCTGCGGCGCGCGTGAAAGTAAATCCTATCCGGACGCTGAAATACAGTGCCATTGAGGTGAAGTATTGGATAAATACAGTGTTTGAGAGCCTTAAGATGTTATTCACCGGCAAGGTGACCAAGGACGATGTAGCGGGTCCGGTCGGTATTGTGTCGGCAATCAGTGATGTGGTTGAGCAGAGCAAGCCGGATGGAGTATTCTATGTGATCTTAAATCTTGCCAACTGGATAGTTATGATAAGTGCCAACCTTGGAGTTATGAACCTGCTTCCTATTCCGGCTCTTGACGGAGGAAGGCTTCTGTTCCTGCTCATAGAGGCAGTGAGAGGAAAGCCGGTCGACCAGAAGAAGGAAGGACTGGTACATCTTATAGGCATGGCATTGCTTATGATATTGATGTTCTTTATATTGTTTAACGATATTTCTAAGCTGTTTTAACACTTTACTTGGTATAATAGATGTGATAAGGAGCATATATGAAGAATTATAATAATTCGATTGAGAGAAAACACACGCGTGTTATAAATATCGGCGGTGTGCTTATTGGTGGAAATAACCCTATAGCGATTCAGTCAATGACAAATACCAGAACAGAGAATGTGGACACCACGGTGGAGCAGATTGCAAGACTTGAGGATGCAGGCTGTGAGATAATAAGATGTGCAGTTCCGACTATGGAGGCTGCACAGGCAATCGGGGAGATAAAAAAGAGAGTTCACATACCTGTGGTTGCAGATATACATTTTGATTACAGACTTGCGATTGCGGCTATGGAAAACGGCGTAGATAAAATCCGTATAAATCCTGGCAATATCGGAAGCTTAGATAGGATAAGGGCTGTTGTGGATGTCGCAAAGGAGAGAAATATACCTATCCGTGTCGGTGTCAATTCAGGTTCACTTGAGAAGAACCTTGTGGAAAAGTATGGCGGTGTGACAGCGGAGGGGCTGGTTGAGAGCGCATTAGACAAGGTGCGCATAATAGAGGATATGGACTATGATAATCTTGTCATAAGCATAAAGTCCTCCAACGTGATGATGTGTGTAAAGGCACATGAACTTATTGCCACAAAGACAGATTATCCGCTGCATGTCGGAATCACAGAATCGGGAACGGTTTTAACGGGAAGCATTAAGTCGGCTGTCGGGCTTGGACTTATACTTGGACAGGGAATTGGCGATACGATAAGGGTTTCACTCACAGGCGATCCTGTGGAGGAGATTAAGGCGGCAAAGACGATACTCAAGACGCTTGGTATAAGACAGAGCGGGATAGAGATTGTGTCATGCCCGACCTGCGGAAGAACAAGTATCGACCTTATTGGTCTTGCAGAGAAGGTGGAGAAGCTTGCCGCCGGTTATGAGGATCTTAATCTTAAGCTTGCGGTCATGGGCTGTGTTGTGAACGGACCGGGTGAGGCTAAGGAAGCGGACCTTGGAGTTGCAGGCGGAAAAGGGGAAGGCGTGCTCATAAAGAAGGGTGAGATAATACGCAAGATGCCTGAGGCTGAGCTGTTGTCCGCACTCAAGTATGAGCTTGATAATTGGAAGGAAAAGTGATTTACAGATGAAGTTGTTTGATGCATTTCCTACACTTGAATTTAATGAAGAAATGATGGATATTTTGGCCGATGTTGATGTGCTTAAGGTTGCAACCAACTCGGCCAAAACCCGGCTTAGGGTATATATTGTATCTAAAAGACTTATTCCAAAGCACATTATATTCGCGTTGGAGGATGGATTCAGGAAACAGATTCCTCCGTTTAAGACGTTGGATATCCATGTCGTGGAAAAATATGAGCTTTCCAGCCAGTATACTCAGGAAAAGCTGTGGGGCATATACAGGGAGAGCGTTCTTGAGGAACTTAAGTCTGAGAGTATTTTTGACTACGAAATACTAAAAAAGGCGAAGATTGTATTTACCGCGCCCGACAGAATGGAGCTAACCGTCAAGGACGGAAATATCGTAAGGGACAGGATAACACCGCTGCGAGAATATCTCCACATGGTGTTTTTTGACCGTTGTGGATTTGAGATAGATTTTGATGTTATATATAAAGAAGCAAAGCATGAGGCGAAGGAGACTCCGGTAGTCCACATGCAGCTTGCCGCTGTGACGGAGGACGGTGAGGCAGACGGCAGTCAGACTGCTTCAAGTGACAGTGCTGTCGGTGTGAATGATAAGAAAACGGATGATAGGCAGGGCACGAAGGTTGTTGCCGGAAGGCTTAAGACGGATGCCAAGGTATTCGACAAGAATAAGAAGGGCGCTGCCGCGAAGGATGATAACAAGAGCAGCTACCGCTCCGTAAAGCTGTCGCCGAATCCGGATGTCATATACGGCAAGGATTTTGACGATGAGGCGATTGAGCTTGCGACAATAACGCATGAGATAGGCGAAGGAGCCATACGTGGTAAGATAAGGGGTGTGGAGATTAAGGAGCTTAGGACAGGCAAGCAGCTTATCACATTTAATGTGACGGATTTTACCGATTCCATGTCTGTCAAGATTTTCTTAAATTCCAAAGAAAATCTTGATGAAATCAAGGACGATATAAAGGATGGCGCATTTGTAAAGATTAAGGGCGTCATTGCTATGGATAGCTGGAGCAAGGAAATCGGCGTAAGCTCAGTGAGAGGAATTAAGAAAATTCCGGATTTCACAGTCAAGAGAATGGACAATTCCGATGTGAAGAGAGTTGAACTTCACTGCCATACCAAGATGAGCGATATGGATGGTGTGTCCGAGGTGTCCGATATAATAAAACAGGCAGCCAAGTGGGGCATGCCTGCCATTGCAATCACCGACCACGGAGTGTGTCAGGCATTCCCGGACGCGAATCATACGGTCGAAAAGCTGGGAGATTTCAAGGTTATATACGGTGTTGAGGCGTATCTTGTGGATGATTTGAAGGCACTCATTGAACAGCCTGCCGGTCAGACCTTCGATGATACATACGTTGTGTTTGACCTTGAGACAACAGGTTTTTCCTCTGAGTATGACAAGATTATAGAGATAGGTGCCGTGAAGTATCAGAACAGGAGACGTGTCGACAGCTTTTCGTGTTTTGTCAACCCTGAGATACCTATACCGTTCAGAATTGAGAAGCTCACCGGGATAAATGACTCCATGGTAATCGATGCGGAGACGATAGAGACGGTGCTTCCTAAATTCATAGATTTTTGCGAGGGGGCGGTACTTGTCGCGCACAACGCTGATTTTGACTCCGGTTTTATCAAGGCGAAGGCGAAACAGATTATGGGTGTGGACAAGGAGTACACGGTTGTCGATACGGTGGCTCTTGCAAGAGCGCTTCTGCCACAGCTTAACAGGTACAAGCTTGACACGGTTGCCAAGGCTGTGGGCGTGTCACTTGAAAATCACCACCGTGCAGTTGATGACGCAGAGTGCTGTGCAGGAATATTTCTTAAGTTTATGACCATGATGGAGGAGCGCGGCATAGTTAATCTCAATCAGGTGGAAAATCTTGCCGATGAGAGGGAGAACATCGTAAAGAAGCTCCCTTCATATCATGCCATAATTCTTGCAAAGAACGATGTCGGAAGAACGAATCTGTACAGGCTTACATCTATGGCACATCTTAAGTATTTTAACAGAAGGCCGAGAATACCTAAGAGTGAGCTTATGAAGCATAGGGAAGGGCTTATACTTGGCTCAGCGTGTGAGGCGGGTGAGCTGTACAGAGCTATACTTGACAACAAATCTGAGCAGGATATAGCAAGGCTTGTTGAATTTTACGATTACCTTGAGATACAGCCGCTTGGAAATAACAGGTTTATGATAGATTCGGAGGATATATGGGTGTCCTCCGAACAGGATTTAATTGATATAAATAAAAGGATTGTTGCGCTTGGAGAGCAGTTCGGAAAGCCGGTTGTTGCCACCTGCGATGTGCACTTTTTAAATCCTGAGGATGAGGTGTACAGAAGGATAATAATGGCGGGGCAGGGCTTTGACGATGCGGACAAGCAGGCTCCACTGTATTTAAGGACAACGGAGGAAATGCTATCCGAGTTCCAGTATCTGGGAAGTGACAAGGCGTATGAGGTGGTAATACAGAACACCAATATGATTGCGGATATGTGCGAGAAGATATCGCCTGTCCGCCCCGATAAATGTCCTCCTGTAATCGAAAATTCAGATGAAACGCTCAGAAAAATCTGTTATACCACGGCACATGAGATGTATGGTGAGGAGCTTCCTGAGATAGTAAAGGAGAGACTTGACAGGGAGCTTAACTCCATTATCAGCAACGGATATTCCGTTATGTACATCATTGCACAGAAGCTTGTGTGGAAGTCAAATGAGGATGGATACCTTGTAGGTTCACGAGGCTCTGTAGGTTCGTCGTTAGCGGCGACCATGGCTGGAATAACTGAGGTTAATCCACTGCCGCCACATTATCTTTGCATGAATGGGGACTGCCATTACTACGATTTTGACTCTGAGGATGTAAAAAAATTCTCAGGTGGTGCGGGCTGTGATATGCCGGACAGGATATGCCCTAAATGTGGAAAGCCGCTTACAAAGCAGGGTTTTGACATTCCGTTTGAAACCTTCCTTGGCTTTAAGGGAAATAAGGAGCCGGATATCGACCTTAATTTCTCCGGTGAATACCAGTCGAAGGCGCACTCATACACGGAGGTTATTTTCGGAAAGGGACAGACCTTTAAGGCCGGTACCGTAGGTACTGTAGCTGACAAGACGGCGTACGGCTATGTCTGCAAGTATTTTGAGGAACGTGGAGTAACTAAGCGTGACAGTGAGATAGTGAGAATATCGGAGGGGTGTACAGGTATAAGACGTTCTACAGGACAGCACCCGGGAGGAATCATAGTTCTTCCGATCGGGGAGGAGATTCATACCTTCACTCCGATTCAGCACCCTGCAAACGATATGACAACCAATATAGTCACAACACACTTTGATTACCACAGTATCGACCACAATCTTTTAAAGCTTGATATTCTCGGGCACGATGATCCTACGATGATTCGTATGCTCCAGGACCTTACAGGTATCGACCCTAAGACGATACCGCTTGATTCGCCGGAGGTTATGAGCCTTTTTAAGGATACATCGGCGCTTGGCATTTCACCTGAGGATATAGGCGGAACGAAGCTAGGAGCGCTTGGAATACCTGAGTTCGGAACCGATTTTGCCATGCAGATGGTTATTGACGCAAAGCCTACCTGCTTTGCGGATCTTGTCCGTATTTCAGGACTTTCACATGGTACGGATGTGTGGCTCGGAAATGCACAGACACTCATTATGAGCGGAGTTGCCACGATTTCGACGGCAATCTGTTGTAGAGACGATATTATGATATATCTGATCGGAAAGGGTATGGATAAGGAGCTGTCCTTTACCATAATGGAGAGCGTGCGTAAGGGAAAAGGACTTAAGCCGGGCTGGCCTGAGCAGATGCTTGAGCATGGGGTGCCTCAGTGGTATATTGATTCATGCCTTAAGATTAAGTACATGTTCCCTAAGGCACATGCGGCAGCTTATGTCATGATGGCATGGAGAATCGCGTACTGCAAGGTGTTCTATCCTCTTGCATACTATGCGGCATATTTCAGTATACGTGCGACCGCATTTTCCTATGAGCTCATGTGCATGGGCAAGGAAAAGTTAGATTACTATATAGCCGACTATAAGAAGAGAAGTGACAGCCTCTCAAAGAAGGAGGAGGATACGCTCAAGGATATGCGCCTTGTGCAGGAGATGTATGCGCGCGGGCTTGAGTTCCTTCCTATTGACTTATACAAGTCACATTCGCGTAACTTCCAGATAGTTGACGGAAAGCTTCTGCCGCCGTTCAATTCCATAGATGGTCTGGGCGATGTCGCGGCGGAGCTAATTATGAATGCGGCAGAGCAGGGACCTTTCCTTTCAAGGGACGATTTTCAGACGAGAACTAAGGCGTCCAAGACGGTTGTTGCGCTGCTTGGCGACCTTGGAATACTTGGAGATTTACCTGAGAGCAACCAGTTGTCTCTGTTCGATGGGCTTCTCACCGGCTAGCAGCTTTGGGACAAGGGTCTGGTCCCTTGTCCCAAAGCTAAATTATCTGAAAACAATATAAAATATATACAAATTGAACAACTTAAATAAAATGTAAAAAAAAGCTTGCTTTTTTGTGAAAGCTAGTGTATATTGTAGAAGTATTCGGTACGGCTCGATGGTCAAGCGGTTAAGACGCCGCCCTCTCACGGCGGAAACCGGGGTTCGATTCCCCGTCGAGCTGCTGATATCGATATGATATGTGAGAATGTTATATTGATATTGATAGCTGCCAGTGCAGTTGATAATTTAAGATAGAGATATGGCTCGATGGTCAAGCGGTTAAGACGCCGCCCTCTCACGGCGGAAACCGGGGTTCGATTCCCCGTCGAGCTGCTGATATCGATATGATATGTGAGAATGTTATATTGATATTGATAGCTGCCAGTGCAGTTGATAATTTAAGATAGAGATATGGCTCGATGGTCAAGCGGTTAAGACGCCGCCCTCTCACGGCGGAAACCGGGGTTCGATTCCCCGTCGAGCTGCTAGCTATTATATAAATAGCCCAACCCGAAAGGTATCGAAGAAGCAGTTCTTCGATATTTTTTTGTTCTCTTTGTTCTTGTTTTTTTAAATCCGGTATGTTATTATGTCCTAGTAAGAAATCCACGTCTTTTATTCAGGTCTGATTACGGCAGAAGTTTTATAATTCCCACACAGCCGGTTATCTGTAACAGTATATCCCACATATACGAAAATTTGTTCGATTTTATATTGACTTTTGAATATGAATGTATTATATTATACTCATACGAACATTAGTTTGTTTTTTGAGCGTGAATTGAGAAGGAGATTTTATTATGGCTAAAGAAGATAAGATTAAGGCATTGGAGGCCGCTATTTCTAATATAGAGCGTTCCTATGGAAAGGGAGCTATTATGAAGCTTGGGGATCCATCGGCTTCACTCAACGTAGAGACGATACCTACCGGTTCAATCAGTCTTGATGTAGCTCTTGGTATGGGCGGTGTGCCGAAGGGAAGAATTATTGAGATATACGGACCGGAGTCCAGTGGTAAGACAACGGTTGCACTTCACATGGTTGCTGAGGTGCAGAAGCGTGGAGGAATTGCGGGTTTCATTGATGCTGAGCATGCACTTGACCCTGCGTATGCCAAGAACATAGGCGTTGATATTGACAACTTATATATTTCACAGCCGGATAACGGGGAGCAGGCACTTGAGATAACGGAGACAATGGTTCGTTCGGGAGCTGTTGATATCATTATCGTTGACTCTGTTGCAGCACTTGTACCTAAGGCTGAGATTGATGGCGATATGGGTGATTCACATGTCGGACTTCAGGCAAGACTTATGTCACAGGCGCTTCGTAAGCTCACAGCGGTTATCAGCAAGACGAACTGCGTTGTTATTTTTATCAACCAGCTTCGTGAGAAGGTAGGCGTTATGTTCGGTAATCCTGAGACAACTACAGGTGGACGTGCGCTTAAGTTCTATTCATCCATTCGTCTTGATGTAAGAAAGACCGAGACGCTTAAGGCAGGTGGTGAGGTTGTTGGTAACCGCACACGTATTAAGGTTGTTAAGAATAAGATAGCACCTCCATTTAAGGAGGCTGAGTTCGATATTATGTTTGGTCAGGGCATTTCAAGAGAAGGAGATATTCTTGATCTTGCGGTTAATGTTAACATTGTAGATAAGAGTGGTGCATGGTTTGCGTACAACAATGCTAAGATTGGTCAGGGACGCGAGAATGCGAAGCAGTATCTCAGAGATAACCCTGTTGTTATGGCAGAGATTGAGAAGAAGGTACGTGAGCATTACGGACTTACAGGTGATGTAGTTGTGCCTGAGAATGCAGCGCCGGCGAATGTTGAGGACGCTGTAGAAGAGAATGCGGCAGAGCAGTAGAATGATTGTAACAGATATAGCCGATATGGATAAGAAGCGCAAGAAGGTATATTTAGATGGTGAATATGCCTTCGCACTTTATAATTCGGAGATTTACACATATAATATTGAGGTTGGCGAAGAGCTGGATGCAGATGCCTACCGTGAACTTGATGAGGAGATTATCCCGAAGAGGGTGAAGGCAAGGACGCTATATATTCTTAAGGCGTCACTTAAGACTGAAAAGCAGCTGCGCGATAAGCTGGCAGATGGCGGGTATGCTCCAAGATATGCTGATATAGGCGTCGATTATGCGAAGAGCTTCGGATATATAGACGATTATCGATATGCACAGTATTTTGTGGAGAATTCCTGTAAGGGCAGAAGCAGGAGGGATATAGAGCAGAGACTGTATCGCAGGGGGATTGATAAGAGTATTATATGTGATGTGCTTGAGGAACTGCGCCCCGATTCCGGTGATGATATGGAGGCGGTATGGAGTGCCTTGCGCAAAAAGTCGGTCACCAGAGATAACGTTGCAGAGCTTGACTACAACCAGAAAGGCAAGCTTTATGCATATCTGATGAGAAAGGGCTTTTCTGCGGAGGTCATAGGCAGAGTGCTTCACTGCGATGACTGAAGTTGTGGAATTTGTTGTGATTTTGTATATTATTTAATCTACACTTGACACAAATGCTAAAAAAGTATACAATTCTAATGTTGTATTTTGTACAATGAAAACTAAATAAGGAGGTGCTCCTGTGTTACAGACGATTTTAGCTATAGTAATTACAAGTATTATAGTTGCACCTATTACTTGGTTTGTCGCTAATGCATATAGACGTAATGTTATCGAGAAGAAGATTGGCAGTGCGGAAGACAAAGCAAGAGAGATAATAGATGAAGCCCTCAAGACAGCAGAGACCAAGAAGAAAGAAGCTCTTTTAGAAGTGAAGGAGGAGTCCATAAGGACTAAGAATGAACTTGACAAGGAGACTAAGGAGAGACGCGCAGAGGTTCAGAAGTATGAGCGTCGTGTCCTTGCAAAGGAAGAGACCTTAGACAAGAAGCTTGAAGCTGCTGAGCGCCGTGATGCGAATCTCGGACGTAAGGAAGAGGAACTTAATCGCAAGAGACAGGAAGTCGAAGAGCTCAGCTCTAAGAGAGTACAGGAACTGGAAAGAATTTCTGGTTTAACCTCCGAACAGGCAAAAGAATATCTTTTGAAGACTGTTGAAGACGAAGTGAAGCATGAAACCGCGGTTATGGTAAAGGAAATGGAGACCAGAGCCAAGGAAGAAGCGAACAAGAAAGCGAAGGAATATGTTGTCACAGCAATACAGAAATGTGCTGCTGATCACGTATCTGAGGCGACGATTTCAGTTGTTCAGCTTCCTAATGACGAGATGAAGGGCAGAATTATCGGTAGAGAGGGAAGAAATATCAGAACTCTTGAGACGATGACAGGTGTTGATTTGATTATTGATGATACACCTGAGGCAGTTATTTTGTCCGGATTTGACCCGGTACGCCGTGAGGTCGCAAGAATAGCCCTTGAGAAGCTTATTGTTGATGGCCGTATCCATCCTGCAAGAATTGAAGAGATGGTAGAGAAGGCTCAGAAGGAAGTTGAGACCATGATGAGAGAAGAGGGTGAAGCTGCTACACTTGAAGTAGGTGTACATGGTATTCATCCGGAGCTTGTAAGACTTCTCGGTAAGATGAAGTTCAGAACAAGTTATGGTCAGAATGCTCTTAAGCATTCAATTGAAGTTGCTCATCTTTCTGGTTTGCTTGCCGGTGAGATTGGCGTTGATATCAGAACAGCCAAGCGTGCAGGTCTTCTGCATGATATTGGTAAGGCGCTTGACCACGAGATGGAAGGCTCACATATTCAGATTGGTGTGGATCTTTGTAAAAAGTATAAGGAGTCCGATATTGTTATCAATGCAGTAGAGGCACATCATGGGGATGTT
Source organism: uncultured Eubacterium sp. (assembly GCA_958446835.1). Lineage (GTDB taxonomy): Bacteria > Bacillota > Clostridia > Lachnospirales > Lachnospiraceae > CAG-882. The sequence continues at coordinate 35,535 of CAUCXT010000018.1, forward strand.
GAACCACAGTCACTCATCGCTTGCATTGTACAGGCTGCAGATGCTATTTCTGCTGCAAGACCTGGTGCGCGTAGAGAGACACTTGAGACATATACCAACAGACTTAAACAGTTAGAAGATATTACCAACTCCTTTGATGGTGTTGAGAAGTCTTTTGCTATTCAGGCAGGTAGAGAAGTCAGAATTATGGTAGTTCCTGAGGCAGTTGATGACGCTGAGATGGTACTTCTTGCAAGGGATATTTCTAAGAAGATTGAAGCAGAGTTAGAGTATCCTGGTCAGATTAAGGTTAGCTTAATCCGCGAGTCGCGTGTAATTGATTATGCTAAGTAAGACTTACATAGTCATACCATAAAGAGTAGGAATTCACAGAAGTAAAGAGGCTTGATTTCTATAGATGAAAATCTATGGAGGTCAAGCCTTTTTTTTATTTCCAATGGTAAACAAAAAGAGTAGTAATTCACAATAAAATTAGTGTAATTATTTTGCAAATATAAGCATGTATAAAACGGAAAAGAAGAGCAAAGAGAAAGTGGAGAAGCAAAACGAAATAATTTAAAAAAATAAAAATTATTTGAAACAAATACGTGTTATATATACACTTATATATGACTTTAAAGTTACAGATAGATGGAGAGCTGCCAAGACAGCTATAGATTAATCGGGCATGCCTGTCAGGGGGATAGTACATGAAGGATGAATTTATTGAATTGTATACCGGTATATACAAGGATTTATATAGATATGCGCTGTATATTCTGCGCAACAGGGAGGAAGCGGAGGATGCAGTAAGCGAGGCCATTGTGGATGCTTATGCGGAGTTTGACAAGCTCAGGGATAAAGGCGTATTCAGGGGCTGGATTTTTAGGATACTCTCAATAAAATGTAAGCGGAAAATAAAGGGATATGTCAACAGAGAGGATGAGCTTGATGAGAGCATAGATTCCAAGGTGTTCAAAGAGACGGAGGATATTGCGGGCAGGGTTGATTTGTATAATGCGTTTGCGCGGCTTGATGACAGGGAAAGGCAGATACTTGCTTTGTCGGTGATTGCCGGTTACGAAGGTGAAGAGGTGGCGAAACTTATGAATATGAATCACAACACTGTGCGGACAATCAAGAGCAGGGCACTTGGAAAGATGAGAAAAATGCTCAATTACTGAGCGGGGAAGATGGTAAGAGAATGCAGCGAAAAAATGTTGCGGGAAAAATGTCAAGAGAATGTGGAGGGGAATATGCCAAGAGGATGTAGCAGGAAAATAGAAAGGTGCCGAACTGCCGGGGGCGAAAGGCTTAAAAAGATACCGTTGAATTGTAATATGCACATTATATATGGAGGGAACATAGATGGATGATAAATTTTTGAGGGATAAGCTAAATGAGGATGATATGGAAGTGCCGGAGTCTCTGCTTCCGGAAAATATATCTAAATTGTTAGAGAACAATGCCAAGAACGTAAGAAAATATAGCACTGTGAAAGAAGTGAGTGAAAATGACGGTGTAAAAGAAGTAAATCAAGATGGCAATGCCCAAAATGTGATGGAAACGGCTGATGAAAAAGCTGTAAATGAGCTTGGAAAAAGGCGCAGGAAAAGGGAAAGTACGTTTAAATATATCAGAAGCTGTGCGCTTGCAGCTGCGGCACTTATAGTGGTTCTTATAGGGACTTCGACGGTGACCAGACTGCACGAAAATGGAAACAAAAACGCAGCATCGTCAGGGGCAGATATTTTTGAGAAGAAGATTGAAGGAACAACAAACGAGGAGACGAATGCGGTCGGAGACACAGATATGGACAGAACAAAGTATGATGAACTCTATGACAAATTGGTGCGAGATAATACCTATAGAGATTATATAATGAATGATGTGGACTATGAAGTAGACATGGCTCCTACGCAGGCGGCGGGCAGTGTAAATGAACAGATAACAGGCGGTGTAGATGGGTCATACAGCGGGGAAATCGAAAGCATTGGCAGTACGGCAAATACGTATTCCTCTGCTGAAATAACATCTGATAACGAAGCCTCAAATGAAGAATTCTCAAAGAATAATGATCAGGAGGAAGGAGTTTCGGAGGGAAATATTTTTATAACGGACGGAAAATATCTGTATGCAATGAAAAAACCGGATGACGTATATGTGGGGGATCGTTCGCTTGTGATATATTTGGCGGATGCCGGAAACTTAAGTAAATGCAGCGAGATTCCGCTTGGTGCGATAAATGACATGGAATATGTGAATTATTCCGCGATGTATGTTGAGCAGGATACATTGGTGCTGACGGGATATGCGTACGATGGCGGTTATTATGAGAGAAGCAATGTCACATTTGCGGTGATATACGATATATCGGACAGAACATCGCCACGATATGTAAATACACTGACACAGAGCGGTTATAATGTGTCATCGAGAGTTACGGACGGAATATTGTATCTGGTGTCATGGTATACTCCGCTGACCACATGTGAGCGCGGGGAGTATGAAAAGTATATCCCTATGTTTGGCGATGAACTGACAGGTGAGGATAATATTTACTGTCCGGAATATATAGGCGATAGAAGCTATACTGTTATAGGCTCTGTGGATTTGGATAATCCTATGAAATATATGGACACGGAAGCGCTTGTGTTAAATCCGGGCAATATGTATGCGAGCCGGAATGCGATATATTTTCTGGAACCTTGTATGAATTATGAAGTGGTAGAGCCGGATGTAGTATGGGAGGAAATACAGGAGGACGGAACAGCGACCGTTGATGGTAAGAGAGGTAAGGAGATTGAAGATATTTCCGGCGAAAATGATGAGACGGATAATGACGATAAGGAGAGCCGGGTTTTAGATGAGAACAAGACGAAGAGCAAGCTTATAAAGCTCACAATAGACGAAGGCAGCATTGATTTTGCGGACGAGACAATGGTATACGGCGATGCGGACAATCAGTTTTCATTCAGTGAATATAATGGATATCTCCGGCTTGTGACAACCGCAATGGACTGCGAAAGCTGGGAGCAGAGCTGTGGACTATATATATTCGATGAGGAGCTCAACATGGTCGGGCATATCGATAATCTGGCGAAGGGTGAGAGAATAAGGTCATCACGTTTTCTGGGAGATATGGTGTACTTTGTGACCTTTAGAAATACGGACCCGCTGTTTGCGGTGGATATGTCTGACCCGGCGAATCCGGTTATCGTTGATGAGATAAAGATGTCCGGATTTTCGGAGTATCTTCATCCTTACGGCGATGGGCTTCTTTTCGGACTTGGGTATGAAGCCGATGAGACGGACGGAAGGCTGGAAAATGTCAAGATGAGCATGTATGACATAAGCAATCCTGCGGATATAGCGGAGGTGGACCGAGTGCAGCTTGCTGCGTTTTATTCGGGCGCGATGTATGAGCACAGGGCGATTCTTGTGAATGCGAAGCGCAATTTGATTGGATTTGTGGTGGAGGAGAATATTATTGAAGAAGACGAGAGCGGTGCGAATGTGACAGGAAAACTGGCGCAGATTTACAGGCTGTATTCGTACGATGAGGAGGAAGGATTTGTACAGCATATAGAATGTGTGCTTGACCTGTTCTCCTATGATTATCCGAGGGCTGTATATATTGGGGATTATCTCTACATTTTTGATGGAGTAGAGAATGTATATACTTATGAATTAAATGATTACAGCCTGATTGGAGTGACAGAACTTTAAGGAAAGCAGGTTTACGTTTCTGCAAGATGTTATACAGAATTGTAATATTTTTGTAACAAAAAGTAAGATTTTTGTTACCACTTGTATGCCGATATATGTTAATATGATTACAGCTTTTAGGAAGAGGTGAGTACTTGATTGAAACATATTCATACTACAAGTTCGTGGACGGAAAGCTTGAACTTCTGGGACGAAGATGAGAGAACTTTAAAAATCAGGAACAATCAAATGATGGGAGAATAACTTAACGTGGAAGTCCGGCTTGGGGAGAGCTGGACTTTTTTTGGCATATATTTGCCTGAATTGGGGTGTTAAAACATAAAAGAAAATATTTTGACAAGCTACTTGACAAAGCTGTAAATATACTGTATATATTGTATATACACAGATATATACAGAAAAGATTTTACAGTAGTGATATCAAACGGGCATTTTGATAGAAAAGATGGAGGGCGGATATGAATGGCTTACACATTGAGAATATGAAAAAGGAATTTCACAATTTCACGCTTGGTCCTATAGATTTGGATGTGGACGCGGGCTATGTTGTGGCGGTTATCGGGAAGAACGGCTGCGGAAAGAGCACGCTTTTTAACTGCCTGCTTGGCACGGAAGAATATTCAGGAGAGTGTGAATGGACGCCGGGCGGCAATGAGAATTATGATAAGAATGGCAATGAGGATTACAATAAAAATGGCAATGAACAGGGTAATAATATTGAAAACGGACAAAATTGCATATCAAAAAAATTCGCATATATTCTTGAGCGGTGTCCCTTCCCGAAGGATTACACTCCGCGGGAGCTTGAGAAATGTTTCGGGGAATTTTATGAAAATTTTGACAGGAAAAAGTATTATGATGTCTTAAAAAGGTACAATATTCCGCTGAACAGACAGCTTTCAAAGCTGTCGCGCGGAAATATCATGGTTGTCCAGATGGCATTTGCATTTTCTTATAAGTCGGAGGTGCTATTCCTTGATGAGCCGTCGGCACATCTTGACAGCTATGCGCGGGAGGAGCTGTATGAGCTTATCGGGGAATATCAGGATGAGGGGCATATTATTTTTTGGTCGAGTCATCTGATGGAGGAGCTTGACAAGAGAGCGGATTATGTGCTGGCGGTTAAGAACGGACAGCAGGCATATTTCGGGACTAAGGAGGAGCTTACTGAGAGATATCATGTAGTGAAGGGCAGCAAGAGACAGCTTGACTACATGCAGAAGGCATTGGTTGGGCGCAGGGATGAGGCGAACTGTTGCTGCGGGCTTGTCGACACAGCTAATGACTACCTTAAGCTGGCGGCGGTGGATGAGCCGGCAGGGCTTGCCGATATTGTGGAATATCTTTTGTGAAGGGATGGGGATTGTTATGAATAGAAAAATGTTTAAGCTTGCAGTGAATACTTTGTGGTGCGATATTAAGCATAGCTTCAGAGGGTATAATCTGATTCTGGTACTGCTATTATTTGCAATTTCAATTGAACCTATCAAGGACTCCATTGTACTGTGTTTTGCCTCATTGATTCAGGTGGCAATAATGAAGGTAATGCCATCGTGTGAGAGGATACTTTTTATAATGCCTCTTGACGCAGGGGACAGAAAAAAATTTATGATATACAGACAGTTTACAATGGAGGCGGTGTTTGTACTGCTGATTCTTGCTACGTCATGGATAAAAATGCTAACCTTCGGACAGGGCTGTTCATTTGCAAAATGTGTGGTCAACAATCCGTTCGTGGTAGCGGTTATGATGTTCGAGACGACCGGTTCAATCTATTTTTGCGGCTGGTATAAGGACGCTTCGACACGTGAGAAGGGCTTTGGTATATTTTTCAGCATACTTGCATGGGTTGCCTTTGCTACGGCATTTATGTTTTCCACGGATGAAGAGTTTGGAAGAAACGCGCTGATGCTTATACTTGGCTGCGTGGGAGTGTCGGTGCAGGCACTTGTAAAGCTGTATTACATGGTTCATTCGGCGTTCGAGGAGTATAAGCTTGTGAATGTGAACCAGGGGCTTAATGGGGAAAACTGGAAGAAAACAAATGCAGCGGACGAGGTGTTCTGAGAAATGCGCAAAATAGAATGGGAATAGATGGGAAAAATGAAGGGAACAACAGAAAAGAAAAATGACGACGGAAGGGTTGTGGACGGATGCAGATAATAATTTCGGATAAAAGCAATGTGCCGATATATGAGCAGATTACAAGACAGATAAAAGATGGAATATTAAGTCATGCGCTGGCTCCTGATGAGATGCTGCCGTCGATAAGACAGCTTGCAAAGGAGCTGCAGATAAGCGTGATAACGACAAAGAGGGCGTATGAGGAGCTTGAAAACGATGGGATGATTTATTCGGTGCCGCAAAAAGGGTTCTTCGTGTCGCCGAGTAAGCTTGAGATACTTAAGGAGAAGCGCCTGAAGCTTATTGAGGACACAGCGGTACAGCTTATAAAAGAGGGAAGGGCGGCTGGTTTGTCACTTGATGAACTGCAGTCGATGCTTGAGCTTCTCTGGGAGTAAGCGTTGAAAGCTGCTACAGGGTGCGGAATGGAGATGGATTATGGAAGAAAATGCTTTGATGGTCAGAAATTTGTGCAGAAAACAAGGAAAATTTAAGCTTCACGATATAAGCTTTACATTGCCGAAGGGTTACATAATGGGGCTTGTGGGAAGGATGGGCTCAGGAAAGACAACTCTTTTAAAGAGTATATTGAATCCATCCCTGATAGGGAGCGGAAGCGTGGAGTACGAGGGCCAGGCAGGCTTTATAATGGAGGATGCGCCATTTTTTGCGGAGGCAACCCTCAAAGAAAATATGGACGTTTTTAAGAATCTGTACAAGAATTACGATGAAAAAGAATTTTATGAGAGATTAAAAAGAGTGGGGCTTGAAGACCATAAGGTGTATGGACTTTTGTCGAAGGGTGAGAAGGTTCGTTTTCAGTTCGCATTTGCGATGGGGCACCATCCGGGGCTGCTACTTTTGGATGAACCTACCAGCGGGCTTGATGTGACATTTCGCAGGGAATTTCTGTATATGCTTCAGGAGGCGGTTGAGAAGCAGATGATAAGCGTCATTTTTTCGACACACCTCACCGATGAGCTTGAGCGCATTGCGGATTTTATCGGGGTCATGGATAACGGAATGCTCACGATGAAGGAAAATACAGCTTCGGATACGCAGATACAGGATATTGAAACAGGGGATACGCAGATACAGGATATTGAAACATGGGGTTCACAGCCACGGAATGTGGAACCACACAATGGAAAAGCGGATAATTCAGAGGGAAAGGGTATAGCCGTAAATGATGGCGGTGGAGATGATGACAGAGCTGATAGTGGGAATGATAGCAGGGATAATCGTCGGAGTGCTGGCAGAAATAAAAGACTGCATAGAGGAGCTGCACCGGAATTAAAGGGTATGTTACGCTTCTGCCGAGGTGTGTATCTGAAAAATTCATTCAGATTTGCCGCATATATACTGTGCTTCATGCAGTTTATGCTTGGCTGGATTGTATTTGTGGCTGGGGATGAATGGAGAACGGCAACAGGTGTCATCACAGGGATGGTGATTATGGGAGTTGTGTTTCAGTATTTAGGAAACGCTATGCAGGTGGACGCAAGTTCGGGAAACAGGCAGAGGATGGTGTTCATGCATGCGGGGAGGTTCTTTGGACTGAAGCCTTTGCTGCTGTGGACGGCACGAATGATGTGTACACTTAGAAATTCGCTGTGTTTTACGGCGGTTGCGTTTGTACAGTGCGGTATTGCAGCGGCTGTGTCGGGAAATCCGGTGTATATGCTTGTACTGCTCGAGATTGCAGCGGGCTATATGGTTATAGCGGTGCTGGCGGCGGTCATGACGTTTATTGAGTGTTGATGGCTTGATATAAATATTATTTTGATTTATAATATATGAAATGTGTTTCCGGCAGGCATTTTTGAGATGATATAAAATGCCTGTGGGAGCAGAAGGAAAGGTATGCAGCATAATTTTAGAACCTGAGGTTTTATCTATATGGACAAGAGCACGATTTCTAACAATGGACAGACAGTCAAGGAAAAGATAAATGCCATGCTGCCCTCATTCAGCAAGGGGCAGAAGAAGCTTGCTGAATATATTCTCGAGAATTATGATACAGCGGCTTTCCTTACGGCGGCGAAGCTTGGACAGAAGGCTGGTGTGAGCGAATCCACCGCTGTGAGATTCGCCATGATGTTAGGCTATAACGGATATCCGCAGTTTCAGGAGGCTATGGCTGTTTTACTCAAAAAGCGGCTGGGCTCCGTCGAGAAAATTGAGGCAGCGGCAGGGGATATAGAGCAGTCCAAGGTTCTTTCGTATGTGCTCAACGCTGATATAGAGAAGATAAGACTTACCATGGAGACTATTGAGCCGGATGCGTTTGACCTGGCGGTCGACATGCTCAATTCGGCCGGGCATATATACATTGTCGGTGTGAGAAGCTGTGCTCCGCTTGCGGAATTTCTTGGTTTTTACCTCAGGATGATACATGACAATGTCCGCATGGTGACTACCAATAGCGCTTCGGAGATGTTCGAACAGATGTTGTCGATAAATGAAAGGGATGTTGTTGTCGGAATAAGTTTTCCGCGCTATTCCATGAGAACACTCAAATGCATGGAATACGCTAACAACAAAAGCGCCGAGGTCATCGCCATCACCGACAGCAGAAATTCGCCCATGAGCCTCTATTCTTCTTGCAATCTTCTGGCTCGGAGCGATATGACATCCATAGTCGATTCGCTTGTCGCACCGATGAGCGTTATAAATGCCCTGATTGTGGCTCTCTGCATGAAGAATAAGGAGCATGTTGTTCAGAAGCTTGAGGAGCTTAACAGGGTGTGGAGCGATTATCAGGTGTACAATAATGATGAAATCAATCAGCTTGATGAGGATTTGTTTGAATCGTTGGGGAAAATAGAAGAATAGATTGGGAATAGATTTATATTTGAGGATTTAGAAGGGCGCTGTGGCGGATTTTGGGAAACATCAATAAATGTATAGATTAGGAAATGGCTTGTTGCACAGGAAAAATCGCAATGATATGGATAATATATATTGTGGGATTTTTTTAATTGTGCAGTATAATCGGCAGATAAATATATGGAAAAGGAAAATAAAGGTATATGAGTAATGTCATAGTAATCGGTGCCGGGGCGGCTGGAATGATGGCGGCGATAGCGGCGGCAGGAAACGGTCATCAGGTGACGGTTCTTGAGAAAAATGAGAAGGAGGGAAAGAAAATCTACATAACAGGAAAGGGCAGATGTAATATCACCAATGCCTGTGATGTCGAGGAGCTTTTTAACAATGTTGTCACTAACAAAAAGTTTTTGTACAGTGCATTCTACGGCTTCACCAATGATGATGTAGTGGCTATGCTCAACGATGCAGGGCTTGCAACAAAGGTTGAGAGAGGCAACAGAGTGTTCCCGGTAAGCGACAGGGCTGGGGATGTTATAGCTGCTCTTGTGAGAATAATGAAGAAGCTTGGCGTGAAGCTTGAATATGATACCACGGTGACGGAAATAATTACCAGGACCTTGGATAAAACAGATGACACCACGGACGATGCCGATGGCAGAAAATGTGGAGCAGCTGCCGGAGCCATTGCCACAACCGTAACCGGTGTCAGGTGCGCTTCTGGCAAGGTATATCCTGCGGATGCGGTTATCGTTGCGACCGGAGGGGTGTCCTATCCTACAACTGGTTCAACAGGTGACGGTTATGAGTTTGCACAGAAAACAGGGCACAATGTGACGGCACTCAGCCCGGCGCTTGTGCCGTTCAATGTCGCTGAGGAGGATGTAAAGGAGCTTCAGGGGCTTGCACTTAAAAATTCCGGTGTGACGATATATGACAGCAAAAAGAAGCTCTATGAGGACTTTGGAGAGCTATTATTCACACATTTCGGCGTGAGCGGACCTACAGTGCTAAGCGCGAGCAGCTATGTGGCTAAGAAAATCAAGGACCATCCGCTGAGGCTTGTGATAGACCTAAAGCCGGGGCTTGACGCAGAACAGCTTGACGCGCGTGTGCTCAGGGATTTTGACGAATTCATGAATAAGAATTTCAACAACGCACTTGACAAGCTGCTTCCTAAGTCACTTATTCCTGTTGTAATCAGAAGAAGCGGAATAGATGAGTATAAAAAGGTGCACGAGATTAGCCGTGAGGAGCGAATGAGACTCATAGGCACGATAAAGAATCTTGAGTTTACACTCACGGGACTCAGGGGGTTCAATGAGGCGATAATCACACAGGGTGGTGTGAGTGTCAAGGATGTTGACCCATCCACGATGGAATCTAAGAAGGTCAGCGGACTTTATTTTGCGGGAGAGGTGTTAGACCTTGACGCGGTGACAGGAGGCTTTAACCTTCAGATTGCGTGGTCGACGGGACATCTTGCCGGGATGAGCGTGTGAGAGCATATATGCAAAAATATATCTACGAGAATTAGAAAAGGCTTGAAAAGGAGAAAAATAAAATGGCATACAGTATAGCAATAGATGGTCCTGCCGGAGCAGGAAAAAGCACAATAGCGAAGAGAGTTGCAAAGGAGCTGGGTTTTATATATGTAGATACAGGTGCTATGTACCGCGCGATGGCTATATATTTTGTTGATAATGGCATTGATGGCAAGGATGAGGCGGCGGTATCTAAGGCATGCGCTGATATTGACGTAAAGATTACTTATGAGGACGGAGCACAGCAGGTCATCTTAAACGGTGAGAATGTTACCGGGCGCTTAAGACAGGAGGAAGTCGGCAGAATGGCGAGCGCTGTTGCAGTATATGCCGCCGTGCGAAGCAAGCTTGTTGAGCTTCAAAGACAGCTTGCAAAGGGAACGGACGTCATTATGGACGGCAGGGATATCGGAACCTGTGTACTCCCTGATGCGACAGCCAAGATATACCTTACAGCGAGTGTTGAGGCGAGGGCGCAGAGAAGATATGACGAGCTTGTGCAAAAAGGTGAGAAGCAGGATATTGAAGTTATAAAGGCGGATATCGAAAAGAGAGATTACAATGATATGCACAGGGATATTTCTCCGCTTAAGCAGGCTGATGACGCGGTGCTTCTTGACTCTTCTGACATGAACATTGAGCAGGTTACAGAAGCGATAATGAACATTTTCAGAAATGCGGTAAAGTAGAAAAATAATTAGTGCAGGCAAAAAAAGCAATAATACAAATACAAGCAAATAATGATAATAATAGATATATCGGTATAACCGGGAAAGTGAATATAGTGTATAGATGGAAGTAATAGTTGCAAAGACAGCGGGCTTTTGTTTTGGTGTAAAAAGAGCGGTTGAGAAGGTATATGCTAATGTGGATAAGGAGCATGTATATACCTACGGACCAATAATTCATAATGAGCAGGTAGTTGCGGATTTAGAAAAGCATGGCGTGAAGGTTGTTGAGGAAGACACTGATTTAACACTACTTCCCGAAGGAACAATAGTTGTGCGTGCACATGGGGCAAGCCGCGCGGAATTTGACAGACTTAGGGAGTGTGGCATGCAGATAGAAGATGCAACATGTCCTTTTGTGTCTAAAATATATAGAATAGTTGAGGAAGAATCGAGGGCAGGACGAACAGTTATAATTGTCGGAAATGCAGCACATCCTGAGGTGAAGGGAATCCGCGGATGGTCCGGTGAGGATACGTATGTGGTTGGCAGTTTAGAAGAGGCTAATAATTTGAATATTTTGGCAAAAAATATAAGCATTGTATCACAAACCACATTTAATTTAAAGAAATTTCAAGAAATAGTTGAAATTTTCGAGAAAAAGGGTTATGATATAAAATGTTTAAATACGATTTGCAACGCCACTGAAGTTCGGCAGACCGAGGCAAGACAGATAGCTTCACAGGTAGATGCCATGATTGTCATTGGTGGAAAGAACAGTTCCAATACCCAGAAATTGTTTGAGATTTGCAAGGAGGAATGTAGTAATACCTATTATATTCAGACTGCCGAGGACTTAGACTACACTGCAATAAGGGGAATGCAAAGAATAGGGATTACTGCCGGGGCATCAACCCCAAAGAATATTATTGAGGAGGTTCAAACGAGATGTCAGATTTAAGTTTTGAACAGATGTTAGAAGAATCTTTAAAAACAATCAGAACAGGAGAGGTCGTAGAAGGAACAGTCATCGGCGTTAAGGAAGATGAGATTATACTTAACATTGGCTATAAGGCTGATGGTATAATTACCAGAAATGAGTACACAAACACATCTAACGTTGATTTAACCACTCTCGTACACGAGGGCGATAAGATGCAGGCTAAGGTTCTTAAGGTTAATGACGGCGATGGATATGTTATGCTTACATATAAGAGACTTGCTGCTGAGAATGGAAAGAAGAGACTTGAGGAGGCTTTCGAGAATAAGGAAGTTCTTACCGCTAAGGTTTCACAGGTTACTAATGGAGGACTTACAGTTGTAGTTGAGGAGACAAGAGTATTTATTCCATCAAGCCTTGTATCCGATACTTATGAGAAGGATCTTTCTAAGTATGCCGGACAGGAGATTTCATTTGTAATCACTGAGTTTAACACTGCTAAGAGAAGAATCATCGGTGACCGCAAGCAGCTTTTAGTTGCAGAGAAGCAGAAGCGTCAGGAAGAGGTTCTTTCTAAGATTTCTGTTGGACAGACAGTTGAAGGAACAGTTAAGAATGTTACTGATTTCGGTGTATTTATCGATATCGGCGGAGTGGATGGTCTTCTTCACATCTCTGAGATGTCATGGGGAAGAATTGAGAATCCTAAGAAGGTATTCAAGCCTGGTGATCATGTTAAGGCTTTCATTAAGGATATTCAGGGTGACAAGATTGCCCTTTCACTCAAGTTTGAGGATACTAATCCATGGCCTACAGCAGAGCAGAAGTATGCAGTTGGCAATGTAGTTAAGGGAAAGGTTGCCAGAATGACAGATTTTGGCGCTTTTGTTGAGCTTGAGCCGGGTATTGATGCACTTCTTCATGTTTCACAGATTGCTTTAGAGCATGTAGATAAGCCATCAGACGTACTTAAGATTGGTCAGGAGATTGAGGCTAAGGTTGTTGATTTTAATCTTGAGTCTAAGAAGATCAGCTTAAGCATCAAGGCTTTACTTGCTCCTGCTAAGGATGAGGATAAAGCTGAGGACGAGCAGTAATTTATGACTTCGAACGCCACATTTCTTGTGATATTATTTGCATGAAGTGTGGCGTTTATTGTCTTTTGTATTTTACATATAAAGGAGATGTTTTGAATGGCAAATGATTATGAGGGTTTTAAGAAGAATGTATACGCCCTTACAAGTATTGATTTGAATTCATACAAGGAACGTCAGATGAAAAGGCGTATTGACACGCTTATTGCAAAGAATAAGTACCCGGGCTATGACGAGTATATTGCTGCGATTAAGAAGGATAAGGCATTATTTGAAGAGTTTGTAAATTATCTTACAATCAATGTCTCTGAATTTTACAGAAATCCTGAGCAGTGGAAGGTACTTGAGACAGATGTATTTCCGGAGCTTGTCAAGAAGTACGGAAGCGGAGTCAGAATATGGAGTGCGGCATGCTCTACAGGTGATGAGCCTTATTCGCTTGCAATGCTGCTTTCTAAGTTTATGCCACTTAACAGGATTAAGATTATAGCAACAGATATTGATGAGCAGGTACTTGATAAGGCACGTATGGGATTGTACCGTGGTCAGAGTCTCAATGCCCTTCCTGAAGAGTTTAAGACGAAATACTTCACAAAGGTAGGGGACAATTCGTTCCAGATTAAGGATGAGGTGAAGAAGTGCGTTGAATTTAAAAAGCACAATCTGTTAAAGGATCCTTATCCTGCAAGGCTTAATCTTATCGTGTGCCGTAATGTTGTTATCTACTTTACAGAGGAAGCGAAGGATGGCATATATAGGAAGTTCTATGAGTCGCTTGTGCCGGGTGGAACACTGTTTGTCGGAAGTACAGAGCAGATAGTAAATTACAGAGAGCTTGGATATACATCAGAGCGTTCTTTCTTTTATAAAAAACCGGAATAGGAACTTTGGGGCACGGGGTCGAACCTCGTGCCTCATTATGGTTATTGCTGAATAATGCTGTTTATGATGTGCAATATGTATTTTTTGACGGATTCATTATTGCTCTTAAAGTCATCCGTGAATTCAAAATACGTTATTTTGTCATAGTAATCGATTTTAAAATATGGTGTGATTACTTCGTCATACTGTGGCAGAAAGCAGCCTGTTTTTTTGCTGTAGCAGTTGGCAGCCTTGGCTCTCGTCCGGAAGTTCTTGTCGACATAGAAGGCTACGCTCTTGTGTATGGCGGTATCCTCCTGTGGTAAATAGTAATAATCCTTGTAATTAGGATAAAAGAATTTAAGTTCATCGGTGTGGGCTTTTACCGTAAGGGCAGCTGCCGCATCATACATTGAAAAAAAGGCTGATTCGTTTCCGAAGGAGATACGCTTTGGAACCGAGCAGGAAAGGTGCAGCAGAAAAGTAACCTCGGTTCCCGGTGCACGGTCAGGGCTGTTGTATGATATTTTCTGTATATCTTCAATGTAAAAACCACCATTGCAGGTAAGCTTATATGAAAGCATAGGCAACAGCCTGGTCATGCCGATGAGGTCCTCACGATTGTGGAGCGTAAGAAGATTCATATATTCACTTGAATGGTTTTCAAGATATTTTAAATATATTTCTATTAGTTCACCACCATTATATCTATCCTCACGATTGATTCCCAAAAATAACTCTATGGATTTCTGCTTCAGATTAGGAATATGCAAAACTGAGCGGAATGGCTGTATCTGCTTGTAAATATCCAGAACCCTTGACTGCTCTAAATTGTAGGAAAGCCTGTACATGTGACATTTTTTCTGCAGATAAGGAATATCGAAGCCCATGCCGTTGTAGCATATCAGCAGCTTATAGTTACTGATAAATTCCATAAATGCTATAAGGACTTCCTTTTGTGAGTCCTTGTTTTCCGCGAACCATTGGGTACAGATGAGCCTGTCCTGCTGGCAATATATGCAGCCTATCATATATAAAACAGTCGTTTCAGGTGAAAACCCGGTGGTTTCTATATCAAAGAATACAACCTCGTCCTTTTCATATCCCGTATATTCAATGCGTTCGATTTTTTCGTCTAATTCCTTCGTTATACAGAGCATTGCGGATGACCTCCTGGCAAAACAATCTTCTTTTTTCAAAGCATGTAAATCTTTGACTATTATAACATACAATATGAGCTGAAAAAAAGCACAAAAATATAAAATTATTTTGTATATTATTTCCAAAGTTAATTAAATAAAGTATTTTGTTAAATTTTAGACTATATTTTTTGCATACAATTGTTATATAATAATTCTGATAATTCAATCTGATTGAATTTGTGCTGCAGGCGGAATTGAACGATGGTCTGGGCACACAGAACAAAAAGGAGGAAGAATATGTATGTCGGTGTTGACGTTTAAAGGCGGCGTTCATCCTTTTGATGGCAAGGCAATGTCTAAGGATACACCAATCGAAGAACTAAAGCCCGGAAAAGAGCTGGTTTTTATGCTGTCACAGCATATCGGTGCTCCGGCTGTGCCTCTTGTTGCGAAGGGCGACAGGGTGCTTATGGGACAGAAGATTGCGGAGGGGCAGGCTTTTATATCTGCCAATATCCATTCATCTGTTTCAGGAACGGTAAAGAGCATAGAGCCGAGACTTACAGCTACCGGAATGAAGGTTAATGCGATTATAGTGGAGAATGATGGCTTGTATGAGGCTGTTGAGGCTGAACCGCAGACTAAGAAGATAGAGGAGCTTGAGGCAGGTGAGATCAGAGCGCTTGTCAAGGAAGCAGGAGTTGTAGGAATGGGTGGTGCAGGATTCCCCACGCATGTGAAGCTAAGCCCTAAGAATGAGGGGGATATAGACACCATTATTGTGAATGCTGCGGAGTGCGAGCCGTATCTTACATCTGATTACCGCAGAATATTAGAGGAGCCGGATAAGCTCATAAAGGGGCTTAAGATTGTGCTTCAGATATTCCCGAAGGCGACAGGCCACATTGCGGTTGAGGACAATAAGCCGGATGCGATAAAGCTTTTACAGGAAAAGACGAAGGGTGAGGAAAGGATTGTGGTCGATACCCTTAAAACCAAGTACCCTCAGGGTGGTGAGCGCTGTCTTATATACGCGGTGACGAAAAGAAAGATTAATTCATCCATGCTTCCGGCGGATGCAGGATGTATTGTACATAATGTAGACACAATAGTGTCAATTTATAATGCCGTCATGGAGAAGAGACCTCTGACGAAGCGTATCGTTACCGTTACCGGTGATGCAGTCAAGAATCCGAGAAACTTTCTTGTGTATGTGGGAACACCGTATACTGAGATTGCTGAGGCTGCCGGAGGCTTTATAAGTGAGCCGGAGAAGATGATTGCAGGTGGACCGATGATGGGCTTTGCAATGTACAGCCTTAATGTTCCTGTGACTAAGAATACATCATCCTTACTTGCGTTCACACATGACACTGTCAAGGATAAGGTGGAAAGCCCATGTATAAG
>CAUCXT010000019.1 GCA_958446835.1 uncultured Eubacterium sp.
TTAAGCCTGTCTGCAATACGTCCTAACTGCATTGAGAGAAGGCTTATCTTTCCAAGGAACATGTTGGTGTAGAAGCCGTCCGTCCACTGCCATACAAACGAGAACAGGAAGCAGGATGTCAGTATCGGCTTCGCATCCGGAAGCATTATTGTTGCGAAGGTCTTGAAGGTTCCACAGCCGTCAACGTAAGCCGCCTCCTCAAGCTCCTTAGGTATTGTTCTGAAGAACTGTCTTATCATAAATATGTAAAGACCGTTTTTAAGTCCCATACAGCCGGTGCTCATAAGATAATACGGAAGTGCCGAGCCTCTGAGGTTGATTGTCTTTCCCGTCGTTGCCTTGATAATTCCAAGGATATCAAAGTATCTGAAATGCAGATGCAAGGATGTCGAAATCGTCTGTGGCGGAATGATGATCATAAGTATTACACATGCAAACCAGAACTTCTTGAGCGGGAAATCGAATCTGGCAAAGCCATATCCGACAACCGTACATATAGCTATCTGTAAAACCGCTATGGTGAGTGAAATAAGAACTGTGTTTCCAAGTGTTTTCCAATAGTTCATGAACTTGTCAGCCAGCTCATAATTGCCAAGTGTCACATGCTCAGGTACCGTGATAATCATTGGATTGTACAGATCCTGCTCCGACATGAAGCTGATTGATATTTTGTTGAATATCGGCTGCAATATAAGGAAGCACATACCAAACAGAAGGATTGCTCTCAATAAACTGATCGTGAATGCTTTTGCCTTCTTCTTTAAAAGATATCCGTTCGACCTTTTGTTTCTCTCCCAGAAACCAAGCTTAGCCACATTAGCTGCATTACTCTTCGTCTTAGTCATAGTAGTAAACCCCCTTTGAAATAATTAATGAGGTTACACCGATTATCGCAATTACTATGATAAAGTAAATCCATGACATAGCAGAAGCAAAACCGTAATTAATCTGTACAATCATCTGGTCACTAATCTTTTCCATAACCTTATTATCGGTACGCATACAGAAGTCAACGATTGTGTAAATCCAGTTTACAAGGAGCAGTGAGCTTACCATCGGGAAGGTTATCTTCCACAGACATTCCCATGTTGTACAGCCCTCTATCTTGGCAGCCTCGTACATGCTGCTGGATATTGTCTGTAAGCCTGAGAGGAATATGATAATCTGGATACCTGATGAGATAGCCACATCATAGATACCATCTACAAGCTTGAATACCTTTTTAAATGCCTTTGTACCTACTCCGTTTACAGTAAGTATATTCTGGATTGCTGCCGTTACCGATGTACCGTTCGTGTTTTCCTGAATTGCACTCTGCACGCTTGAGAGGAGTGCATTGTTTGTCTCAATACCAAGTATAACACCTGACGATAAGATAACCGGCAGGAAGAATATTGCTCTTACAAGAGCTCTTCCCTTGAATTTCTGGTTAAGTATCAGTGCAACAAAGAAGCTGAATATCATTATTGCCAGAGAGTTAAAGAACATTCTTGAAATCTCCTCCGACAAAAGTCTTACAAATTCCGGGTCTACCTTGAATGCCCTGATATAATTGGCAATGCCGTTGAAATTCATTTTAAATCCGCCGGCGCTTATCTCAACCTCGCAAAAGCTCATATACAATGACTGAATCAAGGGTTTTACCATAAAAGCCAGAAAACCAACTATAAACGGAAGGATAAACAGATATCCGGCAACCGCTTTTCGTTTCTGAAGACCACTTACCTTTGATTGTTTCTTCATTATTGTTCTCTCCTTTCTGACTATTTTACTACAAGGTAATCCCTTGCCGGAACGGTATGGTTATCAGCCGTCTTATCATCCATATAGCCATAATTTACATATACCTTTGTTCCGTCCTCGTATGTCGTGCATGTCAATGTATCAGACTCAAAGCTGTGATTTACAATCCTCTGGTTAAATACATTGCCAAGCTCATTGTTGTATCTTGTATATATCTCAACTGCCTTCTCGCCCCATGCATTGTAGTCGGCTCCGAAATACCTGGTGTAGTATGTCGACTGCAATGCGAATAAAGATTCATCCATGAATGTGAATGAAAGACCCGCTCCATACTCAGCGGACTTTAACAGCTCATCAGTGTAGTCCTGAGCAAGATTTAACGACTCACCTGTGTAATTTACAAGTCCATGTATTGCTATCTGGTAGAATGGAATGAATCTGTCGATAATGCTATAGTTGCTTCCCATGAGTTCCATATTCGTGACTATGTCCGCATAGGCTATCGCATAATCGTTACCCCTGTTAATCATTATCTGCTTTCCGGAATCCTTATAGGTCTTAAGCTGCCCGACCTGCTTTATAAGTGATTCCTGTCTTGTGACCAGCTCCTCCTTATTGAAATCTGATGAAAGGTCACGTCCGTAATCCTCAAATGAAATTCCTGCTCCATATTTCTCGGCGGTCTTCGCAAGTGTGTCCGCATTATCCCAGATAAGGGAAGCCTTCAAAAGATGGTAGCCATCCTTCCACTTCTCCTGTCCGTAGGAGATTGTGCTATACTCGTACAGCGCCGTTCTCTTCTTGCTTATATATTTTGCGGAATCCCTGAACTCTATAAATCCGTCAAATATATTACTGTCATATTCATAGTTGGTCACACCGTTAAGATAGAAGTCGATGCCAAGACCTGAGGTGCTGCTTATAAGCTTCTTCAACTCCTTCTTAGAACCCAGCTCCGAGATAGGCTTCACATGCTTTAACACATTCTGCCTTACACCACCGTTCATCCAGCCTGTAAGCTTCACCGACATATTCGTCATGCCCTTTTCATAGAGCTCGCTTATTATGTCAAGTGCTTCATTGTAGGTTGTAAGCTTCAACGGCTTGGATACCGGAACTCCGAATACCTGCTTAATCTTGTCGACCGCACCAAGTATCTCTATGTTCACGGGTGCCTGTGTGTCATCGTTTTCCGTAAGATATCCTGCATATTTATCTGTGAGATACTCACCGTATTCCTTCGCCATAGAGACATAATCATCTTCATCAATGAATCTGTATCTCTGTACAATGCTCTCCGCCGGAAGCGAATCCTCATATACGAACATTGCTGTTGTTGTTCTGTCACTTACATCATACTGATTTCTATGAAGGACATTGTATACCGCATATACTGAGTTGTAGCTGGTTATCTTACCGCTTATATCCGCCTGGATTGCACCGTATGATACTCCATCCTCAAGTATACATATAAACGAATCTTCATTCTTTGATATTCCGAATGTATTAAAATACACATCCGTATCATGTACTACAGCCTTTCTCTCCTGTGCCATATCCCAGCCATAGAGATTAGCGTAGTAGTAATTCTGTGTAACCTTTCCGTTATTGAAATCAATTATCGCACCACCGCCTTCAGGAACCACCATAAAGCCTGTATCCTCAAGACCTGCCGCTCCGAAGTAAGGGAGCACTGCTATATTGTATATAGGATAGCTTTCCTTGTATTCCATCTCCTCAAAAGGAAGCTCTGCAACAAGGTCATTTCCTTCGAGCCTGTATATTATGCTGATGTTGAATACCGGCTTTGCCGATACGGATACGGAGGTATCAAGGAGCTTATCCCTCTCCCAGTCCTCTGTTGTATAACCAGCCTTTTCAAAGTACTCCTCAAGCTTGCCCTTCATATTATCCTTGGTTGTGCCTCTGAGTGCATATATAGGCTCTGTCTCAAGTATCGGATATCTCTCAAGAAGCTCCTCCTTATTATCCTTCTTTCCAAGATTGTTGATGTCATAGTCCTTGTAATAATCAAGTATCTTGGTCGCCTCTTTCTTCTCCAAGGCTGCAAGGAGCTTATCCATGTTCTCAGCGGTTATCGCCGGAGGTATCACGAATTCCTTCTCAACATTTCCTATCGAATACATTACCTTTATGTAGTCATCACCCTGCTCAATATCATACATCTGGTTTTTCATGCTGTATGTATAATTGTCAAACAATGTGTCTACACCATTCTTTGTACTGTAGGTAAGAAGCAGCGTGGCTCCTAGCTTATCCCTGTCTACAGGAAGAGCAATATTATCATCCGCCCTGTCCTGTGGATTAGAATACCATGTCTTTCCCGTATTCTTATTGTAAACCGAAAACTGCGATGTATCGGAGCTTACCGTAAGTACCAGATTGTCATTCTCCAGAACATAATCTTTATCAGGACCCTCATATTTCTTTGCAAGAACTACTCTGTCCTCCTCATCTGATTTGGAGAAATGACCTATAGCCCATACGCCGATGCCGATAATCGCTGCAACCACCACAACCACAGTGGTGGTTATTATACCTTTTCTGATTGCTGCCTTAGCTGCATCTGATTTAACTTTATTTTTCATTGTCTCCTCATTTCCGCATCTGACCTGCCTCTAATGCTTTTCTTTCTAAATTCTATACATTATTTCTCTTGCAAGAGATACAAAGTAAGCTATTCCCTGACTTATCATACTGAAAAACAGGAGCAGTATGAAAACCATGACAAGCATTGACAGCAATGTTGCAAATGTGAAAAGAATCGTCTTGCCAAGCTTGTATTCGTGAATCTGTATCATTGCGGATATAATAAGGAGTACCGCCCATATAAGTGATATCGTACATAATACTATGTAGAATGCACCCTCATCACTTGTGATTGCATTGCTGAAAAGAATCATCGGAAGCTGTATAAGTGGATAAGGTGTCATTCCGTAGCAGGTTGCCATGTACACCTGTCTGAGTGTTCCTTTACCGTCGAACAAGGTTGTCAGTCCCCAGTTTCCCACGCACCACAATGCAAGTGGGAACAGGATGCCGGCAAGGTAAAGAAAAATATTGACCTTCGGCCAGTATACCTGATTGAATATGAAGCTCGTGTACTGCAGCTTCAATATTCTTGTGATGAGGGTCAGCACCAGTATCGTGTTCGCCGCCGCTATCGTTCCTCTCTTTTCATGTGTCAAATCCCAATAGCCGTCCAGGGGATGAGTGGTACAGTAAAGAGCAAATTTAAGAGAGCCAAAGTATCGACGCCAGGTCTCTTTGTCCTTCAATTTTGCAAGCATCTTCATCCCTCCTGTTTCTTCTTTTTATTAAGCTTCTGTGCATTATCGAATCTGAATGCCTCAGAAGTATCGATCTCATACTTTATGCGCTTAACCCTTCCAACCGCAATAGGTACAATGAGTATAGCGAAGAATACGATGAATATTACAACTATATGCTCCTCAACCCACTGCTTTCTGTACTGTTTAAACGCCTTGGAATAATTGTCATCATCCCACTTGAGCTTGAAATACGGAAGTGCCTCCTTATAATTCTTGTCGCCTATAAGCGCTCTTCCTATTCCGATATAAGCCCTGTCATAGTTACCATTCTGGTCTAACACTTCTCTCCATGCAGCACCGGACTCATCATATTTTCCCGCCTTGAAAAGCTCAATTGCATCATAGATGTCATTGCCGTACTCTGTAGGAGTGAATACCGTTATGCTGCTGTCAAGAGAATCTAACACTATAAGGTCATGCCCCATGTGGTCAATTGCCACAGGCTGTCTGAAACATCCATCGATATTTCCGTTTCCTCCGAAGGCATATAACAGATTTCCCTGATCATCATAGGAGAATAATCTGCCCCTGACTCTGTCAAGCAGCACATAGGTGTCATTATCAAGTGCTGTTATATCGGTAATCATCGATGGTCCATTGTAGCCGCCTGCATTATCCCACTCGACATCACCTATGATATTCAGGTTTCCGTTTCTTATGAGAATGTCATTTCCCATAAGATTGAGTCTTCTTACAACATCAGTCTTTCCTGATTTGATATCTGCCTCTGCTACATTCGTTGTACATACATATATGAAGCCTTCATAGTCCATATATACATTGTCATACTCTGTAGGCACGAAAGATTCCATCTGAGCTCTCTGCTCTTTTGTAGCGAATTTCTTCCAGATGTAATCCGACCAATCATATGTTACCTTAGCAGCACCAACGAAACCGGAAAACACTGCATCCGGCTCATACTTTATAAGTCCCTTGTTGACGTTAGTTGCAACGCAGTAAACTCTTTCTGCCGTATCAACCGTAATCTTAGCCGGGAGAAAATCAAGTGACTGGTCAAAGGTCGCATCCGTCGGCTTTGTGAAGGTGAGTAAGAGGTTAAGGTCTTTGTCAAGCTTTAACACTCTTCCATTGTTCTGGTCTGCTATAAAGATGTTTCCATCCTCCGAAACCGCAAGGTCTGTAGGATAGTTGAAGGTATTGTTCTCAGCTCCCTTGAACTCATCAATTATTCTCACAAGCTCAAACTTCGTCCCGGATGTTCTCTTAATCTCAATAATTCTGTTGTTTCCCGAATCACATATATAAATCCTGTCTCCGCTTACAAATAAACCCTGTGGCTTGTTAAGCTTCTCATTAAGACCAAATGAGCTCAGTGTATACACACCGACCACCGAATAAGCATCCGGTGAATACTGTACATCCCCCCACCAATCGTAATTGTAGGTGTAACCCTCACTGGCAAGGACGGCAACGGGAGTCATTACTAATATTGTAACTGCACATAGCATAACTGCTATTATTCGGGCGAATCTTTTTTTCATAATCAGTCTCTCCCCTTTCCTATTCTTTAATTCCTGAGCTTGCCATTGTCTCAAGCACCTGACTCTGAGAGAGGATAAATACTATAATAGGCACTATCATTACGATAACACTGACTGCTGCCATCTGGCCCGTTCTTGCCACACCACCGCTCTGTATCTGCTGAAGTGCATACACAAGAGTCTTTCTCTTCTCTGTGTAGATGTATGTAGAAGCTCTGTTGTTCCACAGATTCTGGACTGAGAAGATTATAAGTGTGAGCCATGCAGGCTTTACGTTAGGCATTACTATCCTTGAAAATACCTTCCATTCACTCGCTCCGTCAATCTTTGCGGCTTCTACAAGCGACATCGGAAGTCCATCCATGAACTGCTTCATAAGGAAGAGTCCCATCGGCGATGAGAATGCCGGAATAATAACTGCCCAGTGTGAATCAATCAGGTGAAGCCTGCTAAGTATAAGGTAGTTAGGAATCATTGTTACATATCCGTTGAACATGATTGCCACAACTACGATTCTGAAGAATGTCTTTCCGCCCGGGAAATCATACTTCGCAAGCACGAACGCTCCCATTGAAGCTATGATAAGGTGTCCCGCAGTACCTACAACCGTGATAAACAATGTATTGTAGAAATACCTTGTAAACGGAACCCATGACTTACCCATTGTGACGAAAAGGTCTGCGAAGTTATCCAGTGTTGGGTT
This sequence comes from uncultured Eubacterium sp., assembly GCA_958446835.1. Classification (GTDB taxonomy): domain Bacteria; phylum Bacillota; class Clostridia; order Lachnospirales; family Lachnospiraceae; genus CAG-882. The sequence goes on from CAUCXT010000019.1 coordinate 7,302, forward strand.
TCTCGCAAATATCTTAGGAGGGAACATGAACAGCTCCTCCAGCGGTTTAAGTGCACTGCTGACTGCAAATACAAGTGGGAAAACCATTATTACTGCAACCAGGAACAGGAAAAGGTAGAGGAAGAAATCACCTGCCCTAGACCTGTTGGGCTTTCTCTTTTTAAGTTTAAATCTGTGTTTTTTTGGTACACCGTCTATTTTCTTTTTGCTCATATTGATACTCATACCTTCCTTAATAAGTTTATTCAAAAGCTATACCGCCTATCAGGTACCAACTCTGTTGAGAAGCTTCTGAATCACCTTATTGCAAAGAATCATTACTATAAACAATAAAGTAGCGATTGCTGACGCATAACCCATATCATATCTCGTCGAACCATAGTCAATAAGATGTGTTACGACTGTTCGTGCTGCGTAATCCGTACTTGGGAAACCACAGAGTGTCATTGTTACATCAGCTACGCCAAATGACTGTGTGATTGCCATAACGGCACCGAACATAAGCATAGGCTTCATGTTCGGAAGTGTAATGTACCACAGCTCCTGCCATCTGTTTCTGATACCATCCACATATCCGGCTTCGAACTGTGAGCGGTCAACGCCCTGAAGTCCGGCAACAAATGAGAGGAATCCTGTACCAAGTGACATCCACAGTATGACTATCATACATATCGGAAGCATATATGTCGGATTTACAAGCCACAGAATAGGTTCATCTATGATTCCGACCTTCATAAGGAATCCGTTTACATATCCGTAAGCATCACCTCTGAAGAACACAGAGAAGATGACGAATATGTTTCCTGCGATTGATGGTGCGTAGAATACGATTACCGCGATTGTTCTTATCCATCTTGGCAGCTCATTGATAAGCCATGCAAAGAAGAATGACATCAGGTATCCCAGCGGCCCTGTGATGACCGCAATCAGAAATGTGTTCTTAACACCTGTGAGGAATACATCATCCTCAAGAATCAGGTTAATGTAGTTGTCAAGTCCGATGAACTTCGGCGGCTCAAGCACGTTATAGTATGTAAAGCTGAAAAAGATTGAAGCAAGTACCGGAAGGATATTGAACATGAAAAACAATATCGCATACGGGGCAAGGAATGCATAACACATTTTGCTTTTCCTGGCTTTCTTTAAATTAACCTGAAAATTAAATTTTTTTACTGTAAAATATTTCTGTAGATAATTCAATTCCTCACCCCCTATTCTAACGGAAGACCGAACTCTTTACGTTTCTTTGTGAGCTCTTCGTCAATCTTTATTGAGTAATCAATTATTGTTTCACGCGGGTCTGTCTTTTCATTTATAACCTTACGGCAGGCATTAGAGATATGTCGTCCTGTGTAATATCCACCGGGAACCTCCCTGATACCCACTGTATAGCTTAACTGTTCCTCAAGTATCTCAATGTCTGAGGCACTCCATGAAAGCTGCTTGATTGCCTCCATGTTAGCTGTCGCATATCGTGCGGAGGAACCAAGAAGTGCTTCTATCTCACGTCCGAATCTTACCTGTGTATCAGACGAAGCCCACCACTTCATGAACTCCCATGCCGACTGCTTAAGCTTCTCATCCTCTGTCTTTAACATCATTGTTGCACTACCCGATACAAAGGCTGACCTGTCAATATAGGAATTGCCGTTCTCATCGGTCTTTTCCGTTCCCGGTACAAGTGTGAAATCCCAGAGGCCTGCAATCTCAGGTGCGGATACCACCAATGTGTTATATGTTGTAAAGTTGGCAATTCCGATTGGCATTTCGCCTGAACGGAAACGTGTTACAAAATCATATATGACCGGAATACCATAATCAGTAAAATACTTAGTATACTCCTTGAAAGCGGCTACACCTGCTTCATTGTTGACTATGGTCTGTGTCCCCTTATCGTTGTACAAGTCTCCACCCTGCTGGTACAGAAGTGTGAAATACATTGAAAGGTCTGCCTGTGCTGAGGCAACTGCTGTACTTGCCGCAGCGCTTCCTGAGCTTCCGGCTGCTGTAGGAATACCTACCGAAAGGTTATTACCCTGAATTGTCGGAAGCATCTCTATAAGCTCCTTCCATGTCTGTGGAACCTTAAGCTCAAGATCTTCAAGTACATCCTTTCTATAGAACATTACATTGTAGAAAAGTGTCTCAGGAAGAGCATACAATGAATCATCCAACGTGTACTGTCTGTATGTGCTTGGAGCAAATTCCTTAAGTACTTCCTCATAATCAGCGAACTGTGTGAGATCCTCCACCGCATTACGAAGAGCAAAGTCAACAGGCTGTCCGGCTCCTACCGAAAGAACCACATTCGGTCCGTTTCCTGCGACAACCGCATTGAGAAGTGCATCTGCACCGACAATCTCAACATTGATCGGGATGCCTGTAGCCGGTGTGAAGGTATCATCAATCATACTCTTAAGTATTGTACCCTGATCTCTGCCCGTAAGTACCCATACCTTGACGGTGTTGCTCTCATCGGCATAGACATCACCGACTGCGTCATAGTCGATAAAGAATGAGGCGAAGAAGGACTTGACCTCATGTGCCGCCTTCTTGAAGAAATTGCTCTTGTCCTTATCCAACCTGGCATTCTCCCCATATACTGCTATGTAGTCGATATCAAGCTTGGTCTCAGACATGCTGAGTATCGCAGAACCAAGTGCTGAAATATTCTCCTTGAAGGTTGTAAACTCAAGGGTTATCTTCTCCGGCTTTTCACAGAAACGCTCAAGCTGCTGTGCAAGTGTCTGTGCACTGGCAATCTTGTCTGCCTTCTGTCCTGTGGTCTCTACAACCTCATCTACTATCTTGTAAAGTCTCTTAGACTCAAGTGACATAGCCTCCATAATTTCAGGATATACCTGATCAATATTGTAATCTCTGTATTGATCCGGTGTTGCTCCTGTATATACAAGAAGTGTTCTGTATATCTGGTTGAGACGGAAGGTGGAATCACTCAGTTCCTCCAGAATCATACCCATGTTCCCAAGTGTTGCTTCAAGTCTCACTGTATGGGTTCCCTCTGTCAGGTAGAAGGAATACGGCTTGTCATTCTCATCTGAAAGCACTAAGCTCTCCCAGTCATTTCCGAACCTGAATGCCACCTGCTTCATCTCATCAAATGGGACTTCCCCATCTATAGAAAGGCTTCTGTAAGAAATATTACCTCTGTCATAATTCTGTCTTCCCTTTATGCACAGATGGTAGCAGCCATCCTCCGGAACCTCAACATTCCATTCAATCCACTGTCCCGGATTTCTCCATGCCTCACCACCTATATAGTTGAGAATTGTCTTTGTTATGCTGTACGGCTTGGTGATGGCGGAAGCCCTGTCATACTTTGCATAGAGTGATGACTCAGACCTCACTGTCGAATCCTCACCCTGTACAATCTGTACATAGTCAAGTCCGCTGCCTGCCGCCTTCGTACCGGTCTGTGCCGCTGTATAATCGGCGTATGTAAACTCATCCTCAACTGCCACGATATCAAGCTTTCTTAACACCATAGGCTCGTTCACGGCTTCAAGTGTTATTGTATTCTTTCCCTTTTCAAAGTAGAACTGATACGGTTCAGCCACATATCCCATCTTATCCTTAAGGTATGAGCTCTGCCAGTCATAGACCTCTGTCTGTGTAGGTCTTATCTCATTACCACGGTTATCTACACGCGGCTCTGAGGCGTCTGCCCACATTCTTAAGAAGGTCATATCTGAGGCATCCTGAAAAGGAAGTTCACCGTTGACATAGAAAGCTCTCTCTATTGCCACGCCTCTTGACTTCACTGTCATGTACTCAAGATAAACATTGTAAAAGCCTGCTTCCGGAACGTCTACCTCCCAGGTCACCTTGGAATCGTTTCCGGTGTACAATGCCTTATCTGCACCTTCGTACTCATCGGTCACCTTAGCGTCCTCCGCCTCAATATAAGAGGTAACATCAACCTCTATATTCTGTTTCGGCCTTGCCGCACCGCTGTGTGCGTTCAGATACAGTGTGTAGGTTCCTTCCCTCTTAGCTCCATCTGTATCAACGGACAAATCATAGCCATCGTACTTGTCATGAAAATTCGAAGTCTTTGTCAAATTCAGAACAAGACATATAGCTACAATTCCAAGAATAAGTCCAACCCATATCAATAGTTTCTTTGTAGAATCTTTCATTTTGAATGCCCCATCTCCTAACTTCTTGTGTCATTATAGACATTATAGCCCCACATATCATTTATTGCTTACTATATGTTGCTATCCTTTCCTCACTTTTTGCTTAAACCCGCATATATTTGCATGCTTTTTTATGCATTTTAACTATACAGCTTGCAAATTAAGGCAAAATGAGGTATTATTTATAGGCATTAATAACCGAATTTTGCCTTTTTATCTTTTTCATATTAGCAAAAAAAGCAAAATATGACAATGTTTTTCATGTATATGATACTTCTATATATACAATAGCTTCACGGTTTTTATGCATATTTATTACTTTTTGCCATAATTGCAAGGCTGATATAGACAAAAAGTACCAATAGCCTAATCTGAAATTATCAGGTTTTATTATCTGCTTAACTATGGAGGGGGAACATGGCAAAAGCACAATTTAAGAGAAACTATCTTGATTATTATACAGCTAACGAAGATTACAGCGGAGAACGCCATACCAATAATAAGGAAGAGGTTGTCCAGTTCAAGCAGAGTTCTTCTATCAGAGTATGGTATAACGAGCAGACTGTAAGCTATGACGAACACTGGCACAATGCTATGGAAGTCATAATGCCCGTCGAGAACCATTATCAGGTTGTGATTAAGGGAGAGACTTATACTATACAGCCGGGAGAACTGTTAATCATACCGCCTAACGAACTGCACAGGCTTATTGCTCCCGAGAGCGGCATACGCTTCATCTTTCTCTTTGATATAAGCCTTATATCAAAAATTAAAGGATATTCGTCAATACAGACTATCTACGCACAGCCTCTTCATATATGTAAAGAGAATTTTCCTTATGTATATGAAGACATATACCAATGTTTTGTCCAGATAAGAAACGAGTACTTTAACAAGAATGAATTTGCGGATTTAACCATCTATTCACTTCTCATTCAGATGCTTGTCAAGCTCGGATACAACCACGTCAATTCCTTTAATGACGAGAATCCGAGCCGTGTTGAGAGCCAGAAAAAATATGTCAAAAAATTCACTGAGCTTATGGATTACATAGATGAGCATTATATGGAAGACCTGACCTTGGAGAATATAGCGGACGAGATAGGCTTCAGCAAATTTCACTTTTCAAGACTTTTTAAGCAATATACTAACTTTACGTTCTGCGACTACCTCACACACAGACGTATAAAGGCTGCACAGACACTTCTGTGCAACGAAGAACTTTCAATCACTGAAATCGCCCTTCAAGCAGGCTTTTCCAGTATCTCTACTTTTAACAGAATATTCAAACAGGAGACCGGATGTACTCCAAGTGAGTACCGCTCCAAGTCTCCCGCAGCAAGAGGAAAGCTGGCATACTGAGACTGTCCCGGTATGCCAGCTTTCATATTTAAAGAATTATAATTTTTACAGTCCTTTTCCTGCTTTGATTATGCCTTGCCGGCCGCAGACATTCTGTATCTGAATCTGTTAAACTCGGCATGTCCTCCTATTTCACGCGTGGCATAATTGAAAAGTCCGACACGGCAGCCTGTGAAGTGATCCACCTTGTAGTACAGATTATGCTTTCCTCCAACCTGTACATACTCACCATTCTTTTTATAATAGAACTGTGCCGTATCCACCATATCGTCAAAATCTGCTTTAATTCTCAGGTTCACAACAGTTGTTTCAAGTAATATTTTTTCCTGAAGAGTTCCCGGCATATAATCAGGCAGTACCTCCGCCATCGAATTCTCATCAAGATCTCTTGTTACCACTACGAGATAATACCTGTTTAGCTCTTTCGTAACCCCAATGAATCCATAACAACCCTGAAGCAGACATAATCCTGCACAATCGCCTTCTTTCAAAGCATCCACATTTAGCTCTACAGACACGTCCGTGTACGGCTGAATACACCTTTGCGTCAAGGTATTACGCGCCTGAATAAGATTCGTGCTTATCTTTCCAGTCTTTATGCAGAAGCCTCCGATATCATTAATCCACCACAGCTTATCCGCCGGCTCATGATTCCACTGCCACTGTTTTTTGATAATATATCTGCCGATGTCATCCTTTGCATAATCAAAATTATCCGATGTCACAACAGGCTCATACACATAATCCGGTCTTGTACTCTTAACCGTAAATTCAGGAATGAACTTTTTACCGCCCGCAAATACAGGCACTCCGTTCTTAAAGCTCACAGGCACCAGCACAGGCATTCTTCCCACAGCTCCGCGATCCTGGAAAAGCATTGAATACCAGTCCCCCTCCGGTGTATCGACAAAGCCTCCGCCGGCAACTCCCTGATAATTGTAGCCATTATCCGTACACATTGCAACACCACCGGTAAAATCGCCGTCAATGGTATCTGACCAAAAACAGTATTGTGTCCTAAGGGCATTGTACTTCTTCGGCCAGTTCATAACACTTATATAATATCTTCCGTTAATCTTATGTATATGGCTTCCGTTGTAATACACATATGCAGGTTCATCACTTGCAAGTATCTTTTTGAATAATCCTCCCTCAAGAAAATCAGACAAATCCGGCTTCATCTCCTGAATATATATATTCCTATAGCCATATACCATATACACCCTGCCATCATCATCAAACAAAATCGAACAGCCGTATATTTCCTGATTTATTCTGTGCACATTCCATGGTCCTTCGGCATGTTCGGCGGTATACAGGTACGCATAATTCATATAATCTGAACAAAAACATGCATAAAACAAACCATTATGATATCTGAGGCAGCCTCCATCCATGCCATGCCCATAGAAGCTCTGCTCTCCCTGCATCGTCTGCTTCGGTGTGCTCTCGAGCTTATCAAAAATATAGCTTATAATCTCCCAGTTCATTAAATCATACGATTTTAATATGACGCCGCCCGGCATAAAATGCTTGGTTGTACAGAGCATATAATATATATCCCCGACGCGTATAACATCCGGCTCAGGAAAATCGCTCATTAAAAGTGGATTAATCACTGTATTCCTCCTGCAACAAACTCATGTATTGGCATTTCATAAAGCCCACACAAAAATAACAAATACTATTTCTATTATCGTAAAGCTTTTTATTTTCCTATATACTCAGTCTCTTTTCTGCCAAGGTATGACCTTTTACTTTCGCCTCCGTCACAATAAATACCAATCTGCTGTAACACCATTCCAGGCTCCATCGCGTACACTGTGAGCATATATCTTCCCCTTTCAAGACCTTCTTTTACATCTGCTGTCCTTATCTGTGAAAGCACACCCTCACACCAGCGGATATCTGAGTTCTCCCCTGCTCTGTAATCCTTAGGAAGCACCTCGACATCATGGACTTTCTGGTTTTGTGCACTATCATATTCCTCCTTTGTCTGAATGGAATATGCTAGTGTAAATGCCCTTCCCTTTATGAAAGGATTCGATGGTGTCATAAAGAACCGGATTACATATTCAGCCGGCTTTTCCACATCGAAGCAGTAGGTCACACGCGGTGCCTCCTCATAATTCCCGGCTTTAAAGGTCACCGGAAATGCCTTCAAGCCCGCGCCGTATTTTCCGTAATCAGCAAGCACCTTAAGCTCTGCCTGTGTATTGTCCAGTCTGTAATAGTGGTCTGCCCTGATAATTGTTGTATTTTTCTGTGCCGTGAATACACATCCGTCCGCTACGCTCTCCTTACTTTCACCCTTAGCCCTGATATCGACAATCACAGTTGTAACACCGTCCGATATCCTAAGTGAAGCCCTGCTCTCACAGGCCTCACATAACAGACTCTTGTCCACCGATATCTCAACCTCTGCAAGGTCCTCCACTTCCCCCTCGGTGCCGGAGAGCTTAAGCCACTCAGGAAGCTCCATTCCGTTTCCTGTTATTGTATAGCTGAGAACCTCCCTTCCATCGTTTGCAATCTCAATCCGCACATTGTTCTCACCCGGATATAGGAAATCATCTATGGTCATAACCCTCGGTGCCCCATAGACCTTGTCATACAATGCAGGCTCATCGCTCCTCGATACATTCATTCTGAAGCCATCAACCGGATATACCTCGCACAGAACCGGCATTCTGCACCCATCCTCATTCCATTTTGTAAAGCCTATATGAGAAGCAAGCTGCATTCCATTCCACTTGCCATCCATAAATTCAGAAAACTCATTTATATATTCCTTGTCGATTGCCATACAGTTTTCTGCAAGCTTCCTGTACTTATTTGCAATCCTTCTGCCCTGTGAAGCATAATGATGATTCAGCGACGCACACAGATTAAGCTTCACATTATTCATAGACGCCATTGCCGGGTAGTATACCATGCTGTAAAATGTCTCTTTATCCTTCCTGTCAAGGATATTATACACTTCCCTTGCACAGGTACAGACCCTGTCAACCCTTTTTAAAAGCTCTGCTGCCTCGTTAAAGCTGCAGCCATCATAAATCTGTGGATTGAGCGATTCAGGACGTCTTAAATAGTTGATTTTTATATACTCATTAAGGACAAAATCAATCTTTTTTCTGGTAAAGGAATCCGCAGCCGGGAAATTCTCACTGCTCCACTTTTCAATATACTGGTGATAGCTGTCCTTATTGGAGCTTCCCCACCTGTCATAATCGTATGCCATGGACATAAAGTAGCTTAGCGGTACTTCGTGGAACTTCAAATCACCGACATTAACTATCCATACATCCCTTATGCCCGAATCGTACACCTGACTCATCTGCTCCCATATAAGCGAAAATGGTGTTGAATCGACCCATTCATACGAAACAGGACCCCCGTGGTAGTCAAGATGATAGTACATTCCGAACCTCTTTCCGGCATTTCTCATCCTTTCGGTAGGAAGTGTTCTCGTATAACCGAAGTTATCCTCACACAGCATACATATCACATCGTCGAGCTCACTCCACTCGCACAAGCCCTCATTTTCCTCATCGCCGTAATAGTACTGCTCCACTTCCTTATACAGTGCCAGCAGCATCGGCGGCTTGTCCCTGTACGGCTTGACATAGGTATTTATAAGCTCCTTCTGCTTGGTGATAATCTCCTTTAACAGCTCCACATTATCGCGGATACTTGAGTCATCACCCAGCATCGACGTGTCACGCTCACCTCTCATGCCAATCGTGATAAGATTATCGTACCTTCCGCTCCTTATAAGAGCATCCTTCCAGTAATTGATAAGCCCTTCCCTGTTGGTCGCATAGTTCCACGCATTGCCGTACTTCGTCCCTTCGCCTCTTACCTTGTCCCACTCCTCGCTTGCCCTTAAGCATGGCTCATGGTGGGAATATCCCATGACAACACCCAGCTCATCCGCCAGCTCCTCGTTGGCACTTCCCGGTCCGTCCAGTGGAAAAGAGGCGCTCCACATTGCCGGCCACATGTAATTTCCCTTCATTCTAAGGAGGAAAATAAATATCTTCTCATATGCCTTCGCGTTAAAGCCTCCGAAATGCTCACACACCCAGTTGCCAAAGCATGGCCACTCGTCATTTATGAAGAAGCCTCTGTACTTCACACTTGGCTCCTTGGACACCGCAAAGAAATCCTCCCCAATTGCAATACTCTTCTTTTCTACAGGCCTTACATCGCCCATATACTCAAACGCCGTCACCCCGATGTACTCCGAAAGTGCGAACATTCCATAGATTGTGCCTCTCTTGTCGCTTCCTGCTATCACAAGCGCCCTGTCCACTCCGTCAAATGGTGCCTCGACAAGAAATGTGGTATACACCTCCCACTTTTCTGCTATACACTCCGGATTGAACTTTCCATCCCTTTCAAGCCTTGAAAGTATATCGCTGTGACCATATACCGCACATATCACAAGCTCTTTCCCGGTATAATTTTCCAAGCCGCTCTCATCTATGACCTCAGGTCTTTTCCGGCACACCGAACATATATCGTCAGCAAGCACACCTGCAATCCTTCTTATTCCGCTAAAAGACTCTCGCTCAACAAGAATAGGAACAGTCTTTCCACCATCCACTATCGAAAAACCCATATACCTTCTCCTTATCTTCCTTATAATCATTTAGATAATTGCGAAACTCAAATTTTACGGTAAACAGTTGTGTAATTTTACTAGTACAATGCCGGACCTTTTGAAAACAGTCGGTATTTAGCGGCTGTATTTTAGCCGCTTATGTACCGCTACTGGTTTCAAGGAGTGAGAACGTGTCCGGAAGGGTACTAGCAAAATTGCACAACGTACGGCTGATACAAATAGAGTTTCGCAATTATCTAATCATCACTCCACCGCCGGAATCTTATCGTACAGCATCGCCCCCGCATACGCCGGCTTAGGCTCATTCTTCTCATCAAAGAGCAGCGGATACTCACCGCTTCTCCATGTGTTCTTGTCATTGATTCCCCATACTGTCACGCTTGTTATGTTATAGCCCGCTTCCCTAAGCTCCTTAAGTCCACTGAAAAGTACCTTGTATTTTCTTCCCTGTGTCTTGATATTGCTGTCCGTCTTTTCGTCCATTCCGATATCAAGCTCCGTTATCTGCACCTCATAGCCTGCCTCACAGAATTTTTTTACCGCTCCAAGGTACTTGAAGTGAATGTCATCTGTGATACTAAGATGTGACTGCATTCCAATGCCGTCTATAAGTCCTTCCTCCTTAGCCTGAGCCAGATGTGTGAGGATTGAGTCAACCTTATACATACAGCCATAGTCATTGTAGAAAAGCTTCATATAATCAGGGGCATATTTTCTCGCAAACACGAACGCCTGATAATAGTAATCCGCTCCCACTGTATCGTACCACTTGTTCTTTTTCATGCGGATGCCGTCCTCATCACCGTCACCTGTATCAAACGCCTCGTTACAGACGTCAACCGCATATATAAGCTCCGGATAGTTCTCATCAAAATAAGTGAGAACCGTCTTTATGTAATTTTCCATTCTCGCAAGCATAACGTCCCTCGAAACAAGAGTTCCATTATCCGTGTAGTCCTCCGTGAAAAACCAGTTCGGTGTCTGGCTGTGCCATACAAGTGTGTGAAGTCTTATCTTAATCCCATTATCCAGCGCAAACTTAATCGCCGGAGCACAACTGTCGAACTTCACAACAGGGTTGGTGTATGTCTCCTCAAGATTCGCCTGACATGCCGCCTTATCAAGAAGCGCATCCGGCTTCATCTCATTCTCACATGTCATGCTGTTAAAATTGTCAAGTATGGTTGCTCGAAGCTTCTTTCCCTCATTCTTTACAATGCTGCTAGGAAGCGCAACTCCAACCATGAAATCATCCTTATAAAACTCATATAGCCCCTGCTCAAACTCATAAGTCTGTGAGGTTGTCTGCTCCTGTGCTGCTGTATCCTGTGTTTCTGCCTCCTGCGAAAGAGTCTCCTCAGGCGTTTGTGTCTGCGTTTCGCCTGTTGCCTCTGTGGAAATGCCATCCTGTGTGCCCGCACCTGCGGCACACCCTGACATCGCCAATGCCGCCGCTATCGTTATGGCTGTTACCGCCATTGTACCTTTTCTCAATATACCTTCTCTTCTCACTCTCATTCCCCAATTCATATATGTTTACCTAACAACTCCGAAGCCAAGGATTGTGAAATCCTTGTTTTCATCACCTGCCGCCATCCTTACCTCAACATGGTAGAGTGCCTGCTCCCTGTCCGAAAAGCAGATAAGTGGATTGCAGTGTGTCCAGCCATTCTTTCTAGGGTCCGCCGTAAGAACCTTCTCCCCATCCACGAACACCTCCGCCTTTCCGGCATCCGCTGAGGCTGAATCCTTGTTAATCATAATGAGCGAACGGCACTTTATATCGAACTCCATCGCGCGTCCACTTCTGTCATGCTTCCAATTATATGGGAATTCCGGTGTTGTTTCAATGTTCATGTCCATCTCAACGCACTGGAGTTCCTCATCGATACGGTTGAAGCCGCCCATGTCGAAATTCCACACAATATCCATTGCCGGAAGATTCTGCCTGTCAAAGAGTTCCACCTTCTCGAAGCTCTTTCCGTAATGCGGTGCAACACTCTCATTGTCAAAAGCGGTATCTCCGATAGCTTTAAGTGCTTCATTCAAATCCCCACCTGCTGTTTCAAGAGCCTTCTGCGCTTTAATGTCCACTTTCTCAAAAAGTGTGCCCAGACAGTCTGCCATGACCTTATGTCCGGCATTCGTCGGATGAAAGCAATCATAGAAATACTGATTCTTAGTGATAATTCTTCTTGAGGCATCATAAAACTGCGGTACTACGCACTCCTTCACGCTTACCATCGGAAGCTTATAGTTGAAGCCTACCGGTCTTAACCTCTCCTCAAGGTTATAATCGTCCGAAAATACAGCGAACAGCAGTACCACAGCAGGTTCATTTTCCGACACCAGAATCTTTCGGACAAGTGACTCATAGCATACACCGTTCGTCTCATCGCCCGCATCATTCACCGCGAACTCGACAACTACTATATCCGGCTGCACGGTAAAATTTCTGAGGACATCCCTCTCGTATCTTATCATTCCAAGCTCGGACGGTGTCCCTCCGACTCCTGCCTTTATATAGTGAATGTTGTCCCCATCACCGAACATGCTGCAAAGCGCCTTGTAGGTCTTATATGCATAGCACTCCGTATTGATTGGAATTGCTCCTGCCCCCTGTGTTATTGAGCCGCCGATGAATGCAATCGTTACATCCTGTCCTGCCCTTGCCTTGCACAGTGCCTTCTCAAGCCTTTTTGTATCCCCAAGGTTCACCAGTGAAGCTTCAAGCATCCTTTTGTATTCTGCCGACCCGAAATCAATATCATTCTCCTCCGGCATATCAGGCGCCGTATAACCATCATTCAGATAAAGCTTAACCGAAACCTTGGCAAACTTTCCAGCCTCCTTCATCTCGAACCTTATCTGTCCGATAATGTCATCATCAGCAGACCACTCAACATCACTTAACTTGATAATGTTTTCCATGCCATCTGCGACTACAGTCCTCCTTATGGTGGTTCCCGATACATAAGGATTCGTCTTTCCGTACATCTGGAAAACGAAATCTACCGCCTCAGGCTTTTCCATCTCAACCGTAACGCCGATACTGTACACCAGCTTCTTAAAATCCTCTGTTTTTACAAGCATCGAAAGCATGCCTTCATCTTCAATTCCGCCGACAAGCTTGGCACTGCTCACAATTCTTCCGTCACTCTGATATAAAAACTGGACACCGCCGCCGGACTGTGCCGGCGAACCGAATATATCCTTATTTCTCATTATATAGAACCCCATACGCTTCTTTTCCGGGTCTCTAGGTGCTGCTACTCCCATCTTTATTCTCCTTTTTACACACATATTACATAAGCAATTTCAAAAATTGCTTCTAATAAATCCTGTAATTTCCGCTGAGCGCCAAAAATGCGAAGAAATACAGACAATTGTCATAATATCTCCACCTTCCGTTTCTAAGCTCAGTGTGGTAGAAACGCTCTATCCACTCCCTGCTTATTGAAATGTCCTTCACCGCAAGAGAGCCCTGCGCTATCGTAGCCGGAAGCCCGGTGGGATGAAGTGCATACGCGCCTACCTTAGCGCCATCGACCTCATATATTGAAAAACTGTTCCTTCTTCCGTCCTCTGCAAGGAAACGCTGTATATTCTCCGCCGCTCTGCACTGTCCTACATCAATCCCGAACCACTCATAATCTAGTCCTATATTGGCAACCGTTCTGTATGAATCACTGAAAAACCAGTCATGCCTGTCCCTTGTCCACGGAAGTCCTCTTCTCATAGGGCTGCCATCAAACTCTGCGTATTCTGCCGAAAACCCGGTGACAGGATTACATGCCTTTACAAGATACTCACGGCTTGCCTTAGCTGCCTCCTTAAAGAAAGCTCTGTCCTCCTCGTAAGCCCACAGTGCAAACAACTCATAAAAATGTGGGAGGTGGTATGATGGGTCGGTAAAATCCACCCCCGGAACGAAAAGTATCTGATGATTCTCTCTGTTCCACATAGGCTCACCCGGTCTGCCGTTCTCACCCTTATGTATGCACGCGTGAAGAATCTCACATGCCTCCTTCTCATAGTTGAATATCCCCTCGCCGTTTCCCCAGCGGTGTGCGGCAAAAAACAGTGCCATCGCAAAGAACTCCTCACCGTCCGGCGCAGGTCCGGAGGCATTCCTCTTGCCGTTCGTTGCACATGACCATGCAAAATATCCCTCGTTCTCCCCTTCGCTCATCCACATATATGTCTTAGCCCATTTCCAGATTCTATCGAATTCATCTTTCATATCAAGCTGGACGCATATCATCATTCCGTAGGACATTCCCTCTGTCCTTACGTCATTATTACCGGTGTCGCAGATATATCCCATATCCGTCCCTACCGGATAATAGACCCTCTCATCATCCCCACCGTAAAAATAATAGTCCTTGATGTCCTCAAGTCTCTGTGCTATATCATTCATCCCTATGCCTACTTCCGTAAACATGTTTCTGTATTTCTTTCCCGCGAACTGATTTGCCATGCTGTTTCTCCTTAATAAAATATACTGATTTTATTCTATAACAGCATGGATTTATTAGCTTATTAAAAAATGTCAACATATCATCAATTATTGCTAAAAGCAAAAAACTGGGACAGGGTGTCAGACCCCTGTCCCAGTTTTTTCTGCTATCTTTTTGTTGAGTTGATATAATTCTTCACCACTATTGCCAAGCGTTCTCAAAAGTATTCCCCTTTTGCATCTGGTCACCCCGGCAAAAACATGCGAAGCTTCATAGATTTCCTTTATCTGCGTTATCAGCTCATCCGGATATCCGTCATCGCCTAGATAGATATACAACATTCCATTATGCGTGTAATCTCCCCACATACCTATGGATTCGTAGTTGATTTCACGCGGCGAAATCAAGGTGTGGTCGGCAAAGCCTAACTCTCCGTCCACATATACCTTCGTCCTGCTCTTAAACCGCTTAAGAGCATATCTTTCGCCCATTCCCACCCTGCCGCATGAGAAAACATCACTGTAAACAAACCTTGATGAGCCGGACAGATGGATTTCGTTGACCGCAGCATAGTCACTGTTGGCATACGGTATCGCAGGAAATGGCAGATATTTTAATGAAGCGTTTTTATCAACATTTATTTTCAGATATTTGACGGCTCTGTCATCCTTCGTATCCAGAATCTTTTCGTAGCTCTGGGACAGAAAAGTGACATCGGCATTCTCCTCCACGGAAATTGCACATTCAAACCTGTCCCCGGCAAGCAGCCCGGCTGAGGATGACATTAAAATTACCTCCATTTTTTCACCGTCCATAAATGGGTGCATTATCTTGTACGGCGGTGTAAAATAGATATTCTTTATGTTTGTTTTTCCATATTCATAGTTACATACAAGCTCAAGCCTGCTCTCCATATCTAAATCCCTTCAAACAAAACATCCTTTTTTATCCAGTTAATCACGTCATCAAGTCCTTCCAGAGTCATAAGGTTCGTGAACACAAACGGTCTGTCCCCTCTCATTCTCTTTGAGTCGGAAGCCATCACCTCAAGGCTTGCACCGACCATCGGGGCTAAATCTGTCTTGTTGATGACAAGCAGATCCGAACGCGTGACACCCGGACCACCCTTTCTAGGTATCTTCTCTCCCTGCGCGACGTCAATCACATATATCGTGGCATCCGCAAGGTCGGGACTGAATGTCGCGGACAGGTTATCTCCGCCGCTTTCCACAAAAATAATCTGTACATCGGGGAATTTCTCTGCCATCTGCTCTACAGCCTCAAGATTCATCGAGCAGTCTTCCCTTATCGCGGTATGCGGACAACCGCCTGTCTCCACGCCGACAATTCTCTCCTTCGGGAGCGCGGAATTTTTTATGAGAAATTCAGCATCCTCCTTTGTGTAGATATCATTTGTGATTACACAAATACTGTATTCCTCAGACATAACTCTGGTTAGTCTTTCTATAAGGGCGGTCTTACCTGAACCTACAGGTCCACCCACTCCGATTTTCACATAACTCATAACTATATCCTCACTTTCAGCTCATATACTGCCGCGAATAAAGATATTCATGGCGCATGCTCTCGATATCGAACATGCTGCCACCGGCTCCAAGGTCATCAATCGACAGTGTGAGCGCCTTTCTTATAGCTTCCTCTATTTCCGGCAGCGATTTATTTAACACAGCCTGACCCTTCGCCTGCGAAAGCGGAACAGTCTTAACAGCATTCGTAACCATGGCGCTTAGCTGGCTGTACAGAAATATCTCTGCCGCCTCCTCCTTATCCATGCCTATATCCTTTGCATACAATGCCACACTGATCGGATACACGCCGTTTGCCTCCTTGCACCTTATCAGCCTTCCATATTCCATCAGAAACGGATATGCCTCTTCGTCAATATCCTGCCATATCTTTACGAATCTGAGTGCAAGCTTCGCGCTTCCGTTTCTGACCTCAGAAGGTGCCTTCAGTACAAAGGCAAGCTCATCAAGCTCCTTTATGTCATGGTCATACGCCAATATAAATGTCAACAGGTCATTGTAACAGCATATCGACAGATAGCTCTCAATATATTCTCGCAAAAGCTCAGGGCTTGTAAGCTTTTCTTCAAGCACAAAGGTTTCAAGTCCGTTCGATAATGTGAACTGTCCTATCGGGAACATGCTGTCATTTGCCTGAAGCATACCCAGCAGACCTATACTCCGGCTATTCATTATCGCCACCGGCAGCCCCATGGTGACTGTGGTGTTCATGGTGCCCATGCGCCTTACATACAATGTAGTCCGTGAATTCCTCATTTACCCGTTCAACCTTAAAGCCCAGCTTCTTCATGTAGAGAAAAGTAGGTTCATCATATACAACCTCCACAAAATCAGCGGTTATCTTAGGTGACAGGTGTCTGTTTCCAAGCTCGAAGCATGCCCTTCCCATCTCCTCCATGCTGGATACGCTTACCTTCAAAAGCTCTGTCGGCAGAACCTTCACCACATATATACTGTCATCCGTCTCACCCAGAATGTCTCCCTGCGTAAGTGTGCAGGCTACGGCAACACCAATCTCCGTGCCATCCTCCGCAATCTTTTTTATTCTCTTTTTCTCAAGCTCAAACCATTCAAAATTCACCGGAACTATCTTTTTGTCCGTCTTAAATCTATTTATATTTCCAATAATATGCTCTGTAACCATAATCCACCTCGCTAAAACATCAAATATCTCTGTGCTAATGCCAGCTTATCAAATGGCTCACAGGTGATAACCTCTCCATCGACCTTTACCGTATAATTCTCAGGATTAACCTCCAGCTTGGCAATCCTGTCATTGTACTTCATGTCCTTCTTGCCTATATTTCTGCAATCCGATACCGGAACAACATTCTTGTTCAGCCCGAGTCGTTCCTTAATTCCGCTGTCAAAGGCATAGCGTGAGACGAATGTCATTGAGGTTCTGTTCACGGCAAGTCCCTTTCCGCCAAACATATCCGTGTAGACAACAGGCTGCGGTGTAGGAATTGAGGCGTTGGCATCTCCCATTCTTGAGGCGCATATAAATCCACCCTTTATAATATGCTCCGGCTTGACACCGAACATATCAGGACGCCACAGGACCAAATCAGCCAGCTTGCCGACCTCAACAGAGCCGACATACTTAGAAATTCCGTGAGTGATAGCCGGATTAATAGTATATTTTGAAATATACCTCTTTACCCTCAGGTTGTCGTTCCTCTCATTGTCACCATCAAGGATTCCCCTCTGCTGCTTCATCTTGTCCGCAGTCTGCCATGTACGCGTAATCACCTCGCCGACACGTCCCATAGCCTGTGAATCTGAGCTCATCATTGAGAAGATACCCATATCGTGAAGCACATCCTCCGCCGCTATCGTTTCCGGACGTATTCTTGAATCCGCAAAGGCAATGTCCTCCTTGTTATTCTTGTCAAGATGATGGCATACCATGAGCATATCCAGATGTTCGTCAATGGTATTCTTAGTATACGGCATCGTCGGGTTGGTTGATGACGGAAGTACGTTCGGCATCTGGGCTGCACGGATAATATCCGGAGCATGTCCCCCACCTGCACCCTCCGTGTGGTATGTGTGGATGGTTCTTCCGCCAAAAGCATTTATTGTGCTCTCAACAAATCCACCTTCATTCAACGTATCAGTATGTATTGATACCTGAACATCATATTTGTCGGCAACGTCAAGGCATGTCGAAATAGCCTTAGGCGTAGACCCCCAGTCCTCATGCAGCTTAAGTCCGCACGCACCTGCCCTCACCTGCTCCTCCAGTGTCTCATGTGATGATGAGTTGCCCTTTCCAAGAAATCCAAGGTTCATAGGCTCATTCTCTGCTGCCTCAAGCATCTTCTCGATATTGTACTGTCCGGGTGTACAGGTTGTGGCATTCGTTCCGTCCGAAGGACCGCAGCCTCCGCCAATCATTGTTGTAACACCACTGTACAGTGCCGTATGTATCTGTGTAGGAGAAATGAAATGAATATGTGTATCTATGCCGCCAGCTGTCACGATAAGCCCTTCGCCCGCCATAGCCTCAGTTGAAGCACCTATTATCATTCCCGGTGTCACTCCATCCATGATATGTGGATTTCCGGCTTTTCCTATGCCCGAAATCTTACCGTTCTTTATTCCGATATCAGCTTTATAAATTCCGGTATAGTCTATAATCAATGCGCTCGTGATTACCAGATCAAGGCATTCCTCATCAGTATGTGTCGATGACTGTCCCATTCCGTCTCTGAGCGACTTTCCGCCGCCGAATTTTGCCTCATCGCCATATACACAATAATCCTTTTCGACCTCGACAATCAGGGATGTATCACCTAATCTTACCCTGTCACCTGTTGTCGGTCCATACATTGCCGCATATTCCTTTTTAGATATTTCGTACATCTGCCTTCACCTCCTATATTCCCTTAAAGCCTGACTCTTTGGCTTTTTTAAACGCTGCCTCCCTGACATTCTCATCATCGAAGGAGCCCTCTACAAGTCCGTTCAAGCCATGACCTTCCCTGCTTCCGCCTATCGCTACAAGCTGTACCTTCTTAGATTCACCCGGCTCGAAACGCACCGCGGTGCCAGCCGGAATATCAAGCCTCATGCCAAAGCTCGCCTTTCTGTCAAACATAAGCTCCTTGTTGACCTCAAAGAAATGGAAATGTGAACCGACCTGCACCGGTCTGTCCGCTGTATTTACCACAACAACTTCCACCGTGTCCTTTCCGTCATTGAGCCTGATCGTTCCCTCGTCAATTAACAGCTCTCCCGGAATCAGCTTTCCTGTTGTCGTAATAGGATCATGTACCGTGACCAGCTTGGTTCCATCCGGAAATGTAGCCTCAATCTGGATTTCGTGAATCATCTGTGCCACACCATCCATCACATCCTCGGGCTTAAGCAGCTTTCTTCCAAGCTGCATAAGCTCTGCAACGCTTTTTCCCTCGCGCGCAAGTTCAAGAAGCTCCTTTGAGATATAGGCAACCGACTCCGGATAATTAAGCTTTATTCCCTTTTTTAATCTGCCCTCAGCTACAGTTCCGGCGTAATGCAGCTCCAGCTTATCTAATTCTCTCGGTGTTAAATGCATACTGTCCTCCTATTATTGATGTATTTGTAATAATCTCTGTCTGCCAAACTGATATAAACAGCTTCCGGAGAATCAAAAAGGGCGCACCCCAAATGATGGGGTGCGCCCTTGCACTCACGGATTAATCTTTATGGATTTATAATATATAGCTTTTATTGTAATGTCAATAAAAAAACAATATTTAAACATTGAAAAAACATAATCCGCACTATAAAACTTTTAATGGCGTGTGAAAAAGCGAATTTTTTCACACGCCCTATAAATGGAACTATTATGGATAGATATTACTCAAGTGCTTCTCTTCCCTCTGCTCCGGTTCTGACCTTGACAACCTTCTCAACCTCATACACGAAAATCTTTCCATCTCCGATTTTACCTGTATATATCGTCTTTTTGATTGTGTCAATCAGAAGTGCCAGAGGTACTGTACTGATTACTATTTCAACCTTGACCTTCGGAATAAGGTGCGATTCAAGCTCCGAGCCACGGTAATACTCCGTGTTGCCCTTCTGAATGCCGCAGCCGCTGACATTCGTCACCGTCATTCCGGTTACTTCAATACGGTCAAGTGCCTTCATAAGCACCTCAAGCCTGTTAGGGTTCATTACAACGACAACCTTACGAAGCTTGCCATCGGCTTTCTTATACTTTTCCGGCAGATTATCTATATTGAAGGTATCCAGATTCACAGCCTTTACGATACTGTCCGGAGTAGGATTCGTTCCGTCAAGGCTCACATTTCCCATAAAGAAGCCCGGTGCCGCACCATGTTCGGATACATCAAGTCCCTTGGACTCCTCATCCTCCGAAACCCTTATTCCCATTGTTTTCTTAAGCACCGTAAAAACAATGAACATTGCGGCAAGCGCCCACGCAGCCACCGCAGCCACACCTAAAAGCTGGACAAAAAAGGCTTTAAAATAACCTGTATACAAAAATCCGGTTTCTGTTGAGAACACACCTGTAAGGATTGTGCCGACAGCTCCTACTATACCATGCGCACTTGAAGCTCCGACCGGATCATCAATCTTGAACACGTTGTCAATAATCTCAATCGAGAATATTACAACAAATCCGACAATAAGTCCGGTTATTGCCGCTCCTACCGGATTCATCACATCACAGCCCGACGTGATCGCAACAAGCCCCGCCAGTGCTCCATTGAATGTCATCGATATATCCGGCTTTCCATATCTCTTCCATGATACACACATTGCTGTGATACATGAAACAGCGGCGCATATAGTGACATTGAAGATAATACGGCTGACAGTCTCAATAGCTGCATCACCTGTAATGGACAGTGTTGAGCCGGCATCAAATCCATACCAGCCAAACCAGAGTAAAAATATACCCAGCACACCAAATGACATACTCTGTCCCGGAATTGCCTTCGATTTACCCTTTAAATCATACTTACCAATTCTTGGTCCAAGCATCTTCGCACCTACAAGTGCCGCCATGCCACCCACAAGATGTACGGCACTCGACCCGGCAAAATCGTGAAAACCCAGCTGATGAAGCCAGCCCGCCTCATTCCATATCCAGTGAGCACTCATCGGATACACAATTGCACTGATTATGGCTGAACAAGCTACATAAGCCTTGAATTTTGTACGGCCTGCCATGGCTCCGGAAACAATTGTCGCTGCCGTACAGCAGAACAACATCTGAAACACAAGATAGAGCGTAACCGGTATTGAGCCTGTGTCATATACACCCGATGAGAAAAAATCAATCTTACCCAGCACTCCTCCCAAGGATGTATTGTGAACAAACCCAAAACCGATTACCCAGAATACTATGGAGCCTATAACAAAATCTATAAGGTTCTTCATAGCTATGTTTCCGGCATTTTTGGCACGAGTGAAGCCTGTTTCAAGCATTGTGAAACCCGCCTGCATAAGTAACATCATGACTATTGCCACAACTACCCACAAAGAATCCACTGCTGAATACATAGGCATCCTCCTATACTATCACTTTTTTAAACGAACATTTGCTACAGAGAAGTTCCAGAAGAAGTTCGCACCTTCCTCATAATCGAATCTGTCACTGATAATGTATGTATCAAGCGACTCATAAAGCGGAATTACAGGACAATCCTCAACAGCTACCTCCATCGCCTTAAGCATAAGCTCCGATCTTGCCGCGTCATCGCTTAACAGGTATGACTCATCGAGATACTTATCAAATTCCTCACTTGAATATGCCGACTTGTTGGCACCGCCCTGATAGTTAGAGCGTCCCGCAAGGCAGTTGGTGAGGTACCCTGTAGGGTCAAGCCAGTCTGAAATCCATCCGGACATAAGAGCGTTGTACACTCTGTGTCCATTTTCATCAACTGTATAGCCATAGTTTATGGCAAATGATTCCGAGGACTGAATCTCAACGATTGTACAGGTTATCGGAAGCCCCGATTCCTTAATCATTGACTGAATCATCTCTGCACCGGTCTTATTGGCCGCTGTTGTATAGAGTGTAAAATCAAAACCATCCGCATACTTAGAAGCCTTGAGAGCCTCCGCAGCCTTCTCATAATTCTGGTTGTAATCTGTTGCCTGCGCACCTGCATTTGTCCAAGCCTGCGTATCAATCGCATACATCGACGATGGCATGAAGAATGCGTCCTTTCTTGTCGCATACTTACCACCTATGATTCCGGTGTAGGCATCTTTATCAATACAATAGGCAACCGCTTTTCTCGCATTCACATCGTCAAACGGAGCAACCTCACAGTTGAGTGCTATATATCTTGCACTTGTACCTGAATAGGACGTAATCGTCATCCCTTTTATTCCTTCATAAATAGGGAGTGTCTCCGAAGTAAGACCTCTTGCATAATCTATCTGTCCTGACTGTGCAGCAAGCGCTCTTGAGGTGTCATCCGAAATTATTTCGTATACAACCTTATCCACATCAAGTGAATCCGGATTGTTCCAGTAGTATGGGTTCTTTACCAGTGTAATCTCCGTGCCGGACTCCCATGAATTTAACATGTACGGACCTGTACCTACACAGGATCCTGAGAGAGTACCATAATTGTCACCCTCCGCCTCAACAACCTTCTTCTCCACAATCGTACAAGGTGATGTTGCCGGAACAAACTTCCACGTAGCATCTGCTCTCTTAAGATATACCGTGAGAGTATAAGCCTCCTCATCCACCTCGAAATGGTCAACCGCATCAAAAAGGTATGACATCGAATACGCGTCCTTTGTCACTCTCTCCATCGAATAGAGAACATCCTCCATGGTCATATCGTTTCCATCGGAGAACTTGACACCCTTTCTTATGTGATACACATACGTCGTGTCATCGACCTGCTCCCAGCTTTCTGCCAGGCATGGCTCCAATTCCGAACCATTCATCGAAAAATTAAGCAGTGTATCATAACAGTCATACGAAATAAGTGTACACGCAGAGGAGTTAAAATCCTGCGGATCCATTGAAGGCGGCTCTGTTCCAAAACCTATGGTAAATGTAACCTCTCCATTCTCCGCTGCCACCGTTGAGCCCGAAACCGATGTGTCCGAACCTGTGGCAGGTGTATTGGAGCTCCCCGAACTGCACCCTGTCATAAGTACCCCTGTCATTACAGCGGCTGTAAGCACTGATAAAAATTTTCTTCTCATAATTCTTCTCTCCTTTCTATTCCTCTATAAGTGGATAGTGACATGCAACATAATGATCCTCTCCAACCTTTTTTAGCTTTGGAGTTCTCTCAGAGCACAGACCTTCTCTGAATCTAGGGCATCTCTCTCTGAATCTGCACCCCTCCTTTACATTCACGGCACTTGGAATCTCTCCTTCAAGAAGCTCATGCTCCTTCTTTTCAAGCGGATGTTCCTTAGGCTTTGCGGAAATAAGTGCCTGCGTGTATGGGTGCATTACGTGCTTGTACACCTCCTCTGTCGGTCCCATCTCAACGATTACGCCGAGATAGACAACAGCTACTTTATCACAAACATGTCTGACTACCGTCAAATCATGTGAGATAAACAGAATCGTCTGTCCTTTTTCCTTTTTAAGGTCAATCATAAGATTTAAAATCTGAGCCTGTACCGATACATCCAAGGCTGATACCGGTTCATCGGCAAGCAAAAATTCCGGTTGTATGAGAAGTGCCCTTGCTATCGCAAGTCTCTGAAGCTGTCCTCCTGACAACTCCTTCGGAAGTCTTGTGAGCACATCATCGGTAAGATTTATGTACTCTACAAGATCATGTATCCTCTTCTCCGAATCAGCCTTGGGAAGCTTATACACCTTTGCAATCTCTCTGAAGGTCTGCCCTATTGTCTTTTTAGGGTTGAAGGAGGCGAGCGGGTTCTGGAAAATCATCTGCATATTTCTTCTGTAGGGTTTTATCTCCTTCGGGCTCAGATCGGAAATTTTCTTTCCATCATAATATACTTCACCTGAATCTATATCTAACAGCTTTATAATGCACCTTCCAATTGTGGATTTTCCCGAACCGGATTCACCGATTATTCCGAAAATCTCACCCTTTTTGATATTGAAGCTTACATGGTCAACCGCGTGTAAATACCTCGCGTTAGCCTTGTTAATCCTGCCCTTGTCAAGTCTGAAATACTTTTTTATATCCCTTACTTCAATGAGGTTCTCCGCCATATTAAGATACCTCCTTCATCTTTTTTAATCTGTCAAGTGAGTTGTGGCATGCAACCGTGTGCCCTTTTGTAATCTCCCTTGTCGCCGGGAGCTTGTTAAGACACTCATCCGTAGCATACTTACATCTTGGAGCAAAAGGACAGCCGGTGAACTTTTCATACAGGAGCGGTGGTGCTCCCGGAATGGTCTTCATATATTCTCCGCTGTCACCCTCCTTCGGGTTACTGTCAAGAAGCGCCTTTGTGTATGGGTGTAGCGGTTCATCGAATATCTCAAGGACTGAACCTGTCTCAACCACCTTTCCCGCATACATGACCGAAACCGAATCACACACCTCCGCGATAACACCAAGGTCATGTGTGATTATTATGACCGAAGTCCCCGATTCCCTCTGCAGCGTCTTTATAAGCTCAAGTATCTGCGCCTGAATCGTTACATCCAACGCTGTAGTAGGCTCATCGGCTATCAGAAGCTTAGGCTCACATGAAAGCGCCATCGCAATCATTACTCTCTGAAGCATTCCTCCCGACATCTCAAACGGATACTGCATATATCTCTTCTCCGCCGGCTGGATTCCTATTTTTTCAAATAACCTCAGGGTCTTTTCCTTTGCCGCAGCCTTGCTAAGCCCATTCTTCGCCCTTAGCTGTTCGGCGACCTGCTCTCCCGCTCTCATAATGGGATTGAGCGCTGTCATGGGATCCTGAAAAATCATCGATATCTCATCACCTCTCAGCTTCTGCATATCCTTAGGTGAAAGACCGACTATCTCCTTCTCCCCCGACTTGGAGGCAAAATGTATCTTTCCCGTGTACTCTGTCTTTTCATTGTCATGTAACTTCATAATTGCCTTTGTGGATACAGATTTTCCACAGCCGGATTCACCGACAACTCCGTGGATTTCTCCTTTTTTTACTGTGAGATTCACACCCTGCACCGCATATATGATTCCACGCACAGTCATGAGGTTCACGCATAGATCATTTACTTCAAGAATGTTTTCTTCATTAATCATTTACGCCACCTCCTCTTTTTTCTTAAATGCCGCGCCTGCCGGAATAAGAAGCTTCTTTCTGTACTGCTTAAAGGTAGGCATTTTTCTCTGTCCCGGGTCTATATAGGACTGTATTCCATCGCTGAACACATTTATAGCAATTGAGGTAATCATAATCGCCAGTGCCGGAGCGATGAGAAGCACCGGATTCATGTAGAGCATTGACATTCCGTCCTTTAACAGTGTACCCCAGTCCGCTCCGGGCGGCTGTACTCCGATACCAAGGTATGACAGGGTTGCCATTGACGTGATTGCCGAACCAATATCCAGCGTGAACTGTGCAATCATCGTTGTAATAATATTAGGAAGTATATGTATGAATATAATCCGCGAATCCGAATATCCAAGTGACTTGCATGCCTCAACATACACTGCCTTCTTTTCAGTCATAATAAGTGACCTTGCAAGCTTTGCCGTAAGAGGCGTGTACACAATTCCAATTGCAAGAACTCCCGAATAAGTACCTTTTCCGAACGCTGCTACAAGCACGAACGCTAATAACAGGGAAGGAACTGCGCTGATGACATCCCACACTCTCATTATCATTGTGTCTAACTTTCCTCCGTAGTAGCCGCATAGCATGCCTATCGGCACACCCACAATAACCTCAAATCCTACTATCAGGAATGCATTTATGATTGATGTCTGCGCACCACACAGAAGTCTGGATAATAAATCTCGTCCAAGTCTGTCCGTTCCTAAGAGGTGCCCCGGTGAAAATGCCTTTACAAGCGACGCCGTATAATCATTAGACTCAGGTGAATATGGAGCAATAAATTTGGCAAATACGGCGCAGAATATAATAAACAGGAGAATCAATCCGCTTACGATAACAGGTACGGTGAAAAAAGTACCATTATTAGCTTTTCTCTTTTTCTTTTCCATAATGTGTACCTCCTTATGTAAGTGATACTCTTGGATCCACTATCACATATAAAAGATCCACAAGCAGACTGACTACCAGATAAATCGTTAACATAAGCATTACAAGAATCTGGACAACCGGATAATTATTTGTCTGAACACCTGATACCAACAGTCCTCCTATCCCGGGCAAGGAAAAAATCTGTTCAATGAGGACTGTGCTTCCAATCGCTCCTGCAAGTGAATTACCTGCCACGGTAAGCACCGGAATCACTGCGTTATGAAAAGCATGCTTATATGTAACCGCCTTCGACGAAATTCCCTTTGCATTGGCTGTGGTTATATATGGTGCCTGAAGCTGTGAGGTCATGGAGCTTCTTGTCACCCTTCCAAGAAGTGCAAGATGTCCAAGCGACATTATAATTGCCGGAAGCATTATTCTCTGAAAATACTCAGACACATTCGAATAGGTTCCAACAAATGAATATCCCGGAACGAACTTAGCTACAATTACAAGTGTCACAACACATATCAGAAAACCGGGAACACTTGAAAAGAACAGCATTATCAATGAAATAATCGTGTCTATCGGTTTATTTCTATGCAGTGAAGCAATCACGCCAAGCAGTATCGCAAGCAATGTACCAACAACGAAACTGATTCCGACCAGTCCAAGAGTTACAGGGATACGTGTCACAATCAACTGACCTACATCCTGACCGCTTGTATACTCTTTTCCGAAATCTCCCATAAGAGCATTCTTCAACCAGTTTATGTACCTGAGGAATAGGGGATCATCAAGTCCATATTCTTCTGTTATCCTCGCCTTCAGTTCATCCGAAGCCTGCTTCTCACCGATTATCGTTGCCAGCTCACTGCTGCCTGACATCCTTAGCAGAAAGAACACGGCGAATGATACAATTAAAAGAATAGGAATCATCGCCAGCAAGCGTTTGAGCACATACATAATATACTTCTTCATTCTCATTCCTCCTTGTCAAAATAAAAGGCGGAATGATCTGAATGACCATTCCGCCTTTGGAATCCTGTTTGCTTTGTTGCGTTGATATTACGCCAGATTAAAGATAAAGTCAACCAATTTGCGCTCATTTTTTATTCTTTATGACATTTTGATACTTTGTCCTACACAAAGGTTTGTTTTTTTTGTTACCTTTTCACACAAAAAATTTCAGGTCACATTTTATTCTTAAATAAATCAAGTTTTCTGTTGACCTTTTTCCTGCACAAAGGTGTAATACCTTAAAAAAAGAAAAGAAAGAGAGGTAATTCAATATGGAACACAAACCCATACCAAGAGTAAAACGCTCACCTGCATGTACCGGTTTCTCCACTTTTTTCAATCTTCCTAATGAAAAGACACTGACCGATGTCGATTTTGTGATTGCAGGTGTACCTTTTGACACACATGTAACCTACAGGGCAGGCACACGCTTCGGTCCCGATGCAGTACGTGACGCCTATGCCTTTCAAGGCTATTCGGACGCCTTTGGAATTACTTTGTTCGATTATATAAAAGGCGTGGATTACGGTGACCTGAATGTCATCAATGTCAATCCCGATGCCACACACGAACACATCAAGGATTCCATAAAGGAAATTGCCGGTGCCGGGGTTATCCCTATCTGTGTGGGAGGAGATCATTCAATCGCCTATCCTGAGCTGTGCGGATATAAGGAAGCAATCGGAAAGGTAGCAATACTTCATTTTGACTCCCACTCCGATACAGGCTACCATGAGATGCCTGCCGATGCTCCTCATGACCATGGAACACCTTTTAAGGATGCAATTCTTGATGACTGCATATTGACTGAACATTCCGTGCAGATAGGAATGAGAGGTCTTACCCCTCCTCTTGCACAGGACTACAGGTTCGCGACGGACAGTGGAATGACCGTTATTCCTGCCGCAGAGCTGCATGACATAGGTATAAAAGCGGCAGCAGCGCGTATCCGCAGTATTATCGGTGACGCACCTGTATTCCTGACATTCGATATCGACTTTTTAGATCCTATATATGCACCTGGAACAGGCACCCCGGAAGGATGTGGATTTTCAACCTGGGAGGCAATAGAGCTTATCCGCTACTGTCTTATCGGAAAAAATGTCATCGGCATGGATTTAGTCGAAGTGAACCCTCTGTATGATACAAGCGAAAAGACAGCCCAGGCAGGAAAACGCATTATCAATGAATTTCTCACCCTGCTTGCCTGCAAAAAAGCCGGAATAACCAGATATGAAGATTTCGGTGAGTAAAAACAATAAGAAAGAAGGTAATCTCTATGGATAATAATATTGAACGCGGCTTCAACACCTACAAAAGCCTTCCTTACAAGGCTGAACTTAAGGACTGCGACTATGTGGTTGCGGGCGTACCCTGGGACTGCTCCACATCGGGAAAGCCGGGAACACGTTTTGCTCCCGATGCGCTCCGCACCTGTTACTGGAAGGGCATGGGCTACAACCAAAATCTGAAGGTCTCATCGGAGCTTGCCGTCGGAACCGACTATGGAAACATGGTGCTCAAAAACGGCTACACGCTTCCGACCTTTCACATAATTACCGATGAGATAAGAAAATTCCTTGAAGCCGGAGTAATTCCTGTGATACTTGGCGGTGACCACTCCATAACACTTCCTGAGCTTCGGGCAATGTATGAGTTCTACGGCCCGATGGCACTGATACATTTCGACTCACACCGCGATGTGCGCTGCATGGGAACCAAGTACGATCACGGCACACCCTTCTCACGCGCCCTTGAGGAGAGGATAATCGACCCCGCCCACTCCATCCAGATTGGTATACGCTACAGTGTGCACAGCGAAGAATACTGGAATTTCGGAGTTAAGGAGGGAATGAAAATCATCCCTGCCTCATCGCTTCTTGACATGACACCCGATGAGGTTATAGCCCAGGTTAAAGCTCAGGTAGGTGACCGTCCTGCATTTATGACCTTCGACATTGACTGTCTTGACCCTGCTGCGGCTCCGGGAACAGGCACTCCGGTTCCGGGCGGTCCTGATACATATTACTGTAGGAAGATAGTGAGGGAATGTGCTTCCGCTCTCGACATCAAAGGCTTTGACCTTGTTGAGGTGTCACCGGACATTGACGCCGGCGGTCTTACCTTGCAGGCGGCGGACGGCATTCTTGTTGAAATGATCGGCTCAATCGCTAAGCGCAAGCAGCTTGGAACACTGGTTCGCGGCAGCGGAAAGAATATCCATCCGGATAACGCAGAGAGGACATTGCAGATTGAAGCGGAAAACATGAAGGATGAGGGAAACTATAAGGGACGTCCCGAAAATACCGGTATCAAGACCTTCTGCGGACTTAAGCCTGAAACCAGCCTTGAAAATCTTAAGGGGCTTGACGTTGTCCTTTATGGTATGCCGTATGACTGTGCCACCTCCAACAGGCCGGGAACACGTTTTGCACCAAGAGCACTTCGCAAGCCGTGGGGCTTCACACCATACAGCATTGAGTTCGGCTTCAACACCCACGAAAACTTCGAAGCCCGCGATTTCGGCGATTTTAACATTTACTACAACAGTATCAATGAGACAATGCATTCCGTGACTGAGCAGCTTGATGCAATACTTGCGGCAACAGACGCCGTGACAATCGGCGTTGGCGGTGACCATGCCCTCACCTTTGCCGAACTTCGTTCAATGGAAAAGAAATACGGCAAGATGGCTTTCATTCATTTTGATTCACACACAGATACATGGGATGCTCCTGATGAGAATGGAAACACCATGATTAACCATGGTACACCATTCAGGGTTGCAATAAAGCAGGGCTGCCTCGATGCCACACATGGCATACAGCTTGGGCTTAGAACCGGCGGCGAACATGATCACGATTTTGCAAGGGAACACGGAATGACCATCGTCAATGCGCACGAAATGCACAAAATAGGTCTTGAAGCCACCGCCGCTAAAATCCGTGAGGTTGTAGGAAACCAGCCTGTATTCGTAACCTTCGATATTGATTTCATCGACCCGGCTTATGCACCCGGTACAGGAACTCCTGTTATAGGCGGTTTCTCAACGGCAGAGGCATTCAAGCTCCTCCGCCTCTGTCTGCCGGGACTTAACATCAAGGGCATGGATCTTGTGGAAGTCGCCCCACAGTATGACACCGGAAACATAACAAGCCTCGCAGGTGTCCACGTCATAACAGAATTCCTAACCTGTCTCTCATACACAAAAAACGTGTTAAACAAGGCAAATAACACAACTGAATAGCCGCCGGACAAGCAAGCAGGTGTGCGCCTTCGGCGCACACCTGTAACACACGAAAGCACCGCAGACGGATAAATCCATCTGCGGTGCTTTCGCGCACGTGGGGGTGTCAGACCCCTGTCCCAGCAGCCTCCTCCATTTTCTTGAGCTTGTTATATGCTATGAGTGTCACAATCTTTGCAAGAATGCTGTTGGCGGACATTGCGGTGATATTGGATGGGTCATAGTACGGCTCCACCTCCACAAGGTCTGCTCCTACTATGTTAAGTCCCGGCATTGCCTCCTCAAGGATTCTCACTGCATCGTACACTGTGAAGCCTCCTGTGACAGGTGTTCCGGTTCCCGGTGCATAAGCCGGATCAAGGAAATCTATGTCAAATGTCACGATACATGGATAATCGCCAACCTTTTCACGGATGATACGTCCTGCCTCCTCATGGCTTATCGAATGCAGCTTCTTAGCGGAGAGAATCTCTCTTCCATAGTTCTTGGTATACTCATCATCACGCTTAGGCGAACCGGTACGGATACCTACCTGAATTGTGTGGTTTCCGTCAAGATAGCCCTTTCTCATTGCGTTTGAGAACGGATTGCCGTGGGTATATATCTCCTTCGTCTCACACAGCTGGTACATTCCTGTGTCAAGATGTGAGTCAAAATGAATCATCGCCATAGGTCCGAAGGCCTGATAGTATGCCGCAAGCTCAGGGAATGTGATTGAATGGTCCCCGCCGACTATCACAGGAGTTGCGCCTGCATCCAATATTCTCTTGGTCTGCTCGGTTATCTTTGCAAATCCGTCAAGCAGATAGCCTCCCATAAGCTTGAAATCACCTGTATCGACAATCTTAAGCTTATCTCCGATGTACAGGTCTATCTCCGAATCGGACTTTATTCCCTTGAACACACAGCTTCTCAAATACTTAGGACCAAGCTTCGTTCCCGGACGGTTGCTGGTAGCTAAATCAAACGGAACTCCCGCAAGCGCGATATCCACGCCCTCAAGCTCCTCCTGATAAGGAAGACGAAGAAAACTAATCAATGAGTTGCTCTGGTTAAAAGCGCTCATATCCATTTTTTCCGGAATCGGTTCAATATATTTTCCCATATTATTTTTCCTCCTTTGCCCTCTTGTTTTTAGAAAGTGCAACTAAGAACTGCAGTACCAGATGTTCGGCAAAAAGTGCAGTGATTTCGCC
The DNA here is from genome assembly GCA_958446835.1 of uncultured Eubacterium sp. Taxonomy (GTDB): domain Bacteria; phylum Bacillota; class Clostridia; order Lachnospirales; family Lachnospiraceae; genus CAG-882. The sequence goes on from CAUCXT010000019.1 coordinate 39,034, forward strand.
CGGATCATAGTCCTCCGTCACCTCTACAATGTCAAAGCCCTTCACATCAAGTCCCGGAAGCGCATTCCTAACAATCTCATAAGCCTCAAAGGAGGTGAAACCGCCTGTGACAGGTGTTCCGGTTCCCGGTGCATAGGTAGGGTCAAGAAAATCCACATCAAAGGTGACGATACACGGTGCATCCCCTACCTGCTTTCTGATTCTCTTCACACATTCCTCAATGCCGATTTTATGCAGCTCGCGCGCCGTTATTACCTCCATGCCATGTTCCTTTGCAAATGTCAGTCTGTGGGAATCCACATAGCCCCTTATGCCAATCTGTATCGAGTGTTCCGTATCCAAAAATCCATCCTCCCATGCGCGCCTGAACGGAGTTCCGTGGTGATAGAATCTCTCCGGCGGCGCGTCCGTGGTATCATTGTGGGAATCAAAATGAATTATTGCGACAGGCCTTCCGAACTTCTCCGAATACGCCCTCAGCTCAGGATATGTGATTATATGGTCGCCTCCTAAGACAATCGGCGTGCACCCACCGTCAAGCACCTTCTTCATGTGCTCATAGATTACCTGAAAGGTAACCTCTGTGTATCCCTTCTTTACCGGCAGATCACCATAATCCATTCCTGTGAGATTGTCACAAAGATAATCTGCGTCCTGTGAAAAGAAATGTGCTCCGCCAAAGGATTTATTCCTTATAGCTTTTGGACCGAATCGTGCACCGGCGCGGCGCGTAGTGCTTGTATCATACGGAATACCGACTATACAGAAGTCCTCTCCCTCAAACTCCCGCTTAAGCGGAAGTGTTCCGAATGGTCTTGTGCACAAGCCTCTCTTATCTTCATCTATTATTTTTCTGAGGTCTTCAGGTATCACTTCATTCCACATATTGCTTACCTCCTTTAAAAATGTTCATATTCCTTGATTCCCGCTTTGTTTGCCGCCACAATGTTGATGAAATCACAGCATATTCTGTTGGCTACAAGCTGGGTATTCTCCATAGGGTCATAGTTAGGTGCAACCTCAACCATATCAAAGCCGACAATATTAAGCCCTGTAAGAGCACTTCTTACAAGCTCAAGTGTCTCCCATGATGTAAAGCCTCCCGGAACCGGAGTTCCTGTGCCCGGACATACGGATGGGTCGACAAAATCAATGTCAAATGTGACCATCACCTTATTGTCCCCCACCTTCTGCCTTATTCTCTTTGCACACTCATAGATACCCATTCTGTGAATATCCGCAGCGAAAATATGTTCAAAATTGTGTTCTTTAGCAAAATCATAGATGTGTTCATCTCTAAGAAGTCCCCTCATTCCCACCTGAATGGAATGTTCTGTGTCAAGGCAGCCTGTGAGAATAGCGTTTCTGAAAGGATTTGCGTGATCCGGATATTCCAATGACTCCGAACCTCCCCATGTGTCCGTATGTGAATCAAAATGAACCAATGATACCGGACCGTACACATCCCTGTAGGCTAACAGCTCCGGATACGTGATGGAATGATCCCCTCCCAAAATCACCGGAATGACACCTGCCTTAAGTATCTTGGTCATCTCCTCTGTGATGGTCGCGAAGCTGCGCTTCGTATCTCCGTTTATAAGCTTGAAATCGCCATAATCTACAGCAGAGACATAGTCGAAGGCATCCTCTATCCCAAAGCCCTGCATATATGGTACCATTCCGTATGCCTCACGAATCGCCTTAGGACCAAGTCTTGTTCCGGGTCTTCCGGTTGTTCCTGTATCATAAGGGATTCCGGCGACAACGACATCCACATCCTCAAGAGTCTTAATATAAGGTAATCTCGAAAATGTCCCCGGTGTCGGCATAACCTCAGGACGCTCTTCATCCCTCATAAACCAAATCGGAGGTCTGTACTTCGGCTTCCTTACTTCTGTTTCATTTCCCATAATTTTTCTCCTTTCAGCTCTCTAGATATTTTTATCAGGCTAAGCCATGACAGCCGTGCCTGTATAAAGCTGGTAATACTTTCCTTCCTTTGCCATAAGCTCTTCATGGTTTCCCTGTTCAATAATCTCTCCCTGCTCAAGAACCATAATGGCTTTGGAATTTCTTATTGTTGACAATCTGTGCGCGATTACAAAGGTGGTTCTGTCCGCCATCAGCGCATCCATGCCCTTCTGTATATTCATCTCGGTCATTGTATCAACCGAACTGGTCGCCTCGTCCAAAATAAGTATAGGTGCCTTTGAAAGTGCCGCGCGCGCAATATTTATTAACTGTCTCTGACCCTGTGACAGATTAGAACCGTCCCCTTCAAGAAGTGTGTCATAGCCTTCGGAAAGTCTTTCGATAAAATAGTGTGCATTGGCTGTTTTCGCCGCCTCAATAACCTCCTCATCCGTTGCCTCAAGCCGCCCATATCTGATATTCTCCATCACCGTTCCTGTAAAAAGATGTGTGTCCTGAAGCACCAGTGCAACGTTCTTTCTGAGTTCATCCTTGTTTATCGACCTGATGTCCCTTCCGTCAATTTTGATTGAACCGCCCTGAATTTCATAAAATCTGTTGATGAGATTGGTAATCGTTGTCTTACCGGCACCTGTTGTTCCGACCAAAGCGATTTTATCACCCTTGTTGGCATGTATTGTTATATTCTTTAAGATAACTCTGTCCTTCGTGTAGCCGAATGTGACATTATCTAAATCTACTCTTCCTTCGACCTTTCCCATATCGTCACAATGCTCTACATTCTGTCCCGGAATCTGCGCATAGGTCTGCTCCGGTTCCATATCCATTATCTTAAAAACTCTCTCTGCACCCGCGATTGCCGCAAACACCGTGTTCATCTGCTGGCTTAGCTGGTTTATAGGCCACGCGAACTGTTTTGAATAGTTTACAAAAATCGCAAGTCCACCCACATCGAATCCTCGCAGAACACACAGCAGACCTGCAACCGCAGCCGTTCCACCGTATGAGAGCATGTTGAGATTTCCGACAACAGGTCCCATTGTATTGCCGTAAAACTGTGCCATAATCTGCTTTCCAAGGAGTTTTCTGTTCATTTTTCCAAACTGTGAAACGGCGGTATTCTCATGGTTGAATACCTTCACAACCTTCTGTCCCGCAACAGTCTCCTCCACAAAGCCATTCATCTCCCCAAGCGCTTCCTGCTGTGCCTTATAATATTTTCTTCCATGCTTTGCCAAAAATCTTCCGCCATACACAATAAGAGGTGTCATTACAATAGTTATTATCGTAAGCCATACATTCGTGTACAGCATAAGTGCAAGCGAACCTATAAGATTGATTGCACTCGCAACAATCTGTACAACCGTCGTATTCATCATCTCACCAATCATATCCACGTCATTCGTGTAGCGGCTCATAAGGTCACCGTTCGAATTGGTATCAAAAAAGCTGAGCGGAAGCTTCTGCATGTGATTAAACAAATCTTCGCGAATCTTGGTAAGCACATTCTGTGATACGCGCAGCATTATCTCAAGCTGTGCCGCCATTGCAATCACACCGACAATATAGACTGTGAGCATAAGCAGAATATTAAGCAGCAGCTTTTCAGCGCCGCTTTCACTTCCGTAGACAATACCGTTTATAATCGGTCTCAAAAGATATGAGCTTGTGAGCGTTGAAGCAGTCGATACTATGACGGCAATGCCCGCTATTATAAGCCGCGCTTTCTCATTGCCTAAATATTTTACAAGTCTGTAAATTGTCTCCTTCGTATTCTGTGGCTTTGCCACCTCCGCGTACTTACCGGCACCTTCGGTACCACCGCCACGCCCTGTAATCTGTATATTAGCCGGCATCAGTCAAGCACCTCCTCCATCGTTTTCTTCATTGTCCTCTTCATTGTTCTCTCAGCGTCTTCCAAGGACATCTGTGAGGCAAATATATCTATGTAAGTCATGCAGCTGTTCATAAGCTCTGTATGAGTTCCACTTCCGACAATCTTTCCTTCATCTATTACGATAATCTTATCAGCATTGATTACCGATGAAATTCTCTGTGCAATGATGATTTTTGTCGCGTCCTTTAAGGTTGTATCGAAGGTCTCCCTGATTTTTGCCTCTGTCGCAGTGTCCACGGCAGATGTACTGTCATCAAGAATCAATATCTTCGGCTTTTTAAGCAGCGCCCTTGCAATGCAGAGTCTCTGCTTCTGACCTCCTGATACGTTGACACCGCCCTGTCCTAACTGCGTGTCGTATCCCTGCGAAAACTGCTTGACGAATGTGTGTGCCTGTGCCTCCTCGCATACATCGTAAACCTGCTTGTCCGACGCCTGCTGATTACCCCAACGTATATTTTCCATTATCGAACCGGAAAAAAGTAAGTTTTTCTGAAGAACAACTCCGACACCTTCTCTTAAGTTATACAGTGAATAATCCTTCACATTCACACCGTCTACCAGAATCTCTCCCTCATCAACATCGTACAGCCTCGGAATAAGGGCAACTAAGGTCGATTTTCCTGAACCGGTAGGTCCGATAATGCCAAGGGTCTGTCCTCCTTCAATCCTGAAGCTTATGTCATCGAGAACCCACTGCTTTCTCTTCTTGTAATACTTATATTTTACATTCTTAAATTCTACAGTTCCCTCACTCACCACCTTATCAAGCGCATGTGCCTTATCATCATTCAAATCTACCTCACATCTCAATACCTGATCAATTCTCTTAAAGGATGTAAGTGCGCGTGTTCCTGTCAAAAATGCTCTAGACAGCATTGTAAGGTTCATCTGTATCTGGGAAACATAGGTTATAAAGGCGGTCAAATCACCCACCGACATTTCCCCCTTCATGATAAACCGCGCTCCAAACCATACAACCGCCACCGTTGCAATGTACATAACCAGAGTCATATATGGCTGAAGCATAAGATTGATACCCATTGCCGAGATTGTTTTATCCTTCAAGGTCTCATTAGCTTTATCAAACTTCTCTTTTTCAAAATCCTCCCTCACAAAGGACTTCACAACTCTTATATTTACAAGACTTTCCTGAATTATGGAGTTAATCTTATCAAGCTTTTTCTGCATTTCATCGAATCTTGGGTAGGACATTTTTAATATTACATAGATAACCGCCACAAGAACCGGTACAACGATAAGAATTATAAGGGCAAGTCTTGCGTTCAATATAAATGAAATTATTACTGCCGATACAATCATAATCGGACATCTTAAAACCATTCTCATTATCATCATTATGGTATTCTGTATCTGAGTTATATCGTTGGTCAATCTGGTGATAAGTGAACCCGTTGTAAACTCATCAAGATTCTGAAATGAAAGAGTCTGTATTTTTTCAAATAAATCCTGTCTTATCCCCGAACCTGCTGTCATCGAGGCCTTAGATGACCAGTACGAGCCTGCAGTTCCTCCGACTCCTCCAAGTATAATCACAACCGCCATATACAGCATATCCATTAAAATATGATGTATATTGCCCTCTATCACACCCTTATTGATGACGTCCGCTATCAGCAGAGGCAGGGCAATATCCCCTCCGACTTCCATCAAAAGCCCTAACGGTCCCAATATAAAATATAGACCATTAGGCTTTATGTATTTTCTGAAATAGTTCATATTTTCCCTCCTTTTCCGGCAGACAATCCATGCTGCATGTCATAAAGCCATAAATGCAAAATGGAGGAAATCATTACGATTTCCTCCATTGGATGCGTTAAACTTTTGCTTTATTTGTTAATGATTTTATGCATATTCCCCTCCACCGTCAATTAACATATTTATTAAAAATGGCATTATGCTTTTGTATATTTTTTATGTATTTTTATTTCGTATAGTTATTTTGTTTACTTTTGTGTTACAATAAGGTATGATTTTATTATTCAAAATTACTTAAGGAGGAACAGCTATGGACAGCTCAGATTTACTTTCAATCTCCGAAATGGCAAAACTAAGACATGTTACAACTGAAACCTTGCGTCACTATGACAGAATAGGATTATTTAAACCGATTTACATAAATCCTGATACAGGCTACAGATTCTACTCCTTCACTCAATTCGAAACTCTTGGCACCATCAAAGAGCTCACGCAGATGGGAATGAAGCTTGAAGATATAAAATCCTTCTTAAACCACAGGAATTTTAACGAGTCTATAACTGTGCTTGAAAAGCAGCATGAATTGCTGCTCAAAGAAATTCAGGAAAAACAGGCATTAGAAAAAATAATAAGTGAAAAAATAGATTTTTTGCATAACATTAAGGATAATTCACAGCCGGGAAATATTTTCATGCGGCATTTCCCTGAGAGATACATCATATCCGAAGCGAAACCCGGAATGACGGTAAAGCAGATGTGCCTTGAGATCACCAGACTTGAGGGCATGCTCGATGAGGTTGCTCCCGTCTTTGCCTCTAACAGGGTCGGTGCCTTCTGCTTAGAGCCTATAACCTCCCTGAACCCTGAGGACAAGACCTTTGAATATGCACCTTTTCTTGAATGTAATAAAAAATACAACAAAAATCCTCTATTTATAACAATTCCCGAAGGTGATTTTGTCTGCGCCAGATACCATGGACGCTTTGGCAGTTACTCCGATGTATTCAAATCCGTAGCTGAGTATATGTCCGAGAACAAGCTCAGACAAAACGGAGCTTTTTACACCAATTATGAGCTTGATATCACGCTAACAGCCAACTACGATGAGACGATCCTGCTATTGCAGGTACCGGTGTAAAGACTAGGACATGGGTCTGACACCCCGTCCCAAAAGAATGGGACGTGGTGTCAGACCCATGTCCCACCACTTTGTCCAGCTTAGAACTTGAAATATATAAACGGATTATACGTCCCGCTTGCTATCCTCAAAATACACAGCACAAGCAGTCCAAGCATGACAACCATGTCAATCAGCATAAACCACTCTTTTTTTCTCACCCTATCATAAAATCCGCGAAACTTCCTCGAAACAAAGCCCATACCGATAAACGCAAACACGAATGCTATGATAAGCTCCATCGACAGGAATCCAAGGCACTGATAAATGCCAGCCCCCGCCGCCGGATCCATACTGTGGTTATTCCCTCCGAACATCGCGCCTATGTACTGAATAGCATATATGATATTGTCCGACCTGAACAGAACCCAGCCAATTATCACGACAAGCATTGTGTATAGCCAGTTGATAAGCTTTATCGGATTTCTGTCAAGCAGTTTTCCAAGGAAAAGGCGCTCAATAATCTGGAACACCGCGTAACCCACGCCCCATAGAATAAAAGTGAAATTTGCTCCATGCCATATTCCTGTGAGCAGAAACACGATAAACACATTTCTACAGGTTTTAAAAGTCCCCTCACGGCTTCCGCCAAGAGGGAAATACACATACTCCTTGAACCACGATGACAAGGATATGTGCCATCTTCTCCAGAATTCCTTTATTGATAGTGAAGTGTATGGATAAGCGAAGTTCTCCTTGAATCTGAACCCCAACATTCTTCCAAGGCCTATAGCCATGTCGGAATACCCTGAAAAATCATAATATATCTGCATGGTATACGCCAGCGCGCCAAGCCATGCCGTACTGCTTGATATTTTTCCCGGCTCAAGCGCCCATACAGCATCCGCCGTGAGCGCAAATGTGTTGGCAAGCAGCACCTTCTTTGCAAGTCCGCATATAAAGCGTCTCTGACCTGAGGCAAAGAGCGGAACCGTCTCCTTCCTCGCGTCTATCTGCCTTTCAACGTCACTGTACTTTACAATCGGTCCTGCAATCAACTGTGGAAAAAATGATACATACAGCGCGAATTTATATATGCTTTTCTGGACCTGCGCCTTTCCCATGTACACATCGATAACATAGGACATCGCCTGAAATGTAAAAAAAGAGATTCCTATCGGCAGCACTATCTCCTTAAGCCCGGACGCTCCCGTCCCCTGCATGAGAAGCATAGCCCTAAATGCCTGTCCATACCCCATATTCCCTGCAAATATTCCGAAAATATTCTCAGCTGCAACCACAAGCATATTAAAATACTTAAACACAAAAAGCATGGCAAGGTTAAGCACTATCGCCAATATCAATATGCTCTTTTTGTGCCCCTTTTCCATCAACCGTCCCGCTGTATAATTAAGCACTATCGAAAAGAGCATGATGAACAGATAATATATTCCGCCCCACGCATAGAATATGAGGCTCGCGATTAAAAGCCACACGTTCTTGAGCGTATACATAAGCCTTACATCCGCCACCTTCGACAGAAGCATATTTACAATCAGAACCGTCGGCAGAAAAATCCATAAAAAACTCATTGAGGCAAAAAGCATTCTTTCTACCTCGCAAAAAAGCGTGTTCCCGCCTTCTTATCCTCACTGACCTCATATAAAAGCTCCGGCTTGTCACCGTTTATGATAACCATATCTATTCCGTTCTCATTTGCGATGGAGGCAGCCTTAAGCTTGGTTGCCATACCGCCTGTGCCTAGCTTAGAGCCTGCACCTCCGGCAAGAGCCTTAATCTCGTCCGTTATACCGTGAACCTCCTCGATAAGCTTCGCGTCCTCATGCTTATGAGGGTCCTTGTCATACAGACCATCAATATCCGACATGATTACAAGCGTATCCGCCTTCGCGACAGAGGCCACTATAGCGGCAAGTGAATCATTTTCCCCGACCTCAAGCTCAAGCTCATCTATCGCAACCGTATCGTTCTCGTTCACAACAGGAATCACCCCAAGCTCAATAAGCTTAGCCATAGCATTCTCGACATTCCTTCTCCTGTCCTCAAGAAGAACATACTTCGTAAGCAGAAGCTGTGCAACCGTAACACCGTACTCAGAAAACTGCTTATCATACATATCCATTAGCTCACACTGTCCCACAGCGGCACACGCCTGCTTGCCGGGCGTATCCTTTGGACGCTCCCTAAGCCCAATCTTGCTCATGCCAAGTGCAATGGAACCACTCGACACAAGTATCATCTGATTTCCCGCATTCTGAAGGTCTGCAATCGTCTTGACTATTTTCTCAACCCTTCTTATATTGAGATGACCTGTCGCATAGGTCAATGTCGATGTACCTACCTTTACCACAATTCTCTTTCCTGTCATGTCTTCTCTCCTGTTTCCCGGGACACCGGTGTCCCAAATATTCACTTGAATACTTTAATTCGACCAAGTGAATCATTGGTTAAACTATAACATTGTACTACGATATTTACAAGAAAAAATTGGGACAGGGGCTTGGGACAAGGGTCTGACACCCTGTCCCAAAGCCCCTGTCCCAAAAATTAGAACTGGCTGTTATATAGCTGTGAATAGAATCCGCCCTTTGCAAGGAGAGTATCATGGTTACCCTGCTCTATGATATGTCCGTCCTTCATTACAAGGATGACATCCGCCTCACGGATTGTGGATAGTCTGTGTGCTACAATGAAGCTTGTCCTTCCCTTCATCATGCGCGCGAAGGCTTCCTGAATCTTGATTTCCGTTCTGGTATCGATTGACGATGTAGCCTCATCAAGTATGAGCATAGGTGGCAGGCAGAGCATTACTCTTGCGATACACAGAAGCTGCTTCTGTCCCTGTGACAGGCTTCCGCCGTCCTCGTTGAGCACTGTATCATAGCCCTGCGGAAGTCTCTTTATAAAGCTGTGTGCATGTGATGCCTTGGCAGCCGCAACCATTTCCTCGTCCGTAGCGTCCGGCTTACCCATCTTAAGATTATCCCTGATGGTTCCGTTCTTAAGCCATGTGTCCTGAAGCACCATTCCGTAGGACTTTCTGAGGCTTCCTCTTGTGACATCCTTTATGTCATCACCTGCAACCTTTATGCTTCCGGAATTCACATCGTAGAAACGCATGAGAAGATTGATAAGTGTTGTCTTACCGCAGCCTGTAGGTCCAACGATAGCGATACGCTGTCCCGGCTTAACCGAAAGGTTGAAATCCTCAATGAGCTTCTGCTCAGGAACGTATGAAAAGTACACCTTCTCAAGCTCTACATGTCCATCTGCATTCACAGTCTTTGCATTCTCCGGCTCCGGAACCTGTGGCTCCTCCTCTATAAGCTCCATAACTCTTCCAGCACAGGTGAGCGCGTTCTGAAGCTCCGTCACAACGCCTGAAATCTCATTAAAAGGCTTGGTATACTGATTAGCGTAGCTGAGCATACAAGATAGCTTACCTACACTAATTCTGCCATGTACTGCGAATATTGCTCCCACAAGCGCAACAAGCATATATACAATACTGTTTACAAATCTTGTTGAAGGGTTGGTTATGGACGAGAAGAAAATTGCCTTCAATGAACACTTCTCCAAGCGGTTATTCACCTCATCGAATTTCTCCTTAACCTCATCCTCCTGGCTGTACGCCTTCACGACCTTAAGATTTCCGACCATCTCATCTATGATTGCTGTCTGCTCACCTCTTGTCTCAGACTGCTTCTTAAACATTGTGTGGGTGTTCTTTGCAATATATGCCGCAACAAAAAGTGAGAGCGGAGTCACGCACACAACAACAAGTGTGATAGGAATGCTGACCGTGAGCATGAAGCCTAGCGTACCCAGTATAGTTATGACACCTGTAAAAAGCTGTGTAAAGCCCATTAAAAGACCATCCGCAAACTGGTCTACATCCGCAATTACACGGCTTACCACATCACCGTAAGGATGTCCGTCAATGTACTTGAGCGGAAGTATCTCAATCTTTCTTATAGCCTCAGTACGGATATCCCTTATTACATTGTAGGTAATCTTATTGTTGCACACATTCATAAGCCACTGTGCAAGTGCGCCGATAATGATTACCACTATCATTGTCCTAATTATTGCAATTATTCCGGTAAAATCAACAAGCCCCTTGTCGATTATGAGGTCAATGGCATTACCTGTAAGTATAGGTACATACAGCGTACATGCTACCGTCACTGCTGCAAGCAGTATTGAAAAAATAAGAAAAACATAGTATTTTTTGATATATCTGAGCACTTTTCCTATCGTGCTCTTGTCTTCGTTGGTTAATTTTCTTACCTTAGCCATGCTCTTAAACCTCCTCGTTGTTCTATATTCCACATAAACGGGTTGTTCGCAATCCGCTCCGCTTCTTGCTCATAAAACAACATCTGTTACGCAGATGTTGCGGGTAATTCGCAATCCGCTCCGCTTCTTGCTCATAAAACAACATCTGTTACGCAGATGTTGCGGGTAATTCGCAATCCGCTCCGCTTCTTGCTCATAAAACAACATCTGTTACGCAGATGTTG
>CAUCXT010000020.1 GCA_958446835.1 uncultured Eubacterium sp.
TGCTACCATACAACAGGCTGCCCGGATATGAATTTGCTGGACATGATAGTGTATGTGGCTGATTATATCGAGCCGAACCGTGACAAGGCGCCGAAGCTGCCTTATTATCGTGAGCTTGCCTTCAAGGACTTAAGGCAGTGCACCTATGAGATTCTTGAAAACACTATTGAATATGTACGCTCTAAAAACGGCACAATAGATGATACAACAGTTAAGGCGTATGAAAGCCTCAAAGCCAAAATATAATTTACAAGGCTTAATAATACATTTATCCGGAGGTAATTTATGGATTCAAAGGAATTGACAAAGATAATTTACAACGCCATTGATGATAAGAAGGGTGAAAATATAAAGATACTTGATATCAGCAAGGTATCCGTCATCGCAGACTATTTTGTAATAGCAAACGGAAGCAATATCAATCAGGTACAGGCTCTTGCGGACAATGTCAAGGAGGAGCTGTATAAGCTTGGACTGGAACCTAGGAATGTGGAGGGCTACCGCAGTGCCTCATGGATTCTGCTCGACTATACGGATGTTATAGTACATGTGTTCTCAAAGGATGACAGATTCTTCTATGACCTTGAGAGAATATGGCGTGACGGCAGGGAAATAGAGGTTAAGGAACTATGAAATTAAGCTACGAAGATGCTATGAAGCTTATCCACAATGCGGAAAAAGCGGGAAGTATCATGGGTGTGGATACCATGCGTGAGCTGATGAAGCGTCTTGGCAATCCACAGGACAAGCTAAAGGTGATACACATTGCCGGAACGAACGGAAAGGGGTCGACCCTGGCGATGATTTCAACGATACTCACCACAGCCGGGTATAAGGTCGGACGGTATATCTCACCGACCCTTGTCACATATCTTGAGAGAATACAGATTGACGGTGTGTATATTTCAGAGGAAGCTTTTGCAGATATCACGGGAGAGCTTGCGGACGCAATTGAGGCTATGAAGGTAAATGCGTCACGGCTTCCGACCGCTTTTGAGCTTGAGACTGCGGCGGCATTTCTGTATTTTTACAGACAGAGGGTGGATTTCGTTGTGTTAGAGACCGGTCTTGGCGGTGAATACGACGCAACGAATGTATGTTCGTGTCCGTTGTGCTGTGTATTTACCTCAATCGGCTTAGACCATACCGGTATACTTGGAAATACAATTGCTGAGATAGCGTCCGTGAAATCCGGAATCATAATGCCGGGCACAACAGTCATCACAACCACTCAGGAATGTGAAGCGATGAATGTTATTAAGAACAAGTGTTCAGATACAGGCAGCAGGCTTATAATATCAGATTATATGACAGACGCCATGAACATAAGCTATGCCTCATGTCCTTGGGATGATGAATGTACATGCTACACACACATAAGGGCAGGACTTATCAAGCTTAGACTTCGCGGAACTTACCAGATTATCAATTCATGCCTTGCGATATCATGTGTTGAGGCACTTATTGAAATGGGGTATAATATTTCCTATTCAGACATCAGAGATGGTATTTATGGTACACAGTGGTTTGGACGCTTAAGTCTTATCGGCAGCCAGCCGCCATTCTTTGTCGACGGAGCACACAATGAACCCGCCGCAAGGCAGCTTAGAACATCTGTTCTTGAATACTTTACAGCCGAAAAACTTGGGTGTCGCAAGCTGGTATACATAATGGGTGTGTTCGCAGACAAGGACTATGAGAAGATAATTGATCTCATGCTTCCTATGGCAGACCATATTTTTACAATAGCCACTCCCGACAATGTGCGGGCTATGCCGGCGGAGGAGCTTGCGGGGCATATAAACAAAAAGAAAAATATTGCTGAGGCATGCTGTAATATCGAAGCAGCAGTCGAAAGAGCAGTTACTTATAATAACGGTGATGTGGCAGTGCTTGCATTTGGCTCACTTTCGCATCTTAACCGGATAAGAGAGGCATACAACGAATGGATAAGGAAAAGATAAAGGACGGGGTTAAGCTGATTCTCGAGGGAATCGGTGAGGATATATCACGCGAAGGTCTGCTTGAAACGCCGGACAGAATAGCAAGAATGTATGAAGAGGTGTTTGCCGGGATAGATAAGGACAGAATCGCGCAATACAGGGCGGAGGCTTCATATCAGGATAATCCGGGTAAAAATGATATTAATTCTAAAGATAGCGATGAGATAATTGTCCGTGACATCCTTTCAAAAACCTTTGCGGCGCAGAAAGGGCAACTCATACTTGAAAAGGATATAACCTTCTACTCAATGTGTGAACACCATCTGCTTCCATTTTACGGAAAGGCACATATTGCCTACATTTCAAACGGCAGGGTCGCAGGTCTTAGCAAGCTGGCAAGGACGGTGGAGGAGTACGCCAAGCGCCCACAGCTTCAGGAGCGCCTGACCGCTCAGATAGCGGATGCCATCATGAAATATCTTCACGCAGAGGGTGTCATGGTTGTTATTGAAGCCGAACATATGTGCATGACCATGCGCGGTGTAAAAAAACCGGGCAGCAAGACAATGACCTATGTGTGCAGAGGTTCCTTTGAGAACAACAGTGCGGCTATAGACAGAGTACTAAATATGATAAAAGATTAAGCACAATTAAATTTTTTGTCTTATACATTATTAAGGAGAATATTTATGCTTATCGGAAATAAGAATTTTGACCTTGAAAACAGTGCCTATGTGTGTGGTATTTTGAATGTAACACCTGATTCATTTTCAGACGGAGGACGTTACTACAACATTGATGCCGCACTTTTTCATACGGAGGAAATGATAAAGGATGGAGCCGCTCTTATAGATATTGGCGGTGAATCCACACGTCCGGGTTACACAATGATACCGGATGATGAGGAGATTGAACGTGTAGCACCTGTTATCAGAGCCGTAAAAGCACGTTTTGACATACCTGTATCGCTTGATACATACAAGGCAGGTGTTGCGGCAGCGGGAATTGAAGCGGGTGCAGACCTTATAAATGATATATGGGGACTTATGTACAACACAAGTACCTCAGATGACGGCAGCATTGTATCCCCAATGGCTGTGCTGCTCGCCAAATCCGGTCTTCCATGCTGTCTTATGCATAACAGGAAATCAGATAAATACAATGACTTTATCACCGATTATCTTGATGACAACAGACTTATCATCGACTGCGCGTTAAAGCACGGCATATCTAAGGAAAATATTATCCTTGACCCTGGCGTCGGCTTTGCCAAATCGCTTGAGCAAAACCTGATTGCAATAAATACATTAGACAAGCTATGCGCATTAGGTTACCCTGTTCTTCTTGGAACCTCAAGAAAATCCGTAGTCGGGCTCACACTCGACCTTCCAAGGGATGAGCGCGTGGAGGGAACCGTTGCTACAAGCGTTATCGGGCTTATGCGCGGTGCCTCAATATTCAGGGTACATGATGTGAAGGAGAACTTCCGCGCACTTAAGATGGCAGCAGCCGTGATAGGAAAAAGCTTTAATGCATAGCTTTTCATAAAAATAAATCAACTATACTTTGAAGGGTATGTTCTATTAGAAAAATATATTCTTCACAGAAGGAGTGCTACAAATGGACATAATTCATATAAAAAATCTTGAAGTGTTTGCCAATCATGGCGTATTTGAGGAGGAGAACCGTCTCGGACAGAAATTTATAATAAATGCCGACCTGTATACTGATTTTAGGGATTCAGTTGGACATCGTGTATTCACAGAGGACTTTCAGCAAGCCGGTTACACACCGGAAGACCTTGATTCGTCCATAGACTATGGAATGGCATCTGAAAAAATAGCGGCTTTCCTGACAAATGATACTTATGAGCTTATTGAGACGGCGGCAAGCAGACTGGCAGAATATCTACTCACAACAATACCGCACTTACAGAAAGTACGTGTTGAGCTAAAAAAGCCCTGGGCTCCTGTAAAATTGCCAATGGAAACTGTATCTGTTGAACTTACAAGAAGCTGGCATCGTGTATATTTATCACTTGGTTCCAATATGGGAGAGCGTGAAATATACCTGCAGAACGCACTTAATGCCCTGCAGAACCATTCCTGTATCCGTCTGAATAAAGTATCACCTATATACGAAACTGAGCCATACGGCGGTGTAGAGCAGCAGAGCTTTTTAAACTGCTGTGCCGCTGTCGATACCATCCTAGAACCTAATGAGCTGCTTGATTTCCTTAATGCCGTTGAAGCCGTAAACAACCGTACGCGTGAAATCCACTGGGGCCCGAGAACATTGGATATAGATATTCTTCTGTATGATGACCTGATTATGCATACAGAAAGACTCTGTATTCCACATATTGACATGCACAACCGCATGTTCGTGCTTAAACCGCTAAGTGATATCGCGCCTTACGCATACCACCCGGTCAAACACGCAATGGTGCAGGAGCTTCTCGCTGAACTTGAAAGCAGGATGAAATAGGTAATTAAATGAAAACTACTGCAAAATACTGCCCACATCTTAATTAGAAAAAGTAATGACTATCGTTTAATCAAAAAGCCATGAGAACGAAGTTGGCCGGCTCAAAAAAAGAGCACTAATTTCATTCTCATGGCTTTTTATACATGTATTTAATCTACCAGTGTTCTTATAAGACGTATAACCTTTCCGAGTATCTCCACATGATCAACAATAATCGGATCCATGAAGTCATTCTCGGGCTGAAGTCTGAAATGTCCGTCCTCTGCGTAGAATCTCTTGACTGTTGCAGAATCGTCAACAAGAGCAACGATAACCTCACCATTCTTGGCAGTGTTGGTCTGTTCTACAATGATATAATCTCCGTCAAGAATTCCCATATTAATCATGCTATCGCCCTTAACCCTAAGTATAAATGTCTCCTTATTAGGAAGCAGATTCGCCGGGAAAGGGAAGTAGTCGGTAATATTCTCGACTGCAAGCAGCGGCTGTCCGGCAGCCACGGTTCCCACAACCGGAATGCTCGCAATCTCCGTCTCCGTTCTGAGATAATTAAATGAATCATCCATAATCTCAATGGCACGCGGCTTGGTAGGGTCTCTTCTTATATATCCGTTCTTCTCAAGTGTCTCAAGGTGTGAGTGAACACTCGATGTAGACTTAAGATGCACTGCCTCACAAATCTCGCGTACTGCCGGCGGATATCCCTTCGTAAGTATCTCTTTCTTAAGAAAATCTAATATCTCCTGTTGTTTAGGTGTAATTCTTCCACTTGGCATATAAAATCCTCCTCTATGTAATCGATAAATCCTATTAACCGGAATGATAACCTATAAGTTTCTGGCTAAAGACTGATTATCCTATGTTTCTTCTAAAATCACTACATTTAAAATTGCTCATTAGTTAAATTAGTTAAAACTGTTTTGTATATTATATCATAAACTTATCAAAAATGCAAACAAATGTTCAAAATAAACGTTCCGAATAAATGTTCGATTTTCTATTGACAAACGCGTGTTCGGATGTTATATTGTATTCACAGGCTAACGAATATACGTTCGATACATTGCACAGGAGGAATCATTATGAAAACAACCACAGTCAAGAATTTCACAGTAGTTGAAGGCGGTTTATCCGTCAATGAGATTTTAAGAAAGAGCCATCAGGCAGTAGCACGTAGAAAGAGAATGAAAAAGATTAGCATTATATCATTTATTCTAGTGCTCATAGCCGTATTTACCATAATCATATTCAGCAATATCGTCCACGCGGGTGATGAACATACATCCGATAATTCTGTTAAAGGATACACATATATAACAATATCCCAGAATGATACACTTTGGAGTATTGCATGTGAATATTCAGATGAACATTATTCCTCCGTATACCAGTATATCCGCGAAGTCATGACCTTGAATGGTCTTACAGGTGATTCCATATATGCAGGGTCGAGGCTTATGATTCCTGTATACACTACGCCTGATTATTTATAGAATACGTTTTCCTCTAATATGTTCCGTTTTTTCCGGCCAGTCCTCCAAGTTACCGCTAACAATAGCGGTGAACAGTCTTGTATGAAAACCCGGAGCTTCTGAATTAATTTTTTTTATCAGCTCCTTGGTTTCCTCTCGCTTGGTTATACCATCAGCAGGGCATAGATTCTTAACTACCGGAAGCTTATACTTATTGGTAAATCCTATAATATCTGCCTCCGGTGCATATATAAGAGGGCGTATCAGCGTGAGATTGGTCTTGTCCAGATGGCTCATAGGCGAAAATGTGTGTATTCTTCCCTCATATATAAGCGACATCAGGAAGGTTTCATTTATATCATCTCTGTGGTGCGCATAAGCTATCTTATTGCAGCCAAGCTCCAACGCCTTATTATTGAATGCACCTTTTCTCAACTTGGCACATAGAGCACACGGATTAGTCTCTTTTCTTATGTTGAATACTATATCATTTATTTCCGTCTCAATTATATAATATGGGACATCAAGTTCATTACACAGTTTTTCAACCTCAGAAAAATCCATTCCGCCTATTCCTAAATGCACCGTCAATGCATAGATTTCAAATTTTTTGGGATAGAATTTCCTAAGCTCACTCAATGCATAGAGTAGTGTAAGACTGTCCTTTCCACCCGATATTCCGATGGCAATTTTATCACCATCCTCAATAAGACCATAATCATCTACAGCCTTGCGCGTATAACTTAATAATCGCTGAAGCGTCATGCAATTTTCCTCCAATCACACATATCATTCATACATATATCATTTTCCTGAACACAATTAAAATCTTTCCGATTATATCCTTTATTTTTTGTATAGTCAAGCCTGCCATATTTATGGTATAATAAGAATTAGAGCGTTTAACATGTTTACATGATTGATAAACACCGAATATCAATTATGAATGTAGTTTATAATATGATGAATTTGAGTGTTCAGATATGTCAAACACTTGTAATTCAACATTACAGCGCATCGATTAAAACAAGTCAAAAGGCACATACATTGATAGAATAAGAAGAAAGGCATTACCATAATGAGCGAAAACTTTACAATACAACAGCTTAACTTTAAATTGAGAAAAGCATTAAACGCACAGAAAATAACAGAGCTTACAGAGATACAGAGTCTCTGTATTCCACAGATAATAGAAGGGCACAATGTATCCGGTGGTGCAAAAACCGGTACCGGCAAAACACTTGCGTATCTTATACCTGTATACGAATATTTATTGAAGCTATCCCCGGAAGAATCCCATGATTTTGCATGTGTTATAGCCGTTCCTGCCAAGGAGCTGGCATTTCAGATATCAAGACAGATTGAGTTACTTTCAAAGAATCTTGATTTCAATGCCAAAGCAGTGGTAGCCGTGGGTAATTTCAATATGCAGCGCATGGCAGAATCGTTAAAGACCAAGCCGACATTCGTGATAGGAACACCTGCCAGACTCAAGGAACTTATCTCCTTAAAGAAACTGCCTGCACATAAGTGTAAATATCTTATATTCGACGAGGCAGACAGGCTTATAGATAAGGATAATATGCAGCTCAGTATGGACTTAAAGAAATGCTTTTACAGGGATGTACAGACATTATTCTTTACAGCCACATTTGGCGAAAAGTATCAGAATAACCTTGATAAGACAGGACTGGATATTGTGAAAATATCCACCAGCCGTATAGTATCAACACCCGACACTATCAAGCATTATTATGTTGTATGCATGCACAGGGATAAGAACGAGACCGTCCGCAAGGTTTTAAAGGCATCCAATGCAGCTAAGGCAATTATTTTTGCAAATAAGCGCTATGATATTGACGAGATAACACAGAAGTTAAAGTATCATAATTATAAAGTCGAAGCATTACATGCTGAAGGCAACAAGTTCCGAAATAAAAATATTGTTAAAGATTTTATGGATGGGAAGCTGCAATATGTAGTCGCATCAGACTATGCGGCTCGTGGAATGCATTTTGATGATGTAGATGTCATAATCAACATAAGCCTTCCTGAGGAATCCACCGAATACGTTCACCGTGCCGGTCGCTGTGGACGTAACGGAAAATCCGGCATGTGCATATCAATCATAACAGATGGCGAAACCAACAAGATCAAAAAATTCCAAAAGGATCTTGCAATCAATATGGTTGAAAGAAGCCTGTATCAGGGCAGGTTGGTTGCAAAAAAATAGTAACACACATAAAGCACCAATATATAATATAAACATAAAAAGTGCCGTATATAGGAACATAGCTGATTATAGCTCTAAAATCCATAATATGGCACTATGTTTCTTTTACGCGTCTACCTATTCGTTAAACCTGAGTTTAGCGAATAGATGTACATTACTCCACCGACATTAAAATACACAGAAATCAGGTAAAAATATGGCAGAAAAGACATATCATGAACAGGAACGCAACAAATGTATTTTAGAACTTAGAAGGTTACAGAACGAACTGCCAAAGTTTCTAAAGGATTATTTTCGCGGCATAGAATATTCAACAGCACCACGGACACAGATTGCTTATGCAACCGATTTAAAGACGTTCTTTGAGTATATCAAGGATACTAACTCCATGTACAGGAACACAGATATCCACGATATAGACTTGGGTATCTTAAGCAGGCTCAATGCACAGGATATTGAAGAATATCTGGATTATCTGAAGCTGTACACTAAAAACGGACATGAATTCGCAAATGACGAACGTGCCATCAAACGTAAGATGTCAGCACTTCGCTCAATGTATCATTATTTTCATAAGAACCGTATAATTAAGGAAAATCCCGTCACACAGGTTGACCTTCCAAAAATACATAAAAAACAGATTATACGTCTCGATGATGAAGAAGTCGATGAATTGCTCAATGTTGTCGAATCAGGTGAACATCTCACCAAAAAGCAATCTGAATGTCACGATAAGCTCAAGGTACGCGATACGGCTATATTGACCCTGCTTCTTGGAACAGGAATCCGTGTATCTGAGTGTGTTGGAATCAATCTTGATGATGTTGACTATATCAACGATAGAATAAAGATCGTTAGAAAAGGTGGTTATGAATCCTTCGTATACTATGGGGAGGAAGTCAGGCAGGCACTTCTTGACTATATGGAAGAACGCGATGAGATTGAACCTATGGAGGGACATGAAAACGCCCTTTTCCTCTCCTCACAGCGGCGCCGCATAACAGTCCGCAGCATTGAACTTCTTGTAAAAAAATACGCCTCCACTGTCACCGGAAAGCACATTACTCCGCATAAGCTCAGAAGCACATACGGAACCAATCTCTATAAGGAAACCGGCGACATCTATTTAGTAGCCGATGTTCTTGGACACAGCGATGTAAATACAACACGTAAGCACTACGCTGAGCTTGAGGAGGACAGGAAAAAGAAATTTAAGGATGCCGTCACCCTGCGGCATAACGAAAATCCTAACGAATAATCGAAACAAAAATAAGAGAAATAGTTCATTTTATTGAGGCTAGCTTTAATCCTAGCCTCAATGTTTTTGTAATTTTACTTCAATATTTCGCATCTATATAAGTCAATATGCTAATCAACCTTCTGTAACTCAATCTCCAACACACCTATATTTCCATACACATCTGAGGCGCTGAAACGAATACTTACTCTTCCATTCTCCTCTGAAAGCTCATATATCAATGAGTCATCAGCTAGTTTACATAAATCCGTTACTGTAACCATCCCCTTGATGTAGTCCGGATTTTCAATCTGTGCCTGGTTTATTTCGGTTATTTCCCTATTGAGTGCAATAACCGGAGGCGTTGTATCCATAACATGCAGATAACACCTCTTCTCTAAATATGTTCCATAGACATCCGCAGAGTAGAATTTTACCAGATAATCGCCCGGAAGCAGAAAGCCATTGATGTTCATTCCCGCAATCTGTGCCTCATTGTAAGCGGACAAATCAAATCTTTCCATAAGATATTTACCTATATCCTCACCCGATTCGTCCGTAAGCTTCACATCATTAAAAAACACCTTTATCAATGTACTTCCTGTCTCTGCGTCTATGAGTGAATATGCAGCCTGCCCGAACTCTGCAGTTTTATCAGAGACATTGTCTATCGCTCCAAGCCTGTATGGACTGAATACATAATTCGCCGCACTATCAGTCGGGTCACAGCCATATCCATCCGGAATCTCCGGTAAGCCTCCCGCTATAAAATATTTAGAATCCATTGTCGAATTGACAACCGTGTACAAGTCATCATACGCTTCACCGTTTAAAAACTGGTGATTATACAGCTCACTGTCCTGATAGCTTTTACATATAATCACCTCAGCGGTGGATGGCACATTCTCATATATCGCCTTAGCACTTGATACGGACAAAGTAATTCCACCACAATCATAATATTCACTTATACTGTTGCTGCCTGCATTTATACTACCACTACCACCATTTATATCATCACTTCCTGCGTTAATACTAGCATTGCCCCCATTTACATCTGCACTTCCTTCATTCTCATACCCTGAATTTTCTGCATCTGTATTTGAATTATTATTTCTCTCATATTTCTTTATGCTGTCATACGAATCCTTCACAATCGAATTATAATTGTTGTTTTCCGTATAAAGAGCTGAATGAAATTCTATCCCATTGACCAGTGAATAATACTGGACATAATATTCCTCTTCATTGTACGTTAACTCTTTCCAGAGCATCTTGGTCGACGCAGACAGGGTATCCTTTAGAACCACCTGATTTTTGCTATCCAGATACTCTATCACATCACTTCCGATATTACACATCGCCGCCCCTGCAAGCTCTATAAGCTCTCCGTCAGGATTGACGGTACAGTATGCTATAGCTCCATCTTCAACAAACACATACACCTTATATCTGGAAATTGTATCTAATATATCTTCGTAAGTAGAGGTACCCTGTTGCTCCGTTCCACTTGCAACAAGTGTAGTCTCTTCTGCACTGTTATCCCCATTTGAATTATTATATCCCCGCAATATAATACTGGCAGCAATCAGACAAATTGCTGCCAGCATTACAACAACCAGAATATAATATACCTTATTATTCTTATTATTGCGTATACTTGTAAGGATACTTCTATTCTTCTTGTAATACATAAATCCCTTCACTTTCAAAATCAATACAAAAATTACTCATAATCGAGTCAAATTACCGAGTGAATAATTCAAACCCAACACCCAGTTGTACTCAAATTCTCAATTCCGGCAGTTATATGAATCACTCTCGGAACATGATAACAGAATACGGTGTTAACTAGATTGTTCCACCGGCATACTCCTGCTTGGTCTTAATATACTGCTTAAGAAGTTCAACTGTTCCGTCAACACCTAAAATACTGGAGTCAATACATAAATCATAGCTCTTAGAATCTCCCCACTTCTTACTTGAATAATAGTTATAGTAATTAGCTCTCTTCTTATCAGTCTTTATGCAGAGATCCTTAGCCTTCTCATCTGTATATCCGTAAAGTCTCTTTATACGTGCTACCTTGGCATCCATCTGTGCTTTAATAAATACCTTTATAGTATTATCATGCTCCTCAAGAGCATAATCTGCACAACGTCCTACAATAATACAGCTCTCAGTATCAGCAAGCTTCTTAATAGCATCAAACTGCGCTAAAAATACCTTATGATTCAAAGGCATGTCAATGAATGATGATGTTGAATAGCCCATAGAATATGTATCCATCACTAATGAATACAGGAAACTGTTAGTAGGCTTCTCATCATGATTATGGAAAAGCTCTTCGCACATACCACTCTCTTTCGAGGCCAATGCAAGCAGCTCCTTATCGTAACACTTAATCCCCATATCAGCGGCAAGCTTACGTCCTATCTCTCGTCCTGCACTTCCGTACTCTCGTCCTATTGTGATTACTAATGGTTTACTCATATGAACCGCTCCCTTCATGTATCTGTAAATTCGCAGATAACTCTTTTCTATGATGTTCATTATACACCAATTTACAGATTATTTCCACCTTTTTTTGTACAAAATAATGCACATTTGAAAAACAACTCAGAACCGAACTATGAATAAAGTCCGACCCTGAGTTGTTAATTTCAACAATCAAAACTGCAATACATGATTATCAAGTTAATGTATTTCATTTATCAATTAAATATATTATTTCGCAGCAGCCTTTTTCTTCTTTCCAAACAATGTATCCCATCCCTCAATAACAAGGAATATGGCGAGTACTACAAGAAGTGCACCGATAACCGCCTGTGCCCAAGGCCCCCAATCGGCACCACCCTTAGCAATAATGCCAATCTGATTCTTGATTGTAAGACATAATGAACAGATTGTTACTACAATCATAAATGCCATAGGAATTAAGAACATCTTGTTGTTCTTTCCGCAGTTGGCAAGCCATGCTGCAACAGCTAAAAGACCGATTCCTGCAAGAAGCTGGTTAGCTGCTCCGAAAAGTCCCCATATCTTAGAGTAACCTGTCATACCAAGTGCAACTCCAAGTACAACTGTGAGAATAGTTGCAAAATAAGGATTGACAAGAACCTTCTTCCATCCACTCTTTACATCCTTTGCAGTCTGTCCCGGCTCAAGCCAGAACTCCTGGAACATGAAACGTGCAAGACGTGTCGCTGTATCAAGTGATGTAAGACAGAAGGCTGAATATGTAAGTGTAAGTAATGTTCTTAAAATCTTAACAGCGTTAGAACCAAGCCCTGAATACATGTTGGCAATACCACCTGCGAAAATACCTGTTGCTCCGACAAGCTTGGTATCAGGATTAGCTGCATTGTACTTATATGCGTAATTGATAGCGCATACAGTCACAACTGCAAGAACACACTCAAGAAGCATTCCGCCGTAAGCGATAGGCTTGGCATCCTTCTCCTTATCAAGCTGCTTGGATGTTGTACCTGATGATACAAGTGAATGGAAACCTGATATGGCACCACATGCAACTGTTGTAAAGAGAACAGGGAACATATACTGTACACCGTTTCCGTTGTCGATTGCAAATCCCTCAAATGCCTGAAGACCATCAGCCCCGCCTAAGTTAGCATGAGATACTACTACTCCGACAAGTGCAACTGCAAGCATGGCATAAAGAAGAAATGAGCTCAAGTAATCACGAGGCTGAAGTAAAATCCACACAGGTGTTACAGAAGCAACTGCAATATAAAAACCTACAATAATCATCCATGCCTTATATGAAAGGTAAATAGGATGAAAATTCATTCCTACTGCCATACATGCAACAATGGCAAGAACACCGATTATTGTTGCAACCCCCATAGGAACATTTCTTCTATATACAAGGAAACCAAAAATAATAGCAATTACAATAAATAAGAGCGATACCATTGCAACAGAGGCATTCGTATCCTTAACTGCTTCACTGACAGCAGTTCCGGCAGCATTTGTTGTTCCGAATGTACCTGCAACGATGGAAGCAAACGCAGCCACAACAAGGATAAGAGTAAGGTATGCGAAGATAATAAAGAGTCTCTTTGCTCTCTTTCCCATATTGACTGAAATAATCTCACCGATTGACTGGCCCTTGTGGCGAAGTGATGCAAATAATGCACCGAAATCATGCACACCGCCGAAGAATATACCTCCGACTAATACCCACAAAACAACAGGAACCCAGCCAAAAATAGCAGCCCCGATAGGTCCTGTTATAGGTCCTGCACCTGCGATAGATGAAAAATGATGTCCCATAAGAACTGGCGCCTTCGCCGGAACATAATCTACACCGTCCTCTAACTCATGAGCCGGTGTCGGAGTGTCACTCTCGCCTACACCCCACTGTTTACAAAGCCATCTGCCGTAGAAAATATAACCACAGACAAGGATTGCAATACAGACTAAGAGAAGTACTAATGAATTCATTGTTAACTCTCCTTTTCCTTTTTGTGATAAAATATTTTTTTCATAAATTTCGCTGATGACTTTCCGGAAAAGTTACTGTCGATAATGGAATCATCAAAAACGGCAACAACATTATGATAATCCATCCAACCATGCAGTGAAAAATGAAAACTTTTGTAAATGCGGGTCTTTTTGATAGCGCGAAGCACATCTGCCTCACATGAATCACATAAAAAAACCGCTGTCAGATATGTATACATGTGTCCCGGACCGACATTCAGTCTATCCATTCCATCATTATACACATAATCCTTACATTTCTTAAATAAATCCATGGTAAGCTTCGGCATACTGAACAGGTATAGGAACTCTTCGCGGTCTGCCGACCACAGCTCCGCCTTCTGGGATATAACATACTTCTGGGAGTGCTCAAAGAAATCACACCTTGCAACAAGCGGGTATTCATTCTGCTCTACAGCTTCTATGACTTCTTCATCGGACTTTCCCTTAGCCGCACCGCCCTCACGCACCGCCGATTCTCCACCGTCAAACCTGTGAATATTATAGTAAGACTTATAGACTCTCAATAATGTTTCACACGCCTGCGAACGTGTCAGCGAAAATACTTTCTTAGAACAATGCATAATGTTTCAATCCTTATTTTTTGCTTTCTTATAATTATCAAATTTATTTAAAAAATGATTATTGTAAGAATATCATTTTTATTTAAGGATTTCAATAGAAAATTTATATTTTTTTAAGATTTTATTTTACACAGCAATTGGGTAAAGTAGTAAGGCAGTGGTGCCTCAAATTCCATGTACTCTCCGGTTCTTGGATGGTTGAAGCCGAGTATTCTAGCATGCAGGGTCTGTCCCTGAAGCTTATAAGGTGACTTGTAAGGGCAATATAGCTCATCACCAAGAAGCGGGTGCCCTATGCTTGCCATGTGGACGCGAATCTGGTGCGTTCTTCCTGTCTCAAGTGTACAGCGGATGTAGGAAAACTTGTCATAGCTTTCTAATACCTCATAATGTGTCACGGCACGCTTGCCATCCTTGACAATCGCCATCTTCTTTCTGTCCGCACTGCTCCTGCCAAGAGGCGCATCGACTGTGCCTGTCATATCATTGAAATGACCGTAGCATATCGCCTCATAATGCCTTGTGATTGAGTGAACCTTGAGCTGCTCAGACAACGACTGGTGTGCAAAATCATTCTTGCACACTACAAGAGCTCCGGTCGTATCCATATCTATCCTGTGTACAATTCCCGGTCGTAATATTCCGTTTATTCCCGAAAGATTATCCTTGCAGTGATACAAGAGAGCATTTACAAGTGTTCCGGTGTAATGTCCCGGTGCCGGATGAACAACCATTCCCTTCGGCTTATTTACCACAATAAGGTCCTCATCCTCATACAGAATGTCGAGCGGTATATCCTCCGGCTCAACATTGAGCTCCTCAGGCTCAGGAATAATCAGAGAAATTGTATCCCCCTGAGCAAGCTTATAGTTAGCCTTGACCGGCTTAAAATCATCATTATTGTTTTTTGCACACTGCACCCGTCCGTCCTTTATAAGCTTTTGAAGCTGGCTCCGCGAAAAAGACGAAAGCATGTCGGCAAGATACTTGTCGACACGCTCCCCTGTATTTTCATTATCAACTTCAACATAGAACGGCTCATTATATTCAAAAATAAAGTCATTCATTATTAAATCCTCAATTCTTAATATAGATATTCTTAAAATAGAAGCTTCAGATGCACACTGCTTCCAACCGCCCTGTGCTCATTCCTACCCCACAGTCTTCTTTTTTGTCTTATTGTTTTTGAATGAGAACACCCTGCTCATCTCATCCTCATCCTTATATACAAAGACAAGAAGTATAATCGCCGCTATACATGCGACTACAATATAGCAGTCTGCTACATTAAAGATTGGAAAGTCAATCAGTTCAAAATACAGAAAATCCTGAACATAGCCATACACGCTCCTGTCAATGCGGTTGCCTATGGCTCCGGCAAACAGCATAATTGCTATGATATTTAACGGCAGCATGCGCTTTGATACCGGAATTCTCTGATAAAGCACTGCGACAACAATTGCAATGATAATCGGAAGCCAGTTGAGAATGACATTTCCACCCAACATTCCCCATGCCGCACCGTCATTCTGAGTCCATGTAAATGAAAATACACCCTTTATCACCGAAATAGGACCATTTGCACGTAGGCTTGTATTTGCCCAATATTTTGTGAGCTGGTCTATTCCAACCAGTATACCTGCTATAGGGATAGATAGTAACATCTGTAACAGAGATTTATGTTTTATATTATCCATGATAACCTCACTTTGTGTTTATTCATCATAATATTTCTTTTAGTGCCTGTGTCATTTCATCGTAAGTCACTGTCTTGTCGATGACCGCATTGCCAAGCTCCTTTAAAAGAATGAATTTCACAACACCATCCTCCATCTTTTTGTCAGACTTTGACACTTCAAGTATCGAAAAAATATCAAGACCTTCAACCTTTGTTGGAAATTCATATTTTTTGAGCATGGCTCTGATTACGGCGTAATCGGAATCAGTGATGTACCCGCGCTCTTTCGATATATATGAGGCACATATCATTCCAAGTGCAACACATTCGCCGTGATAGAGTGAAAAGTTCATAAGCTTCTCCACCGCATGCCCCAGCGTGTGACCGAAATTCAGGAGAGCACGCTCACCCTTTTCGGTTGGATCATGGTTGACAACATCCGCCTTGATTATACAGCTCTGATAGATTGTCTCCATGAGATACTCAGGCTCTAAAGCCTTGATATGCTCATAGTTGGTGTCAAGGTAATCAAAATATTCCCTGTTCTTTATCAGACCATGCTTTATAATCTCACCAAAGCCCGAATTGAACAGTCTTACAGACAGTGTTGAAAGCGTGTCTATATTCATATACACAAGCTTCGGCATGTGGAATGCCCCGACCATGTTCTTATACTGGTCAAAGTCAACACCTGTCTTTCCGCCTATACTAGAATCAACCTGCGCTAAAAGTGATGTCGGAACCTGAATGAAATCTATGCCTCTCAAATAAGTTGCCGCAGTAAATCCGGCTAAGTCACCGACTACACCGCCACCGAGAGCTACAATCATATCCCTTCTCTCAAAATGCTGTTCAATCAGGTATGTATATACTGTACGGACCACATCAAGATTCTTGTTGGCTTCACCTGCCGGAATTGTGAACACGTACACATCATTGCCCGTCTGCACCAATGTCTGCTTTAACGGCTCTGCGTAAATCGGTCCTACATTCGAATCGGTGACTATACACAGCTTGATTCCACTGATACCAAGCTTCCTTATCTCGTCACTGATTGCTTCAAATCCCTGAGTAATCACAATATCATAGCAATGCTGTTCATTCTTTTTAACATCCACTCTGCGGTTCATCATTATCCTCCATCATACATATAGATTCAATACAACCATGTATCTTCCTTTTTTCGTTTCACTTTTAGTGTACATATACCTGAACCTGCCTTTTCCCCGGACGGAGATTATCTCCCCCTCCTTAAGATTATATGCATTTGTGGTAATCAGCTTCCCATTTACAAAAACAAGACCACTCTCGATAGCCGATACGCTATGGCTCCTTGATTCTCCGAATGCAAGGCTTATCATAGCATCAAGCCTTAGAGAAGCCACCGAACCTGTAATCTCCTTATAGGAAGGTGAAAAATCTTTGTCAAGCACACAGTCACCTGTGCAGCGCACATAATCGTTTCTCACTCTTGTAAGGTTATCCATAATATATCCTGATATCTTTTCAAGGCAAAATACATACGCTGCGCCATCAGATATAATAATATCGCCAAGCAATGAGCGTTCAATTCCAAGATTCATCAATGCGCCCAGAAAATCCCTATGTGTTAGGTTATCTGCAAATCTTTTGTCCGCTTCTATTTTAATTATAGAGACAGGAAGCTGATAATCATAACCTTCATACGGAAGGAAAACTGCTATCCTGCGCTCAGCATACTCATATCCGCCATCTAAAAGAATACATATATCAGAAAATTCATTCTTAAGGCTGTTCAGTATATTCTGTTCATTAAGGTTTAAAAAACCGGAAAAAACCGGAATATTCCGATTATAGCACGTCTTTGCTAAATCGGATAATCTTCCGGCTAAAATCTGCTCATCTTTATTCTTATTATATCCAGAGATATCACTATTAGTTTTTAAATACATACTTAGAACTTCCTGATAAATCAATAGAACCATCCAACATCTCATCAAAATTTCCTGAGATATCTACACTGCTAGGTGTGATAACAAATATGTAATTCGTAACCTTCTGCAGATTTCCGTCCATTGCATATACTGACCCAGATGTAAAATCAAGAATTCTCTGCGCAAGATCTGCATTAAGTCCTTCAAGATTAAGTATAACCGGCATTCCACCTGAAAGAGTATCACATATCTCCTTTGAATCATCATAAGTCTTAGGTCTTATTACACGTAATTCCATCTTACCCGCGCCCCCCTGAATAGACTTCATATGAACTACCTTGCCATAGCTTTTCCTTGGCTGTCTTACTTCCTTCTGTTCTGCCTCATCCTCATAGGAGTCCTCATCGCTGTCCTTCTTAGAAAAGAACCTTCGCTTGGCAGCTCCATCATCCAAATCCTGAGAATCATCCTCTTCCTCTATTATCCGCTTGCCCTTCTTAGCAGGCTTCTCGCCCCAATCATATCCCTCATCCTCGAAATCATCTTCGTCATCAGTGAGATTTAATTTGTTCAAAATATCCTTAAATACGTTAGCCACTGCACTTTCACTCCTATTGCACATTATAGTTGCGGGCACCGAATATACCTGTACCTACTCTTACCATGGTCGCGCCTTCTTCAATTGCGACCTGATAATCCCCTGTCATTCCCATGGACAGGACATCCATATCTGTATTATCAATGTTTTTTGCTTTCAAGTCAACACATAATTGCTTTAATTTTTTAAAATATTGTCGATTTTCCTCAGAATTTTCCACAAATGGAGCTATGGTCATCAGTCCACACACATGAATATTGTGAAGCTTTGCGCACTCCCTAACTAAGTCCTCGGCTTCATCACAAGATATTCCGAACTTGCTATCCTCCTCTGCCACATTCACCTCTATGAGAATATCCATAATGCGTCCTGCCCGCGCAGCCTCTTTATCTATCGCCTGTGCAAGATGAAGTGAATCTACTGAATGAATCATAGCAACCTTGTCAATGACCTGCCTTACCTTATTGGTCTGAAGATGTCCTATCAGATGAAAAACAGCTCCCGGTATTTCACCTATCCGTTCATATTTCGAACATATTTCCTGAACCTTATTTTCACCGAATATCCTCTCCCCGGCATTGTAGGCAGCAAGTAAATCCTCAAAGGGTTTCGTTTTGCTTACGGCAATAAGCTTCACGCTGTCTGCTTCCCTGCCGGATTTACTGCAAGCATTCTCAATATTTTCGTGTACATTTGAGAGATTCTCTCTTATATAATCATATTCCATATTTTTCTCCCTTTCCGTATGCTTAATACATAATCTGATTCTCCGTCACCATATCTGCATTGAGAATAATATGGTCATATATCGATAATCCATATTTGGTTCCCATCTTGACAATATAATATTCATAGTTTCTATCAAGGATTTCAACCTGCCTGAACTGGCAATATCCTTTGTTGACACAATATGCACCTTTTAGAACAGCGACAGTTCCAATTATATATTTTTCATCCGTTATGGTCACCTCATCCTCTGAAGGTGGTTTCACGATACAGTCACCTATATTAAAATTATCCTTATTCACGTAATAATATCCATCGATTTCAGCGTAATAGGTTGTCTCAACGAATTTACGGGTCTGATTTCCCTGCGTGTCATACGTCAGCAGTATAAAACCTGAGTTCATGTTGTCACCGCCAACACAGCCATATTCTGTCGGAATAGTATAGAATTCCTTTTCTCCTACAGAACTTACCGGTATCTTAAGCCCGGATGATATGCTCTGCGATATTTCAAAATCAACGAATCTGGTATCCAGAAAATTAACTACATATTTACTCAATGATAACATACCATATCCGCCATCAGCTGTGTAAATAATGGAAAATCCCGCATTCATGGTCAGGTTCTGCGAAAGAAAGCGCACATTCACATAACTTGTATCAGCATACTGGCTTATCTGGTTCTCTGTTAATGGGAATATCACCTTCCAATTATCTGAATCAATACTTCTGTATAATGTATCCCCAACACCGATAAGATCTCTGTTCTGGAGGTTGGTCACAGTGTAGCCCTCCATATTAAATAGAGATGCGGATATACTGTTCTCATCCAATCCAAACAGCGAATCTACCGTATATGAAACCATAGTTGATTTTGCCGGCTTAATAATATGAACATTATTGTTTCCCTCTCCTATAAGCGCCTCAAGTCCTGCCACCTTATATTCTGCATTATAACCGTTAACAGCACTGCTCGCATTATTCAGAAGATTATATGCCTGATAAAAATCAAGGCTGTTATAGCCTTTTACATAATTCACAAGCTTGTGACCTATATTATTAATTGCAGTCGAGCTTATCCCATTGTTTAAAACATTCTCTGTAAGTGCTGCCGAAACACTTCCTGTCTCATCAACAATACATATAATTGTCTCAACACCGGCACGTTCATTTTCTCCCAGAAAATAATTAATATGTCCTGAAGCATCTGCCGTGCGGAGACTCTCATCAAAAAGTATGACTCCCGAAAATGTATTGTCGGAAACAAGCTGTCCGGCACTAACTTCGTATGTAAGCACCTTTTCCTTGGTTATATATAGATATAAGCTAATAACAAGGTAAATGAAAATAACTGTCAAAAGCAGCACTCCTACGTTAAAACGCGGCATATAATGAAGCTTCACAACATTATTATTTTTTTTATTTGTATTCTTATTAGCCATTTTCCAACTCCAACCATTAATGTATATATATAACTGTATAATTACAGTTCAATTTTCAAATTATAATTCTGTAACAAAATAGTCTTTTTAACACAGCGTTCTGGCACGGCGCTCTGTAAAAGAAGTGCATTTAATGCACAGAAAAGAGGTAATCATGAATAACAGAGGCTTTGATTATTTTGCCCTCACGGTTGCAATCATAGGTGCAATCAACTGGGGACTTATCGGATTCTTCAAATTCGATCTTGTAGCTTTTCTATTCGGAGATCTGACTGTTCTTTCCAGAATAGTCTATGCTATAGTCGGAATCTGTGGTCTCTATCTTATCAGTGTATACGGCAGAATCACAAGTTTCAACGAAGCTTAGGTATACACATCAAGCCGCGGGAAAACCTGCGGCTTGAATATTATACACTGTTATAAACCTCTATTGATATGAGGCCTTCTCTAACAGGTAACTCATCTGATTGTATAAGCTGTCACGTGACGGAGCGTTGAGTATTACAGAAATAAAACGGTGACCTGTTGTCTCAGATTCGCTCAAAATCACAAGAC
This sequence comes from uncultured Eubacterium sp., assembly GCA_958446835.1. Lineage (GTDB taxonomy): Bacteria > Bacillota > Clostridia > Lachnospirales > Lachnospiraceae > CAG-882. Next base: position 21,375 of record CAUCXT010000020.1, read on the forward strand.
AGTATCCTGCCGCCTCAGTGTATCCGGTTTTACCACATATAACCTTCATTCCACTAGGCGCCGAAACATTCCCATTGATAAACTGGTTTCCGTTAGTCCATGTAGGAACAATGGTATATTTACCTCGCGTGAACGAAGTCGAATACTTAACTGTTGATGCAATCTTCACAAATTCGTCATTCTTAATTGCCTCATTAAAAATCAAGTATAAATCATACGCCGTTGTATAATGCTGTTCATTTGTAAGTCCGTGCGGATTGACAAAATGAGAGTTTGTAGCTCCTATTTCAAGTGCTCTTTCGTTCATTAAATCTGAAAAAGCGCTTACTGAGCCGGCAACAGTTGTTGTCACGATTACAGCAGCGTCATTTCCTGAGTTGACAATAGCTCCGTATAACGCCTGCTCAAGTGTAACCACATCACCAACTCGAAAATCACATATCCATACATTATCTTCATCAATCTTGATGGATTCATCTATGGTAGCAATCTTATCCAGATCAGCATTCTCAAGCGCAACTATTCCTGTTAATACCTTCGTTGTACTTGCAGGGTAGAGCTTCAGATGTGGATTCTTCTGATATAACACCTCTCCCTTTGTAATGTCAACCAAAATAGCAGCGGAAGCAGATAAAACCCCTTCTTCCGTATTAGCTGAGCCTGCAGCACTGACTCCAAGCTCCGATGCAAAGCCCTTTGCAGTTGACAAGGATGAACTCAGGACATAATCATACGCAATATTATTTTCAATTGACAGCCCCTTCATCACGGCACTTGTCTCATTCTTACATCCTGTCATCACAGTCATTGCAGTAATAACAAGTGCAAAAAGCCGCAAAAATCCTGTCTTTCTTCTATTCATTATAATTGTTCCTTATTTTCTTCATTTATTTATACATTTCACGCCAATCAAGATCTCCTCTTTCGAGTGCCTTGATCATTAACTCAGCAGTTGCCAGATTGGTTGCGAAGGGAATATTATGCATATCACATACTCTGAATATATTAGACGCTTCTCTTTCGTCTTCATGTGAGCTGTTATCCGGATCCCGCAAAAAAATGATCATATCAATCTGATTCATTTCAATCATCGAGCATAACTGTTGACCGCCTCCAAGCCTTCCGGACAAAAACTTGTGTACACTTAAATTAGTGACCTCCTCAACAAGTCTTCCCGTTGTCTCGGTGGCATATAACTCATTACGGTTTAAAATTCCCCTGTAAGCAATACAAAAATTCTGCATAAGTTTCTTTTTAGAATCATGTGCTACCAAACCGATGTTCATAGTTACCTCCAATATTTACAGCCAGCCATAAAGACCGACATTGCTGTCTGACATCTATATTCTGACATTTTTGTCAAATATTCATTGTCTTACTCTCTGAAGGCTTACATTCAGGACAAATCCCATTCCTCCAAACAAAGATATAAGAGAACTCAGACCTGAACTGATAAACGGAAGCGGAATTCCTGTATTAGGCAGCAATTCCGTTGCTACACCTACATTTATAAATACCTGTAAAGTAAGCAGGACTGCCATACCCGTGCACAACATACGCCCGGATGCATCCGGCGCAAATATAGCAGCTAAAAAGCACTCCACCATTATCAAAAATAAAACTCCTAAGACTATACAGCTTCCTACGAACCCCATTTCCTCTCCGATAATGGCAAAGATAAAATCATTTACCATCTCCCTTGAAAGGTAATTGGCATTTTTCAAGGACTCTGTACTATCATTATAGAGTCCTTTTCCATATAATTTTCCGGAGCCTATAGCAAGAACAGAATTATCCTGCTGATATCTTTCATTATCATACTCATCCGGATAGAGAAATGCATTGATTCTCTTCATCTGATAGTCGTCTAACAGTTTCTGTTCCGGCTGCTGTATATATATTATTGCCGCCGCAGCAACAGGTATAAAAACAGCCAGAATAATTCCGATTTTTTTATAACTTATACCCGCAGCAAAAACCATAATTATGGTAAGTCCTGTCACAAGAATTGTCGTCGATAAATCTGGTTCCTTGACGATTAACAGCAAAGGAATTCCAGCTAATGCGGCAGTCACAAACAAAAACCACCATTTGGATATTCTCTCCTTGTTGACGGTGAGAAATTTTGCTAAAAACAATATTATGAAAATCTTGGCAAACTCCGATGGCTGGATTGTAAGTCCCGTGGTAATATCAATCCATCTCTTAGCTCCATGGTGACTTGAACCTATTAAGAGAACTGCCGAAAGCAGTCCAACATTAAATACATAAATCAACCAGTAAAATTTAAGTATCCATCCATAATCGATAAGAGATATTACTATCATGCCTGAAAAACCGATAACCATTCCGATTGCCTGTTTAAAAACTGCCCTGCTGTCCGAGCCGTCATTGGCACTGCCTATTATAGCAATGCCAAGACCGCATATTACCAGTATGAGCAATATCAGACGAAAATTATAATTCTTAAGCTTGTATGTCTTAAACTTCGCTAATGGTAAAAATTCATTGCGTCTAGTGGTTCGGTTTCTGTCCATTCTTCATATCCTTAATCGGAATATTGGCAAACAATGCCGGAACACTTCCGTTGCCCCCATCTGATTCGGTCTGAGTAATCTGAATATCCAGTCCGCTTGCATCAATTTCCATATATTTTGAAATCACGGCGATAATATCATTCTTAATTGCTTCCATAATATCCGGAGAACAATTCGCACGGTCAGAAACAAGTAAAAGCTTGAGACGGTCCTTAGCTACATCACCTGAGGATTTCTTTTTGAACATATCAAATAAGCTCATTATATCATCCCCCTATATTATATTTTATTTCGATGAAAATATGGATTTAAGCTTGTTCCAGAAGCCTGATTTCTCTGAAAGATCAAGGAGTGGAACTTCCTCACCCATAATTCTCTTACATATATTCATATAAGCCTGTCCGGCAAGTGTATCATTGCCTACCAATGGTTCACCATTATTGGTAGAAATAACAATGTTCTCATCATCAGGTACCGCACCGATAAGATTGATTGAAAGAATATCAACAACATCATCTATTGACATCATATCGCCCTTCTTAACCATATCCATACGGATACGATTTACAATCAGGTCACTTCTCTTAAGGTCATTAGCCTCCAATAAACCGATAATCCTGTCGGCATCACGGATAGCCGAAACCTCAGGAGTAGTCACAACAAGTGCTCTGTCGGCACCGGCAATTGCATTCTTAAAGCCCTGCTCTATTCCTGCCGGACAGTCAAGAATTATGTAGTCAAACTCTTCCCTGAGTTCATCTATAAGAGCCTTCATCTGCTCAGGAGTGACACTTGTCTTATCTCTTGTCTGAGCTGAAGGAAGAAGATAGAGATTAGGATATCTCTTGTCCTTAATAAGTGCCTGCTTATATCTGCAATTTCCCTCTACAACATCAACAAGATTGTATACTATTCTATTCTCAAGTCCCATTACCACATCAAGGTTACGAAGGCCTATATCTGTATCAATTAATACAACTTTCTTATTAAGCTTTGCAAGACCTGTACCTACATTAGCAGATGTAGTTGTCTTGCCAACGCCACCCTTACCACTGGTGACAACGATAACTTCACTCATACATTTCTCCATTCCGCCGCATAGCAGCTCTTTTTTTCTCTCCCTCTCAGAAGAAACCATAATATTATTATGATTGTTTTTTCTAATAATTGCAATATTTTTTTGAAAATATTTATAATCTTATATCTGAAAGAACGTTTTTGTCCAGTTTTTCAATATAAATATTATTATCATCCACAAAAGCAATCTTAGGGTCTACTGTCTTGCTCGGTTTAAGCTGCACGGCATCGCTGCTTCTTGCAATGACATCCCCTATCCTTATCTGCATAGGTGCCATCTCAAGTGCAACCACAAATGAATCCTGATTCCCGTTAGCCCCTGCGAAAACCAGTCCTTTAAGACAACCTAACACTACAACATTGCCTTTAGATATAACTCTTGCGCCCGGATTGACATCACCAAGAATAATTATACTGCTCTCAGACTCTAAGACCTGTCCGCTTCTTAATGTTCCCTTATAGAACTGTCCAGTATGCGTTGACAATTCCTCAAGTTTTTCTTCAACGGCTTTCTTATAATAGTCATCCCTGAGCTTATCATTATCCACAACGCAGATTATGTTCAGTTCTGAGTTTTCGGCAATGATATCGAGAATCTCTTTTTCCTCGTCCTGTGTCAGCTTACGTCCTTCAAAAGTAACTGCCATGTTGGCCTTATCAAAAAACTTAGAAGCTGAACGAAACTTCTCTGCCAAAGACACTTTCAATTCCGCAAAAGGAATATTCTCGTCCATCACTACCACGATACCGTGTTTGTTTCCTTTAATTATAACTGAATTATCCATAATATCTTTATAGCCCGCCTTTCAGGATATTTACTCTACTATTGTTAAAGCTCCGTTCACATCTGCATAGACATGTGAAGGAATATATGAATCATAATAAGAAGATAATGTATAAAAGGACATTATACCGGCATTGACAGCCGCATAACCGTTAGGAATCATAACTGCTACCGCTACCTCAGCATTATTGTATGGTGCCCAGGTTATATAGTTAGCATGTGAACCTCTGTTTTTATTTTCCTCGGCAGTACCTGATTTACCTCCTACTGTCACAGGAAGATATTTGTCAAACAGCTGTGTACCGACCGCACTTCCCAAAATAACGTTACGTCCACCCTCATACACGGAATCCCATACTACACTGTCAAGCTCAACTTCATTCGCGACAACCGGTTCGAACAATTCTATGACATCCCCATTGCTGTCCACAACTTTGTTTATTACGCTTGAGTTGTAAACTGTTCCTCCGTTTCCAATAGTAGAAGTATATCTGGCAAGATTGAGCGCAGTATATGCGTGATTTCCCTGTCCAATCGTGGAAGCTATGACGGAGACATTTGAAGGATTAGGTGTCGCTTCCGTAATCTGTATGCCTGTCTTTGTGGCAAGCCCTAAATCTTCAGCGTATTTCTTCAATACCGACAGTCCCTTTTCCGCATTCAGGCTTCCGTCAGGTTCGGAGGCAAGCCTGTAACCGACCTCACAGAAGAAATAGTTACATGAGACTCCAATCGCCTGTTTTACATTGATTGCTCCATGATTATGCGGATAAATCCAGCATTTCAGATTAGGCTTTACCTTGTCGAATATACCTGTGTCCGTTATCGTCTCATTAGGTGTTATCACGCCCTCCATAAGCCCGGCTATAGCCGTTGCAATCTTGAACGTGGAACCCGGCGCTATTCGTGTCTGCGTTGCTCTGTTTACCAGCGGCGTGGACTTGTCGGCAAGCAGTGAGGCATAATAGTTAGAGTCAATCGAACCCGAAAAGTTATTGATATCGTAGCTTGGGTAGGTGACCATTGCCAGTATGCTTCCCGTCTGTGAATCCTCTAAGACAACCGCACCTGAACATGGGTCAAGCGCCAGCATTGCAGGCGTAATGTTCAATTCGTTAATCTGATTTATGATGTAATCGTAAGGGGACAGACCGTTTGCCACAGCATCATAATCGTCCATCGTAAACGGAACACAGTTCTGCTCCATCAGAAGGAGGCATGTCTCCCTTCCTGTAATCTGTCCGCCCTGAACCAGATACTTGATTATAAGCTTGTCAAACGCATCATTATTCTGGAGTTCCTCCATAGCGTAGCCAAGCATGGCATCAAGTACATCATCCATCGTAGGATATTCGTCCTCTACATCCAGATTATATATATTGACCCAGTCTTTTGCAATAGCATTATATAAATAATCGGTAAGACTTATTTCTCCGTTCGTCCATGCAACCGACAACTCATCCGTAGAGCTTATGGCATCACTGTTTAATATGCCTCCGTTTAAAAGTATGGAGCGCACATTCTTTATATACTCCTGCATTTCCTCGGAAAGGGATGAAAATACTGTTTTAGTATTATGAAGTTCATCATCGATTTCACTTATAATCCGTTCTCTTCTCTCATCAAAAACAGAATATATGGATGCCGCTGCACCTGCCTCATGATTTTCTTTCAACATATCTATTGAAATTGTATTATTATCAAACAAAGCAAAATATACATCTTTTATCGGGATAACTACAACATCACCTTCCTCGGAGCCAACACGGTCTGAATCAGAATTCACAATTCGCGTTATAAGAATTTCCGCAAGTCTTCTTTCGAGCAAATCATAAGTCTTCTGTGTAAGCTTAACATCTATTGTAAGATATATATCCGAACCTGTAACAGGTTCTTTTTCGTCAATAATCTGCAAAACTCGACCATAACTGTCAACAAGTACGGTCTGGCTGCCCTTAGTACCGTTTAAAACCTGTTCATAACTCTTCTCAACACCGGACTTGCCTACAACATCACTTGCCTGATATGATGGATCATCCTTCTGAAGCTCAGCCAGTTCATCGGCTGATACCTTTCCGGTATATCCAATAAGATGTGCAATATATTTTCCATAATTATAACATCTCACATATTCATCTTTCACAGTGACACCTATAAGTCTGTCGGAGTTTTCAAGAATGGCTGCCATTGTCTCCTCAGAGACATTCGTTGCAACTGTGAATGATATATATCGCTGGTAAGCATGCGCTGCAAGATTCGAACGGACATATATAATCTCAAGTACCTCTTCATTGCTGTACTCATCACTGATATTATAGTAGCTCTTGCTCTTTAATACATCAATAACATCGGCAGCAGTTGCATTTCTTTCCTCATCCGTGAGCTGGCTTATGTATTTATGCCCATATATATCCCTTAAATATCTTAAAAGATTGTTTCCCGATTTCGTGAATTCGAATTTTCCATATTTATTCAATCTTATCGGGTAATCTATTGTGTAGCTGTCTCCATTCTCCTGTATTATGTCATACATCTCCACAATAATCTGGTTAAGCTGTGTATTTTTTATTGCGGTGGAGCTGTCCTCAATAATAACCGAATATGCGAGCTTATTGTACGCAAGCAATTCTCCGTTGACATCATATATATTTCCTCTGGTGCTGTTAAGAACAAGTGTCTTTTCGGATTTTTGGGCATAATTGACCTTATATTCATCCCCATGGACAATCTGAAGACTAAATAGCTTATATATAAGAATTCCGAAAAGAACAACAGAAAATATAATCAGCGGCAGTAATCTCGAGCGCAGAATATTTTTCACATAGTCCCATATTATTTTCAAATCCTCTTTAAACACTGGTTACAGTCCTCCTCTTTTTCGACTGTTCTACCTTTCTGGCTATAAAATAGATAAAAACATAAGCCAGAAGTGTTATCAATACGGTATATATAACCTCCGGTATAATAATTCGCCCAAGGTAATATGATAACCGGAGCTTATTCTGAAGTAGAAAATAGAAAACATAATACAAAAATTCATATACAAACGTGCTGATGGCAACAAGTCCCATAGGAAGCATAAGCTCTTCCTTTACATAATCCTTGTAAAAAAAGCCATTCAATGCACCCGCATACATATAGACCAATGCAGTAAAACCAACTCTTCCGCCCGCCATCAGGTCAAGCAAAAGCCCTGCAAAAAATCCTTCAAGAAGTCCCATTCTGCTTCCCATCGTAAATCCCGTAATGCATGTAAGCATCAAAAGAAGGTTAGGTCTTATTCCCGCAATCTCTAAATATGTAAAGGCACTGACCTGTAAAACGTATGTAATTAAAATAGATAAAACACAATATAATACTTTTTTCATACCAATCCTCACTGTGCAGATATCATAGTTTTCTACGCAAAAGCCCAAAAGTCTGCTCTCCTGAAAAAAAGCTACTTTTTCTTGAGCTGCATAATCACAAGCACCTCTGTCAATCTCTCAAAGTCGACTGCCGGAACCAGATATCCTGACTGGGTAAGACTGTTAGCATCCTCAGAAATATTTTTTACATAGCCTATGAGTATTCCCTGAATATATTTATCACTAATGTTCGATGTAACAATCATATCCCCATCAGAAACATCCACATCCTTCTGCATGTATTCAAGGTGTATATAGCCACTGTCCATCAGCTCTAAGTCACCTCTTATGTTACAGGTATCTGAGGAAGTTACAAGCATACCTGTAACATTGCTGTTTCCATCAATGATGCTTCTCACAGTTGCCGTATTATCCGTAACATCCGTTACAATACCCACAAGACCATTGCCACATATAACATTCATATCGACAAGTATGCCATCTCTGCTTCCCTTGTCTATTGTAAATGTTGAAAACCAGTTTCCTGAACTTTTGCCGATGACGCGGGCAGCAACCTTGTCATATCCCGGGATCTTATTATCCAGTGCATACAACTCGCGAAGATTATTTAATTCTATCTGATCCTGTACAAGAACAAGATTCTTTTCCTTTACATTGTCAAGTTCCGCTTTAAGCTCCTCATTCTGTTGTCTCAGTTCATCAATCGTTGCAAAGTAATCTGCTCTGTCTGTAAGCCACAGTCCCATTCCATTGATGCCCTTCTGCAACGGTGTAATCACATAAGAAAGCACATTCTGTACAGGCGCAGTAAGCTTGTCGGTGAAAAACGATACGGCAATCAAAGCAAGACACACTATCGTAAGTGCTGAAAGAATAAATTTCTGTGACACATGTAACTGCGGTTTCTTATCCATAACACTCTCCCATTACACTTTAATCATATACCTTTTCTTTTGGAATCATGGCAATCTCTGCAAATGCCGGATCCTCGATAATAGTTTTTATACCTCTTACCACACTTTCACCCGGATTGTCTGAAATAACAACATGAAGATCCGTCTCATTATTGATAAGGTCTGCCAGATGCCTTATCCCCGAAGATCCACCTGTAAGATGAATTCCCGTATCAATTATATCCGAGGCAAGCTCTGGCGGAGTTCTCTCCAATATCATCTTTATTGAGTCAACTATGGAATGTATAAAGTCAATCATACATTCATATACAGCTGTAGATGAAATCTCCTGTGCCATAGGAAGACCTGTAACAAGATCTCTTCCATATACACTTACAAACTGCTCCTCCATAGGAATCGCACTTCCAAGCTTTATCTTTATATATTCCGCTGTCTTTGCACCGATAACGAGGTTATATCTTTTGCGGACTGCGCTTATAATCTGCTCATCCAGCTTGTTTCCTCCAAACTTAACGGCACGGCTTATTACAATACCTCCAAGGCTCATAACGGAAATCTCCGTTGTATCAGCTCCGATATTAACCACCATAACACCCTTGGCACTGTTGACATCAACACCTGAACCTACGGCATCCGCCACAGGCTTATTTATAATCATAATCTTTCTTGCCTTTATCTTAGAGTCCCTGATAAGCTCTAAAAACGCTCTCTTTTCCACTTCGGTAATCTCAGTAGGTATGGCAATATAATAATCTGCCGGCATTATCTTGCCACCCTTGCTCATCTTCTTTATAAACTCTGTGACAAGCACCTGCATATTGGCAAAATCAGCAATCACCCCATATTTCACCGGAAAAGTAACCTGAATCGAACCCGGAGCCTTCTCATGCATTTCATACGCCTCGTCTCCGACCGCAAAAACATCTTTTTTGTGTGCTATGGCGATAATGTTCTTTTCGTTTAAAATCTCATCCCTGTCACTGCAATAAATCTTAATATTGCTTGTACCTATATCAAGGCCAAAAATACTCCTAGCCATATATATTCCTCCATTTCCTGCGGCGGAGCTCACTATTGTATCAATCCGCCATCTTTCATACTGATATATGTATTATCACCAATAATTATGTGGTCAATCAGTGAAATGCCAATTAAATTGGCTGCATTGAATATTTTGTTCGTTGCCACAACATCCTCACGGCTTGGAACCGGATCCCCCGTCGGATGATTATGAACAAGAATAAAGCCTGTGCTGTCACGAAGCAGTGCCTCGCGGCATATCTCCCGCGGCGGCATAAGTGTACTGTTGACAGTTCCTATACTCATTACCTTCTCATGGATAAGCATGCATTTGGTGTCTAACAGAAGTATTCTGAGCTGTTCCTGTTCTAAATGTCTCATATCCTCCATAAGATACTCGACCACCGCCGCTGCTGAATCCAGACACGGTCTGCGTGCGCGTCTCTGGCTTGCCATCCGCCTCGAAAGCTCACATATAGACTTAAGCTGTACTGCCTTTACCCTGCCTATTCCCGGAATCTGTGCAAGCTCCTTGACTGAGAGCCTCTGCAAGCCTATAATCCCCTGCCCCTTTGTCTCTCTCACAAGAGCTGAGGCAGCTTCCATGCAGCTATGTCTCTTTGTGCCGCTTCTTATTATAATTGCAAGAAGTTCTTCATCGCTCAGACTTTCGAAGCCGTAAGCTTCACTCTTTTCATAAGGCATCATCATGCTGCCGTCTTCATTAAATTCCTGATCATTTTCCATCCCAGCCTCCATTCCGGCTGAAAATGTATCCCCATTAAAATTTAACACAAATCGGAGACTTTTACAATTCCTTTATCAACAAGCTGCTGAAGACTCTTAAGAATACCGAAGCGTGCATGGTTCCATGTAAGACCACCCTGAAAAAATGCTGTGTACGGTTCACGTAACGGTCCATCAGCACTCAGCTCGATAGACGCACCCGATATGAATGCTCCGGCTGCCATGATAACCTGTGAATCATACCCCGGCATATCCCAAGGCTCAGGTACCGCAAAGCTGTCAACAGGGGCCGCCGCCTGAATACCCTCGCAGAACGCGATAAGCCCTTCGGCGCTTCCCATCTCAACCGCCTGTATTATATCGTATCTATCCTCTTTTCCGTCCGGGATAACCCTGTATCCAAGATTCTCATAGAGGTTAGCTGCATAGATAGCACCCTTGAGTGCCCCGGCTGTGACTGTAGGTGCAAGGAAAAATCCCTGATAGAACGCATGGTTCACTCCAAGTGTGGCGCCAAGCTCCTTGCCAAGTCCCGGAGCAGTAAGACGGTACGCTGCCTGATTTACATATTCTTCCTTACCTGCAATATAGCCGCCTATCGGTGCAAGACCGCCACCCGGATTCTTTATGAGTGAACCTACAACCATATCCGCTCCCACATCCGAAGGTTCGATCGTCTCAACGAACTCTCCGTAGCAGTTATCCACCATGCATATAACCTCAGGCTTTATCCCCTTTATGAAGCTTATAAGCTCTCCGATTCTCTCAACCGAAAGTGTCGGTCTGCTGTCATAGCCCTTAGAACGCTGTATTGTGACAAGCTTTGTCTTTTCATTTATCGCATTTTTTATGCCGTCAAAATCAAAGCTTCCATCAGGCAGGAGATCAACCTGTCTGTAGCTTATGCCGTACTCCGCAAGTGAACCCGGACATTCCCTCATTCCGATTATTCCCTGAAGAGTGTCATACGGCTTGCCCACAGGCGACAAAAGCTCATCCCCCGGTCTTAAATTGCCCGCAAGGGCGATTGTGAGTGCATGTGTTCCACAGGTAATCTGTGGTCTTACAAGAGCCGTCTCTGTATGAAATACATCCGCATACACCTGCTCAAGCGTATCTCTTCCCATATCTGTATAACCATAGCCGGTGCTTGAGCCTAAATGTGCCTCGCTCACATGGTTTTTCTGCATGGCATTCAGAACCTTGAGCTGATTATATTCGGCAACCCTGTCTATCTTCTCAAAGCGCTCGGCAAGCTTCTTCTCCGCACGCATTCCGTAATCTAATACCTCACTGCATATTCCCATCTCGCGGTACATGCTGTAAATTTCATCTGTAATACTCATCTTTACTCCATTCTTGGAACACCGGAACCAGGCTCATGTTCCAACTTATATAATATTTTTCTTTTTTAACGCCTCAAGCATATATTCAAACGCCGCCTCACGGCTGCCCAATTTATCCAGCTCGACAAAGTTAACATCCTTTTCGCGTCTGAACCAGGTTAGCTGGCGCTTGGCAAAATGCCTTGTGTCGCGCTTAAGAATATATACCGCTTCATCAAGGCTTATCTCCCCTGCGAGGTATGAGGCAATCTCCTTGTAGCCAAGTCCCTGCATTGCAACGCTCTCCCTGGCAATGCCCTCATCAAGCAGAGCCTGCACCTCAGCTATCAGTCCTGCCTCAACCATCTTGTCTATGCGCTTATCGATACGCTCATAGAGAACCGCTCTGTCATCGCTCAGAACAAAATACTCAAAATTGTATGGCGATGTGCGCTCCCTCTGTTCCATGTTGTGCTCCGACATCTTGTGCCCTGTCTGTCTGTAGAATTCTATAGCGCGGATGACCTTTTTTACATTGTTCTCATGTACCTCCGCCGCGTATTCCGGGTCGACCTTGGCAAGCATATCGTGAAGAAAAGCTGCGCCGTGCTCCTCGTACAGCTTATTTAGCTCATCCCTTATTCCGTCATTCTCATCGCTCTTTGCAAACTCAATATCGTACAGAAGCGTCTGTATATAAAAGCCTGTGCCACCGACAATAATCGGTATACCGCCCCTCTCCCATATCTCGTTTGCCGCCTTAAGTGCATATTCCTTGAACAAAAATGCATTGAAGCTCTCCGTCGGCTCCAATATATCAATAAGATGGTGGCTCACGCCGTCCATCTCCTCAGGTCTTATCTTCGCGGTGCCTATATCCATTCTTCTGTACACCTGCATTGAATCGGCACTTATTATCTCGCCGCCGACCGTCTTTGCAAGCCTTATGGATAAATCCGTCTTACCCACGGCAGTCGGTCCGGTGAGAACTATCAGCTTTTTTTTCATATAATCTCCATTCCCAAGACTTAGACTATTCTCTTAAATTTCTTTTCAAGCTCATACTTGGACATTGATATCATGGTAGGTCTCCCATGAGGGCAGTTATACGGATTGTCAAGGGTCATAAGCTCTGTCACAAGCTCCCTAACCTCCGCAGGCTGCAATCTGTTGTTTCCCTTCACGGCAGCCTTGCATGCCATGGTCGCTATGCGCGACTTTATCGTCTCATTTGATACCCTGCCCGGATTCTCCATGAGGTCATCTATTATCTCCATAATCATGTCCTTGCCCGATGCGCCGTACAGCTCCACCGGAACCGCTCGGATGGCATACTCATTGCCGCCGAAGCTCTCTATCTCAAAACCCATATTGGCAATTATATCCATATTATCCTTTAGCACCTGTCCTGCCGCCAGAGTAAGAGTGATTATCTGCGGCGGCATTAGCTGCTGTGAAGCCGGCATCCCTTCTGATACCCTCTTCATGAAGCGCTCATAGAGAACCTTCTCATGTGCCGCATGCTGATCCATTATGAACAGCTTCTGGTCAAACTCTATAAGCCAGTAGGTATCAAACAACTGTCCTATTATCTTATGGTCTGCAAGATTCTTCTCATCAAGAAGCTTCTTATCTTCGCTAAAAAGGCTCAACTGTTCAGGGACAGCCATCGGAACCGGTTCTATATGCCCTACTCTGTTTTCCTTATTAGGCTCCTGCGCTGCTTCGATATTCTCTGTAGGCTTCTGCGCAGAGCTGTCCTTTCCCGACATATCTACTGCCGCTGCGTTTGTTGCCCCTGTTTTTAATTCTTCTGTTTTTACTTCCCCCGCTTTTATTCCTGTTCCGGCTTCCGCTGTGCCAAATGCCGCTGTGCCGACTTTTATTTCATTCAGCCTGTATTGCTGATTTTCTTCCTGATTCCTGTTAAACGGCTTATATTCCGTCCTGTGTTCATTTAATATCGCTCCGCTCGCCGAAACACTGTACTGCTTCTTCTCGGCGACCGCCATTCTGTTGAGCTCAAAAGGCTCCGGAAGCTTATTCTCCCTGACCTTCTGTGTAGTCGCGCCCGATGTATTTCCGGCAATATTACCCGATGTCACATCAGATGTTTTCTTCCTGCTGTCCGAATCGAAGTTCACCTGCGGAATGACATCCCTCTGCATGATAGCCTCATGCACAGCCTTGTATAATTCCTTATATACTCTCTCTCCCTCCGAAAAACGCAGTTCCATCTTTGTCGGGTGCACATTGATGTCTATTGTGTCTGGGTCGATATGAAAATGCAGCGAAGTAAACGGATATTTCTTAGGCATGGAATAGCCCGCATAGGCGTCCTCGATAGCCTTTGAAATGATACTGCTCTTAATGTAACGTCCGTTTATATAATAATTCTCCAGTGCACGGTTGCCCCTGTTCATCGCCGGCTTTCCTATAAAGCCATCCACCTTAAACAGCTCGCACTCATACTGAAGCGGTATCAGCCCAGCCGTAATCTCCCTGCCGTACACACCGTATATAACATCCTTGAGTGTGCCGTTTCCGGATGTATACAGCTTATTCTGTCCTCCGCTTATGAATCTGAACGAAATCTCCGGGTGGGACAGGGCAAGCTTCTCCACAAGGTCACTTATGTAGTTTCCCTCCGTTATGCCTGTCTTTAGAAATTTTCTTCTCGCCGGTGTATTGTAGAAAAGATTTCTCACCAGAAATGTCGTTCCGTTAGGCGCACCTATCTCTTCAATGCTCTTTTCCTTCCCGCCGTCTATAAGGTATCTGCTTCCGGTGAGGCTCTCCGCCGTCTTGGTTATAAGCTCAACCTGCGCCACAGCCGCAATGCTCGACAGCGCCTCACCCCTGAAACCAAGTGAGGATATGGTGAGCAAATCCTCCACAGACTTAATCTTGCTGGTCGAATGGCGCAGAAAAGCCAGTTGTATCTGATCCTTTGGAATACCGCTTCCGTTATCGGTTATCCTTATAAACGAACAGCCGCCGTCCTTTATCTCTATAGTCACGGCTGAGGCTCCTGCATCAATGGCATTCTCAACAAGCTCTTTAACCACCGATGAAGGTCTTTCAATAACCTCACCTGCCGCTATTTTATTGATTGTACTCTGGTCTAATACCTTTATCTGCGCCATATTGTCCCTCTCTTAACATTACTGCAAAATGTTTCAAAGCTATTTTAAGCTTGCTGTCTATAATTCAATTACATATCCAAACAGATTAAAAGCTCCAACGGTTCTTGACCTTATTCTGAAGCTTATACAATGTGTTGAGCGCCTCAATCGGAGTGAGATTCCCAAGGTCGATATTTTTTAACTCCTCGATAATGTCATCATCCTTCACCGCATCAAAAAGAGTCATCTGCTCAAGGTCGACATCATCAGGCTTCTGCATTTTTTTCTTTGATTTGGTGTTTGAAGCGCCAAGCTTGGCAATCTCCTTGGCCTTCGCGGATATATCGGCATCCACAAGGTCTGCTAAGATTTCCTTTGCCCGGTTGATAACGCTGTCCGGCACTCCGGCAAGCTTCGCCACCTGTATTCCGTAGCTCTTGTCCGCCCCTCCGGCGACAATCTTTCGAAGAAACACAATGTCATCACCCTGTTCCTTGACAGCTATGCAATAGTTGTTGACGGAATCTATTGTCCCCTCAAGCTCCGTGAGCTCATGGTAATGTGTCGCAAACAAGGTCTTAGCACCAAGAAGCTTTGGATTGCTTATATGCTCCACAACCGACCATGCAATGCTCAGTCCGTCAAATGTACTTGTTCCTCGTCCTATCTCGTCAAGCACAAGCAGGCTGTTAGCTGTGGCATTTCTTAAGATGTTGGCAACCTCATTCATCTCGACCATGAACGTACTCTGTCCGCTCGCAAGGTCATCTGAGGCGCCCACACGCGTAAATATCCTGTCTACAAGCCCTATATCCGCCGATCTTGCCGGAACAAATGAACCTATCTGAGCCATGAGCACAATGAGTGCTGCCTGTCTCATATATGTTGACTTACCAGCCATATTCGGGCCGGTTATTATCGATACTCTCTTCTTGTTATTGTCAAGATATGTGTCATTCGGTATGAACATATTGTTGGGAATCATTTTCTCGACAACAGGATGCCTTCCGTCCTTTATGTCGATAACTCCCTTATTGTTAATCTTCGGGCAGACATAATTGTTCTGGTCTGCCACGGTTGCAAGTGAGGCAAACACGTCAAGCTGCGCAATGGCACCGGCTGTCCTCTGAATCCTCACAACCTCCGCGGAGATTTTTTCCCTCACATCGGCAAACACATCATACTCAAGTGAGAACAGCTTGTCCTCCGCATTTAATATGATGTCCTCCAGCTCTTTAAGCTTAGGTGTCGAATATCTCTCCGCATTGGTGAGGGTCTGCTTTCTTACATAATCCTCCGGCACATCGCCCTTGAAGGAATTAAGAACCTCTATATAGTATCCAAAAACCTTATTGTACTTGATTCTAAGATTCTTTATACCTGTTCTTTCCCTCTCATCCGATTCAAGCTGTGCAAGCCAGCTCTTTCCCTCTGTCTTTGCCGTTCTGAGCCTGTCAATCTCCTCATTGAAGCCTTCCTTTATAAGACCGCCGTCCTTTATCGCAATAGGAGGTTCATCCACTATCGCCTTTTCAATAAGGGTGCACACATCCTCAAGCTCATCAATCTCATCATGTAATTCATGCAGAAGCTCGACGTTGCACTCTCTTATAAGATACTTGATATGTGGCAGCATTGACAGGGAGCTCTTAAGCGCAATCAGATCTCTCGGACCTGCGGACTTGGTGCTTATTCTTCCGATTAGACGCTCAAGGTCATAGACCGGATTTAGGTAC
Organism: uncultured Eubacterium sp.; assembly: GCA_958446835.1. GTDB lineage: Bacteria > Bacillota > Clostridia > Lachnospirales > Lachnospiraceae > CAG-882. The sequence continues at coordinate 38,008 of CAUCXT010000020.1, forward strand.
TCCCTCAGCTCCTCCCTTGTAATGACCTCATCCTTTAAGTAAGCCACCGCCTGCTGGCGCGCCACGATGTCCTCACTCACAACAAGAGGCTGCTCAAGCATCTGTCTAAGCCTTCTGGCTCCCATGGCGGTCTTAGTCTTGTCAAGCACCCACAAGAGCGAACCCTTCTTCTGTTTTTCCCTGAGCGTCTCCGTAAGCTCAAGATTGCGCCTCGTTGAGCTGTCGACAATCATATATTTACCCACAGCATACGGTGTGATATGTGTGAGGTGTGGAAGAGAGCTCTTCTGTGTCTCGTACAGATATTGCAAAAGCGCTCCGGCGGCAACTGAGCCAATCGAATAGTCTGCAAGTCCCAGTCCTGTCATGTCTGCCACCTTGAAATGCTCAAGTAGCAGCCTTTTTGACAGTTCATCATCGAAATAGTACGGCTCCAACGATGACACCGTGATATTGAGCCTGTCCTTAATGCCATCAAGGGATATTCCGCTCATCATAAATGCTTCATTGCATATTATCTCAGACGGCGAAAACTTATTTATCTCATCGAAAAGCTCGCGCGCTGAACGAACCTCCGTGACAAGATACTCTCCTGTCGTGATATCTGACACTGAGATTCCAAGCATATTGCTCATATATACAACACACATTATGTAGTTGTTTTTTCCCTCCTCAAGCGCGGAAGGGTTAAAATTCGTACCCGGTGTTACAATACGGATAACTTCTCTCTTTACAAGACCCTTTGCAAGCTTTGGATCCTCAACCTGCTCGCAGATTGCCACCTTATGTCCGTTAGACACAAGTCTGTTTATATAATTTTCCGCTGCATGGTACGGAATGCCGCACATTGGAGCGCGCTCCTCCTGACCGCAGTCCTTGCCCGTAAGCGTAAGTTCAAGCTCTTTTGACACCATAAGGGCATCATCAAAGAACATCTCATAAAAATCTCCTAATCTGTAAAAAAGTACACAGTCCTTATACTGCTCCTTGGTCTCTAAGTACTTCTGCATCATAGGTGAATATGTCGGCATTTTTTCTCCAATCCGTAAAAAGCTGAACGCTTCTTACATTTTTCCTGTTTCTGTTTATTTTTAAATATTTACTTCGTCAATTTACGTTTATTTATTTCATCTGTTTGCAACATTGTTCCCATATAGTAGAAACCCTTTGACTCGTCAAGGTGTACCTTTACGATCTGTCCGATAAGCGATTCGTCACCCGGAAAATGCACAAGCATATTGTTGCCCATTCTTCCTGTTAAGAGTGTGCTGTCATGGTCATTCACGCCCTCGACAAGCACATCCATATCCTTGCCCTCAAATCTGTAGGAAAGCTTGTGGGAAATCTCATTGACCGTCGCAAGAAGTCTGTCGAATCTGTCCTTGACAACAGCCTCGTCAATCTGGTCATCCATGGAGGCAGCAGGCGTACCTGTTCTCTTAGAATATATGAAGGTATACGCACTGTCATAGCCGGACTTGCGAACCACATCAAGAGTCTCAAGGAAATCCTCCTCCGTCTCCCCCGGGAATCCCACAATTATGTCTGTTGTGATTGAGATATCCGGCATAGCTGTCTTAAGCTTGTCCACAAGCGACAGATAGCGCTCCTTCGTGTAATGGCGGTTCATCACCTTCAATATTCTATCGCTTCCCGACTGTAACGGAAGATGGAAATGTCTGCAAATCTTGGTAGAATGTGCCATAACATCTATGAGCTCATCCGACAGATCCTTCGGGTGTGAGGTCATAAAGCGGATACGCTCTAATCCGTCGATACCCTCAACCATCTTCAACAGCTCAGCAAATGACACCGGATTCTCAAGGTTCTTTCCGTATGAGTTGACATTCTGTCCAAGAAGCATGACCTCCTTCACTCCGTCCGCCACAAGCTTCTCTATCTCACATATAATGTCCTTCGGCTCCCTGCTCTTTTCCCTTCCTCTCACATAAGGTACGATACAATAGCTGCAGAAATTGTTGCAGCCGAACATGATATTTACACCTGACTTAAAGGAATATTTTCTGTCAACCGGAAGCTCCTCAACTATCTGTGAGCTGTCCTTTAACACCTCTACAACCATCTTGCCGCTCTCAATGCGGTTGTAGATGAGCTCCGCAAGCCTGTAAAGGTTATGTGTTCCGAATATAATATCTATAAATCTGTATGATTCCTTGAGCTTTTCAACAACCTGCGGCTCCTGCATCATGCAGCCACAGAGTGCTATCATCATATTAGGATTCTTTTTCTTATAATTTCCAAGCACACCAAGATGTCCGTACACCTTATTGTTGGCGTTCTCACGGACAGTACATGTGTTATATATAACAAAATCGGCGTTCTCTGACTCAGTCTCCACAAAGCCAATCTCCTTTAAAATACCCGAAAGTTTCTCTGAATCACGGGCATTCATCTGACACCCGAATGTGACTGTACACATAGTCAATTCTCTTCCAAGTTTCTCCGACAATGCCTTAACGTAATCACGGCACTTTCCAATGAAGTAATACTGGCGCGCAACCTCATAGTTCGGCTCATTTTTCATCTTTTCCAATAATTCTGAATCTATCTCTGACATTCTTATCTCCTTTATATTTGCAATCATTTTAATATACACCTTATCCGTTAGGCTTGTCAAATACACTCTTTAAGATTATTTCAATATCAGATATGTTGTCAACATATTTTTAAGCAAAAATCCTTACCACACCTATACATAATTTATTTTTATATTGACAATGAGTACTCATCAGTTTACCATTCCTAGTAGGAGAAATTTAACATACCTGAAGCTATTTAGAAAGCTTCTTCAGTATTTGATTAACATGAATGATATCAATTTATCACATTAACACCAACACTATCAGAATCATTATAATCGATAAGGAGGTATACTATGGATGTTGAAAAAATAAAAGAAGATTTAAGTATATGATATCTTAAGGCTGTTGCTGCTATAAGAGGCATTGCTTTTGAGCGAATCGAACATGATGAAGATAGTGTAGATGCTTTTCTAAAAAAGATTATTGCTTTGGATAACGGATTAGTATTCAATTCACAAATAAGTGTACAGTTAAAAGCTACATCATCTTCAAATTTATGTTCCATAAGTGAAGATAACATTTCATATCAATTAAAAGTAAAAAACTATAACGATTTGTGTACAACCGCCGCTATGCCAAGCATTTTAGGTCTATTGATTCTGCCTGCGGAACAAGATGACTGGGTTCAATGGAATGAAGAAGAACTATTACTTAAAGGTCAAATGTATTGGATTGGATTAATGGGACGTGAAAAATCAAATAATGCATATAATATTACAGTAAAAATTCCTAAAGAAAACAAGCTAAATGGTGAATCGCTAGAATACCTGCTAAAAAAGCTGCTGAGGAGGGATATATATGATTTATTCTGTAAACTTTTTAGAGATGACCGAAAAAATTAACCCGCTTGCCCTTTCCAGATATCTTGCCCAGACTGGCTGGACTTTGTTTCCTTTTAAGCGTACAGATGTTCAGATTTATCAGTACACCAGAGAAAAATCCTTTTGGCAGGCTATGGTTCCGTTGGACAGAACATTGCATGATTACAAGCAGACAATGCTTCAAACTATCAATACCGTTGCAGAGGTTGAAAATAAGCCTATTGAACAGGTTATGCTCTTTTTACTAAACCCTAATACCGATATTATTAAAATTCGATTGGAAAATAAAGAGCTTGAAGCCGGTAACATTTTATTCGATGATGCCATACAACTTTATGATAATGCAAAAAAGCTACTTGCGGCAACCGCATTGGACATAATCAATCCTAAGAAGATTCATTATGGCAGAATTGACGATTCTGTGCAATCATTTCTCAACCAATGCCGTTTTGGGCAGACTGAAATTGGAAGCTATATCGTTTCGATTGTTTGTCCGTTTGGCGAAATATCTGAGGACGATGGTTACAGACAATTAAGCATATTTTCCGAAGAGGATGCATGTGCACATTCCTTGACAAGAAAGGTTACCAACAAGTTAATGGATAATCTTGTATGTATTAAGAGGCAAATAGATACCGGCAAACTTGACACTCTTGCCAAAGATGACAATGGAATCAGCTCAAATTTTTATGAAGCTCTTAATGGATTGAATTTTAAATCGGACAATACACTTGTAGAATTCAGGACCGAATGGTCTCCTAATGTCACTAATAATAGAAGCGCAAATAACTATGTTAGGGTTACAAGTGATTACTACCAGCCGATATCAACTGTAATTGAACAGATTAAAGGCAAGACCAATCGACACACAGAAATATTCGGCAAGATAAGACAACTTAATGCTGCTCCTAATGTTGATAATCGTGACCTTGGTACAATAGTTGTTGTATTTGTTGATAATAACAGTAGAGTCAAATCCGTTACTGTCGATTTAAAACGCGATGATTATGAGAAAGCTGTTGAAGCTCATCAGCATGGAAATACTGTTAAGATTATTGGTGATTTAGTTGGAAAGACACGACTCAGAATAGAAAATCCTATTTTCTGTGTAATGGAATAATTTTATGTTTAAAACCGCCCTTGTTACAGGCAAGGACGGTTTATTATATACCATTCTAATCCCCAATGCCCCTGATAATCGTATGCATCACAAGAGCCATATCCATATTAAACTAAGTCCTCTATAGGGATATTCTTGAATCCATTGTTTTTATCCCCGTATCTGCCCATCGCCATATATAATGTACTTCGTTGTGGTAAGCTCATTTATACCCATTGGACCTCTGGCGTGAAGCTTCTGGGTGCTTATTCCAATCTCCGCACCGAAGCCGAACTCATTCCCGTCTGTAAACCTTGTGGACGCATTCACGTATACACACGCCGCATCAATTTCATCCAGAAATCTCTGCGAATTTTCATAATTATTCGTAATTATGGATTCAGAGTGACCGGTATTGTTGGCATTGATATGCTCTATTGCCTCATCAAGCGTGTCCACGGTCTTGACGGAAATTATGTAGTCAAGGTACTCTGTGGCATAGTCCTCCTCCGTGGCAGGAACTATATATGGGTCAATGCTCTGCGAATACTCATCGCCTCTTATCTTTACATTGTGCTCCCTTAACATTTCGACAAGTCTTGGGATAAAATTTCTTGCGATATTCTTATGTATGACAAGCGACTCACACGCGTTGCACACTCCTACCCTCTGCGTCTTGGCATTCTCGATAATTTTAAGCGCCATGTCGAAATCCGCACTCTCGTCAACATACACATGGCAGTTACCCGTTCCTGTCTCAATGACCGGCACGGTGGCGTTCTTTACAACGAACTGTATAAGTCCCCTGCCGCCTCGCGGTATAATCACATCGACGTACTCATTCATCGTGAGAAGCTCTTTTACACACTCCCTGTCGGTTGATTCAATAAGCTGCAGGGCATTTTCATCTATTCCATTCGCCTTAAGCGCTTCCCTTATGACATTTGCTATGGCTATGTTGGAGTTGATTGCATCGCTTCCGCCCTTTAATATGACAGCATTTCCTGTCTTAAAGCACAGCCCGAAGGTGTCCAATGTAACATTCGGTCTTGATTCGTAAATGACAGCTATCACACCAAATGGAACACGCTTTTTACCGATTAGCAGCCCATTCGGACGTTTCTTCATGGAGAGAACCTCCCCGACAGGGTCATCCAATCCTGCCACCTGAACTACGCCATCAGCCATGCCGTCAATTCTCGCCTTTGTGAGCGTGAGCCTGTCTAGCAGTCCGCTCTTCATGCCATCGGCCTTCCCCTGCTCCACATCCTTATGATTCTCCTCTAAGATATAGTCCGCGTTGGCTCTTATGGCGTCGGCAACTGCAAGCAGCACTTTATTTTTTTTGTTGGTTCCAAGCTTTCCAAGACTTCTTGACGCTGTGCGGGCATTCTTACCCATTGTGAGTATATCTGTCATCATATCAATCCCTATCTCCATTCCGCCTTGCGGCTATACAATTGGCAATACAAATCACAGTACTTTTACTTTCTGAATATTTTAACTCCCGGTTCAGACCTAAGGCTGCTTAATTTCCGTACTTAATAGTCCAGTTTACGATATATATTTTCTTCGGTGACAATCATATCCGGTCTGACATCGCTATCCTGTGCAGGTATGTTCTCCAAAAGCTGTGCCTCATACGCAAGCGCTGCCTTATATAACTTGTTTTCCACAGACAGATACCTGTCATAAAAACCACCGCCATAGCCTATGCGGTTATAGCTCCTATCGAAAGCAAGACCGGGCATACACATAAACCCTGATTTAGAATAATCCGGCTCCTTGCCGTTGATATCAGGTTCATATATTCCCATATATCCCGGACTAAGCTCTGATATGTCACTTATCTCATAAAATTCCATGTCCCTGCCTGAAACCCTTGGGACAAAAACACGTTTTTCAAGGCTTAAGCTGTAATCGATAAGCATTATCGTGTCTATCTCATTGTCCATGCTTACATAAGTATATATCTTGTCCGCGCGCTTGAACTCCGGAACAGTTATAAGCTGCTCAAAAATCTGCATGGATTTTTCAAACCTCTCCGTGCGTGTCATGTCCGCACGCAGCTGCTTCATCCGCTTTCTTATGACATTTTTCTCATCAATTTTTCCAAATGTCTCATCTGCCATGTAAACATCCCTTTCTCATCATGCCTGTGGCTGCTCTCATTTTATGCTTCAGTTACTAATCTATTTAATATCCGAAATCACCTGTGAGAGAGTCATCATCATCGATCCAGTCCTTGGTATCAATCACACGGAAGCTTTCGTTGTCATCGCGGATTATAACCGTAGATATACCCGCATTGAGAATCATTCTCTTGCACATAGAACAGCAGTTGCCGTTCTCAACATATCCGCCCTTTTCCATATCAATACCAACAAGATATATTGTACTTCCAAGCATCGATTCCCTTGAGGCACTTATTATCGCGTTTGCCTCCGCATGTACGCTCCTGCACATCTCATAGCGTTCTCCTCGTGGAATTGCGAGCTTTTGTCTTATACAATAATTGAGGTCTGAACAATTCTTCCGCCCTCTCGGTGCACCGACATATCCCGTCGAAATAATCTCATCATTCTTTACTATAACTGCGCCGTAATGCTTTCTAAGACAGGTTCCTCTCTGTGAGACAGCCTCCGCAATATCCAGATAATAATTATTCTTATCTCTTCTGTCCATGCCTTCACTCCTTATGCTCTGTATTTTCTTAAATCTGTCTGTTTTCCATTCAAAAATATAATATATCTTCTTAATTATTATATATCAAATATCAGCTCTCGTATTTACTAGATATTTTTGAAATTATAACATATTCTTTCTAAAAAAACAGCTTTTTTGTGGTATATAGTGCATATAATTCATATTCTGTCTGCAACGTACAAAAAAACGTACTTCAAAATTCCATCACTCATTTGACACTATCGCTTCGTATACCTTTATTCCGTCAACCGCCGCGGAGGTAATGCCACCCGCATAGCCGGCTCCTTCACCACACGGATAAAGTCCTCTTATACCCAATGCCTGCAGCTTATCATCCCTGTTTATGCGCACAGGCGATGAGGTTCGCGACTCAACCCCGGCAAACATCGCATCGGAATTCGCATAGCCGGGTATCTGTCTGTCGAAGCTTGTCACGCCCTCTATAAGCGCGTCACACAGTTCATCCGGGAGAAGTTCCCTCAGATTAGCTGCTGTGTACCCACCTTTAATGCAAGGCCTGATTGAATTATTGTTTAAATCATCTTCCGTGGTAGTCCTATTTTCCCTGAAATCCCCGAAGCGCTGAACTGGAACCCTTCCGTCTCCAAGCTCATAAGCCTTCTTCTCAAGCTTTCGCTGAAATTCGATTCCGGCAAGGACATCATCCGAACCAAAATCCCTGCTGTCGACCGTGACGATAAGTGCCGAATTGGCATTCGCGCTGTCGCGTTTTGAATAGCTCATTCCATTGACCGCAAGCATGCCCTCCTCCGAAGAAGCATTCACAACATATCCGCCCGGACACATACAGAAGGAATAGACGCCACGCCCATTAGAGGCCTTATGCGTGAGCTTGTAGCTCGCCGGCATATAATTCTTATATTTTCCATCTCCAAACTCATGGACATTTATAAGCTCCTGCTTATGTTCTATTCTAAGCCCTACAGCGAATGCCTTCTGTTCCATGGTGAGCTTGTCCTTTAGCATATAAAATGTATCTCTTGCACTGTGTCCTATCGCCAGCACAAGACAGCCACACGGAATAAACTCTCTGTTTCCTGAATTCTCAACCGTGATACCTTTGATTCTTCTATCTGCCCCATTCTCATCCGAAAGCTCACCGCACGTAAGCTTTTCAATGTCTATATCGACAAGCTTCGTGTTAAAGCGGACTTCCCCGCCAAGGCTCTCAATCTCTTTCCTGATACTCTGCACGATATATACAAGGCGGTCCGTGCCCATGTGCGGCTTCGCTTCGTAGGTTATGCTCTCATCTGCTCCATGCTCCACAAAGATTTCCAGAACCTTGCTGATACGCCCATATACCTCCTTAACCTGGGTGTTAAGCTTTCCGTCTGAGAAGGTTCCCGCACCTCCCTCGCCGAACTGTGCATTAGATTCCGGATTTAGCCTGCCGCCATTCCAGAATGAATCGACCGACTTCATTCTGTCCTCAACAGCCTCACCGCGCTCAACAACTACCGGTCTATAGCCGGCGCGCGCAAGCATAAGCGCACAGAACATTCCGGCAGGGCCAAAACCCACTATCACCGGTCTGCTGCCCATCCTGTCTCTTGCCGGCTCCGGTTCCCTATATTTTACAGTTTTACTTAACATAATATTGTTATCGTTAACTTTTTTAATTATCTTCTCTTCGGCTACGGAATCTAAAGCTTTCCTGTCCGCACCATATACCGTGACATCCACCGAATACACGATAAAGATATCCGGCTTATGCCTTGAGTCAATCGATTTTTTTACTATTTTATATGAAAAATTATCTCCCTTAAGCCGTAGCGCCTTGGAAATCTTTCCCTTGAGCGTGGTGTCAAGCTGCTTTGCGCTTAACGAAACCTCCGGGGTGATTTTTAGCTGGTTAATTCTTATCACAGGCTTATCCTTCCATTATCTATACTAATTTTTAATACAATACTACATTTTTTCGGGGATATGCAAGTCTCACAATAACACTTTTTCCGACCTAAATCTCATTCACCTTCACAAAAGGCTGAAAATCCTCCGTGTCCGAACCGATTTTTCCGCCAAACTTCGAAATCAATGTTTCCATAACCTTGCGGAGAATCCCATTATCGCTCAGATAATAGTCGACCGCGTACACCTTTTTCATCCCGATACCGGCAAGCGTCCCGAAGTCTTCCTCTCTCAGATTATCCCTCATGTCCTCGAACGTGATAGTCCCCTCGTCCACTGCCACCTCAAGAAGGTTGAGCTCCGTCCATACCTCAAGCTGCTTTGCCTCTAAAAAGTCAAGTCCATCGTGGAGCTGCTTTGCACTTATATCCTCCGGAAGCAGATATAGGAAGCTTCCCTCCTTCGGCTTAGGAACCGTTTTAGATGGCTTTGATTTAAGCGCCGGCTTAACTGGCTTTGACTTATAAACCTGCTTAGATGACTTTGACTTAGAAGCCGGCTTGGCACTCTTATCCTTCTTTGCGTATTTTTCGTATCCCTTTGAATGACTGTTTGTTGTTTGATTATTGTTTGTTTTCTTCATCTTATCCCTGCATGACAATAAGAAAACCGATTATCACACATTCCTCCATTTCTGTTTAATCTAAAAAATTCCAACTTTCTCCATCTACCATACTAACATCCCGCCCATCATGACTCATTCACAAGCTTTCCTGTTATATGCTCAACGCTCAGCTCAAGGCAGCACACCCTGCTGCCCGAACGGCTTATCTCCTGCTCTATGTACTCCTTATCGTCCGTAAATTTAAGACAAATGTTCGTGCATATCTCCAGAATCTTGTCCCTGTCATCGACAACCTTCATTCTGCCGAACACAATAACGCTGTTAATGTTGAGCGCCCACTCTCCGGCTTTTCTGTAGCCCTCATCGTACACGCAAAAGGAAGCCTTATCGCACCTCTTAATAGCGTCTATCTTATGACCTTCCCCTGCTCCGTGAAAATACAGCTTATTGTCATTCTCGCTGTACCAGTAATCAATCGGAATGCCATAAGGATAACCATCATCCCCCATGAGTGACAGAACGCCGCGCGGCTGCTCCTTCAATATTCTCACACACTCCTCATGGCTTAATTCCTGCTTAAATCTTCTCATTTTTCTGAACATAATTTTAGTTCTCCGTTTCTATATTTATTTGTCCGATATAACCCAATAACCTGTTTTTGGCGAACCACATCTTAATAAAACGCCCTGTTCCTTCAGCTTTTTTAGATTAACTTCAATATTTCTGCTTGCAACGCCGATTTCACCTGCCAGCTTTGAAGCCGAAAGCTTATTATTCTCGGTTAATAATTCTATTATCTTCCTTTGCGTATCATTCAAGGCATATTTTCCATGCTCCTGATGTACTTCTCCGATGTTCTCCGATGATTCTCCGATGTTCTCCGATGATTCTCCGATGTTCTCCGATGATTCTTCAGTATTTCTTGATAATTCGTCATTTTTTCCTGTCATCATCTTCACCGAATCCCCTCCGCGAAACAATTCAACCCGAAACATATTGTCAAATTCCTTTACCTTAGGCTGTGGCAGTCCATACTCTTCGGCGGCACTGAATATTCTCTTTATTCCACTGCCCCATGCCTCCACAAGCCCCATTTGACCGAATACATTGGCAATGCCCTTGTTGCGGATTTTAGAATGACCGCTCATCACCTCCTCGTATGTCAGACCATTATATAAGCCTCCCGGGGAAGTCACCTCAAGTCGGTCATCATATATAGCTACCTGTATGCAGGATTCATCCAACAGATTCCTATGGCAGTGGGCATTGATAATCATTTCTCTTATAGCCTCCGGCGGGAGCTCATACCTTTCCCTGCGCACCAGACCATCAATTGTCGCGCCAAGTCTTATATTCCTCAGGACAAAATCAACCGCTTCTTCAATCTGGGAATAAATCGGACCTGTAAATTCTCTTTTATCCAAGAATACCGCTCTGTCCCTTCCCTTGAATACCGCGCATTGTGTTTTTGAAAACGGAAAATAATCTGATGTCAGCAAAGCGTAAGCATTCGTCGCCAGCAACTGTCCCTCACTCTGCTTTAAAATCTTCCAGTTGATAAGCTGTTCCTTTTTCACGGTATGTTCTGTCATCCCAGCTTTTTTCCTGAATGCCTCAATATCCTTGCATAATTTTTCTGTCGCTTCGTCCGTGACATTATATCCTACGCAGGTTAGCTCATCCCATGAAATACGCGCCCCTTCCATCTCAAGCTCTTTAATCTTCTCACGGTCTGCAAGTCTTGACGTTCCAGCCACCCTG
>CAUCXT010000021.1 GCA_958446835.1 uncultured Eubacterium sp.
TGATAATTATAAGCTGTTCAACTTTTCGTGTCCATAGTTATATCTTAGCACCAACAGGGGAGAAATACACAGATAAGAACCCGGAAAGTGAGAAATCGAAATGAGTGTAAAATATATTATTGCGGCAATTGTGCTCTCCGCGGTCATAACATTTTTGATTAGGGCATTGCCGTTTGTCATTTTTAACGGAAAAAATAAGCTGCCGGACAGAGTTGCCTCCCTTGGAAAGCTTCTCCCTTCGGCGATAATGGCGGTACTCATCGTATACTGCTTCAAGGGCGCTGTGAAGTCACCGGTAAGTGAGGGCATTCCTGCTCTGATTGCGGCAGCAGTTGTCGCGGTTACATATAAATGGAAGCACAACACGCTGATAAGCATACTGGCGGGGACGGCGTGCTATATGGTGCTGATTAGAATTGTTGGGTGATTATCATGTGGCAATAAAAGAAATTCCGGTGGATAAAATCAGCTTTGTATCATAGAATTGTGGATAATTTCTCCAAAATTGTTTACAAAAAAGCTTAAAAAGACATTGACATCCCGGACAACCTATTATATAATGTAAAACTGTGACAGTACGAAAGTAAATGTTTAGCCAAAGCCCCGGTACGACATTTTACTATATACTTTCGCCGATTATACGGCACGTTATCGGTCTTATCGCCGATGACATCCTATATGTTTGAATCAATATACGTTTTTGAAAATTTCAAGGAGGTTGACCAATGAACACATTTATGGCTAGTCCATCAACAATCGAGAGAAAATGGTATGTAGTTGACGCTACAGGATATACATTAGGCCGTCTCGCAGCTAATGTTGCAGCAGTACTTAGAGGCAAGAATAAGCCTACATTTACACCAAGCCTTGACACAGGTGATTATGTAATCATCGTTAACGCAGACAAGGTTAAGGTTACAGGTAAGAAGTTAGATCAGAAGATTTACTTCAATCATTCCGACTATGTTGGCGGTATGAAGGAGACAACACTCAGAGAGCTTATGGCTAAGAAGCCTGAGAGAGCTGTTGAGTTAGCAGTTAAGGGTATGCTTCCAAAGGGACCTTTAGGAAGAACAATGTACACAAAGCTTCATGTATATGCAGGACCTGAGCATGATCACGCAGCTCAGAAGCCTGAGACATTGACATTTTAATTAAAGGAACAAGAAGGAGGAAAATACAATGGCTAAGGCAACAAGCGCAAAATTCTATGGTACAGGTAGAAGAAAGAGCAGCATCGCAAGAGTATATATTATGCCTGGTAACGGCAATATCACAATAAACAAGAGAAGCATTGATGAGTATTTCGGTCTTGAGACACTTAAGCTCATCGTTCGTCAGCCACTCGTAGCTACTGAGACAGCAGATAAGTATGATGTTCTCGTTAACGTACACGGTGGTGGTACAACAGGTCAGGCTGGTGCTATCCGTCACGGTATTTCAAGAGCACTCTGCAAGGCAGATGCTGATTTCCGTCCAGTACTCAAGAAGAGCGGATTCTTAACAAGAGACCCAAGAATGAAGGAGAGAAAGAAGTACGGCTTAAAGGCAGCTCGTCGTGCTCCACAGTTCTCTAAGAGATAATTTTTCGGAAACGAAGATATCAAGAAAAGCCCATTTTACAAGGGTTACAGAAGTTGTGGAATGTTGTCAGATGTGCTGGAATTTACATCAAATGCAACACATATGCAACAGGTATGCAACAAAGATTATGATATGTATAGGACATTTTCAGAGCAATCTGGGAATGTCCTTTTCTTTTTGTTAAATCGTATTAATCGCATCTACAAGCTCCTTTATATCAAAGTGTGTGTACACTTTCTCTGTAAGTGTCATAGCACCAGAGTGCCCCACAATCTTTTTGATTATTGTCTGATTCACACCAGCTTCCGCTAACATTGAAATACAGGTATGCCTACAACAATGGGGCGTACGATTAATATTTAGCTGTTCCATTAAAGGTTTAAAATAGCTATCATAGTAGTTTCGGTATAGAAAATGATTTCCGTCCTCTGTGTGAAGTAGATATTCACATTCCGGGCAGGATTCATACCAAGCTTTGTAGTATGGCAGAAGCTTATCTGCTATGGGAACCTTTCGAATACCATTTTCTGTTTTACTACAGATAACATCAAAATACTGTTCTTCCAGATGAACATTTTCTTTTTTCAAATCCAACAATTCTGAAACTCGAACTCCACTGTATAGAAGCATTAATATAATCTGATAATACTTATCTTCTTTTTGCTCCCATATCATATCAATTTCATTCTTTTCAAATTTGTTTCTGTCGTATTTGTTAGGATTGCGATCCTTATATTGTGCGACGTCCACATAGCTGGAATAGTCTTTGTTACAAATATCATTCTTCAAGGCATAGTCATATAGCTGATTGAATAACACTTTGATTTTCTTTAGTGTGGGGAAATTCTTGCCACACGTTTCAATGACAGTCTGTAAATCAACTAATTTAATATCCTTGAATACTTTGTTATAAAGGGATTCACACGCTTTATATGAAGCAGAGTATCCTTTTACATTGGATTCAGAAATAGTAGGAAACTTACGCTTTGACCATTCTTCATATACATCGGAAAAGGTCATTTTAGCAGCCTTGGTATCGAATGGATTATTATTGTATTCTGCAAGCATCTGTAAGGCTTCTGCTTTTGTAGCTGCATATCCAATTGTAATCATATCCTGAACCTGTTTGTCTTTCGCCTCATCGTAGTGCCAGCCTACAGTTTTTCTCACTTGATAAGGTTTTCTTCTTTTGCCGGAAAGTTTTACAACGCTTCCGTATCCGTTGGGTAACTTCATAAGCACCATCCTTTCGCTATTTACTAGAAAGCTGATAGCAAACGGATAAAATGATTGTTATTCGTGGGTTACCTTTGTCACACTTGGGCGGATAGTCTTCCATATTTCGTAATTATCCTGTGTCTGGCTACCATTATCAAGTAATTCTTTCATAGCCTGCCAGTCTTTAAGAAACTGAACAAGATTCTTATTGGAAAAGAATATACCGGGCTCTCCGTCTAAATCCTTGATAGAAATGTCAAATGTTTCATCAATAGCAAATAGTAATGGTAGTACATCACCATCAGCCTCGATATCAAATTTCATCAATGAATTAACATTGACACCAAGTGCATCTGCAATTTTTCTAAGCTGTTCAGGCTTAGGAAGATTCTTTCCAAGCTCATACTTACGGATTGCAACTTCATGTATTCCACAAGCTTCGCCTAGTTCTTTCTGGGTTAAACCACGAAAGGTTCGTATTAATTTAATCTTTTTACCGGTATTCATTGCCTCAACCTCCTGTGATTGTAAATGTAACACACTAATATTTAATAGTCAACATTAAATTTTAAACTATTGACAGAGCAAATAAAGGTCTGTATAATACTAAACATAACAGAGCAAGAAATGCTCTATATAAAAAGAGGAGGTGGTAGAGATGCCAGAAGTTATCTATCAGGGTGATTTACCAGCTTTTACAGGGAGAAATGTACCAATAAAAGAGATTGCAAGTGCAATAGGGAAGGACGCACAGTATGTAAGGCTGGGAATACAACAAGGATTACTCAAATTTGGAACGGCAATAAAGGTAGGGAGCTCAAATGAGTTCAGCTATTATTGTCCGGATAAAAAAGTTTGGGAAGAAACAGGATATTTTAACAAAGAAGCAGTATAGCAAGGAGGATGAATATGGTTGAAAAACAGAATGTTGAACTGAAACTTATTCATATGGAGGATGTGGTTTCAAAAGAAGTGGAGTGGTTATGGTATCCATATATACCTTATGGAAAGATAACCATAATTGAAGGAGATCCGGGAGAAGGAAAGACAACACTTGTATTGATGTTGGCGGCAGCCCTTAGCAGGGGCTTGCCACTTCCCTGTGATGATGATAAAGCATATGAGCCAATTCATATTATTTATCAAACAGCAGAAGATGGAATTGAAGATACGATTAAGCCCAGATTAGAAAAGGCAGGAGCAGATTGTTCCATGATTCGGGTTATTGATGAGACAGATAAGGAATTATCAATGACAGATGACAGGCTGGAGCAGGCAATAATTGAGACTAAGGCGAGGTTAATCATTCTTGATCCGATTCAGGCTTATATCGGAGCTACAGTTGATATGCACAGAGCAAATGAAATAAGACCGGTGCTAAAGCATCTTGGAATAATAGCAGAAAAGCATAATTGTGCAATTATTCTTATCGGTCATATGAATAAGGCATCTGGCAGTAAATCAACATACAGAGGACTTGGTTCTATTGATATACAGGCAACTGCCAGAAGTGTTCTGCTGGTGGCAAGACTCCGTGATAAACCGAATATCAGGATAATGGCACATGATAAATCTTCATTAGCTCCAACAGGGGATGCAATAGGATTTGAAATGACGGAGGATAATGGAATGGTCTGCATAGGACCTTATGATATCACCATAGATGAGCTTCTGTCAGGTAATGAAGGAAGAGGAAAAAAGAAGCTGGATATAGCAGAGAATTTTATCAAAGAATACTTTGGTACCAATAAGGTGATTCCGTCTAATGAAATAATGATGGAAGCTGCAAAAAGAAGCATTAAGAGAAATACTCTTCTATCGGCAAAGAAAAAGCTGGGAATAACATCAGATAAAGAAAAGGCAAAAGACGGAACAATTTACTGGACTTGGATAATGCCGGAATAAAGAGTTTAACAATCTGGATGTTTGGAAAAGCAGATTCTAAATTCTAGGAAGAGTTTAGAGTCTGCAACTATAAAAAGTACAGATTATTAAATTCTTGGTAATAGTAAAGATAATATATAAAACCCTCGGAGAGCCCACTGCAATTTTGGCTTGCCAAAACTGCTAGGGGGTTATCATCTGTGGCAGAGCCAAGATGATAACTGCACTGCTCCGATAGATTTAACAGATAAAAAGGTAGTACAGATAAGGAGATGCGAATGGGAAATATTTCATATACAGCTCATGTGAGCAATAAGAAAAGTGCCATTACATCGAAATCCAAGCTGGCAGGTGTTGCAAAGCATAATCTGCGGAAATATAAATCATCAGATTACAGCAAAGACAATATTTTTATTGTCTACGGAACATCAAATCTGATTGACGATGTAAAGACAGTATACCACAAAGAATTCGATGAGGCATTAGAAGAATATAATAAAAAACAGACACGACCAGACCGCAGGATAGAAGATTATTTTGAACATGTCGCTGGCAAGGAGCAGGATATGGCAGTAGAGATAATCATTCAGATAGGCGATAGGGAGTTCTGGAAACAGTATGATGATATGAAGTCGTATATAAAGCTATCGTACGAGATAATTTTGGACGAGTTTATAAAAAGGCTGCCAGGGTTTGTGGTGGCAAATGCAGTGGTTCATCTTGATGAGGACAGTCCTCATATGCATATAGTGGGAGTACCTGTGGCAGATGGATATAAAAAGGGGCTTAGCAAGCAGGTGTCAAAACGAAAAGTATTTACTAAAGAAGTTTTGTCACGAGTGCTGCAGGATGAGTTAAGGGAGGTCGCTAATAAAGAGGTTAATGATTGGTTCGGAGAGCAGATAAAAGAAAAGTCGAAAGGTAGGAATCATGATTTATCCGTTGCAGAGTATAAGGTGGCTCAGGAGACAAAGCATTTGACACAATTACAAAAGCAGGTGGAAGAATCGGATAGGGCAGTTAAGGCAAACAAAGCCATTGAAAAAGAATATACGGATAAAAAAGAAAAACTGGAGTCTGATATTTCATGTCTGGAAAGTATGCGACGGATTACTAAGTCACTATCAGAAATGGATGGTAGAGAATCGAAACATATATCGAAGGAACTTGATGAAAAGAAATCAGAACTTCAATCGGTAAATGAAGAGCTGGCAAGTGCTATTGAAAAAGCAGAAGATGCTGCGAAATTGCTTGGTAGAATCAAGAATTTTGTATCGTCATTCAGATTATTTGCACCTACGATAGAAGAATATGCTAATCAGGTTGAGTCAGATAGGACAATAGAGGCAGGAAATTCATTCCGTGGAATATTGAATGAGCTGGGCAAGCTGCTTGAGACATTCAAAGAACTGATAAAAGAAGGTTTGTGCTGGTTTCCAAGGCTGATGAGATGGAAAACTTCTAAAGGAGAAGTAGCACCGGTATTCCTAGAGAAAAGCAATGGCTATTCATATTCGTTGTATGGATATATGAATGTGGATACTAAGGAGTATTACTCTAAAGATAGCGTTCAATGGGAGATTACAGCAGATAATCGTACTGGTACTGTTGAACAGATGGACGCTAATGTTGAGGCAATGGCAAGAGATTTGCAGGAGATATTGAGGATAGGAGCGGAGCAGAAGAGATTGTGGGAGGCGTATGAGGGAAGATAGCTGTAAATAAGAATAGTTGCAATTATAAAAAATAGTTTAATAAAATGGATGCTAATTTGCAGTAAGATAAATGTAAGTGTAGCATCCATTTTTAAGACATAAATTAAGATATATATTGATAAATTAAGATATAATGATATAATTAACATAAAAAGTGTCCAATAATGGATAAAATATGTTGCATAAAATGGAGATGAAATTATGAGTTATTCAGCAACACAATTAGCAAAAAAATTAGACATTTCTAGATCATATTTATATTATCTTAAAGATAATGGCGTAGTTGAAGTTGAGATAAATGATAATGGCAGAGTTATATGGAATGAAGAAGCATACCAAAAACTTAGTGAATATATAAAGAAAAACAAAGCGGATAGTTCAGATGAGCCTAAAGATGCACCAAAAGAATATAAAACTACTAAAATAAATAATCGCAGATATTTGGGTAATAAATATAAGTTACTTCCGTTTATTACAAGGGTAGTTGAAAATGAATGTAAAAATATAAATACAGTAGCAGATATTTTTGCAGGAACAGGTGCTGTTGCCTCTGCTTTTATTGATAAGAAGATTATTACGAATGACATTATGTATAGTAATTACATATGTCATGTTGCATGGTTTAGTAGTGAACATTATTCAGAAGAGAAAGTTATAAAAATTATCACACAATATAACAATTTGAAAATTACTGAAGATAATTATATGAGTGATAATTTTTCAAATACTTATTTTTCTTTGGATGATTGTAGAAAAATAGGATTTATTAGGCAGGATATAGAAGATAAATTTAATTTGGGGTATATTAACGCAAGGGAGAGAGCTTTACTAATAACATCATTGTTATATGCAATGGATAAGATTGCTAATACATGTGGACATTATGATGCCTACAGGCAGGGAGTGGAGTTTGAAAAACATTTGGAATTGTATGTTCCACAACCAGAACCTTATGTTAATGAGAATAATGTTTGTTATAATATGGATACAAACGAATTAGCACCAGAAATAGAAGCGGATTTAATCTATATTGATCCACCATATAATTCAAGACAGTATTGTGATGCGTATCATCTATTGGAAAATGTAGCCAGATGGGAAAAGCCAGAGGTATTTGGTGTTGCTAGGAAAATGGACAGAACAGCTTTAAAAAGCGATTATTGTACCCAAAAGGCAACAGTAGCATTTGAAAATCTTATTGATTCAATTCATGCAAAGTATATTTTGCTCTCATATAATAATATGGCAAATAAAGGAAATGACAGATCTAATGCCAAAATAAGTGATGATGACATTATGAAAATTTTAAGTAAAAAGGGAAAAGTAAAAGTTTTCTCGGAAGATTACAAAGCATTTTCTACTGGAAAGTCAGATATACAGGCAAATCAGGAAAGATTATTTTTGTGCATATGTAATAATGAAAGAAAAGAAGTTATTCCATCCGCATTGAATTATACAGGTGGAAAGTATAAATTGCTTTCGCAAATTCTTCCACTGTTTCCGAAAGATGCAGATCAGGTTGTAGATTTGTTTTGTGGTGGTTGTAATGTTGGAATAAATGTAGATTGTAACAAAGTTTTGTTTAATGATAGTAATGAATATCTTATGGGGTTATTAGATACATTTAGACGATTAACAAAAGAAGAGATATTTGATTGGATATATAAAAGTATAGATAAATACGGATTATCATTAGTAAGTAAGAATGGATATGATTTTTATAATTGTGAAAGCTCAAAGGGATTAGGTGAATATAATAAAGCCGGTTACAATAAACTTAGAGATGATTTTAATAAAAAAGCCAGCAAAGATAATGAGTATTATTTAATGTTATATTTATTAATTGTATATTCATTTAATAATCAATTACGATTCAACAGGAAAGGAGAGTTTAATTTACCTGTTGGCAAAAGGGATTTTAACTCTAAGATGCAGGGAAAGCTGGAAGCATTTATTGATAGAGTTAAGAGTGGAGATTATAGGTTTACAACAGATGACTTTAGGAATGTAAGTATGGAAGGCTATACAGATAAAAGTTTTTTCTATGCTGATCCTCCTTATTTGATAACATGTGCAACTTATAATGAACAAGCCGGATGGACAGAAAATGATGAAAAAGATTTGCTGAATTATCTTGAAGAGCTTGATAAAAAAGGGATTAGATTTGCCTTATCTAATGTATTGGAAAGTAAGGGTAAGAAAAATGTAATACTCTCGGAATGGATTAATCAAAATAAGAAATTTAAAGCTATTCCATTGAATTATGATTATACCAACTCAAATTATCATACAAAAAAGGATGGAATAACTAAGGAAGTGTTAGTAGTAAACTATTGATTAGAGGAGATATTTTATGGCAAAAAAGATTGGATTTAAAAGTTATTGCTGGGCTATTGGTACAACAAGCTATCGTACTGACAACTTTAATCTGAGTATAGAAAAACAATTGCATTTACTGAGGCAATTCAGAGAGTTGGAAGAAAATAAAAACAAGAAGTGGGAAAATAATAAAAAGTTTCAAGCAGAATATTACAATTTTTTGAAAGAAAATAACTTTGTAAAAGGAGATGCTGCTCTTCCAGATAAAGATGCAAGAGAAAAAACATCAGGATTAAGAGATATAGGACTTCTAGATGATGAGCGTAACATAACAGAAGCAGGATTAGAACTGTTAAGAATCACTGATTCAGCAGATTTTTCAGCGGATAATTTTTTGGAAATTCCGAAGGACAGCTTTTTATATTTCAAACAGATGTTAAAAACATCAAATGTTGTAGAGGGAAAAATCGTAAGACCTTTTGTCGTATTTCTGTATGCTGTAAATGAATTAGGTTATCTCACAAATGATGAGTTTACATATCTATTACCATTATGTGTAGATGAGCATACTACAAAAAATATAGTTAAGAGTATAAAGAACTATCGCGAGACTGGCGAGAAAGATTTTGATGATATTATTTTATCCGTTTTGATGGAAAAAGATAATTATAAACAGGCGTTGAATTTGTTGAAAACAGAACCTATCTCAGAAGAATTGATATGTAACGTTGGAATCAATAGAAAAAGTGCAAAATATGACAAGCCATATTATACCTTATATTCCTTATTAAAAAAGATTGTATTTTCAAAAGATAATCTTGCATTAGAATTTTATGAAGCTACAAAGAAATTAACCAATAGTAAGGTTGGAGGAGCTTGGAGAAAATATTTCTTCAACAGTAGTGCACGAAGTGTAATTTCAAGAGAGGGGCTATCTGTACTTAATACTGTTCCTATATTACAGGTAACAACAGAAGAACAGTTTAATGAAGAATTTTTTAAGGTGGTGCATACTTTTAAGGCTAGAGCAACATTATCAGATTACTTTGATTTGAATAGAAGATATTTCAAAATAACAGATATCGTTTTGTTTGAGGATAATAAGGTAAAACTGGATGTACTTCCACAATGCTATATTGAGATTATAGCAGGAAATCTGTTAAATATAGCTTTTGAACAGACAGAGTTATTACCCCAAAATTCAAAGCTTAAAGATATAGATTCATTTTTTGATATAGATATAAATATTTTATATCAAAAATTAGGATGTGCTCTAGGTACCAGCGTAGCCAATAAAGAGATGGCTCAGAAGGTTATAAAAGATGAGCGTTACACAAGATTTAATAAGCTTATAGATGACAAGTTTGATAAAAATACTATTATTAGACTGCTTGATGATTTTGAAAGCAGAAATGACGATGAAATAAGAAGCATAGTTACAGACAATGCGGATATTCCTACAATATTTGAATATGTGCTTGGTATAGCATGGTATATAATCAGTGAACGAAAAGGTGATGTTCTTGAATATATGAATTTATCATTAGAAGCGGATTTATTACCGAAGACTCATGCTGGAGGCGGAGAAGCTGATATAGTCTGGAAGTATGAAATGACATATGAATATCCTAAGCATACATTGTTAATAGAAGCAACTCTTGCAGATGGTCAAAATCAGCGTAGAATGGAAATGGAGCCAGTATCAAGACATTTGGGAGATTATTGTCTGGCACATCCTGAAGACGAAGCATATTGCGTGTTTATTACAACATTTCTAAATAATAATGTAATATCAGATTTTCGGGCTAGAAGGTTTATGGAGTATTATAATAACGCAGGAACTAAGTATATTACAGGAATGAAAATTCTTCCTATACAGACTACAGAGCTTAAAACATTACTAAGATTTGATGTTAAGTATCCACAGATATACAAAATGTTAGATGAAGCTTATAAAACAGAAGGGTCACCTAAAGAGTGGTATGAGAATAGTATTGTGAGAGAAACTGGTATGTATAATGGACAGGAGATTTAGGATAATTTCATAAGTGGCATTGTTATTTATATGTTAATTTGGTTTAATTGCACTTCAGGATTGATTTCTGGAGTGCTTTTATAATATATAATTGTTTATTATTTTATATTTATGACACTAAATAGAGTCATTGATGAATGACGAAAAAAAATAAGAAATAATAAAAAAACGATAGAGTCTATTGAAAAAAGCTTTGAATAGTGTTATTTTAACTATAAGAATAATATTAGGAGGTATTTTATGGCACTTGTTATGGCTTTTTCGTATGATTCAAGACCAATCCAGACTATATTGAATCAAATTAGGAATATAAATAAAAGAGATGGTATTGATCTTCAACCTAATTATCAAAGGGGATATATATGGAGTTCGGATTTTAAAGATAAATTATTATATAGTATCATTAAAAGCTATCCTATTGGAAATGTGAGCTTAAGAGTACGTACTGAAAAAAATGAAAAAGGAGCTATGCAAGAGGTTGTAGATGGACAACAAAGATTGACTACAATATATAAATTTATTGAAAACGAGTATGTTATTCAAAGTGATATATCTAAAGACATTATAGAATACATTATAGAATATATGGGGGAAGATACGGATGAAAAATTAAATAGGCTAAAAAAAAGAATGCATAATAAAGGCAAAATATCTATTTCATTTAAGCAACTTCCTGAGGCAATACAAGATAATATTTTAGCATATAATATATCTATTACAAATATAACAAATGCATCTGATGATGAGATAACAGAGTATTTTCGTTACTTGCAGAATCAAGAAAGACTTAGGG
This sequence comes from uncultured Eubacterium sp., assembly GCA_958446835.1. Taxonomy (GTDB): domain Bacteria; phylum Bacillota; class Clostridia; order Lachnospirales; family Lachnospiraceae; genus CAG-882. The sequence continues at coordinate 11,549 of CAUCXT010000021.1, forward strand.
CAGGAGAATTACTTAATTCGATACCAGATACAGAGCTTGAAAAGTATTTGAATCAGATTGAAAAGAAGGAAATTTTATTATCAAAGTTAGCGTTTCAAAATAAAAGAAAGCAGTTTGATCGCGTTTTCTATAGTATTGTAGGATTAATAGATGGTCAAATAGGTTTTGGCGTGACTGATAAGGAAGTTATGAAATTCCTAGATAGCTGTAAGGATTTAAATGATGATACGATAAAAAGTGTAAATTATTTGATTGAGACATTAAATGAAATAGCTGATGATGAATCTATACCTGTAAATTATATTTCATGTAATGCAAGAGCAATGAAATTTTTATTGCTTTTAATAGTTCTGGGATTGGTTGATTTTAAAACTGATTGTAAAAACAAATTAAAAGCATTAGATGCCATAAATGAAAAATTGTCAGCATTTAGTTCAGCAAAAGCAGATAGCGTAATGAAAGCTTTTTCTGGTTATTCAAATACTGTAATAGAAGAGTATAGATTGCTTGCGCTGATATCTAAAGGGGGGCATTCATTCAAAAGAGTAAAAAATAGAATGGAAATATTGGCATATTATATTAATAATTTTGACAATAGAGAACAATCATCTGGAATTATACTTGTTGAGGAAACAGATGAGTGATTGGAATATATAAAAAATTTAATGTGTTGCGTAATTGTAAGATGAAAGAAGGTATATTATGGTAAACAGAGGATCAGAATGGAGATTATGGAATTTACATATGCATTCTGCATATTCAAAAGAAACTAGAACTAAAATGTCAGTTAAAGAAATCTTTGATAAGTTAATTGAAAAAAATATTTCGATGTTTTCAATTACAGATCATTCTAATGTGGATGCATTGGATGATATTTGGAATATATACGAAAATCAGGGAAATGAAAAAGGCTTATATAAAGATCAGATTAATTTTATTCCTGGAATAGAAATTAAAACTGATAAGGGGAAGAAGGGGGTACACTTGATTTGTGTATTTCCACAAAAAATAAAAATTAGTGAAACCTATGTTAAGTCAACCAGACAGAACATATATGATAATTTTTGCTCGGTTCTAGGGTTAACCGAAAGTAAAATTACAGCTAATGGCAATGGTGATTATGGAAAAGGACTATTAACAAGCATTGTTAATTTTGAGGCAGCTGTTGAATTAACACATAAATTAGGAGGTCTTGTTATTATACATGGTGGGGATAAACATGGTAGTATTGAAAATGAAATGACACATGTGTTGAAGAAAGAACCTACACCAGAAGAAATTTATGAAACTTTAGATATTACGAAAAGTGAAATAATAGAAAAAAAGATAGATATAGTTGAATTGCCCAATCATAAAAAGAAAGAAGCAAAAAATGCAAAATTTTATAAGAATGTGTTTGGAAAGCCATGTATGGTTGCATCAGATTCTCACGAGAAAAGTGATTATGAAAGTATGGAAGAAAGATGCACATGGGTTAAGGCAGATTGTAGTTTTGAAGGATTGAGACAAGCACTGATTGACTACGACAATCGTATGTATTTGGGGGATGTGCCAGAACAAATTGAACGTATAAAGAAAAATCCAACCAAATATATTGACAAGGTAGTTATTAATTGGACTGATAATTATGACGGAAATAAAGGTAAGTGGTTTAAAAATATATGTATTCCAATGAATCCAGGCTTGATAAGTATTATAGGTAATAAAGGAAATGGAAAATCTGCAATAGCTGAAATAATAGGATTGTTAGCAGATAGTCATAATTACGAAAAATTTGCCTTTTTAAATAGGGGGAAATTTTTGAAAAATAAGCTGGCATCTAATTTTGAAGCATCGTTAATATGGGAGAATAATGGAGAAACTACTAAGAAGAATCTTTCGGATATTCCTGATGTAAATAATGTAGAACGATGTCAATGTATTCCACAACAGTATTTTGAAGAAATCTGTACAGATACGGAATTTAAGCGTTTTTCTGATGAAATAAATCATGTTATTTTTTCTAGATTGACAGAAATTGACAAAGAGAACTGCAGAGGCTTTGATGAGTTGATAGATAAGTATACTAAATCAACAGAAGAAAATATAGGTTTTTTGATTAATGATTTAACAAATGTTAATAGGAAGATTATTGATAAAGAAACAAAACTTCTATCAACATATAAAATAAGGCAGGAGGCTTTGTTAAAAGATGCAAAAACTCAGTTAGAAGCTCATATGTCTATAAAACCTAAAAAAATTGATAAACCTGAACTACCAAAAGAAAAGCAGGAAATGTATGACTCAGTTTTAGAAAAAATAAAAGAATTGTCAAATCAAAGTGAAAATGAAAATCAGAAATTATTTTCATTAAATGAAAAGGCTCGTAAGTTACAAGACATATTGGAGGAAGTTGATGAAATACATAACCGTTTTGCAAAGTCTATGGAACATATTAATGAAGAATTATTTGAGTTTGATTTGAGTGTTAATTCTATTTTTGATTTAAAAGTCAACAAAGAGAAAGTAAATGCAAAGAAAACTGAAATAGATCAACTTATAACTGAAGTGAAGGATAAGCTAGAGAATCCTGAAAGTGGTTTGGAAATCCAGCTTATCAAGTATACAAAAGAGAAAAATGATATTGTTGCAGAAGAAGATAAGCATATACAAGAATATAATGAATATTTAAACAATTTGAAGGAATGGAGTGATATTGAGAAAACTTGTAGGGAGGCAGTAAAAGTTGTAGAAGACGAAATAAAGTATATAAGTGGAGGAATCCAGGGAGATTTAAAGTCGTTATATATTAAACGAGATGAAATAGCAAGGGATATACTTGAAGAAAAAAAGAAAATAATACAGATATATAATAGGTTTAAAAAGCCGGTAGATGATTTTTTGAGCAAAAATGGTGACCTATTAAGTGACTATAGCATATGTATTAGGTCAGGGTTGGCTATTGATACAACATTTGAAAAGAATTTGTTCGACTATATAAATAGGCAGAAAAGAAATGTTTTTAAAGAAGATAATTATCAATTATATAAAACGATTGAAGAGTTAGGAGATATTGAATGCATTGAAGAGTATTTGAATATTCCTAATAAGATTATTGAAAAAATGAGTGAGTTTCCGGATGGTATCATTCCGCAAATTAAGGAAAGTAGGATGCTTGATTTTTATAATTATTTATTCGGATTAGGATATCTTACAAATAAATATGAATTAGTTAGTGATGGCAAGACTTTAGACAAATTATCGCCAGGAGAAAGAGGAGCATTATTACTAATTTTTTATTTACTATTAGATTTGAGAGATATTCCGTTAGTAATTGATCAGCCAGAAGATAATTTAGATAATCAAAGCGTAACTAAAGTCCTTGTACCATTTATTCAGACGGCTAAAAATAGGAGACAAATTATATTGGTCACACATAATCCTAATTTAGCAGTTGTGGCGGATTCTGATCAAATCATTCATGTAAAAATAGATAAAGAAAATGATCAATTGGTTGAGGTCGAGGCTGGTGGCATAGAGAACGATGTAATTAATCAGGCTATTGTTACAATATTAGAGGGAACGATGCTTTCATTTAAAAAAAGAGAATTGAAATATATAGAGGAATAAAAGCACACTTTATGGACTCCAATCCTCATCCATAGCATCAGCCTAAGCCTGCAACTCGCAATCAAGAGCAAGTGCAGCATACATAAGCGGATTATCAATTGCAAGGTTATCAATAAGTCTTTGAGAGTTAGGTGTAGTATGGAGATTCTTTTCAGCTTCAGCACATGATAAGAATAGTAATGTATTATCAGCAAAAGCAATATCAATTCCGTTCTTGTATTGATTATAGTAAGCAAAATGTATTTTCATAGTAGTAGTTCCTTTCTTTGTTAAAGTAATGAGTAGTCTTGGGAATGTGTGGGCAGTCAACCGCATACAACACATATGCAACACTGCCATACACAAATCCTATATTTATGGGCTTTTCAAGCTATCAAAACGTTCTCAAAGAGATAATTTTTGCGCATGCTACAGGCAGCGTAATGATAAAAATGGAGAGTCGATACAAGGTTACTTGTACGGCTCTCTTTTTTGTGCTTGTGAGTGTGACAATAAGAACGTAATTTAATGTTACAGAATGTTATATATTCATTTTAGGATTTTGATTCGTGGGTGGTTTTAATTACCATTTGACATCAATGCGAAATATAACTATTCTAATTGTATGAATATTATACGGAGGGATAAGTATGACGCAAAGGGAGCAGGTTTATATTACAATGGAAAAGAATGGGGGATATGCCACTTTTCAGCAATTAAATAGGTTGGTTGATACATCTGAGTGGGGAACAGAAACGCCTGATGCTACCATTAGAAAAATTGTTCAACAAAGTGATGATTTTATCAAAATAAAGCCGGGCTTATGGGAACTAAAAAAATATAAAGAAAGAGTATTGCGGCAGTTAGGGGTTGAGCTTGATAATAGTGAATCTGATAAAAGATTTACACATTCTTTTTATCAAGGAATGGTAGTTGAGATTGGGAATAGCAAACATTATAATACATATGTTCCGGCACAAGATAAAATAAAAATTTTTTGGAAATGAAGCTGAGTGAAATAGTAACACTGAACTCCATGCCTATTTTTACATATGATAATTTACTTCGCCGCGCAAGGACAGTGGACGTTGTATGGTTTAACGAACGTCAAATGCCCTGTGGTTTTTATGAGATTGAACATACAACGGACATAAAAAATTCGCTAAGTAAGTTTTATGAATTGCAGGATTTCAGAGCAGATTTTGTTATTATTGCAGATGAAAAAAGAAGAGAACAGTTTAACGATATAATGTCTTTCTCAATGTATGAACCGATAAGAAGGTTTGTAAAATTTGTTTCGTATGATAATTTGGAAAGGCAGTATGAAAAAGAGAAAATTGTGTTGACAGAGTTACTCTAGTACAGCAGCCTATATAATTCCAAGAATATTTGTTTTATGTGAGTAAGAAAGTGCGATTTTATGAGTAATAAGGAATATAAATGGTAATAATAACCTAGTCACAATATCGTGGCTAGGTTATTATTCAAGCTCATATAGTATTTTGTGATGCTGTATAATAAAATATATCTAACATCCTATCAAAAATTCCCCCCATTCCATCCCCAGTTAGAGACAGCCTGATACTTCACATACACATGGTCGGGTGCTATACCAAGGACATCATTGAAAATATTGCAGATTTCCCCGGTGAGCTTGGAAAAGGCGGAAGGATTTTCACTGCCGAATACGCTTACATCGACCATAGCAACAGGTTCGGCGTTGCTTCCTCTGAAATAGAGCTTGTATTCCGGTTCAAAACCGACCATGAGCCAGCTTTCCGACTTGCCGGGAATCAGTTCGATGGCTTTTCCTAAACGTGTTTTGAGTTCTTTCTCTTGCGTGTCGGTGATTGAAACGCTGATTTTTGAATTTATAAATGGCATATTGACCTCTTTTCCGTGCACAGAGCACTATAATTTTGTAACAAAGCAAAGAACTAAATAAATTATTATAGTAAATTTAGTTACCTATGTCACCTATTGTATCAAAGTGGAATAATTATGTAAATTACCGTAACCATCTAAAATACACGGCAAGGACGGAAGGCGCTTAGCTGGCATAAGGCATAGCCAATAAACTAAAATATAAGATATAACTATTTTTGCATTCCACGAAATTCAGTTGGCGTAACTCCCTCCGATTTCTTGAAAAGTGAACAAAAGTAGCTCAGGTCATTAAAGCCTGTGCTTGACGCAATCTCCTTCAGGGTCATTTCTTTTGACGATAGAAGGAGATTTTTTGCTTTGCTGATGCGGTAGCTGGTTATGTATTCGACGGGGCGCAGGTGGTAGGTCTTTTTGAACAGGCGGCATAGGTGCTGTGGTGACATCTGTGCAATGCCGGCGAGTGTGGTTAGCGGAATGTCATTTGGATAATGTTCCTCTATATAAGCGATGACCTTGGATAGCTGGACTGCCTTTGTATCGTGCGGGTTCGAATTTTCTCTATTATCGCAGATACATTCGGGATATTCAAGCAGAAAGTGGTACAGATGGAGTGCCACTTCGTTGTTGTTGAGCAGTCCGCTCTGCTCCGCCGCTGTATAAAGGGCGTTGAAAAGATACATGAGGCGGTCGAATGAGCGTATATAGGACAGCTTGTGCGTTGTGAAGCTGGCAAGCTGTGGGAGCATATCACATCCGGCGCCGGAAAAGCGCACCCAGTAGGTCGACCATGGCTCCTTGACGGCGTGGTATTCGTGCGCAACATCAGGCTTTAAGAGCACGCCCATACCTGCCGTGATGTGATATTCGTGCTCATCAACGGTGAACAGCCCCTCCCCGGCTGTGCAGTAGAGAAACTGGTAGTCCGGCAGACCATTTGTCCTTACGCAGGGATGCTGGTTTATCAGCGAACCGATGTGCACGAGGTAAAACGGGTAATCGGGGAGCTTGTTTGTATTTATCAGGAAAAGCATTTTATCAATGACGTCTACATTTTTCATTATGTTCAAATCCTTATATAACAGCAAAATCCTTAGATTGAAAAAAACGTGATTGCGTATATGATGAAATTGTAGAGCGGTGACAATATATTTTAATACGCAATCAGAAATTGGTTTGTCTTTGTTTAACATGTTATATCAAAAAATCAGCAATTACAAGGGATATGAAATAAAAGGTTATATTTTAGGCGATTATTAAATTCAATATAAGAATTTAGGATATGGAGGGCAAGAAAATATGAAGCGAAAAACATGCCTCAACGATGGCTGGCTGTTCCTTGAAAAGGAGTACAGCGAAGAAAATCTACAATGTCCGGATGGGAAATATGAGCCGGTGAAGCTCCCACACGATTATCTGATTTACGATGTGAAGGATCTGTACAGGGACTCTGTCGGCTGGTATAAGAGGACGCTTATGTACGCGCCGGATGGGCTTGAGAGGGTGCTCTTTTTTGAGGGTGTCTACATGGATTCGGAGGTGTTTGTAAACGGAAAGTCGGCAGGGACATGGAAGTACGGCTATTCATCCTTTGAGGTGGATATAACGCTGTACCTTGAGGCGGGAGAGAACGAGATTCTGGTGAGAGTTGTGCACCAGTCACCGAACAGCAGGTGGTATTCGGGCGCAGGTATATACAGGAGTGTGTATCTGATAGAGCGCGAACGCACGCACATAGCGCCATTCGGACTGTACATAACACCGGTGAAGCGCGCGGATTCGGATACATGGGATGTTGATGTCGAGGTGGAGGTTGCGCAGGGCGCGGATGATGAAAAGCCGTTTGATTCTATAAGATATATCATCACGCAGAAGGCTGGAAAGCATGATACACAGAGCAATGCGGAGGATTCTTCATGTATTATATTTGATCAGTTAATCGGTGAAAAAGACAACACATACCGTCACACCTTCGAAATCACAGCACCTCAACTATGGGACATCTATTGCGGAAATCTCTATGAACTCAGGGCAGAGCTTATCAGGGGTGGAGAGGTTTTTGACTATGAGCAGTCGTTGTTTGGTTTCAGGACAATAGAGATAGATTCCGATAAGGGTTTCTTTTTAAACGGAAGACATGTGAAGATAAAGGGCTCTTGTGAGCACCACGGCTTTGGGTGTCTGGGAGCGGCGGTCAACAAGTCGGCGGTGAGAAGGAAGCTTGAGGGCTTAAAACGGATGGGCGTAAATGCCATAAGGACAGCGCACAATATGCCTTCTGTTGAGTTTATGGAGCTGGCGGATGAGATGGGATTTCTTGTCGACTCAGAGGCGTTTGACATGTGGGGGCATACAAAGACAACGTATGACTACGGAAGATTTTTTGCGGAGAGTGCGAAGAAGGATGTGGCTAGCTGGATAAGGCGCGACAGGAACCACCCAAGTATTATCATGTGGAGTGTCGGAAACGAGATATATGATATGCATGCGGGGGACGAAGGAATGGAGGAGCTTGTCATGCTGTTGGGGGAGGTTAAAAAGCATGACCCACGAAAACACGCTTTTACAACTTTTGCCTCCAACTATATGAGGTGGGAAAACACGCAGAAATGTGCCGGTCTGGTTGACGTTGTGGGCTATAATTATGGTGAATATCTCTATGAGGAGCACCATGCAAAGAACCCGGACTGGGTGATATACGGAAGCGAAACGTCATCAATGCTTGCAAGCAGGGGGGTGTATCATTTTCCTATAGAGACAAGTACCTTATGTGATACGGATGAGCAGTGTTCGGCGCTTGGCAACTGCAGTGCAGGATGGGGCGCGCACAGCTATACGGACAATATAATAGCGGACAGGGATGCCGGTTTCAGCCTTGGACAGTTTATCTGGGCTGGAGTGGATTACTTTGGCGAACCGACACCGTATCACACACGCAACAGCTACTTCGGGCAGATGGACACGGCAGGGTTTGAGAAGGATTCCTACTATATTTATCAGGCTGAGTGGACATCCTTTAAGGAAAATTCTATGATTCATGTTTTTCCGCACTGGGACTTCAATCCGGGGCAGGTGGTTGACGTGTGCGTATGCTCCAATGCCCCGGTGGTCGAGCTGTTTGTAAATGGCGTGAGCATGGGGAAAAAAGCCATTGACCATGCGCATGGCACGGAGCTTGTGCCTCACTGGAAGGTGCCTTATGAAAAGGGATATGTTGAGGCTGTCGCGTATGATGAAGCCGGAAATGAGCTTGCAAGGCAGATGAGACATTCATTTTCCGATGCGGACAGACTTGTAATTGAGGCAGACAGGCGGCAGATGAAAAATCAATATGGTGAGCTGATTTTTGCAGAGATAGGTGCGCTTGATAAGGACGGTTATACCGTTGATAATGCCAACAACCGCGTTGAGATAAAGGTGACAGGAGCAGGACGGCTTGTCGGGTTGGACAACGGCGACAGCACGGATTTTGACCAGGTCAAGGCTTCATCGCGAAGACTTTTTGGCGGGAAGCTGTTGGCAGTCATAGCGCCTGTTGAAGGTGTGACCGGGAACATAAACGTGACAGCGGAGGCGGAAGGACTTCGGGCGGCTTCAATTGATTTATGCGTTACAGATGATAAAAATATGTGTGATGAATATTTAGTACAGAGCGATAATTGTTCTGTAAAAAATAATATGTTAGATGAGAATGACACTTTGATAGATAAAAAAGATATTTCAGTAGATAAGAAAGCCCATTTAATTGAAAAAACAGACAGAGTAATAGGTACAGCAGACGCAAAAGTGAGTGAAATACCGATAAGAAAGGTCGAGCTCATCGCAGAGACGCTCAACCTAAGCGCGGACAAAAGCTCAGTCAAGGTACGCTGGAAGATATATCCTGAGAACGCCACATACAGGGATTTGAAATGGAGCATAACCGATACCACGGGAATAGCAATCAAATCGGCAACGGTCACTCAACAGGGTGAGGGCTATGTAACAGTGAGCGCCGCAGGTGACGGAAGCTTTTACCTAAGGTGCGACGCTTACAATGGAAGGACGGCGGCAAGTGTCAAGTCGAGCCTTGAGTTTACGGCAGATGGAATCGGCCCGGCATATCTTGACCCGTATGAGCCTGTGAGTGCGGGACTCTGCCTTGAAAGACCGTATGGACTAAGTGAGGGGGTTGAGCACGGAGTTAGATTTCTGGGGAAAGAGAGGACAAAAATCAGCTTTGGCGCGATGGATTTCGGTGTGAACGGCTCAGAGCAGATACAGATGTACCTCTTTAAGTATTATCCGGGAGCGGTGAAATTCAGGATATATCTTGACGATGACAGCAAGAGTATTCTGGACGCTGAGTTTGATGAGAACGCCGGTTGGCTTGAGTTTAAGAGAGCAGAGTACAGGCTTTCGAAAAGAATAAAGGGCATACACCGTATCAGCATTGAGAGCGAGGATAATTTTCAGCTCAACAGGTTCTCATTTATTCCTGTGCTCCACGGCTTTGACCGCATAAATGCCGCAGATTATGATGAGATTTTCGGTGACAGCTACAGGGTGGACGGCACGGCTGTAACCGGCATAGGAAACAACGTGTCAATCATCTACAGGCGCCTCAATATGGGCGCGCAGTCCGCAGATAAAATAAAAATCTGTGGAAGAACCGCAAATGCTAAGGATTCGATTCAGTTAAAAATAGCCTGCGCCGGAACGGAGCGGACGGAACTGATTGAATTTGTGAAAAGTGAAGCTTTGGTTGAGAGGGAGTTTGATATTGAGCCTGTCAGAGGGGAGATAACGGTGACATTCCTGTATCTTCCGGGCTGCAATTTCAACCTTGAGTGGTTCAGATTTTTACAGGAATAAAAAACAGGTGTCAAAACAGGCTTGAAAATATACATCTTGGTATAAATCATCCTGTTTTGACACCATAATTTTTAAGTCCTACAGAAGATGTGCCCTCATCTCCTCCGGTGAGAGAGGTGAAAGGTCGGCAGGTGCTACATCGAATACTGTCTTGCAGCCGCTTATTCCGCGCTTGTTCATGCGGTAAGCTGCCCTTGCGTAAGCGACAAGCACGCAGGATGTGAACTCAGGGTTGGAGTCGAGCTTTAAGCTGTACTCAATCACATGGTTGTGCTCACCGTTTAAGCCGGTCTTTCCGGTGCGGAGAACGAAGCCGCCATGAGGAATGCCTGCGTGATCGCGCTTTAATTCCTCCTCAGATATAAAATGAACTGTGGTGTCATAGTCTGCGAAGTAGTTAGGCATTGTCTTTATTGCTGTCTCGATTGCTGCCTTGTCTGCGCCTTCCTCAGCTACAACGAAGCACTCTCTTGTGTGCTTTTCTCTTGTGGTGAGCTCAGGATTCTTGCAGGCGCGTACGGCTTCGAGAGCGGACTCAACAGGGATCGTATACTGCTTGGCATCCTTGACACCCGGTATTCTTCTGATTGCATCGGAATGTCCCTGGCTTACGCCCTTGCCCCAGAAGGTGTAGTCATTTCCATCGCGAAGGATTGCGTTTGCATAGAGACGGTTGAGTGAGAACATGCCCGGATCCCAGCCTACGGATATCATGGCGATATGACCGCTTTCGGTGGCAGCGGCATCAACATTTGCGAAATGCTCAGGAATGCGGGCGTGTGTGTCGAAGCTGTCAACAACATTGAAATATTTTGCATACTCAGGTGTCTGCTTAGGAAGGTCTGTTGCAGAGCCGCCGCAGAGCATGAGGACGTCAAGTTTATCCTTCATCTCAGGTAGCATGTCCGCTGAATAGACAGGTACATTTGTCGCAGGTGTAACTGTCTCAGGATTTCTTCTTGTAAAGATTCCTACAAGCTCCATATCATCATTCTGTCTTATGGCACACTCAATGCCGCGTCCAAGGTTTCCATAACCTAAGATACCTATTCTGATTGTCATATATTTTCTCCTTGATAATAAAATTATGCTGTGGTCTTATATATTTCCACAACCTGTAACCTCAAATTGCTTTAATATTATAACGTATTGATGTCAAAAATGCAATTAAAGTTAGGTTAATCTAACAAAAAAATTCTCCAGACATATTTAGTAGGCTCCTGCATAAGATTTTAATTGTATATTTTGACGTAATGCAATATAATAATCTATATTTGTATTTTTTATGTGTACGTGAATTGTGATATCAGATTGGAGAACCATTATGTCATGGATTGAGAATATGAGCATAAATATATTTCCGATGGTTCTTGTCATGGTTGTTTTTGTCAGCAACAGATTCAAGTTTGGAAAGACAATCAGTACAAGAGTATTCGACCTGATTATTATGTTTGATTTTTTCCTTATGCTTGTTGATATCGTAGGGATTGCTGCAACGGATACCATGTTTAGCGGTATGGCTGGTAGAGTGTGGATTATAAATGTTGTCAGAATGCTTCTAACTGTGCTGCTTACAGGCACATGGTTTATATATGTGTGCCTTAAAATATCAATGGATGGCGCAGACAGAAGAGTGTGGGCTGCGGTGTGTGCGTCATTATCGCTGATGGCAATAGTATGTTTTGTGGTTCTGCTTATACCGCATAGTTACCTCGGTGCTTATGGACTTCAGAATGCCGGAGGGGGACTGAGAGTATGCTATCTCGGAATCAGTTATTACGGTATTGTCATGTTTGCGTGCAGTGCGGCGGTAGCATTGTATGGGATTGTGCACGAAAAAGATAATGAGATTCGAAGACTGTGTATATATCTTATGCTGTTTAGTGTTCTGCCTATTTTTGGGGTGGTTCTTCAGAACCTTAATCAGAACTTAAGAACCTCTTCACCATGCCTTTCGCTGGCGGTTTTGTATGTGTACGTGACAATGCAGAACAAGAAGGTCATAACGGACGGACTTACAGGGGTAAATAATAGGCGTGAGCTGGATGCTTACCTTGAGAGAAGGCTGAAGCAGCAGACAGACTGGGGAATGCTCCTCATAGATGTGGATGATTTTAAGAAGATAAATGATACAATAGGACATAAAATAGGTGATGAGGCATTGTGGCATGTCGCGGATATTCTTCGCACGGAATTCTCGGGGGATGGCTGCTTTGTGGCAAGGTACGGAGGGGATGAATTTGTTATATGTGGCGAATGGAAGAACAGGGCTGAGTTAGAGCAGTGCATGACATCAATTCAGAATAGGGTGGACAGCTTTAATATGGAAAAGGAAAGGAATTATAAGCTTTCCCTGAGCGTTGGAGCGGCATTGTGGAGCGAATGTGCAGACAGCGAAGCCTCTATAATTGAACTCGCCGATAAGAGCATGTATAAGCAGAAACAGATACATAAGGAACGGAGGAACGCCGGTAGTGAGCAATATAGTATATATTCAGGCTAACATATTCCCTATAGCAGCGCTGCTTGTGGTTATGAATAATCTTAAGCGTGATATGTCATTTTCATGGAGACGTCATTGCCTTGAAACTATAATGAAGCTCACGGTGTGTATAATGATATTTAATGTAGTGTGCTGGTGCCTGAACGGAAGGGAGGGAAACTTAGCCAAGGGCATACTGTGGGTCGGAAATACAGCATATTATGTATTTATGCTGTATATGGCATTTCTATGGTTTCTGTATGTGTACGATAAAGTGACGAACGGAAATGGACAGATGGGAATATCCATGTTTGTCAAGGCTGTTCCGCTTGTTATAAGTCTTTTCATATTGGCGGCAGGAGTGGTAAGACCGCTGATATTTTATATAGACGATGAAAATTTATATCAGCGCGGGCCTCTTCATATTATAGGTACAGTTGTTGGCGCAGGGTATATTTTTGTGGCATGTATTCTGGCATTTGTGGGGATGCTTAGGACGCAGGAACGCGAAGAGAAAAGACAGTATGGATATCTGGTATTTTTTGGTGTGTTCCCTCTGGTTGGTGGTATTGTTCAGATGTTTCTGTACGGTACGGATCTTTTATGGCCTATGACGAGCGCGGCACTTGTGATGGTGTACATTAATATCCAGCAGCAGAATGTCAGCCGCGACAGCATGACAGGGCTTAATAACAGGCGGAGGCTTGACCAGTATATAGATGCGCTTTCTAAAGAACATATTAAGGAGCCGTTATGCTACAGTATAATGGACATTGATTATTTCAAGGAGATTAATGATAACTTTGGACATCAGACAGGTGATAGGGTGCTGTGTCTTGTGGCGAATGCACTTAAAAAGGTGTATGGAAATACGAGAAGCTTTATTGCAAGGTATGGCGGAGATGAATTCGTGATAATATCACGCGGATTTGACAGGGAGCAGGCAGAGAACTATCGCGGAAGGCTTGAGAGAATGCTTAAGGATATAGAATGTGAGGAGTTAGAGAATGGGGGACTGGAGATAAGTATGGGCTGCGCGCATTACGGCGAAGAGGGTTGTAAGCAGGTTCGTGATATGATGGAACTTGCGGATATGCGTATGTATGATATAAAAAATGAGCACCATAATAACAACGCTGCTTTAAAGTGGCAGAAAAGAGGATAGAAATGGCAGAGGAATTACTTTTCAGAAAAGATGTAAAGAAGGAACTTACATGGGATTTGTCACTCATCTATAAGGATGAGGATGCTCTTATGGCTGATGCAGCGAGGATGGAGAGCCTTACGGCGCAGCTTGAGAAGGATTATAAGGGCAGGCTTGACAGTGCGGACAGAATAAATGGCTGTCTTGACAAACTGAGTGAATTATATGGAATAGCAACGCTGGTCGGAAATTATTGTGAGCTTGCAACATCGGTGGATTATTATGATACACATAATATGGAGCTAGCAGGAAGGATGAACCGCAAGATTTCAGAGTGCATGAGTACATTGAGCTTTATAGACAGCGAATTGTCCGTACAGAGTGATGAGTTAATTAGTGAGGCGGCGCAGGCTTCCAAGGAGAATGCCAACTACCTAAAGGATGTGTTAAGAGGAAAGCCATACCTTTTAAGCCCTGAGACGGAGAAGGTGTTAAAGGCTCTGTCACAGACAACAGGAGCACCTTATGAGATATACAATACAGCCAAGCTTGCGGATATGAAATTCCCGGATTTTGAGGTTGACGGAAAGAAGTATCCTCTTGGATACTCCCTCTTTGAGGATGATTATGAGTATGATGAGAGAACGGATGTGAGAAGAGCTGCATTTGCTGCCTTTTCAGCTAAGCTTCATGATTATGAGAATGTCACTGCGGCAGCCTACAACACGGCTGTGCAGTATGAAAAGACAATGTCCGATTTAAGAGGCTTTGACAATGTATTTGACAGCCTGCTTTTTGGACAGCATGTTGATAGTACGCTTTATAACAGACAGATTGACCTCATTATGGATAAGCTTGCGCCGCACATGAGAAAATATGCGAAGCTTCTTGGAAGGGTTCATAAGCTTGACAAGGTTACATACGCGGATTTGAAGCTTCCTGTTGACCCGGAGTATTCACCTAAGCTTACAATAGAGGAATCCAAGGATTATGTCACAAAGGGACTTTCCATCCTTGGAGAGGACTATGTGAACATGGTGGAGACAGCCTACAGAGAGCGCTGGTTTGATTTTGCACAGAATCAGGGAAAATCGACCGGTGGCTTCTGCGCCAGCCCTTACGGAAAGAATTCATTTATACTTCTTAGCTGGAACGGAAGAATGTCCGATGTGTTTACCATAGCACATGAGCTTGGACATGCCGGACATTTTAAGGCATGCAATGCCGCCCAGTCGATTTTTGATACAGGTGTATCCTCATACTTTGTTGAGAGCCCATCCACGATGAACGAATTACTGCTTGGACATTATCTGTTAAAGACGAGTGATGACAAGCGTTTCCGCCGCTGGGTACTTTCTAACATGATTGGAAATACCTATTATCACAACTTTGTAACACATCTTCTTGAGGCAGCATATCAGAGAGAGGTATACAGAAAGGTTGAGGATGGCGCGAGTGTTCAGGCTGAGACGTTGAGCGCGATAATGGAGGATGTGCTCACCAAATTCTGGGGTGATGCGGTTGAACTCACCGATGGCGCGGAGCTTACATGGATGAGACAGCCTCACTACTACATGGGACTTTACTCATACACCTACAGCGCGGGACTTACGATTGCAACGCAGGTATGTAAGAGAATAGAGAATGAGGGCCAGACTGCGGTGGATGACTGGAAGAGAGTTCTGAAGGCAGGAGGAACAAAGACTCCGGTTGAGCTTGCGGCCATGGCTGGAATCGACATAACAACAGATGCGCCTTTGCTTGATACGATTGAGACTATAGGTGCGATGATTGATGAGATATGTGAACTCACGGATGAGCTTGAGGAAAAGTAGGACGGTGAAATTACACAACTGTCCGGCAGTAAATGTGAATCAGGCAATTATCTGGAAATAAAGCAGTTTGGATGGATATAAATTAGTTTGTAAAGGAGACGTGCGTTGTGGATAAGAAACAGCTTGCGCTTGATATAATTGAAAGACTGAAAAACGAATATCCGGATGCAGGATGTTCGTTGGAATACAGCGAAGCGTGGAAGCTTCTTGTCAGCGTGCGCCTTGCGGCTCAGTGCACCGATGCGAGGGTGAATGTGGTTGTACAGGATTTGTACGCACATTACCCAGATGTAAATGCGCTTGCGGATGCGCCTGTTGAGGAGATTGAGAAGCTGGTAAGACCTTGTGGTCTGGGTAACAGCAAGGCGAGGGATATAAGTGCCTGCATGAGGATGCTGCGCGACAAGTACAATGGTCAGGTTCCGGATGATTTCGACAAGCTTATGGAGCTTCCCGGAGTTGGAAGAAAGAGTGCGAACCTTATTATGGGAGATGTATTTGGCAAGCCTGCGATAGTTACCGACACACATTGTATACGTCTGGTAAACCGCATGGGACTTGTGGACGGAATAAAGGAGCCGAAGAAGGTTGAGATGGAGCTGTGGAAGATAATACCGCCTGAGGAGGGCAATGATTTCTGCCACAGGCTTGTCGAGCATGGAAGGGCGGTGTGCACGGCGCGGACGAAGCCGTATTGCGATAAGTGCTGCCTTAAAGACATTTGTGCGAAAAATATATAATAGCTTTTAGAGGTGGATATATGTCAAGTGTGGAATCGCGTGGCATGCCGGAGCAGAAGCTGCATGCGGGCGGTAAGGATTTCTCAAAAGGAAAAATATGGAGCAATATCATGGTTCAGGCTGTGCCACTTATACTGGCACAGCTTGTGCAGCTTTTATACAATGTTGTTGATAGAATATATATAGGACATCTTCCGGGAGCGGACAGTCTTGCTCTTACCGGTGTGGGGCTTGCATTTCCGCTCACAACGCTTATCGCTGCGTTCACGAATCTGTTCGGGATGGGCGGTGCACCACTGTTCTCCATAGAGCGTGGCGCAGGGAATGATGAGAAGGCGGAAAAGATACTTGGAAACACTTTTTCAATGCTTTTTGCAAGTTCATTTATAATATTTATTCTGTGCTATGCTTTCAGAAAACCTGTGCTGTACCTTTTTGGCGCGAGTGATGCCTCGTATGTATACGCGAATGAATATTTAAAAATATATCTTTTGGGCACGACATTCACGATGCTTGCGACAGGGCTCAACGGATTTATAAATGCTCAGGGATTCCCACGGACAGGAATGATGACAACGCTCATAGGAGCTGTGCTTAACCTTATTTTAGACCCACTGTTTATTTTTGTATTTCACATGGGAGTCGGTGGGGCAGCACTTGCAACAATCATAAGTCAGGGTGTATCGGCAGCGTGGGTTCTGAGATTCCTTATAAGCAGGAGAGGGAAAGCGGCATATCATATAAGGCTGTCCTGCCTTAAACCGGATTTAAGGCTTGTTGGGGATATAACCGCACTCGGAATGGCGGGATTTATCATGCAGGGAACGAACTGTCTGGTGCAGGTGGTCTGCAACGCAACGCTCAAGGTATTCGGCGGTGATTTGTATGTCGGAATTATGACGGTCATCAATTCAGTGCGTGAGATAATGTCGCTTCCGGTCAGCGGACTTACCAGCGGTTCACAGCCGGTGCTAGGATATAACTACGGAGCGAAAAAATATGACAGGGTGAGAAGCGGAATTAAATTCACATCGGCTATTGGAATAGGTTACACAGCACTTGCATGGATTATAGTTCTTCTCATTCCACAGCAGTTGATGGGAATATTTACAGATGATTCCCAGACAATAATATATGGAGCAGAGGCTCTTAAGACATATTTCTTCGGATTTGTGTTTATGTCATTTATGTTTACCGGGCAGTCGACATTTACAGCGCTTGGCTATTCCAAGCATGCGATATTCTTCTCACTTTTAAGAAAAGTGATTATTGTCACGCCTCTTGCAATAATTCTGCCGCGAATAGGGTTTGGAGTGATGGGAGTATTTCTCTCAGAGCCGATATCCAATGTGATTGGTGGACTTGCAAGCTTCTTAACCATGTATTTTACCGTATATAGGAAGCTGAAACCGCAGAATACAGATTTGCCGTAGAGATAACGGACCAATTGAAAACAATCGTTTATTGAAAATTTGAGTTTATCAATTACCTGAAAATAGTTTATCAAAAAAGGTGAATGCCGCACTGGAAAGTGACGACATTCACCTTTTTATGTTATTCTACATCCACAACGCGTATCATGTTGGTTGCGCCTGCGATTCTGAGAGGGAAACCAGCAACGATGACAACGCGGTTGCCTGATTTGATGACACCGGCGGCCTTACACTTACTGATTACCTCATTGATAAGAGCTTCGCCATCCTCCTGCTCTGTGATAAGAACAGGTGTAACACCCCACATGAGAGATGTCTCACGGCACACACGCTCGTTGGTTGAGCAGCCGATAATATCTATGTTAGGACGGAAACCGGACACCTTGCGGATTGTGCTTCCGCTTAAGGAAACAGGAATAATAGCATCAGCATTGATTATGCTTGCGATAGAGCATGCGGCACATGCAATCGAGGAGGCTAAGTTACTTCCGTTGTATGTTATCTCGAATTTACCGGTAGTTGTAGTCTTCTCAATCTCACGGCAGATTCTGCTCATAGTCTTAACTGCTTCTACAGGGTAGTCACCGGCAGCACTCTCACCTGAGAGCATTACAGCTGATGTCTGGTCAAAGATTGCATTCGCAACGTCATTAACCTCGGCACGAGTAGGGCGAGGGTTATGAGTCATGCTCTCAAGCATCTGGGTTGCTACGATTACGAACTTACCCGACTTAAGGCACTTGCTTATCATATCCTTCTGTACAACAGGAACCTTTTCAAAAGGAATTTCAACACCCATATCGCCTCTTGCTACCATGATTCCGTCAGCAGCTTCAATAATTGCATCGAGATTCTCAACACCTTCCTGGCTCTCAATCTTGGCAATGAGCTTGGAGGTATTGTTATGCTCCTTCTGAAGTCTGCGGACTTCAAGAACATCCTCTGCACAGCGGACGAAACTGAGTGCGAAGAAGTCAAATCCGGTCTTCATGGCAAATTCTAAATCCTTCCTGTCAACATCGCTGAGGAACGGAAGTGATAAATGAACACCCGGAACATTGATAGCCTTGCGGTCTGATATTACACCGCCATTGATGACACGGCATACAATATCGGTATCATCAATCTTCTCAACCTTGAGTTCAATAAGACCATCATTTACAAGTATGCTTGTACCTATCTGAACATCATTGATAAGATTTTTATATGAAATTGAACCTATAGTATTATTTCCAAGAAGTTCTTTTGTGGTGAGTGTAAATAAGTCACCATCGTTAACGGTCACCCTGCCACCTTCAAAGAGACGGAAACGAATCTCCGGACCTTTTGAATCGAAGAGAGTAGCTACCGGAAGCTTAAGATCATCACGAACCTTCACAACGCGGTTATATCTGCCTAAGTGCTCCTCATAGTTTCCGTGTGAAAAGTTAAAACGTGCGACATTCATGCCGTTTTCCATCATTTTTCTGAGAGTCTCCTCATTATCACATGCCGGACCCATGGTACACACTAATCTTGTCTTCTTTAACATTAAAAATAAATCCTCCTTATTAAACTGTCTCAATTATTATAACATAATCAATTCTAAAATGAAAGCGCTTTCACGCTTCTTTACTTTATCTTTACCTTACTGTCTCATGGTTTATTTTTTTCATAGCGAATTTCTCACTGTACATCATCTTGTCCGCGCGTCTTAGCGTATCTCCGATATCATAGTCCTCATCTGAGTTGTACATTTCGTAGCCACATGCAATATGAAGAGGAAAGCTGTCCGGATGTGCGGCATTATAATCTGCGAGCAGCTTATTAAAGCTTTTGATACAGTCACGGCACTTGGCGATAGATATGCCATGTAACAGTGCACAGAATTCATCACCTCCCATTCTGTAACAGTCACCGAAACTGCCGAAGGCTTTTTTAATCAGTCTGGCACTTTCGACAATATATGAGTCACCATGGTCATGTCCGAGGTTGTCATTGCACTGCTTGAGGTTGTTTAGATCGAACATGACAATTATATGTCCATCGGGCTTGAATTTGCTGTGCCCGATATATTTTGCATAGGCAGTTCTGTTAAAAAGTCCTGTGAGCTGATCGTGGTAAGCCATTTCCTCAAAGGCTTTTGCCTGACTTCCAATTTCCATAAGTGCCTTGGCTTCTTTGAGTGAGGTCATTCCAAGTGCAAGTATATAGAATAAAAGACATGTGATTCCAAGAAATGACGGAAAGGCTCCATTTGTCAGGTAGTAGGCAACGATATCGACTAACAGTCCGAAAAGGCAGGCAAATGAGCATATAAATGAAAGCTTGATTTTAGGATTCCATCCGTAACATGTCACTTCCCTGTAAAACATAATGAACACTACCGGGATGTTAGAGAGCATCACGGCATGGATAAGCCAGAGATTATCACGCATATCTGTTTTTGCACTTATCTGCAATGCTACAATTAGGATAAACACTATAATGTTAAATATACAAGGCACATTCCAGAGAAAACTGTCCTTTTCCGTAAATGAGTTTCTCAAAAAGCTTATGAAGGGAATACTCATCATCAGCAGGCAGAAATAGGACGTGTACGATATTAACACGGGGTTTTTGATAATTGCTGCCGTATAGTCAAGATCCATAAACTTCCATACACCGATGAGGATAGAAAAGAATCCTATCATAATCAGACTCTTATCAACATGCCTGTTTCTTAAGTTCACAAGTGTAAAAAATATGAAAAACAGCCCCGCAAGCACCGCGATGAAGCATGTGAAGTATATAATAATGTTAGGCACAAGAAGGTGCTCATATATCTTGAATTGTGAACCAAGATAAAAAGTAGGATGGGTGTTAACCATGCTTTTATAAAGCGGTGTCAGGACAATTCTAACTGTCTTTCCTACATCGCTGAGACGAATAGGAATCACACACCAGTTAGAACCGGTGGTTTTTATAAATGAACTGTCATCCGGTGAGAGCGAATATATAAGCTCAGAGTCCATATATACTTCGACCTTTTCGTGTTTAACATAAAAGACAAGGTTAGAACTGTTGGCCGGAAGATCCGGCAGCGAGAAGGTCAATTCATTATACATTTTTAATGGGGCAGTATCGTCATCTATTGTCCTGAATGTGTCTGTTGTAATGATACGGTATGAATCGGTAGGTCGGGTTGCAAATATGTTTATATGAAAATTTGAGCCGATATATGTGAGCATACATACCAGAGCAAGGAGACAAGTGGCGTAAGCTGTGTATATGATATATTTTATTTTTTCATTATTCTTTTCTTTCAATGAAACCTCCTATGGATATATTTCCTATCGAATGCTATTGGTAAAGCCAATGAAAATCATCGGTTAAGCCCTAGCGTGCCTTGATTTAAACATACAAAATAATTATATCATTGAATAGGCAAAAATAAAATATATTTTTTATACGCGGACGGGTTTCGGGTTATATATTGGCATTACATGATGTTGGGGTCAAAACATGCTCTATACACTCGTACATTAAATTAGCATGCTTTGCCCCAAACATCATTACATTAAAGCATATTTGAAAGTATTTAAAAATATTTTTAAATACTTATTGAAAATTCTATAAATAAATGATATAAAGTATTTAAAGAAAATTTTAAATAGTTATATTCTATGAAAGGGAGGTGCGTAAGTTGGCAGTGTCGGAAATATTTAAAGTGCTGTCTGAGCCTCTGCGCAGACAGATACTTGAATTGCTAAAGGGAGGAAGAAGGTCCGCAGGTGAGCTTGCAAGGGCACTTGAAATGTCACCGGCGGCGTTATCTTATCATCTGAGACTGCTTAAGGAAGCAGGATTGGTACTCGAGTAAAAGGAGAAGAATTTTGTATATTATTCTCTGGATATGACGGTATTTGACGAGATGATCATGTGGTTTAAGGGTTTTACAGATGACAGGAAGGATGAGATGAGACAGGCGAAGGCAGACAAATGTGAAGGTTAGTTTTGCAAGCTGCAGGGAAGCGAAGAAGTCTGCATAGTGAATAGAAAAAAAGGGGGACCAATATTATGAATAATTGTAAAAAATATTACTCATGGCTTATAGCATTGACAGCAGTGGCGTTTATAATCACAGCGGTATGTACTCAGTTCATGGCGGACAGTGTGCCTATGCATTATAATTTTAATGGTGAGATTGACCGCTATGGTTCAAGAAATGAGAACTATATCTTTCCATGCCTTATAGCGGTATTCAATATTTTCTGGATTATTTTTATGAATGCGTTTGGCAGAAGGGCGGACAGGGCACAGGAGGAGAAGGCGCGCGTTGAGGCGGCAAGCAACATCAATGTGCTTGGATTTACAGCGATAGGAACAACAATAATGTTTATTATAATTCAGTTTGTGATGTTGTTTGTGGACATCAATGCCTCCGAGGGACAGGATAGGATACCTGTGGATATAAATGTGATTTCCAATTGCTGCCTTGGATTGATACTCATTGTGATAGGTAATATTATTCCAAAGTGCAAGCGCAATAGCGTGGTAGGAGTTAGAACCACATGGAGTATGGACAATGACACTACATGGGAGCTGTCAAACAGACTTGGAGGCAGGCTGATAATGATATGCGGTGTACTTACTATTATAGAGACAATCGTTGTCAAAGGCTTTGCTTCAACGGTCATAATGCTGGTGCTTCTCATTGCGATGTCGGTGTTGATGATATATTTTTCCTACGTATTTTACAAAAAATATGGCAATAATGCTAAAAAACATCAATAATATTGATTAAGTTTGTACATTGTCAATGCATTATGCGCGTGTTAAGATATCTACATAAGTTTAGAAGTATGGAGGTATTCGGCATGAACACAGAGAAATATCAGAGAGCGTATTTTTTGCCACCACAGATGAGCTATGACTGGGTGAAAAAGGATTATATAGATAAGGCACCTATCTGGTGCAGCGTTGACCTAAGAGACGGAAATCAGGCGCTTATTGAGCCTATGAGCCTTGAGGAGAAGTTAGACTTTTTCAAGATGCTTGTCGATATAGGCTTCAAGGAGATTGAGGTAGGATTTCCTGCCGCGTCCGACACAGAATACAACTTTATGAGAGCACTTATTGAGCGCAATATGATTCCGGAGGACGTTACAGTTCAGGTGCTCACACAGGCAAGGGAGCATATTATAAAAAAGACATTTGATGCGGTAAAGGGCGCACCTCACGCAATCATCCATCTTTACAACTCTACATCGGTTGCACAGCGTGAGCAGGTATTTAAAAAGAGCAAGGAAGAGGTAAAGAAGCTTGCTGTTGATGGAGCCATGCTTTTGAAGAAGCTTGCTGCCGAGACGGACGGCAACTTCACATTCGAGTATTCGCCTGAGAGCTTCCCGGGAACTGAGGTTGACTATGCGCTTGAGGTCTGCAATGCTGTCCTTGATGTGTGGGAGCCGACAGCGGACAATAAGGCAATCATCAACATACCTACAACAGTGCAGATTGCCATGCCTCATGTGTTCGCCTCACAGATAGAGTATTTAAGCCGCAACATGAAATACCGCGAGAATGTTGTCCTCAGTGTACATCCGCACAATGACCGCGGCTGCGGAATATCCGATGCGGAGCTTGGCGTACTTGCAGGAGCCGACAGGGTTGAGGGAACACTCTTTGGAAACGGTGAGCGTACAGGTAATGTCGACATTGTGACGCTTGCGATGAACATGGTTTCAATGGGCGTTGAGCCGGGACTTGATTTCTCACATATAATGGATATAAGAAAGAAATATGAGCAGTACACAGGCATGCGTGTCTACGAGCGCTCACCTTATGCGGGCGACCTTGTATTTACCGCGTTCTCAGGTTCACATCAGGATGCCATCTCCAAGGGTATGGATTGGTGGGAGAAAGGCAAGTCGGGCGGTAAGTGGACTGTTCCGTATCTTCCGATTGACCCTATGGATGTCGGCAGGGAGTATGAATCGGATGTCATCCGTATCAACAGCCAGTCGGGTAAGGGAGGAGTATCCTACATTCTCAAGCAGAATTTCGGTATTTCCATTCCGGATAAGATGAAGGAGGAGGTAGGCTATCTTGTAAAGGGTGTTTCAGACCGCAAGCACAAGGAGCTCACACCTTCGGTTGTATATCAGATATTTGAAGATAATTACATAGGACAGACGGATGTATTCTCGGTACCTGAGTGCCACTTCAAGCAGGAGGACGGAATCTGGGCGACTGTCACAATACAGCAGGGCAAGGAGAAGCGAATTGTCGAGACAGGCGGAAACGGACGTCTTGATGCGGTAAGCAATGCACTTAAGATGTATTTTGGCATAAGCTATGAGCTTGCCGTATATGAGGAGCACGCTATTTCCAAGGGCTCATCATCAAAGGCTGCTTCCTATGTGGGAGTGCTCTGCAAGGATAAGATGTACTGGGGAGTAGGTCTTGATGAGGATATTATCAAGGCATCAATATCGGCACTTGTGGCAGCAGTCAATAAGCTTGCCAAGGATACTAATGTGAAAGAGGGCAGGGAGGAGCGCATTGTCGATATCCTCAACTTCATCCAGAACCATTATACGGATGTCTCACTTGATGAACTTGCTGAGAACTTCAACCTCTCAAAGCCATATCTTTCCAAGTATATCAAGGAGAAGTCCGGAATGACATTTCAGGATGCTGTCAAGAAGGCACGCATGAAGAAGGCAAAGGTTCTTCTTCGTGAGTCCAACCAGAATGTTGAGACTATCGCAGCCAGCGTAGGCTATGAGAACGTGGAGCATTTCAACAGACTTTTCAAGAAGGAATATGCCATGACCCCGCTTCAGTACCGCAATTCCAAGAATCAGGAAGAGTAAGTGATATAAAGTATTTATATATGAGAGGTATTTTACTTTAATAAAGATAGTTTTTTCAATCGCTGCCATGCACGCAGGTTATGTGTGTATGGCAGCGATTTATTTGCAAGGGGATTAAGGGAGAATGCTTAAATGACATAAATATTAAGAAACTATAAAATGTAACATCTGTTACTGGATAAAAAACATATATCCTGTTACAATATATTATGAAATAAAAACAAGGAGGATTAAAATATGGCAGCATTACAC
The DNA here is from genome assembly GCA_958446835.1 of uncultured Eubacterium sp. GTDB lineage: Bacteria > Bacillota > Clostridia > Lachnospirales > Lachnospiraceae > CAG-882. Next base: position 36,600 of record CAUCXT010000021.1, read on the forward strand.
ATTACAAGTGACAATTATGAGAGCGAAGTGCTCAACTCTGATAAGCCGGTGCTTCTCGATTTCTGGGCTTCATGGTGTGGACCATGCCAGATGCTCCTGCCGGTTATAGAAGAACTCTCAAATGAGGTTACGGATGCTAAGATATGCAAGATTAACGTTGATGAGGAGTCCTCACTGGCTGAGAAGTATGGCGTTATGTCAATCCCTACTTTGGTAGTGGTAAAGGATGGCAAGACAGTCAGCACAAGCGTTGGAGTACAGCCAAAGGACAAGATTCTTGATATGCTTAAATAATTAGTGAGCTGTCAGTCACATCCGGCAATGTAAAAATTAAAAGATGTCAATAAGAGAAAAGGCGTAAATCCAATATCCGGATTTACGCCTTTTCCTGTCTGGTAGCAGGTTTTATAGTATATGAAAGTTCAAAAAGCTAGGTAAAATATCTTTTATGACATCTTCGCTTTATACCTCAAAGAGAAGGTCGCCATAAGTAGGTATTGGCCAGAAGTCCTTGTCAACAAGCATTTCAAGCTTATCGGCAGGAGTACGAAGAGCAGCCATATCGGACATGATTGTGTCATGATAGTAAACGGCTGTGCACTTAGCACATTCTTTCTCACCGTTAGCCTGATCAGCCTTGAGCTTCTCAAGAGCTGCATTCATAGCCTTGAGCTCAACTGTAACCTTCTCAAGTCTTTCCTTCTGAACGCTTGCGTCACAGCCTACGGCTTCTACGGAAGCGATAGAGTTGGCAAGCTCAGTTGTGTAGCTGATGACAGCAGGAAGAATCTGTTTTGATGCCATGCTTATCATTGTGAGAGCCTCAATGTTGATGTACTTGGTGTATGTCTCGTATGTAATCTCCTCGCGGGACTCAAGCTCAGCCTTTGTGAAGATACCGAACTTTTCAAATAAAGCTACAGCCTTGTCTGTTGTGAGAGCACTTGCAGCGTCTACCATGGACTTGATATTAGGAAGTCCTCTTCTCTCAGCCTCAGCTACCCACTCATCTGAGTAACCGTTACCGTTGAAGACAATTCTCTTATGCTCAGTCATGTACTTCTTGATTAACTCATGAACATCCTTGTCGAAATCGTCGGATTTCTCAAGAATATCTGCAGCCTCACAGAATGCCTCTGCAACAATTGCGTTGAGAACCGTGTTAGGGCTTGCGATTGAATCGGCAGAGCCAACCATACGGAACTCGAACTTGTTGCCTGTGAAAGCAAAAGGTGAAGTTCTGTTTCTGTCGGTGGCATCCTTTGCAAAATCAGGAAGTGTGGAAACGCCTGTGAGAAGCTTGCCGCCCTCAATGCTGTGTGTGGCTGTACCTGTCTCTATAATCTGGTTTACAACATCCTCGAGCTGGTCACCAAGGAACATTGAAATGATTGCCGGAGGTGCCTCGTTAGCTCCAAGTCTGTGATCGTTTCCTACATCGGAAGCGGACTGGCGAAGGAGATCAGCGTGTGTATCGACTGCCTTCATTATGCAGGCAAGTACAAGTAAGAACTGGAGGTTCTCATTAGGTGTGTCGCCCGGGTCGATAAGGTTGACACCGTTATCTGTAACGATGGACCAGTTGTCATGTTTACCTGAACCGTTGACACCTGCGAATGGCTTCTCATGGAGAAGGCATGCAAGACCATGACGTGTGGCAACCTTCTTCATAACATCCATAACAAGCTGGTTGTGGTCAACCGCAACATTGGCTGTCTCATAGATAGGAGCAAGCTCATGCTGTGCAGGGGCAACCTCATTGTGCTGGGTCTTAGCTGTGACGCCAAGCTTCCAGAGTTCAATGTTGATGTCCTTCATATAAGCACCGATTCTTTCCTTGATAGAACCGAAGTAGTGATCCTCGAGTTCCTGTCCCTTAGGAGCAGGTGCTCCGAAAAGAGTACGTCCGGTATAGATTAAATCCTTTCTCTCAAGGTACTTTTCTCTGTCAACGATAAAGTACTCCTGCTCAGGACCAACAGATGCTGTAACCTTGGTAGCTTCTGTGTTGCCGAAAAGTCTTACAATACGGAGAGCCTGCTGGCTTACTGCTTCCATGGAACGAAGGAGAGGAGTCTTCTTATCAAGAGCCTCACCCTTGTAGGAACAGAAAGCTGTAGGGATACAGAGGATGGCACCTGTTGCATCCTCCTTAACGAATGCAGGTGATGTGCAGTCCCAAGCCGTATAGCCTCTGGCCTCAAATGTAGCTCTTAAGCCGCCGGATGGAAAAGAAGAAGCATCAGGCTCACCCTTTATAAGCTCCTTACCGGAGAACTCCATAATCATCTTGCCGTCTGCATCAGGATGTGTAACGAAGGCATCATGCTTCTCGGCTGTGATACCTGTGAGTGGCTGGAACCAGTGGGTATAGTGTGTTGCACCCTTTTCGACTGCCCAGTCCTTCATAGCCTTTGCGATTACATCGGCATCGGAAATTGACAACTCGCCACCCTTGTTCATAACATTCATGAGATTTGCAAATACCTTCTTAGGAAGGCGCTCTCTCATCTTACCAACTGTGAATACATTTTCGCCAAAAATTTCTTCTACATTGATATTGCTCATTCTTTTCCATTCCTTTCATGCTATAGATTTTTCGCGGTGATTATGTATCGGGATGTACAGTGGATTGTATTTCATCCGGACTATATGTCTATTATTTATTTCTAAAATTAGACATATATGCATAAAAAAAGGGCATTCCAACTAAACGGAACGCCCTTGTTCACTCACACGAAATATATGACCTTGTTCCCTAAATATTGGCTTTAGTATTACAAGACATCATTTATGTTAATAAAATAAACTATAACTCACAAAAATGCAAGCCCTTTTTTGAAAAAAACTTATTTTTTTTATTCAGCCTTGCCAACTGAGCCGAATAACTCCATCTTCTCTTTTACAGTTTCCTTGATTGCTGCTGCACCAGGAGCTAAAAGCTTACGTGGATCGAAGCCCTTGCCCTCTAAGTCCTTGCCTGCCTCAATGTACTTACGTGTAGCAGCTGCGAAGGATAACTGGCACTCTGTATTTACGTTAATCTTGGCAACACCAAGAGAGATAGCCTTCTTAATCATATCAGCAGGGATGCCTGTACCACCGTGAAGAACAAGTGGCATATCACCTGTAAGCTCCTTAACGGCTGCAAGTGTCTCGAAGCTGAGTCCCTTCCAGTTAGCAGGGTACTTACCGTGAATGTTACCGATACCTGCTGCAAGCATTGTTACGCCAAGGTCTGCGATAGCCTTACACTCGTTAGGGTCTGCACACTCACCCATACCGATTACGCCGTCTTCCTCACCGCCGATAGAACCAACCTCAGCCTCAAGGGACATATTGTGATCAGCACAAATCTTAACTAATTCCTTAGTCTTAGCAATGTTCTCCTCGATAGGGTAGTGGGAGCCGTCGAACATGATTGATGAGAAGCCTGCCTCTACGCACTTAAGGCATCCTTCGTATGAGCCGTGGTCTAAGTGAAGAGCAACAGGAACAGTGATGTTAAGCTCTTCCATCATTCCGTTAACCATGCCAACTACGGTCTTGTAGCCTGTCATATATTTACCGGCACCTTCGGAAACACCGAGGATAACAGGGGAATTAAGTTCCTGAGCTGTTGTAAGGATAGCCTTAGTCCACTCAAGGTTGTTAATATTAAACTGGCCAACTGCATAATGACCGGCAACTGCCTTTTCAAGCATTTCTTTAGCTGTAACTAACATAAGAATACCTCCGATATTGTTATTATTTTGACAATATTATAACACATAAAGTAAAAAAGGGAATAGGAAAAATTATAAAAGTTTTATTTACTTTATTTGCTACCTTATAGATTTATCTATGGCGAATATCTTTTGACTTATAATATCGTAATTTTACTGCATTACCAAGATAGAATTTAAAACAGCTTAAAGAAGAATAAAGATTTTTGGAGGAAAACACATGGGTACAGCGATAGGAGCAAAAAACAATACAGAAAGTGAAAAGAAAATAAGTTTTATAAGTGAAGCACATGAGAGCTTCTTTTATGAGAAGCTTTCACAGGTGCGTTATAAGGATGAGTATCATATTGCATTGGTATACTGCTTAGGAATAAATGCAGATACCAGACAGCACATAGACAGGATTTATGATTTTAAAAGCGGCTTGGTTAAACCGGCATGTATACATGAAGGTTGGGTGACAAGCGGAAGTGCCAGGGTGATAAGAATGGCTTTTAATCTGTATTGTGATGGAATGCCCAGTGTTAAATGCACAAGGCAGAAAATAGAGGAATGCCAGAATTATAGTGTGAGTGAGTTGTTTTGCTGTTCGTATGCGCCTTTCTTCTGGCAGGCGATACAGCTCCGGTATCCGGAGTATGTTACATATAATAAAAAATTATATGCAATGCTGGGAGGGAGAGATTAATTATGTTGAAGATCAGATTAATGGGTACACGAGAAGATATTGCGTTTTTTCAGCGGCTTGTACAGAACATGCCGGAATTCAGCGTAATGAGTGTTTCTGATGTTTATTCTGATAGTGGTACCAACCGGTTTTTTAGATGTTATATTGACATAGAAAAATGTGTGAGAGGATGTGATACATGTGAAGGGAAGTGAAAAGAGAGAGGTAAAAATAACATGTCGAATTACTAAATCTGTAGAGAGAATGCTCAATACCTATGAAGGAGAGAGCATTGGGGACAAGATTTGCGCAATGACAAAAATTGCACAGCAACTGAACACACATGGATTATTAGAGGATAGGTTAAAGTTGATGAAAGAAATAGAAAATTTGAATGACACAATGCAGCTGGTAAATAAATTATGTAATAATCTTGAAAACATGAATAAGCGGTATCTGGAAGAACTGCTTGAAAAGGATCGCAAAATTATAAGTATGAGTGTCGCAGAGGATGGCTACATCGCTGATGAAAATATAATTAAGAAAATGCTGCGTTTAAATGAGCTTACAGGAGTTGATAACAGCGTAGCGGATGTGCATAGGCTTTATGAGAGTAAGGGCTATGCAAATGATGAAATAAGAGAGTGTGTAGAGGAACTTGCTGAGGCATTTAAAGAACAGGAAATAAAAGAGCAGGAAAACAGTGGACATGAAGCTATAATTGAAAACATGAATGTTGAGGGATGATGAACATGGGAGAAGGATTTGTTTTTGACTACTATTACGGAATTGAAGCGGAACAGTTTTCATTTTACCGTGTTCCGCGTCTGTTAATTAAGGACAAGCGGTTCAAAGGGCTTAGCAGCGATGCTAAGCTCCTGTATGGACTTATGCTGGATAGAATGTCGCTATCAGTAAAAAACAGATGGTTTGATGAGGATAACAGAGCTTACATCTATTATACAGTTGAGGAAATCATGAGTGATCTAGGGTGCTCTCATGGAACCTGCACCAAGATTATGTCTGAACTTGATAATAGAAAAGGCATTGGGCTTATTGAGAAGAAAAGGCAGGGATTAGGAAGACCTGATATTATTTATGTAAAAAATTTTGTCACAGCATGTGCTGCTGATCCTATTGAGGATGACGAAAAAAAGCCTGATAATACCGATGTTTCCACAGAAGTCCAAAATTTGAACTTCTTGAAGTCTAATAATAAAACTTCCAGAAGTCCAGATAGTGAACTTCTAGAAGTCCAAAATTTAGACTTCTGCAATTCTAAAAATCGAACTTCCGGAAATCCAAATTCTGTACTTAAGGAGGTTCAAAATTTGGACTCTAGTTATACTAATATTAATTATACTGATATTAATAATATTAATCCATCTATCCATCTATCAGATAATACAGATAATAACAGCAATGACAGAATTTCGGAAATCAAAAATCGAATTGACATATCTGGTGAACTCAGTTCACCTCTGCATAATGACAAATTACAAGTGAACTCAGTTCACCTCTGCGATAAAAATATACCTCAAGTGAGCTCTGTCCATAGTATCGATGATGTAGAAGCGTACATAGAGCAGATTAAGCAGAATATCAGATATGATTATCATATCCGGCATGATATAGGCCAGGATAGGGAGCTGTTTGATGAACTGTATGAGCTTATTTGTGATACCGTTTGTGTCAGCCGAAAGACTATAAAAATAGGCGGCGAGAATTACCCTTATGCGCTTGTCAAGGCGAAATTCCTGAAGCTTAATGACAGCCATCTTGAGTATGTAATAACCTCAATGCAAAATGTGACTACAAAAATAAAGAATATTCGCACTTATTTACTGACAGCGCTCTATTTTGCGCCAAACACAAAAAGCCATTTTTACAAGCAGGAGGTTCAGTATGATATGTTTGGCGGAGGCTGGGAAGAGAGGGGAATTGTATGAGAAACATAAATTTTTGGGGTGAGAATTTATCGGTGGATGAGTATGTTAAAGCGGAAATATGTAAGAATGCGGGGACTCAGAGCTTAGCATTTAAAGAGCAGCTTGTTTTATTATGCAATTCTGCCGGTATTGAGTGTGATGAAAAAAAGAAAAAAGAAGAAGTGTTTGAGCTGCTTATCAATAATGGCTTTGAATATAAGCAATTGGCTGAAATGTTTGGAGTAGGAGTTAGCAGCCAGGTATATCAGGCTACTTTTAATATTACACATAAGGACGTAAAACGTCTGGAAAAAAACGGTATCCTAAAAAAGGTAGGCAGATATAGATTTCGCGCTTTCGGGAGATATAATTATGCGCCATTGTATGATGTTTATCAATATGCTCAAATGACAGATGAAGCTATGGGTGACATGCTTAAGAAATAATCTAAACGGAGGAATCGTATATAAATTCAAGGTAATGTTTTTTCTTTCATATTGACATACTCCGTGTTATAATTATTATGGTAACGAAATGACAAAAGCATTATATGTATATGTGTGGGAAGAAAAGTAAGGCACTATATAAAATTTAAAAGTTTAACAAAACAGTCTTATGGGAAATATGACAGAAGAATACAAATATTTTTTAGGAGGTTTAGATATGACAGATTATGAGGTTGTAAAAGAGATAGAAGTACTTAGGGAGTTTGCTGCCGGGATATGTGCAGATTTAATCAGATATAAAGAAAACAATCCGGATGATAAGTTTGCTGAAGCGATTTCAGATGAGGTTTGCAAATTGTATAATGGCGTATATAAAATTGATACATTAAAACAGGCATATATTGTAAGGGGAAAGCTTCAGATGGTAAATGAGACATTGAAAAAGCTGGTAGCATGCAGGGGATAGATGTATGGAAGATTTTACAGAATATACGATGCATGAGTTCAATAGATGTTATCAGAAAATTAAACAGATTGCAGTTTACCAAAAAGAACCAGTAGAAAAACCTGAAGCGGTTATTTTGGGTGGACAGCCAGGTGCCGGAAAGTCAAGCATGATAAAACATTTTGAAAGCTTAATAGCTGATAAGGGCACCGCGGTCATTTCAGGGGATGATTTTAGAAAGCTGCACCCTCATTTCAACCAGCTATATGCTCAATACGGTGATGATTATGTGGATTATACACAGAAGTTTTCGTCGCAGGTAACAGAAAGACTGATAGATGAGCTTTCAAGAGAAAAATATAATCTTATCATTGAAGGTACACTTAGAACATCGGCTGTGCCAATAAGAACAGCAGAGCTGTTAAAGAGCAGAGGATATCATGTGGAGCTTGCTGTTATGGCTGTGCCCCCGATACTGTCATATGTTGGTACGATTGAACGGTATGAGAGAATGAAAGAAATTGGTACTACACCAAGAATGACAACAAAGCTGCAGCATGACAATACAGTTAATGCTATTGTCGAGAGTATTGAGAAGGTATATAAGTCGGGCGTGTTTGATGATATTTCTCTTCAAAACAGAAAATCAGAATGTTTATACCGAATGACTGATACTCCCGATATACATCCCGGTACAGTGCTGCAGCATGAACATAACAGGAACATTACGGCAGAGGAAAGCAGTTATCTTGATAATGTCGTAGAATATATTGAGGATAGGTGGAATGAGCATAGTGGTGTTTCAGCAGACGAACCGGAAGTTTTAACTGAAATGCGTGTGCAGGTGGCATATGCTCAGTTCAAGACGGCTCTTAGTGAAAATGGACTTCGTCTAACTGAAGCTGTATTGGATAATTTAAGTGAACTGGTCAAGTCTACCGGCAGGATATGGAAGCTTGAGGATATTGCACAAGCCTACACAAAAGGTGGAAATATAAATCAATATATATCGGAAATTGGAAATGAACTTAAAAATCAGCAGCTGGAAATGATGGAGACACAACCGGAAATATGAGATTATATAAGATACAAAAAGTACTTTTTTTATGCCTTTTGAAAGTAGACAAAATGCTTATTTTGTCCACTTTTGATACAAGGACATCTTACATAAAATGCTAGAAAAATGCAATAAAAAATTTAAAATTTATTAATAATATTTATTAAGCTGTTATAAATAATATAGAGAACGTACAATAATCTTTGCTGTGATAGTTTAGTATCTACATGATATGGAGAATAAAAAATGACGTGGTTTGAATTGATATTTGATATACTGTTTATTTTATTGGTAATACATATAGGAAAAAAAATAAAAATTAGAAAAGATTATAAAAAGAAGAACTATAATAATAATATGCGATATGCAGCGTGGAAGAACAAAGAGCAAGATTTCATAAAAAAAGATACAGCTGTAAGTGGAAACATGGATAAAAAATATTATAAATATTACACATTGATGAATTCATTACTTACACCCACTGAACAGAAATTTTATACACAATTAAAGCAGGCATTAAAACAATATAACGTAGAAATACACTATAAAGTAAGGCTGGCTGATATATTTAGAGTAAAATATATGAATGAGTACTATTCGGTTAATCTTCAAAGGATAGCTGCAAAACATATAGATTTCGTTATAACAGAGATAGATATAGCAAAGCCGATTTTGGCTATTGAATTGGATGATTATACGCACGATTATGCAACAAGTCAAAAAAATGATACTTTTAAAAATGAATTATATGCAGATGCGGGTATAAAGCTATTACGCATTAAAGTTTGTGATATATACGATTTTTCAGATATAAAAAAGTTGCTGGAAAGATATATGCTGACTCCAACTATTGAGAATGTTTGTGATAGTGTTAAGGCTGAGGAGGGGGATGAGGTGAACTGAGTTCACCTCATCTCCTGTTTAAAATAAATCCAGTTCAGATATTTCAGCAAGCAGTGAGAGTGCTTTATCAAGCTTTGCTGAATCGCAGGATAGCTCAGAAGCAGAGTGTCCTTTGGTATCATTAATAAAACGTGAAGATAGACTAATTAAAGAATCGTAAGTTGCTTTTAGGCTTCTTTTAGCCAAAATTTGCGATTTAAGTTCGGAATTTTCGGTTAATATAGTTTTTTGCTGTGATTTCAGGTCATCGATTTGTTTTTTTAATTTAATAACTTCATCATTATTACCACCGGTCGCGTTATGATTAGAGGATAAATTTTCAATTGCAGCTTCCTGTTTTTTTATCTGTTGATTGAGTTCCTGGTTGCTTTGAATAAGTTCATTTATCTGTCGGGTACTCAGGTCTTCATGTGTTTTGAAAATCTGATATATCTGCTTCTGGTCATCGGGTGTGAGCTGTGCGTAACCGGATGCGCTTGATAATGTGATATTGTTGTTGATAAATAAGCTTCGCAATTCAGGAATGAGGTTTTCTATAGAGTTGTACTTTGCCACCTGGCGGGGACTGATATTGAGGTTTTCGGCTATTTCATTATTTACGTTTATTTTATCAGAATGGTTGAGTGCTGCATTTTTAGCGTCATACAATTGTTTGAGCCTTGCTATAGCCTGAGCTGTTCTTGCCGGATTTTTTGCTCTTATCTCTTCGTTCGTAATATATAAACGGATTTCGCTGTCTATGACGCTTGTGGGTATAGTTGACAAGTCAGTGTCACCAGATACATCATACTCAATTCCATCTTCTAAATAAATTACCCTACATGGAAATCCTTTTTCATAAGGAGCTACATTTTTCATATATAAGTCATAATCCGGATAATCGGTATTGCCGGAATACTTGTCAATCAGCATATTGAGAGCTGTGGCACGGCGGTGACCTGTCTCAATAATATATATATCCTCTTCGCTTTCATAAACAACTACGAGGTTTTGCTGCAAGCCGAACTCTAAAATTGACTTTGCAAGAGAGTCTATATCCTCAATCGGATAGCTGTTCTTTTTATTCATGCGAATCCGGCTGCGGGGAACCAGCTTAATCTCAAACGGATTTTTATCATTATTATCAAGACGTTGCACTATGGAGGCAACAGTGCCGGCGTTGGTGTCCTGTTCGCCAGAAACTGCCACAGGTTGAGCTGCTGGCTGAGTCAGCTGAAAATTAAACTTTTGTTTTGCCATATTGTTATATCCTTTCTGTAGATGAGGTGAACTGAGTTCACCTGAAATGTTTTCATGTGTGAGTGAGGTGAACTCAGTTCACCTCATACCTTATGCGCCTATTGAGCGGCGGAGCATTGCGGATGTTTTATCATCGAGTATGCCAAGTTCAAGGATTAAATTGCTGTAATCAAAAACGGCATTGGTATTAGGGCAATACTCAAGCAGCGGGGTAAAATTAGTTTCCAGTTCGCTGATGTGAATATCTTTTCTAATTGGTGTTTCATAAAAACGTCCGCCAAGCTCATCGGTATAATTGGACTTGAGTGCTTTATATATATTCGTATTTATTTCCGCCTGGGTAATAAAAGCACCGCCAAATTTAATACTTTCAATATCATGTTCATCTTTTATGTACAGCAATGTATCGATGGTTTCTCGAAGCCCTTTGTAAGAAAATCCTTCAAGCCTTACAGGCACAATGACGAGGTCGGAGATAAAAAGACTGTTGACTGTGAGAATGTCATTTGCAGGGGCATTGTCTATTAGAATAAAATCGTAACTATCACGAATGAGTGAAAGAGCTCTTTTTAAGATAACATTGTTGTTTCCGGTTTCATTTTTAGCAATATTTAGCTGCGTATTTTTGTGTCGTTTACTTGATGGTATGATATCAAGATTAGGCACTGACGTGTGCCTGATAAGTTTAGTAACATTTCCAAGGTCACGATATCTGTACTTAAAAAGCTCCGCTATATTGGGATGTTCAGGAATGACAAGTCCCTCTATTACATCCTGGCTATCTTCCTCATATTGACCTAACATCATAGATAGATTTGATTGTGAATCGAGGTCTACAATTAATACATGCTTTCCAAGATAGGCGAGCAGCTGAGCAATTATACCTGTAGAGGTAGTTTTGCCTACCCCTCCCTTATTATTGATGATTGAAATTACTTTACACATTTTATTTATCCTCCAATTAGGTAAGTTATTTAGAGGTAATTACCGGTAATGTGTTCTCTATATTTATATTATATCGTAAGATAGTATCCATGTCTACAAAAATAGTGTCGGCATTTGCTATAAAATTGTCGACATTATTTAAAAGCCTAAAATAATGAATTGTGAATAGGGGGAGGTGAACTGAGTTCATCTGAGAAGCCGCGGGAAAGTAGAGGTGAACTGAGTTCACCTGAGGAGCCGCGGGAAAGCAGAGGTGAACCGAGTTCACTTGGGAAGCTGCGGGAAAGTAGAGGTGAACTGAGTTCACTTGAGGCTCCGCGGGAAAGCAGAGGTGAACTGAGTCCACCTGAGAAGCAGCCGGGAAGTAGAGGTGAACTGAGTTCACCTGGGAAGTCGTCGGAAAGTAGAGATGAACTGAGTTCACCTGATGGGGAGCGGAAAAGCAGAGGTGAACTGAGTTCACCTGATGGGGAGCGGAAAAGCAGAGGTGAACTGAGTTCACCT
>CAUCXT010000022.1 GCA_958446835.1 uncultured Eubacterium sp.
TTTTATGCTGCCATTATCGGTATAATAAGCATCAGTTTAGAATTAGCCGAGTAAGGAGAGAACTCCCTGTGTAGCCTGATTAGCCTGTGCAAGCATGGACTGTCCGGCCTGAGCAAGAATGTTGTTCTTGCTGTACTCAACCATCTCCTCAGCCATATCAACATCACGGATACGTGACTCAGCAGATGTTGTATTCTCAACAACATTGTCGAGGTTAGCAATTGTGTGCTCAAGTCTGTTCTGAACGGCACCGAGTGATGAACGCTGGTCTGATACCTTCTGAAGAGCATCAGCGATAGCGTCTACTGCGTATGTAGCTGAAAGACCTGTATCATCAGATACATTAAGGCCCTTGATTCCAAGGTAACTTGAATTCATTGTCTCAATGTTGACGTTAATCTTGTTGGTCATATCAGCGTCGGAGCCTACGTGAAGGTTGAAGTTGAGCTTTTCAGCTACCTCTGTCTGAGCAAGCTTAATCTTGAATGTTCCGTCACCATTAGCAAGTGAGATTGCTGCATTTGCATCATCAGTAACCGCAACATTGCCTTCTGTATCACCAATCTTGTTAGCTGCGAGAAGCTCATTTGCAGCAAGCACATACGCATTAGCCTTTGTAATAACAGACGAATCATCAGATGAAACACCTGCTGCTACGTCTGCTGCTTTAAGTGATGTCAGCTTCTTTCCATCAGCCTCTACTGTCGCACCTGCTGTTGCAAGTGCCTTTAAGCCAGCCTCATCTAAGCCCTTGGTTGCTTCCCATTTTCCATCTGCATAATATCCTGCTTTATGATTATCAGCATCATCTGCTGTACCATCACCTGTTTTAGCTAAATACTTATATGTTGTACCATTAATAACGATGTCTGCATTGTTGTTAGCAACAGCATTTTTAATTAATTCATCAGTATCAGCCGTTTCAACACCGATTGTATAGCTCTTACCACCGATTGTTATGCTGTCACCAGCCTCAAGGTCATCCATAACAAATGTTGCTGTGCCATCACCGTTATTTGTAAGCTTTCCCTTAAGACCTGCATCATGAGCCTCAAGATAAATCTTCTTTGTGTTTCCATCAGCATCACCCTTTAAGAGATAAGTCTCATTGAACTTCGTTGTCTCTGCAACTCTGTCAATCTCAGTTGTGAGCTGCTCTATTTCAGACTGAATAGCGTCACGGTCTGTCTGAGAGTTAGTTCCGTTGGAAGCCTGAACTGCAAGTTCGTTCATTCTCTGAAGCATTGAGTGAACCTCTGTGAGTGCACCTTCTGCTGTCTGCACTGCGGATACACCGTCCTCAGCGTTAGTTGAAGCCTGATCGAGTCCTCTGATCTGCTTTCTCATCTTCTCAGAAATTGAAAGACCTGCTGCGTCATCTGCTGCACGGTTGATTCTGTAACCTGAGGATAACTTCTCTGCGGACTTACTCTGTGTTCCTGTTGTGATGTTTAACATTCTGTTGGCATTCATTGCCTGTAAATTGTGCTGTACTACCATATTAATTTACCTCCGTGTTGTTATTGTGTAGGAATCCGTTCCTACATAAGTTTTTAATTTTATAATAAAAACAGAGCGCCTAGGATTTCTCTGCTTTATTACCATTTTACCTACGGTCTTTTTGCAACCGCGCCGTTTTCCTGTCTGCTTTTCTTCTCCTGCATCAGAATATCCGCAATCTCTCTCTGCGCCTTCGGCGAGAGCTTAGGCTCCGCAAAATACGGAGACTTCTCTCTCCTTTGCTGTGCCGTGTTTCTCACGATGTTGACATCCTTCGGTGCATCAATAAGCAGATGAATATTATTTGCCGAACCTCCGGAGAATACCACTCGGATGTTCTCCCCGACATCAATAAAATCGCCGGGACGAAGTGTTAGTTTCAGCATAAAAACCTCCTTGTTTTTTGGCTGTATTTGTGCAACATTTTGTATAAACTGTTGCATTTCTTAAACAGTTTTATATCATTTTTTACCGGGAAAGGAAGATGACTATGAGCACAACACAACCAATAAGGAACAGCCAAGATGTAAGAAATATTATTGAGTATTATGATGTACAGAAGCCAAACGTACGAAACAAGGCTCTGATTATATTCGGACTGCATACTGCACTACGAATCAGTGACATCCTCAATCTGAAGTGGCAGGATGTATATCAATTCGATAGGAATATGTATGTTCCTCATTTACTTGTATATGAAAAAAAGACCGGGAAGGCAAGTATGATAGCACTCAATTCACATATCATAAACGCATTGGAAAATTATCGAACACTGAAAAAACCTGAAAAGGAAGATTATATTTTCTGCAAGACAACCGATTCTACCAGACCACTCTGCAGGACACAGGCATATCGCATTGTAAAAAGAGCGGCAACGGATACAGTCAATGAAACACATATAAGCTGTCATTCCCTCCGCAAGACCTTTGGCTATCATGCATGGAAAAATGGCACATCCCCTGTACTCCTGATGGATATATACAATCACTCGTCATTTGTAATCACCAAACGCTATCTTGGAATTGAACAGGATGACCGCGATTCACTGTTTAAAAAAATGGATTATTAGACCGATGCAATTCATCCTTAATACCTGAAAATAAGATTTAAGATAAGCTAAAAATCGACACATATAAAATTGCTTATCCTAAGAAAAATTGCCAAAGCTGCCCCGGCTTAATTTTTGTCCATAATAAAGCCTAAGCCGCTTTGGCTGATAACGGACAGATAAAAAATATTAAAAAGTTTCATTTTATGGGTTAAGTTTTTCGGTTAGCGTCCGAAATATAGTATGTAGATGAGAAAATGCAACAGTTTATACATATTGTTGCATTTTCTTATTTTTTTATACGCAAATAATTTAACACCTTATGTAAAGGACTGATACAGTAAATTATTTCCTATTATAATGCAGGCTGAATTAAACAGATATGCGCAAAAGACAGCTCCCATTCCCAATAGTTTCGGGAATAGAGAGCTGTCTTTTATAAAAATTATTGTTCTATTTTTAACCGATTACTGAGCGTCCTTCTTCTCCTCAGCCTTATCCTCAACTATCTGGATATGAACCTCACGAAGCTGCTTCTCTGTAACTGTAGCAGGAGCACCCATCATAACATCCTGTGCATTCTTGTTCATAGGGAACGGAATAATCTCACGAATGCTCTCCTCACCTGCGATGAGCATTACCATACGGTCAACGCCCGGAGCAATACCTGCATGTGGAGGTGCACCATAGCAGAATGCATTGTACATTGCAGGGAACTTAGCCTTGACATCATCCTCTCCAAGACCTACAAGCTTGAATGCCTTAATCATAATCTCTGGGTCATGGTTACGGACTGCGCCAGATGAGAGCTCAACTCCGTTACATACAAGGTCATACTGGTATGCAAGGATGTCGAGCGGATTCATTGTATCAAGTGCCTCAGCTCCGCCCTGTGGCATTGAGAATGGGTTGTGGCAGAACTCAAGCTCGCCTGACTCCTCACCGATCTCATACATAGGGAAATCCACTATCCAGCAGAACTCATAACATTCCTTCTTCATATATCCGTCAAAGCTGTTTCCGATAGCCTTTCTGATAACTCCGGCTGTCTTCTGTGCAGTCTTTAAATCACCTGCCGCAAGCGCAACAAAATCACCGTTCTTAAGACCAAGAGCCTTGACAACCGCATCCTTGTGCTCCTGTACGAACTTTGCAATACCGCCGACAAGTTCACCGTTCTCATCAAGTCTGAAATAGTAAGCCTTCTGTCCGCTGACAACCTCAATATCAGCGCAGAGCTTGTCAATCTGCTTTCTTGTACCTGTAAAGTTCTCAGCAACTACAGCCTTAACCTTATTTCCTGCAAACGGACCAAAGCCGCAGTCTGCAAGCACGTCTGTTGCGTCCTGAACAATAAGGTTGATACGAAGATCCGGCTTATCTGAGCCGTACTTGTCCATAGCCTCAAGGTAAGGTATTCTCTTGAATGGTGGCTTGGAAGCCTCATTGTATATTCCGTATCTTGCAAAAATAGGAGGAAGAACATCCTCAAGTATCTCAAATACATCCTCCTGATTTGCGAATGCCATCTCCATATCGAGCTGATAGAACTCTCCCGGTGAGCGGTCTGCTCTTGCATCCTCATCTCTGAAACATGGTGCTATCTGGAAATATCTGTCGAAGCCGGAAGCCATCAAAAGCTGCTTGAACTGCTGTGGAGCCTGTGGAAGAGCATAGAACTTGCCCGGATGATTTCTTGCCGGTACAAGGTAATCTCTTGCGCCCTCAGGTGATGAGCATGTGAGAATAGGAGTTGTAATCTCCATGAAATCATGTCCGATCATGGCAGCACGAAGGTCTGCAACGATCTTGCTTCTCAATATAATTCTTGACTTGACATCCGGGTTACGAAGGTCAAGGTATCTGTACTTAAGTCTTACATTCTCATCCGCATCCTTGGAATGATTGATCTGGAATGGAAGCTCATTGTACTGGCACTTTCCAAGAACAGTAATCTTAGAAGGAACAACCTCGATATCGCCCGTAGGTATCTTGCTGTTCTTAGAACTTCTCTCTCTTACCGTTCCAACTATCTCTATAGTTGACTCATAGTTGATTCCTGCCAACTGCTCCATCTGCTCTTCTGTCTCAGCGACAATCTGTGTCGTTCCGTAGAAATCTCTTAAAATAAGGAAGCCAAGGTTCTTGCTCACCTTACGGAGATTCTCGTACCAGCCGACAAGCTTAACCTCTTCGCCGACATTCTCCAGTCTTAACTGGCCACAATTATGTGTACGTCCCTGCATATTTTTTTCCTCTTTGCTATAATTTTCATGGCAAAATCATTTCACCCACAAAAACCCTGTCTGCAGGCAGTTTCGCGACGCATGATTTTGTCTGATGTCTTTCGCTATTATAGCATTACCGTGAAACGCCGTCAACCACAATGCTTTCACTATCTAAGTTGTTTGAAGGTTTAGCACAATCAAGATTGCATTTTTGAGGACACATATAATAATGCGCGTGAGCCGTAATCATAAATAGAAATTACTAGGCATTTACGCTATGGGATGATATAATAAATATCATAAATCAGAATTGACCGAACTGAGGGCGATGGATACTTCTTGTCCAAAGGGCAGGAAGGTGAAACTGAAAAAATCAGAACAATCGAATTTTTGAGGAGGTATTAAACCTATATGGCAAAAGCAAAAATACCAACCGCGGACGAGGTAAGAGAATATCTCAGGCAAAGGGATGCTGAATGGGAAGCCCGCAGAGCGAACCACGAGCCTATTGTAGTGACAGGTCCTAAATTTCCCAATGAAGGCGCTTGGTTAAGGGGAACCACGCTGCCGTTACTCGAAGCAGCTGAAAGGACGGGCACACCAAACGAAGAGATATGGAAGCTATGCAGTAAACTCGCTCAAATGATACATGCGCCCGTTACAAAGAAGGAATATGAGCGAATGCTACCATTTACCGAAAAGCCAAAGACGGTTGATGCCGTAATTGAATTTCTTGAAACCCATACTCCCCAGTTAAGCACATTCACTTATGACGTTATAGGTTACTATTACTGCATTGCCCTCATATCCCAGTCCGACTACAGACAGGCTGACTGCGAACGATTGTTATGGAAAGCCGTGAAGCATAATATAGAACAGGTAGAGCAAAAAGCCGAGTGGTCTTCTCTCGATATCGGCACCTTGCGCCGCAACATGAAGGTGTTAGAAAGCGACCGTCCTTATCTCACACCGATGAAGGAAAAGCTTGAGGAGTATCTGGACGACTGACTGTAATCAGTCATACATATCTTCAATGCCTTCTAGCTCTTTGACGCACTTGTCATATAATCAAATGCAAAAATGGTCAAGGCGGCTTTCACACCTTGACCATTTTATTTAATATAACGAAGTGTAATAACAGATGTCGGCAAGTGAAACCGCATTTATTCCCACATATTATTCTTCCAGTAGCTTCCCGACATAATAACGCAGTCAATGCCAAGAAGTATCAGGTATCCTCCGATAAGCACCGAAGCCGACACGAATGCAAACCTTGGTGAAAAAATCATAAGCACGCCCATGATTATTCCGATGATGTTAAGCACAAGTGAAAATATATAGAATTTCTTTCCTGCTCCCAGCTTTATGAGCGGCAGGTGTGACAGACGCGCTATGCTGTGCGCGATAAACCATATCGGTATCAGCATAACGATTACAAGCTGTCCTGCGTCCGGGTACATTAAGAGCATGGCTCCGGCAAGAACACTCAGCACGCCGGATACAAGCGCCAGTACCGGACCGAACCCCATATATTTTTCCATCTTCACATAAAAGATTATATCAGCTATACCTGTCACAATAGCCATCACACCGTATATTATCGAAAATCCCCAGAAGGCTCCGGTCGGGAATACAAGTGTGATTATTCCGAGCACGATGAGCAATATTCCCTCAACAAGCTCAAGCCATC
Organism: uncultured Eubacterium sp.; assembly: GCA_958446835.1. Classification (GTDB taxonomy): domain Bacteria; phylum Bacillota; class Clostridia; order Lachnospirales; family Lachnospiraceae; genus CAG-882. Next base: position 6,467 of record CAUCXT010000022.1, read on the forward strand.
TACAGCGCGAATATTTTCTCATGCCTGCTCACCTGCCTCTCTCACAGAAGCAGTCTGCTGTTCTTTTTTCTGTTCTTTATTAACTGTGTCCGATTCAGAAACAATTGCTCCTTCTTTATTATCTGTGTCCCCTGAGGCTTCTGCCTGCGCGGAATTGTCGACATTTTTCTGATTATTGAGAATCTTCATAAACTCTTCGCCGGTGATTGTCTCCTTCTCATACAGGTACATGGCAAGCTCATCAAGCTTCGCCCTGTTGTCCGCAAGAAGCTTCTTCGCCTTCTCATGCTCACGCTTTACAAGCTCAACAACCTTTCTGTCAATCTCCTTCTGCGTGTCGGCTGAGCAGCTAAGAGAGGTATCGCCGCCAAGGTACTGATTGGTGACAGTCTCCATGGCAACCATGTCGAATTCCTCTGTCATGCCGTATCTGGTAATCATAGCACGCGCAAGCTTCGTCGCCTGCTCAATATCATTGGAAGCTCCTGTTGTAATCTCATTGAACACAACCTCCTCAGCGGCACGTCCACCTGTGAATGTAGCAATCTTGTTCTCAATCTCCTTCTTATTCATAAGGTATTTGTCACCCTGCTCCACCTGCATTGTGTAGCCGAGCGCGCCTGAGGTACGCGGTATAATGGTAATCTTCTGAACCGGAGCTGAGTTAGTCTGAAGCGCTGCCACAAGCGCATGCCCTATCTCATGGTATGCGACTATCTTCTTCTCCTCATCGGAGAGAACCGCATTCTTCTTCTGATAGCCTGCGATAACGACCTCAATGCTCTCCTCCAAATCCGCCTGTGTGACAACAGTTCTGTTGTTTCTAACGGTTCTGAGCGCGGCTTCATTTATAATGTTGGCAAGCTCCGCACCTGAGGCACCGGACGCCATACGCGCTATCGTGTGGAAATCCACATCATCCGAGAGCCTGATTTTTCTTGCATGAACCTTGAGTATCGCCTCACGTCCTGCAAGATCCGGAAGCTCAACCGGAACACGCCTGTCAAAACGTCCCGGTCTGGTGAGAGCCGGGTCAAGCGACTCCGGACGGTTGGTTGCAGCTAAAATGATTACACCGTTGTTTCCCTCAAATCCATCCATCTCTGTGAGAAGCTGGTTAAGCGTCTGCTCACGCTCATCATTTCCTCCAAGCTGTCCGTCCCTCTTCTTTCCGATGGCATCTATCTCATCGATGAAAACTATACAAGGTGCCTTCTCCTTCGCCTGGCTGAAAAGATCCCTCACCTTGGAAGCACCCATTCCAACGAACATCTCAACGAACTCAGAGCCCGATATTGAGAAGAACGGAACACCCGCCTCACCTGCCACTGCCTTGGCAAGCATTGTCTTACCTGTTCCCGGAGGACCCACAAGCAGAAGCCCCTTCGGCATTGACGCTCCGACATCGGTGTACTTTGATGGGTTGTGAAGATAATCAACTATCTCAGCAAGATTCTCCTTCGCCTCATCCTCACCTGCAACATCCGAAAAATGTATGCCCTCTGTGGACTGCACATAAATCTTGGCGTTGCTCTTTCCCATTCCGAACGCCATGGAATTTTTGCCGCCGCCCATCTGCTGCATGAGCCTTCTTGACATATACTGTCCAAGAACAATGAAAATTACAAGCGGAAGAATTCCTGTCACAAGAAAGCTTACAAGCGGAGAGGTTGTCTTTTCAATCTCCTTGGCAAACGTCGCCCCTGCATTGTACAGGCGCTCCGTGAGGTTAGGGTCATCCATCGTTCCGGTCTTGTAAATCATCTGCTTGTCCTTGTCGGTAAACACAATCTCCGAATTACCTACCTCAACTTCACCGATATTCTTTTCCTCTATCATCTTCATGAATGTGCCGTAATCAACCTGTGTGACCTGACGCTCCATAAGAATCGGGGATACAATAAGATTAAACAGAACTATAAGCAACAGAACTATGCCGTAGTAGAATATCAACGGCTTCTTAGGTGATTTGATTTCCTTCATACCTTGTCCTCCTGATGTAAAATATATTCTTAGGTGCCACTCTCCGGCACTGCTATTAAATATATTATATCACTTGAGATATTAACATTCTACAGAGGAAGATTAAGGATTTATAACTTAATTATAAAAATTTTTCAGCACGGCATATATACAATAAAAACCGATAGAGTACCACCACACAATGCATACCCTATCGGTTCTTTCAGTTCATATTAACTATTCAGTGTTTCAGCTCTCTCTCACCGTCAATAAAATGTGCGATGATATCCGCCGTCTTATCAACTCCAAGTCTGCTGTTGATACAGATGTCATAATTTCTTGAGTCGCCCCACTTGCCCTGACAGTAGCGGTTGTGATAGGTCTTTCTCTTCTTATCCTGCTGCTCAATCAGCTTAACCGCCTTATCTCTTGTGGTCTGATAGCGCTCCATAATTCTGTGAATCTTGTTCTCCATATTTCCAAGTACGAATATCGTCACAAGGTTAGGATTTTCCTTGAGAACCTCCTCCGCGCATCTTCCGACAATGACAAATGACTTGCCCTCATCAGCCATACCCTTGAGATACTTGAACTGCATCCACGCAAGATTCTCCTCCGGTGACGTGCTGAAGCCCCTTACAGACCTTGTGAAAAATGAAGCCTTGGACTTCTCATCGTACTTTCCAAGAGCCTGCGCATCAAGATTCTTCTGATCCGCAATGTCCTCCAGCAGATTGCTGTCATATAGAGGAATATTGTACTTCTCAGAAAGAAGCTGTGCCACCGCATGACCGCCGCTTCCGAATTCACGGCTTACTGCAATAATAAGTTGTTCACCCATATAAAACGCCTCCTACCCGGCATATTGCTGTGATTCCAAAAAGACAATAGATTTTCATGTTGCTGCAAAATGTTATGTCTTAAACAAGCATCAAATAAATATAACTATTCAGAATCACATTTGCAAAACTGCTGCCTCTGAATAGTTATATTTTAACTTAAAATACCTTATTTTGTAAATAGTTTTCTTAAAATAATTTGAAATATTCTAACAATTGTTTATGTAAAATAAACTACTTATTTTGTAAATCCATGCAATTCCATCATCCTAGAGATATCTCACATAAATGCTTACCATTGACAAAAGAATTACAATGACCGTCGCAGGAACCGCAACCTTACAGTACTTGCCCCATGTCACTGGGTAGCCCTCTCTTGAGGCTATTGACGTACCGACTACGTTAGCAGAAGCACCGATAGGGGTTGCACTTCCACCGATATCGGTTCCCATCGCAAGTGTCCATGAAAGAACAGAAAGATCCGCACCTGTTGTCGCAGCAAGTGTCTTTATAACTGGTATCATCGTAGCTGCAAACGGAATGTTGTCGATAAATGCGCTGGCAATAGCTGATACCCAGATGATAATTGCTATCATTACCATTATATTTCCACCGCTTACTTTTCCGATAAACTGCGCAAAAATCTCAAGAATACCTGTCTGCTCAAGTCCACCTACCACAAAGAAAAGACCGATAAAGAAGAGCAGTGTCTTATAGTCAACGCCCTTGAGTATTGCCTTTGCATTCTTGCCTGATGTGAGAAGCGTTATGATCGCAATAAATGTACCGATAAATGCAACCGTAAGTCCTGTCTGTGCATGTGTGATAAGAAGTGCGACAGCGATAAGGAATATGACTGTGCTTATCGCAAAAGCCTTCTTATCTGTTATTGCCGACTTAGGTGAAGGCATCTTGGATATATCCACATCCCCACCTGCCTTGCCAAGCTCTTTTCTAAAGCACAGATAAAAGTATACGACTATAACAACAAGTGATATGACTGCAATAAGTCCTGTGTTGGTTACGAAGTCTGCAAATGAGTATCCAAGTGATGTACCTATAATAATATTAGGTGGATCTCCGCACATAGTGGCTGAACCACCGAGGTTCGCGCAGAATATCTCCGACAGAATAATCGGCACAGGGTTAAACTTAAGAAGCTGTGCAAGCTCAACGGTAACTGCAGCAAGGAACAAAATTACAGTAATACTGTCGATAAACATGGCAAGAACGAATGACATTACCATGAATGTAAGGAAGATTGGGATAACCTTATATTTAACAAGCTTTGCAATGGTCATGCAGAGCCAGCGGAAAAATCCCGCCTTCGCCATTCCTTCCACCATTATCATCATTCCAGCAAGGAATATGATGGTCGCCCAGTTAACTCCGCTGGTACTCTCAGACGAGCTTCCCGCCTCATACCAGAAGCCGAGCGTAAATATGTTTCTAACATTAAGTGTCTCAGTAAAGGCACTCATGCTGTGCATTGACAGGCCAAATACAAACACTGCCGTAGCAAGTCCACAGCACAGCGTGACAAGACATTTTTCTATCTTGTCCGTGATAATGAGCACAAACATCACTATAAAAATGGTGAGTGCCAGAATCTTTGCTATCATCATAGCTCTTTCCTCCGTTATATCTCTAAAAGTCTTACCGAGCTATTATACACTAGTAAATCTACAATGTCACGTTAGAAAAGCAAAGTTTTACCATTTATTTTCCGCATTCTTGACCCTGGTGTCCGTCTCTTGTATTCTAAGAGCAAGAATCAGTTCCCCCTTTTTTCTGCGTCTGCATCCTTCTCCGGCAGGCTGCCGTAGTCGTCCGATTTTTTGAACTCCTCATACGCATCATCGTAAGCTGCCATAAGCTCCTTGCGCGCCGGGTCATCCTCCGGTATGCGTGACACCGTATCCGTATACAACTCCTGTGCCTCCTCCTTCGATTTACAGCTTTTAAGCTGCGCCTCAAGTGCTTCCCTCTGTGCCTGTATGCGTGCCACCTTCATATATGTGACCGGGTCATACTTTCTAAGGTAAGCCATCTCATCCTGTGTGAGCTTCTTCCCACTCTGTATCTTGGCGTATATCTTCTTTATGAATCTTTCCCTCTGCGCATCCGTCATCCCCGCTGTAGGGTCGAGATAGTCCTGCACCGCGACACGCAGCATATCCATTCTTGACGAGTATGCCACCGGCTTGGAAGTCTGCGCCGAATTGTCTCCATTTGACAAATTTTTCCCAAACACCGCCTTCAACTTGTCAAATGCAGTCTGTCCATCACCGCTTACACTTGTCTTAAGGCTCTTAAGATTTACATTTACATTCTGTGACATAAAATCCCCCTTTCTCTTCTGACACCAAGTGTCCCAAACGCGCCCACAAAGGTGGCGCATAAGCAAAAAAGGACAGCACCAATAAACGTGCTGTCCGTAGCAATTTTTACATCCGTGTAATATTCAACAACCAATAATTATTTGTCATACAGATTATATATCGGATGAATCCGTATTTAATTGAGTAATTCAGTTGAGCATTTTATTTCTTAAAAACCAATTGACAAAAAATACCCGGCAATTTCCCCACCAGCATATAAATCGCATATATTAGTACGCCAACACAGAATGTTCCCATTGTCCATATAAAGAAATCCTTAAAAAACATTCCCATATTGTCATGCAGTGGTGTAATCCAGTCATGTATTTTCCATATTGAATAGACAAATTCATTATCATGGATCAGATACACCATAAATGTAGAAGCTCCCAGATAATTGATAATCTTACTCTCAGGAAGATTGATTCTCCTGAACAATTCAAATACAGCGACCGCAAGTATTATAGGTACAAATTGATGGTTTGCATATAACGGTATCGTCTGCAGAAATACTCCGGTGTCCCCGGCATTATAAGCCTGAATATTTTTCGCCGCCGCGATATAATAATTACTGCACACAAGCAGATTTATCAAGATAATTACAGCCACTAACGCCCATGCCCTTATTTTTCCAAACGGATTATATTTTCTGATAAATCCCCCCAATGAATATAAGAATATTCCTGTAAAAATAACTTCCAGACCCGTCACAAAATTTACCAGAATATATCTGCTATAATATAATGAAACCATTGCAAAAAGAACAGCAAGAAACATTATATAATTCTTCTTATCCATCCGTTCCAATAAGTTGTTCAAAAACAATTTTCCCAGAACAATTATTATAAAATAATAGCCAACAAACCATGAGAGGTTATTAAAGCCATTGAAATCAATTAAAGTTAATGAAAGCTTCGGAAATTTATTATATGCAACAATTGATGCCAGACCGATAATTACGGCGGCAAATGCCAGTTGTGACAATAATTTTTTGGCCGGCTTTGTAAGGTCAATGCTATTTCCTTTGTGTGCCATGAAATATCCCGATATTATAATAAAAATGGCATTCCCCATCTGTCCCATCGGTGACACTAATACTAACACCAGTAATCGCATTGAGATATCGGGAGAATAAAATCCATTGGGGCGTATGCTTATAAGCTGCTCATTTATACAATGACAAAAAATATGATATCCCACTATCATTATCATTGCAAGTACTCTAAGAAGCTCAATACTTGTGTTCTTTTTGTTCATGTCATCCTCCGAAACTTTTTTTATCCATTCTACCACCCTGCCTCTCTCACGGCAAGTTTTTTCTCTAATACTGCTTGTTTGTTTATTTTTATCTATAATCCTCCCAGATTGCTAGTACCATCCCAGAATCACAAATTCCGGTGTCACAACACAAAAAGCCCAAGTACACCTAAATCTAAGCGCACTTGAGCTTTTCCCAAAACATAATTCCCTTGTTGGGACACCGGTGTCAGACCCCCGTCCCAGATTATTCTCCCACTCTGTTGAGTGTCACATCATCGACCGTGCCCCAGCTTCCGCCATTGCACTTCATACGCACTCCTACTACAATACTGTCACCTGTAAGCTTAATTTCAGTGATGGTCGGCTCCTTCCAATCTGCGTAGCCTGTGAGCTCAAACTGCTGAGTATACTCCTGTCCATCCGCAATCGCATACAGCTCAAGCACTGATGAGCTTAACATATCACCGCCCTGTGAGAATGCAGAGAGCTTGTATGTACCCGGTTCAAGTCCTGTGACCTCCTGTTCAATGGAGAAATCCATCTCGCTCGCAGACCAGAAGTGGAATGCTGACTCACCGGTCTTGGCATCCTTGGCATTTACCTGATAGTCGGTAGGGTTCTCCTTGCCGTTATATGTCACCTTCCACATAGATGTGTCCGAATCCTCGAAGCTTGGATTCACAACACAATTGATAAGTTCAACTTCGATTTTTGCAACCACGGTTCTGAACTCTTCATCAAGCTCCTCATCCTGAAGAACTCCCTCAACCTCATACAGACCCCCTGCATTGGTGTCTATCGCAGCAATCTGCTCATCATTCCACACAACCGGCACCTCTTTGTTGGCTGTCTTGTCATTATAAACAACAAGTGCTGTATCAGGAAGCGTGAGCGTATCTCCCAAGTTACAGGAAACCTCAACATCAGGAACCTTCTCCACTGCAAGCGGCGCCGTCGCACCGTACTTTAACTCTCTGAATACCTTGAGCGAGTCAAGCGGATGCCCTGTGAAATCAAACATCGCCTGATTGTCCCATGAACAGCCTCCGTAATACTTACCTGCGTCCTTCGGATCATAGGAGCCAGCATAGCTGCTCGCCCAGCCGCTTCCATACTTCTCCCAAAGTGGAGAGTTATCAGCGTCAGCAGGTCCTACAGGAATCCATGTTCCTTCCCAGTAGAACACACCCATAATGTCGGCTTCATTTGCCGCAGCGCATATATCGCGTATCATATCTGCCTGTCCCTGCACAGTTGCATCATAGCCGTCAACAAGATCACCGTCACCGGATACACTGTTTCCGCTTCCGTCACCATCCTCAGCGGTATAACAATATGAAGTCTCAGCAATCACAACCTTCTTGCCATAATTGTCCTGTATATATTTTGCCATCTCCTGTATTTTATCTACCGAACCATGCCAGAATGAATAGTAGGACATTGCAAAAACATCATAATCGACCCCATATTTTTCAAGATCGGATGTAATCTTTTCAACCTCGCCCTCCTTGTCAATATCTGTGTAGTGAACAGCAACCTGAATGTCTTTTCCAGCCGCCTTTGAGACCTCACGCACTGCGCTGCTTCCCGCCTTCAGCAGCTCTGCAACTGAGGACGTGAATGACTCTCCGGACATTCCCTTATTAATCTCATTTCCCACCTGAACCATACATACATCTACACCGGCATTCAGAATATCAGTAAGGCTTGTAACCGTAAAATCATAGAGTGCATCGCTCTTCTGCTCAAGATTCATGCCCTTCCATGCCTTCGGTACATACTGCTTTGTCGGGTCCGCCCAAAAGTCTGAGTAGTGGAAATCTATGCATACCTTCATGCCATACTGTGTCGCTCTCTTACCAAGCTCAATAGCCGTGGCAACATCGTTGTTTCCACCGCCATAGCCATTGCCATTCTCATCATAAGGATCATTCCAGACACGCAGACGTATGTAATTAACACCAGCCTCGGCAAGTGTCTTGAACACATCCTGCTCCTCACCGTCAAAACCATAATACTTCGCGCCGCTGTTCTCAACCACAAGCACCGCGGAAGCATCCATTCCTCTTATAAAATCATCCGAAATATCCTCAATCGGCTGAACAAATATTCCTGACTCCTCGGAAGCAGTCGGAAGCTCGAACTTTGTCACCTCTATAGTCTCCGGGTTAATCTTTATATCCTCCGCAGTCTTTCTCTCTATAACCGGAAACTTAGTTTCTGTCTCCTGAGTCTCCTGTCCATCCACACTGCTTTCACCAACCTGAAGATTGTCGGACGAACTTGTGTTGTTGTCACTGCCGGCACTCTTGGCACATCCGGACAATGCTCCGGCGCAAAGGCTCATTGACAATGCCGTAACTGCTAAACCCCTGCCAAATCTCCTTAAATTTTTTACCGAGTCATTTTCTGTGTTTCTTTTCATGATATACCTCTCTTTTACTACAACATATTAGGGCTAATATCCCTTACTTACGATGAGAAATTATCCATCTTATTCTCCAACAATTTGTTGTAAATTAGTGGAATAAAGCCCTTCCTTTTCTTACATTTTAAGGCAAATATCTGCTATTTTCAATCATTATTAATTTTAATTAATTTCGTCACTTCTTTCGAAATAATCAGCAAAAAGATACCCGAACCATGTGCAGATTCATATTCTAATACTCAGCTTATCTGCCCACAGTCTACCTGGGTTCTTGGCTCCCTATACCTCTTCACAGATATATGGACTACATTAAGCGGTATACAGATATTAAGATTGGATTTAGATACAGATATTACTTCAATTAAATATCATTACAATTATTATTTATATGCTGCGTATTCCGGCACAGAATCATGCCCTAAATATATAAAGAAAATTTGAATGTTTGAAACTTATAAAAGAACTGGGGAAGTATAAATACTTCCCCAGAATAAAAGCTATATGCTATCTATCAAGATTACTCGATGATTGAAGCAACACGGCCTGAACCTACTGTTCTACCACCCTCACGGATAGCGAAAGTAAGACCCTGCTCCATAGCGATTGGGTGGATGAGCTCGATTGTCATCTCAACGTTATCGCCAGGCATGCACATCTCTGTACCAGCTGGTAACTCACAAACACCTGTAACGTCTGTTGTTCTGAAGTAGAACTGTGGACGATAGTTGTTGAAGAAAGGTGTATGACGTCCACCCTCTTCCTTTGTTAAAACGTAAACCTGTGCTGTAAACTTCTTATGGCAAGTTACAGTACCTGGCTTAGCAAGAACCTGTCCTCTCTGGATCTCTGTTCTCTGGATACCACGGAGAAGAGCACCGATGTTATCACCAGCCTGAGCCTCATCAAGAAGCTTACGGAACATCTCGATACCGGTAACAACTGTCTTCTTCTTATCCTCATGGATACCAACGATTTCAACTTCCTCATTAACATGAAGAACACCACGCTCAACTCTACCTGTAGCAACTGTACCACGGCCAGTGATTGTGAAAATATCCTCGATTGGCATAAGGAATGGCTTGTCTGTAGCACGCTGTGGATCTGGGATATAAGTATCAACAGTATCCATAAGCTCCATAATCTTATCGCCCCAAGGTCCCATTGGATCCTCAAGAGCCTTAAGAGCAGAACCCTTAACGATAGGACAACCTGTGAAGTCATACTCCTCAAGCTGCTCTGTGATCTCCATCTCAACTAACTCAAGAAGCTCCTCATCGTCTACCATATCACACTTGTTCATGAATACTACGATGTAAGGAACGCCTACCTGACGTGAAAGAAGGATGTGCTCCTTTGTCTGAGCCATAACACCGTCAGTAGCAGCAACTACAAGGATAGCGCCGTCCATCTGAGCAGCACCAGTGATCATGTTCTTTACATAGTCAGCATGGCCTGGGCAGTCAACGTGTGCATAATGTCTCTTCTCTGTCTGGTACTCAACGTGAGCTGTAGAAATTGTGATACCTCTTTCTCTCTCCTCTGGAGCCTTATCGATGTTCTCGAAATCTACCTTCTCGTTACCAGGAACTCTCTCAGCTAAAACCTTAGTGATAGCAGCTGTTAAAGTTGTCTTACCGTGATCTACGTGTCCGATTGTACCAATGTTACAATGTGGCTTAGTTCTGTCAAATTTAGCCTTTGCCATTTTGAATGTCCTCCTTAAAAATGCTCCCTTATGGGAATAATCAGCTTTTTTTATTATATTTCATATTCGAAATATTTTCAACTCTTTTTTTCAAGTTTAGCCCAATAAATGGCGATTTACACCATTCATTGGGTTAAAACCTGTCATAAACATAATTTTTATCACTAAAAATCAATTTATTTTATACAAAATCAGATTTAACAATTCATTTTAAAAACAAATTGCTTCGCTGCAGATTCTCATTTCATAAGCGATGTCTTACTTGGTAGACCAAGTCTTACTTCGCATGAGCTGCAACAACCTTCTCCTGAACGTTCTTTGGAACCGGCTCATACTTCTCGAAGAACATGGAGTAGTTACCACGTCCCTGAGTGGATGAACGAAGCTCTGTTGAGTAACCGAACATCTCAGCAAGTGGTACCATAGCTGTTACCATCTTACCGCCGCCGATATCGTCCATGCTCTGGATCTGTCCACGCTTAGCGTTAAGGCTTCCGATTACATCACCCATGTACTCCTCCGGCATAGTAACCTCAACCTTCATGATAGGCTCAAGAAGAACTGGGGCAGCCTTAGCCATAGCATCCTTGAATGCCATGGAACCAGCTATATGGAATGCCATCTCGGATGAATCGACTTCATGGTAGGAACCATCGTATACATCAGCCTCTACACCAAGTACAGGGAATCCTGCAATGATACCGGCCTTTGTAGCCTCTTCAATACCCTCACCAACAGCTGGGATGTACTCCTTAGGAATAGCACCACCAACAACGGAGGATGTGAACTTGAATGTCTCCTCGCCATTTGGATCCATTGGTCTGAAGTGAACCTTACAGTGTCCGTACTGTCCACGACCACCGGACTGCTTAGCGTACTTAGAATCAACATCAACAGCCTTAGTGATTGTCTCCTTGTATGCAACCTGAGGTGCACCAACGTTAGCCTCAACCTTGAACTCACGAAGAAGTCTGTCTACGATGATCTCAAGATGGAGCTCACCCATTCCGGCGATGATTGTCTGTCCTGTCTCTTTATCTGTATGTGCTCTGAATGTAGGATCCTCTTCAGCAAGCTTTGCTAAAGCCTCACCCATCTTACCCTGAGCATCCTTTGTCTTAGGCTCGATAGCAAGCTCAATAACAGGCTCTGGGAACTCCATAGACTCAAGGATAACCGGATGCTGCTCATCGCAGATTGTATCACCGGTAGTAGTGAACTTAAGTCCAACTGCTGCTGCGATATCTCCGGAGTAAACCTTGTCGAGCTCCATTCTCTTATTAGCGTGCATCTGAAGGATACGTCCAACACGCTCCTTCTTGTCCTTAGTTGCGTTAAGTACATAAGAACCTGAGTTCAATGTACCTGAATATACTCTGATGAATGCAAGCTTACCAACAAATGGGTCAGCCATGATCTTAAATGCAAGAGCTGCAAATGGCTCCTCATCAGATGACTTTCTCTCTACCTCGTTACCGTCAAGGTCAACGCCCTTGATAGCAGGTACATCGAGTGGAGAAGGCATATACTCAATAACAGCATCAAGAAGCTTCTGAACACCCTTGTTCTTGTAAGCTGAACCACAGCATACAGGAATAGCACGGCACTCACATGTAGCCTTTCTTAATACCTTCTTGAGTTCCTCTACAGATGGCTCTTCACCATCAAGGTATGCCATCATAAGATCATCATCAAGCTCGCAGATCTTCTCTACTAACTCTGTATGATAAAGCTCTGCATCTTCCTTCATGTTCTCAGGGATATCTCCAACAGTTATGTTGTCACCCTTCTCATCATTGTAGATGTAGGACTTCATCTCAAAGAGATCGATAATACCCTTGAACTCGTCTTCCTTACCGATAGGTAACTGAAGAACGATTGCATTCTTCTTTAAACGATTCTTAATCTGGTCTACACATGCGTAGAAGTTAGCACCAAGTATATCCATCTTGTTGATGAATGCCATTCTTGGTACATTGTATGTGTCTGCCTGACGCCATACGTTCTCGGACTGTGGCTCAACACCACCCTTAGCACAGAAAACGCCTACTGCACCATCAAGTACACGGAGAGAACGCTCAACTTCTACTGTGAAGTCTACGTGTCCCGGAGTATCGATGATGTTGATACGATGCTCAAGTGCACCCGGCATTGGCTTAGTTTCCTTCTCTAAGGTCCAGTGACATGTTGTAGCTGCAGATGTGATCGTGATACCTCTCTCCTGCTCCTGCTCCATCCAGTCCATGGTAGCAGTACCTTCATGAGTATCACCAATCTTATAGTTAACACCGGTATAGTAAAGAATACGCTCTGTTAATGTTGTTTTACCAGCATCAATATGAGCCATAATACCAATGTTTCTGGTTCTCTCTAATGGATATTCTCTTCCAGCCAAAGGTTTGTCCTCCTAATTAGAATCTGTAATGAGCAAAAGCCTTGTTTGCCTCTGCCATCTTGTGCATGTCTTCTTTTCTCTTAACAGCTGAACCTGTGTTGTTAGCTGCATCCATGATCTCACCGGCAAGTCTGTCTTCCATAGTCTTCTCGCCTCTCTTACGTGAGAACATTGTAAGCCAACGAAGTCCAAGAGCCTGTCTTCTCTCTGGTCTTACCTCGATAGGTACCTGATATGTGGCACCACCGATACGTCTAGCCTTTACCTCAAGTAATGGCATAACGTTATTCATAGCTTCCTCGAAAACCTCAAGCGCTGGCTTGCCAGTCTTCTCCTCAACCTGTGCAAATGCACCGTAAACAATCTTCTGGGCTACGCCCTTCTTGCCGTCTAACATGATGTTGTTAACAAGCTTAGTAACCACTTTATTGTTGTACAATGGATCTGCTAATACTTCTCTCTTCTGAGTATGTCCTTTACGTGGCACGATTCTTCCCTCCTTAAAAAAATTTAATTCATAGGTACTCACATTTGCATAAGCATTACTGCCTTGAAGCATCTATACCTACGAAGCATGTATGCTTCTGAGCATCTATGCTTGTGTGTTACGTGCTGGCAATTATCTATTAATCCTGCAACCTACAGGTACAATATTCTAATCCCGCACTTATTCTGCAAATATTACTTATTTAGCGTCCTTAGGTCTCTTAGCACCGTACTTAGAACGAGCCTGTCTTCTCTTGGCTACGCCTGCGGTATCTAATGTACCTCTTACGATGTGATATCTTGTACCTGGAAGGTCCTTTACTCTACCACCTCTGATAAGAACTACGCTATGCTCCTGAAGATTGTGGCCTTCACCCGGAATGTAGCTTGTAACCTCGATTCCATTGGAAAGACGAACTCTGGCAATCTTTCTGAGAGCTGAGTTAGGCTTCTTAGGTGTAGCAGTCTTAACTGCTGTACAAACACCTCTCTTCTGTGGAGCAGCTGCGTCAATGCTCTTCTTCTGTAAAGAGTTGTAGCTCTTTAAGAGAGCAGGTGCAGTTGACTTCTTAACTGATGTCTGTCTACCTTTCTTAACTAACTGATTAAATGTAGGCATCTTATTTTCACCTCCTGATTAGAATAGTGTAACTTTGGTTGCTTTCGTATCGAAAGTCTTAGAGCGCACAAAAAACACGTTGTTTTTCGCACGCTCTACTAGAATAGCAATTTTTTATTTTTTTGTCAATAGGTTTATTGCAAATTTTGCTGTGGTTTTAACACGTCTTTACTTTATTGCAATACATGCTATAACGTAAATCGGCCAATCGCATTCTTGAGCTCGTCCGCTATCGTATTGAGCTGACTTGTGTAGTTCACAATATCTTCCATAGTATTGTTTACCTGATCGACAGAAGCATTCACTTCCTCAGCTGCAGCTGCGGATTCCTCGGATACAGAAGCAATGCTTGTCATCTCACCGACAACAGCTTCCTTATTCTTCTCCATTCTCTCATTCAGCTGTGCTACCTCGGACAGTCCGTTTATAAGTTCATCAATTGAATTCGAAATTTCCTCGAAAAGCTTCTGTGTATCATTTATAGCATTCTGCTGCTCGGCAATAAGGTCATTGTTCTCCTTCATAGCCTGTTCAGCCTGTGTAGCTCCCTGAACAACCTCATTGATTATTGCCTTTATCTCATCTGTTGATTTTCTTGACTGGTCTGCAAGCTGTCTTATCTCATCTGCAACAACCGCGAAGCCTCTTCCGGCGTCACCGGCTCTTGCTGCCTCGATACTTGCATTCAATGAAAGAAGATTTGTCTGGCTTGTGATATCGGCGATGACATCTGATATGTAGTTAATCTTGTTTATGCTCTCCATAACCTCTTCCATAACCTGCATTGTGGTTCTGGACTTATCCATGGTAAGACCGGACTTATCAATAAGAAGGTTTACCATCTGCTTACCCTGTTCACTGAGCTTTCCGGTATTTCCGGACATCTCATTTATGCTGTCCACATGCTGCTTGGTGTCATTAAGGCTGCCTGCAAGTTTCTCGACTTCGTCTACTGCCTCCTGTGTACTTCCCGCCTGATCGGTTGCACCAAGTGCAATATTATGTATAGCTTCCATAACCATATTTGTGTTGTTCTTTGTCTCATCAGTGATGGTTGAGATATTACCGGCAACGTCAACAATGTTCTTGGACTTATTATCCACATCGCTTATAAGCTCAGATATATGTGAGGTCATTTCATTGAAGCTGTTCTCAAGCTGTCCGAATTCATCCTTACGCTTTGCTGTAATTCTCTGTGTAAGATCTCCATCTGCAACATTCTTAAGCGCAGTCTGTACCTTCTTTACCTCTCTTGCCATGCTGATAGCGACAACAAGCGCAATTATGATTCCGATTATACCGCTGAACAGTGCTGCTCCGCCAATTCCACTGGTGATTGCCTTTATGCTGGTATTATTTTCATCCTCGCTCACAACTCCAAGCAGAGTCCAGCCTGTTATCTCATCGGAGAGCACCGATATATACCAGTTATGTCCTGATATATTTTCAACAAAGCTTGTCTGCTCACCACCAGATGACTTACCCCAGAAATCAAATCCGCTGACATCGCCGCCCGTAATCGTATCCTTATCATTTCCTATTATAATCTTTCCATTCTTATCTGCCACAAGAACATAACCTGTACTTAAAAGACCGATATTCTGTACATAGCTCTCAAATGCATCGAAAGCTACGTCAAGACCTACCGCACCGTAATTCTCGCCATCAATTTTAATCTCCTGTGCGATGGTTATAATCTGTTCACCTGTCTGAGGATCAGCATAAGGACCTGTGAAGGTCGCAAATACGCCCGCTCTCTTCTCAGCATTTATACAATCCTTGTACCACTGCTTCTGTGTGTTATCCACGCCTTCGGTAAATGTCTTTATTCCCTTTACTTTGCCCTCAACTGTCTCGAGATGTCCTTCCATATAATATCCCTTCGCAGTTGAATAATAACAGCGCACCGGACTGTCGACAACCTTAAGAGAAGCGATAAGTGAATCCTGTATGGTCGCTACATTATCCTCGAATACACCTCTGTCCTCAAGGTGCTTTACTTCGTTCTTTCTGGTTACAAGATCAACCGGCTGGCTCATAGTTCTCATATAAGTCTGGAAACCTTTTAGTGTTTCAGTCACAGTCTGTGAGCTTGTAAGTTCAATATTATCCTTCAAAACATTTTTCGTGGTCACTGTCACAAGTACGCCTGTCATAAGCGAAACGCAGAGAATTACCACAAGAAAATAAGCTATGAGTTTCGTTCTGATGCTTCTCACAAAAAATTCCTCCTTTTTATTTACTCTTACGCATACAATTATCTGTCTTTATTGTTCAAACACAAAATAATAGGGACACCAAAAGAGATGCCCCTATTTTTATTTAAAGTTATGTCTACTCCTCTGAACCTAAGTTCTCGGTTACTACAACGTCATCATTATCCTCACCAAGTGAAAATTCACCATCTTCGGATACATTTAACTCCTCTACTGCATCTGTAGTGAGCTTAACTGAACGATATCTCTTCATACCTGTTCCTGCCGGAATCAGCTTACCGATGATAACGTTCTCCTTAAGACCGATAAGTGGATCAACCTTACCATTGATAGCTGCCTCAGTGAGAACCTTTGTTGTCTCCTGGAAGGAAGCTGCTGATAAGAATGAATTGGTTGCAAGTGAAGACTTAGTGATACCAAGAAGTATCTGAGTCGCCGTTGGTGGCTCCTGACCTGCCTCTAAAAGCTTCTCACATGTCTCATTGAACTCAAGTGTATCGGCTGTCATACCCGGAAGGTACTCTGAATCACCAGGTGTCTCAATACGAACCTTCTTTAACATCTGACGAACGATAACCTCAACGTGCTTATCGTTGATATCAACACCCTGAAGACGGTATACACGCTGAACTTCACGGAGAATGTAATCCTGAACCGCACGAACGCCCTTAATCTTAAGGATATCATGTGGGTTAACGCTACCTTCTGTGAGCTCATCACCGGCCTCAACGTACTTGCCATCCTCTATTTCAGGCTTAATTCTTGAATTAAATGGAATGAGATAGCTCTTAGCCTCACCTGTCTCATTATTGGTGATAATAACTTCTCTCTTCTTCTTCTCATCACGGATACTTACCACACCGGCACCCTCAGCGATGATTGCAAGTCCCTTTGGTTTACGAGCCTCGAAAAGCTCCTCAACTCTAGGAAGACCCTGTGTAATATCATCACCGGCAACACCACCACTGTGGAAGGTTCTCATGGTAAGCTGTGTACCAGGCTCACCGATTGACTGAGCTGCGATGATACCAACTGCCTCACCGACCTGAACTGCCTGACCGGTAGCCATGTTCGCACCATAACACTTAGCACAGATGCCTGAATGCGATCTACATGTAAGGATTGTTCTAATCTTAACTCTGTCAACACCTGTCTTAACGATAGCGGAAGCTCTCTTAGGTGTAACCATATGGTTAGCTGCAACAACAACCTCACCTGTCTTAGGATCTACAATGTCCTCTGCAAGATATCTGCCTGTTATTCTGGACTTAAGGCTCTCGATTTCCTCCTTGCCGTCCATAAATGCCTCAACGTACATTCCAGGTATCTCAGCCCTGTTCTCAGCACAGTCCACTTCACGTACAATAAGTTCCTGTGATACGTCTACAAGACGTCTTGTAAGGTATCCTGAATCCGCTGTTCTAAGAGCGGTATCGGACATACCCTTTCTGGCACCGTGCGCAGAAATGAAGTACTCGAGTACATCAAGACCCTCACGGAAGTTAGACTTGATAGGGAGCTCAATGGTACGACCTGATGTATCCGCCATGAGTCCACGCATACCTGCTAACTGCTTAATCTGCTGATTAGAACCACGGGCTCCGGAATCAGCCATCATAAAGATGTTGTTGTATTTGTTAAGACCTGATAAAAGCGCGTCTGTGAGTTCCTCATCCGTCTTCTTCCATGTCTCTACAACTTCCTTGTAACGCTCTTCCTCTGTGATAAGACCACGACGGAAGTTCTTCATAATCTTCTCAACTGTAGCCTCGGCATCTGCAAGCATCTGCTTCTTCTGTGCCGGCACGGTCA
Organism: uncultured Eubacterium sp.; assembly: GCA_958446835.1. Lineage (GTDB taxonomy): Bacteria > Bacillota > Clostridia > Lachnospirales > Lachnospiraceae > CAG-882. Next base: position 24,570 of record CAUCXT010000022.1, read on the forward strand.
TATCAGAAATTGATACGGTCATGGACGCTCTCGTTGAATACTTATAACCCATTGCCTTTATCGAGTCGAGAACCTCGGCTGTCTTTGTGGCACCATGAGTATTGATAACCTTCTCAAGAATCTGCTTCAAGCCCTTCTTTCCTACATGGAAATCTACCTCAAGCTTGAGCTCGTTCTCAGGAATGCTTCTGTCTACAAATCCAAGATCCTGTGGAAGAATCTCATTGAATATGAAACGTCCGAGAGTGGACTCTACGATACCGCTCTTAACCGTTCCATCCGGCATCTGTTTCTCAACATATACCTTAATTCTTGAGTGAAGTGTAAGAGCCTGATTCTCATAAGCAAGAATAGCCTCATTGACACTCTTAAACATCTTTCCTTCACCAAGAGCAGGTGTCTCATCTCCAACGGATGTACCTCTCTCCTGTGTGAGATAGTAGATACCAAGTACCATATCCTGTGAAGGAACGGCAACAGGACCACCATCTGAAGGCTTTAAGAGGTTGTTAGGTGAGAGAAGAAGGAATCTGCACTCAGCCTGAGCCTCAACCGAAAGTGGAAGATGTACAGCCATCTGGTCACCATCGAAGTCGGCGTTGAACGCTGTACATACGAGTGGGTGAAGCTTAATAGCCTTACCTTCTACAAGGATTGGCTCGAATGCCTGAATACCAAGTCTGTGGAGTGTAGGCGCACGGTTAAGCATAACCGGGTGCTCCTTGATAACATCCTCAAGTACATCCCAAACCTCTGTCTCAAGCTTCTCTACCATCTTCTTGGCATTCTTTATGTTGTGTGCTGTTCCATTGGCAACAAGCTCCTTCATAACGAAAGGCTTGAAAAGCTCAATAGCCATCTCCTTTGGAAGACCACACTGGTAAATCTTAAGTTCAGGTCCAACAACGATAACCGAACGTCCTGAATAGTCAACTCGCTTACCGAGAAGGTTCTGACGGAAACGTCCCTGCTTACCCTTTAACATATCTGATAATGACTTGAGTGCTCTGTTTCCAGGTCCTGTTACAGGACGTCCTCTTCTACCATTATCAATAAGGGAGTCAACAGCTTCCTGAAGCATTCTCTTCTCATTTCTTACAATGATATCAGGTGCTCCAAGCTCCATAAGTCTTGCAAGTCTGTTGTTACGGTTAATAATTCTTCTATACAAATCATTGAGGTCGGAAGTAGCAAATCTGCCACCATCGAGCTGTACCATAGGACGAAGATCCGGTGGAATAACCGGAACAACATCCATAATCATCCATGAAGGCTTATTGCCTGACTCACGGAATGCCTCTACAACCTCAAGTCTCTTGACGATTCTGGCTCTCTTCTGACCGGCTGCATCAGCAAGCTCAGCCTTCAGTTCCTCAGAATCCTTCTCAAGATCTATTGCTTCAAGCAGTTCCTTGACTGCCTCCGCGCCCATACCGACACGGAAGGAGTCACTTCCAAACTGCTCACATGCATCATTATATTCCTTTTCGGAAAGAACCTGCTTATATGATAAGGTAGTTGTTCCCGGATCAAGTACTATATAAGATACAAAGTAGAGAACCTTCTCAAGGATTCTCGGTGATAAGTCAAGGATTAATCCCATACGGCTAGGGATACCCTTAAAGTACCAGATATGTGACACAGGAGCTGCAAGCTGAATGTGTCCCATACGCTCTCTACGAACGCTTGCCTTTGTAACCTCAACACCACAACGGTCACAGACAATACCCTTATATCTTATCTTCTTATATTTTCCACAATGACATTCCCAATCTTTCATTGGTCCAAAGATTCTCTCACAGAATAAGCCATCGCGCTCAGGCTTAAGAGTTCTGTAATTGATAGTCTCCGGCTTGGTTACCTCACCATGTGACCACTCAAGAATCTTCTCTGTAGACGCAAGTCCAATCTTGATTGAATCAAATGTTAACGGCTGATATGATTCATTATTCACTGTCTCTGGCATTTTAGGAACTCCCTTCTATTATTCTTCATCATCGGAGAAATCATCATCACTGCCAAAGTCTGAATCGTCAAAATCATCGTCATCATTTTCTTCAACATTTGACATCTCTCCATCAACAAATTCCTGCTTCTGGTAGCCATGCTCGCCAAACTCGCCATCATCATACTTGAAATCCTTAAGCTCGTCATAGTTTGGTGTCTCGTCGCCACCGATTATGCTCTCCTGAATGTTAACTTCCTCTCCGTTTTCGTCAAGAACCTTAACATCAAGTGCAAGTGATCTGAGCTCCTGTAATAATACCTTGAAGGATTCAGGAATACCCGGCTCAGGAATATTATCGCCTTTGATAATTGCTTCGTAAGTCTTAACACGTCCTACAACATCATCGGACTTAACTGTAAGGATCTCCTGAAGAGTATATGATGCACCATAGGCCTCGAGTGCCCAAACCTCCATCTCTCCGAAACGCTGCCCACCGAACTGTGCCTTACCACCAAGTGGCTGCTGTGTAACGAGTGAGTATGGACCGGTTGAACGGGCATGAATCTTATCGTCAACCAGATGGTGAAGCTTCAGGTAGTGCATGTGTCCGATTGTAACAGGGCTGTCAAAATATTCTCCTGTTCTACCATCTCTGAGTCTTACCTTACCATCTCTCGAAATAGGAACTCCCTTCCACTCTTTTCTGTGGTCAAGATGTTCACCAAGGTACTGCATGACGCCTTCGTTTACATCATCCTTATGCTTCTCCTTGAAATCTTCCCACTCCATATTTACATAATCGTTGGCAAGATCAAGTGTATCCATGATTGCACGCTCGTCTGCGCCCTCAAAAATAGGTGTCGATACGTTAAAGCCAAGAGCCTTGGCAGCAAGGCTTAAGTGAATCTCAAGCACCTGTCCGATATTCATTCGTGAAGGCACGCCGAGTGGGTTAAGAACGATATCAAGCGGTCTGCCGTTTGGAAGGAAAGGCATATCCTCCACAGGAAGAATTCTTGAAACGACACCCTTGTTACCATGACGTCCAGCCATCTTATCGCCGACAGAGATTTTTCTCTTCTGTGCGATGTAGATACGAACGGACTGATTTACACCAGGTGAAAGCTCATCGCCATTCTCTCTTGTAAATACCTTAGCATCAATAATAATACCATATTCACCATGAGGAACCTTAAGGGATGTATCCCTTACCTCTCTTGCCTTCTCACCGAAAATAGCACGAAGAAGTCTTTCCTCAGCTGTAAGCTCAGTCTCACCCTTAGGAGTAACCTTACCTACAAGAATATCTCCGGCACGAACCTCAGCACCGATACGGATGATACCTCTGTCATCAAGATCCTTGAGCGCATCATCGCCGACACCCGGAACATCCCTTGTGATCTCCTCAGGTCCGAGCTTGGTATCTCTTGCCTCTGCCTCGTACTCCTCTATATGAATAGATGTATATACATCATCCATTACCAGACGCTCACTAAGTAAAACGGCATCCTCGTAATTATAACCTTCCCATGTCATGAAACCGATGAGAGGGTTCTTACCAAGAGCGATCTCACCATTGGAGGTTGATGGACCATCAGCGATAACCTGACCCTTCTCAACAACATCACCCTTTGTAACTATCGGCTTCTGATTGTAACAGTTGCTCTGGTTGCTTCGTGCGAACTTAGTAAGACGATACTTATCTACAGTTCCATTTGCAAGCTTAATGTTGATTTCCCTTGATGTGGCAAGATCAACAACACCTGCATTCTTAGCTACGACACACATACCTGAGTCTACAGCAGCCTTGTGCTCCATTCCTGTACCGACAACCGGCGCCTCTGTTGTGAGAAGCGGAACCGCCTGACGCTGCATGTTGGATCCCATGAGGGCACGGTTAGCATCATCGTTCTCAAGGAAAGGAATCATGGATGTAGCAACTGAGAATACCATCTTAGGTGACACGTCCATAAGGTCAATCTTGCTCTTTGCAAACTCAGAAGTCTCTTCTCTGAAACGACCTGATACAGAATTCTTGACAAAATGTCCCTCTGCATCAAGCTCGGCATTAGCCTGTGCAACATAGTAGTTATCTTCCTCATCTGCTGTGAGATAACGAACCTCGTCTGTTACGACAGGATTCTTAGGATCTGTCTTGTCAACAACTCTGTACGGAGCCTCAACAAAACCATACTCATTGATTCTCGCATAAGCTGCAAGAGAGTTGATAAGTCCGATGTTAGGACCCTCAGGGGTCTCAATAGGACACATTCTACCATAATGAGTATAATGAACATCTCGAACCTCGAATCCGGCACGGTCTCTTGAAAGACCACCAGGTCCTAACGCTGAGAGTCTTCTCTTATGAGTAATCTCAGAGAGTGGGTTGTTCTGATCCATGAACTGTGAAAGCTGGGAGCTTCCGAAGAACTCCTTAACTGCCGCAGTAACAGGCTTAATATTTATAAGTGTCTGTGCAGTAACGCCATCAAGATCCTGTGTTGTCATTCTCTCTCTTACAACACGCTCCATTCTTGAAAGACCGATTCTGTACTGATTCTGTAAAAGCTCACCAACCGCACGAATACGTCTGTTGCCAAGGTGATCGATGTCATCCTTGTTTCCGACATGGTACTCGAGGTGCATATTATAGTTGATGGAAGCCATAATATCTTCTATAGTAATATGCTTAGGAATGAGGTCACCAATATTCTTGCGGATTGCAGCCTTGATATCATCAAGATTGCTGTTCTCAGCAAGTATCTGTGAGAGAACCGGATAAAATACGCTCTCGTTAACTCCAAGTTCCTTAGCCTCTTCCTCTGTTATATCAACATGCTTAGTAATATCTACCATCATGTTGGAGAGAACCTTAACTCTTCTCTCACCGCACTGAAGCCATACAAAAGGTACAGCAGCGTTCTGAATGTCAAGAGCCTGCTCCTTAGTGAGAACAGTTCCAGCCTCTGCAAGCACCTCACCTGTTGTTGTATCAACAACATCATCGGCAAGTGTCTGACCTGCGATACGGTTGCGAAGATTAAGCTTCTTATTAAACTTGTAACGACCTACCTTAGCGAGATCATATCTTCTTGGGTCGAAGAACATTGCATTGATGAGACTCTCTGCACTGTCTACAGAAAGAGGCTCACCCGGTCTTATCTTCTTGTATAACTCAAGAAGACCTGACTGGTAGTCATCACTTGTATCCTTGGCAAGGCTCGCCATAATCTTAGGCTCCTCGCCGAAAAGGTCAATAATCTGAGCATTGGTTCCATAACCAAGTGCACGGATGAGCACTGTAACAGGAACCTTTCTAGTTCTATCTACACGCACGGAGAAAACGTCGTTAGCGTCCGTTTCATACTCTAACCACGCACCTCTATTAGGAATAACTGTACATGAGAATAACTCTTTACCAACCTTGTCATGTCCAATCTCATAATAGATACCAGGAGAACGCACTAACTGGCTAACGATAACTCGTTCAGCACCATTGATGACGAAGGTACCTGTAGCTGTCATAATAGGCAGGTCACCCATGAAAATCTCATGCTCCTTGATTTCCTCTGTCTCCTTATTGTAAAGTCTTACCTTTACCTTAAGTGGCGCAGCATAAGTAGCATCCCTCTCCTTACACTCTTCTATTGAATACTTCACATCTTCCTCACACAATGCGAAGTCTACGAATTCCAGGCTCAAATGACCACTGTAATCCGCAATAGGAGAGATATCCGCGAAAGCTTCCTTAAGGCCTTCCTTAAGGAACCACTTATATGAATCTTTCTGGATTTCGATAAGGTCTGGCATCTCAAGAACCTCGTTCCGTCTTGAATAGCTCATACGAATACTTTTGCCATAATGCATCGGACGTAATCTGTTTTTTTCCATTGACGTTTCACCCCTTGCGTTGATTTAATATGGTTTTCCATAAATTTGCATTAATAGGGACTTTCACCCATAATGTAGCATTTTCCAGTGTAGCACCACTTTTTAAAGATGTCAAGCCCTATTTGAATATTTTTTTGTAATTTTTTATATATTTTCTACAAATGCAAAAAAGGCTATGCGTCGCCGCATAGCCTTCAAACCTCGTTGGGTAAAATTACTTAATAGTAACCTTTGCACCAGCCTCTTCAAGCTGCTTCTTAATAGCCTCAGCCTCTTCCTTGCTAACGCCCTCCTTAACTACCTTAGGAGCGGATGTAACAAGATCCTTAGCTTCCTTAAGACCTAAGCCTGTGATCTCACGAACAACCTTGATAACTGGAACGCCAGCGCCCTCTGTAAGCTCTACATCGAACTCTGTCTTCTCCTCAGCTGCTGCTGCGCCAGCACCTGCTGCTGCAACTACAACGCCTGCTGCTGCAGATACGCCGAACTCTTCCTCACATGCCTTAACGAGATCGTTAAGCTCTAATACTGTTAAACCCTTGATTACTTCAATAATTTCCTGAGTTGTCATTTTATTTTCCTCCATTAAATATTTTGAATATTTTAATATTGTTTCACATGAACATTCATGATTCATGCAGCCGCCTACCATTTATATAGTAAACAGCCAGATTATTATTCGTACCTAACCCTGAATGAATTAAGCCTCTGCGTTCTTCTCAGCGATCTGCTTAAGAACACGAGCAAAGTTGGTAACAGGGGACTGAATGCTTCCAAGGAACTTGGAAAGTAATTCGTCTCTTGATGGGATAGTAGCAATAACCTTGATACCATTCTCATCATAGTATGTGCCATCAACAACACCGCCCTTTAACTGAAGCTTGTCTGCTGTCTGCGCGAACTGATATAATACTCTTGCAGGAGCTGTAGCGTCAGTCTTAGAGATAGCGATAGCTGTAGGTCCCTCAAGGTTCTTAGAAAGTTCCTCAAAAGGAGTATCCTTAACAGCCTTGTTGATAAGAGTGTTCTTATATACCTTATAAGTAACACCAGCTTCTCTTAACTGCTTACGAAGCTGTGTATCCTGCTCAACTGTAAGTCCACGATAGTCAACAACAACTGCTGCTGCTGCGCCATCGAGAGCTGCGCTGATCTCATCAACGATTGGCTTCTTAATCTCTACTTTTGCCATGATTTCTTCCTCCTATTATATTTTTCTTTGCCATATATAATATAAGAAAAAAGCCCCCCGTAGCCGGAGAGCACACATAAGTCTGATACTTATATTATCCCTCGGCAGGTGTACTTAGCCTTATATCCGTCCGGATACCTGCTGTCTACGGCAAAATCTCTCATTCGTTATATAAGCTATAAGAAAGAGAGTCGATTCCCATTCATACAAACAGAAATCTGTATATTACATTCCGTCCGGAAGTCCCGAACGGAATGCATTATATCATTAATATATATCCGGTGTCAACCGTTTTTTCAAAAAACAGAAATACTTACCGAACTAAAGAAGGATTAACCAACGTACTTAGATGTGTTAACCTTTACACCAGGACCCATTGTGGAAGCAAGTGTAATGTTCTTTAAGTATGTTCCCTTTAATGATGAAGGCTTAGCCTTAACGATTGCATCCATGATAGCCTGGAAGTTGTCTGCTAACTGCTCTTCTGTGAAAGAAACCTTTCCAACTGGAACATGTACAATGTTAGTCTTGTCAAGTCTGTACTCAATCTTACCAGCCTTGATCTCGTTGATAGCCTTTGTTACATCCATAGTAACTGTACCAGCCTTAGGGTTTGGCATTAAGCCCTTAGGTCCAAGTACACGACCAAGACGACCAACAACGCCCATCATATCAGGTGTAGCAACAACTACGTCGAACTCAAACCAACCATCGTTCTGGATCTTCGGAATAAGCTCCTCGCCGCCTACATAATCAGCTCCGGCTGCCTCAGCCTCATTAGCCTTGTCACCCTTAGCGAAAACTAAAACTCTTACAGTCTTACCTGTTCCGTGAGGAAGAACTACAGCACCACGAATCTGCTGCTCTGCGTGACGTCCGTCACAACCTGTTCTGATATGCGCTTCAACTGTCTCGTCAAACTTTGCAGTTGCTGCCTTCTTAACTAAAGCTACTGCTTCAGCTGGATCGTAAGCCATTGTACGATCGATTAACTTGGCAGCTTCTGTATATTTCTTACCTTTTTTCATTATTAATAACCTCCTAGTGGTATTTGCGGGGAAATCCCTCCCACGTCTTGTGCTCGGCTCCATGCCGAAATTGATTCAAATTAATCCTCTACAACGATACCCATACTTCTTGCAGTACCAGCGATCATGCTTGTAGCTGCTTCAACGGATGCTGCGTTGAGATCCGGCATCTTAAGCTCAGCAATCTTCTGAACCTCAGATCTCTTAATTGTTGCAACCTTAGTCTTGTTAGGAACACCTGATGCAGACTTAAGATTACAAGCCTTCTTAAGAAGAACTGCTGCTGGAGGAGTCTTTGTTACGAAGCTGAAGCTTCTGTCAGCGTAAACAGTGATAACAACAGGAATGATCATTCCGTCCTGATCTGCTGTTCTAGCGTTGAACTCCTTTGTGAACTGCATGATGTTAACACCATGCTGACCAAGTGCAGGACCAACTGGTGGAGCTGGTGTTGCTTTGCCGCCTGGAATCTGTAATTTGATATAACCTTCTACTTTCTTTGCCATTTTGGCACCTCCTAAATAATGTGGTAATTGCGGGGAAATCCCTCCCACTTCCGTATGCTGTGTATATTATGTACAATGCATAACGGACGCATCAAAAATTGTTACATTTTCTTAATCTCTGTGAAACTTAACTCAACCGGTGTTTCACGACCGAACATGTCGACGTTGATTGTAACGCTGCGCTTGCCTGCGTTGACGCTCTTAATCATGCCGACTGTCTTATCCCAGACGCCGCTCGTTACGATGATGCTGTCGCCAACCTTGTACTCTGAATCTGCAGCAAGGATGACATCGCCCATGCCTAACGCCTTAATCTCGGACTCTGACAAAGGAACAGGCTTAGATCCCGGTCCGACAAAGCCGGTAACGCCTCTGGTGTTACGAACAACATACCAGGTATCATCATTCATAATCATGTTCACAAGGACATATCCAGGGAACATCTTGCGCTGAACCTGCTTGGTAACGCCGTTCTTAACTTCCTGAACGTCTTCCATTGGTACCAGAACCTCAAGAATCTGATCCTGAAGATGTCTGTTTTCAATTGTCTTTTCAATGTTAGCCTTAACCTTATTCTCGTATCCTGAGTAGGTATGGGCTACATACCAATTTGCCTCTGACATTCCTAATCCACCTTTTCCTTACTTTACTAAGAACCCTAAACCGAAACGAAACACAATATCAATAACGGTTATCAGCACACCTAAAATAACTGAGATAATCACAACCGCACTGGTCTGTTTACCGACGGTCTCCGGGGTCGGCCATGAGATAGTCTTGAACTGTCCCTTAAGGCCCTTGAACCAGCTTGTCTTCTTGGCAGCCGGCTTCTTACTCTTCTTTTCAGAATCGCCCATAATTACCTCCAATTACTTTGTTTCCTTGTGTAATGTGTGTGACTTACAGAACTTACAATACTTCTTTGTCTCCATTCTGTCCGGATGTGTCTTCTTGTCCTTAGTCATGTTGTAATTACGCTGCTTGCACTCTGTACATGCCAATGTTATCTTTACACGCACAACTTCCACCTCCAATTAGTTTCTTTTAATAATTAGTGTTTTTAAGGCATAAAAAAAAAGCCTTAGCTCTTCCATAGCTAGTTTAGAATATCATAGGGTATATTGTAAGTCAAGCTTTTTTTTTAATATTTTTATTGTACTTCTTCCTATTATATGTTATATTTACCTTAATTAGATTGTGAATTTTATGTGAACTTATATTCATCATGACTGCAAACGGATTTTCAGTCACTATATAATTGCGCCACATGGAGGTGACACTTTTGATTAACAGTGTATATGATTATTATATAAGTACATACGGAAACAGAACGGTATCACGCCATGACTCCCACAAGAAGAGTGAACTGCGCGATATATACAACAACATTGTCAAGATTAACAGAGCTGCCCCTTTATATAAGGTAGATATGTCTGAGAGCTCCCAAAAACTCGCCATCGACATCAAGGAAGCCGCGCGTGCGCTTACCGATACCTTGAGTGACATTACCGACATCTCGGATGACACTGCCCCTATAGGGATTACCGCTGTATCCGACAATCCTGCTCTGGTCACCGTCAACTATTCAGGAAGCAGTATTCCGGATGACAGTGAGCTTACCTTCAATGTCAAGCAGATTGCCTCACCACAGGTGAACATAGGTGAATATGTGTCCTCCGGAGCTAAGATTCTCTTTCCGGGGACTTACGCTTTTAATATTGAGAACAACGGCAGCACATACTCGCTTGAATTTGCTGTCAATGACGATGACAATAACGGAACTATTCTGGATAAGCTCGCCAAGTCCATATCGCGTTCCGGTATAGGTCTTGATGCAGAGGTTATCCAGAATCAGTATGCACAGAAGGCGCTCAAGATTACTTCACAGACAACGGGCAGCCGCAAAGGTTCTCCTACCCAGTTCAGAATCACCGAGGGAAACACTAATCATTTAACCGGTGCTGTCAAGCTGTATGGTCTTGATAATATTGACAGTTATCCATCCAACGCTGTCTTTGACCTCAATGGCAAGTCAACGATATCCGAAAACAATTCATTTCTCGTTGACGGCTGTTATGAAGTTACACTCCACGGAACTTCCGCAGAGTACGGCGAAGGCAAGGTTACCGCAATGAAGGACGGCAGTGCCCTGCTTGAGGAATATAACAAGCTCGCCGACAACTACAACCGCTTTCTTGAGTTATCCAACCGCAAGGACACACATGAACTGCACATGCTTCGTTCTACCGTTACATCCACAGTCAAGCGCTACCGCCAGACCTTAGAGAGCAACGGCTTTACCGTAAACGATGACAATACCTTGTCCGTTGATTCCGACATCTTGAAAGCGGCGGCAAAATCAGGCTCCATTTTTGACAATCTCAATAACCTTGGGACATTTAAGGATGCCCTGAGAAAAAGAATCAATAACATTGAGATTAACCCTATGGAATATATAAATAAGAAGGTAGTGGCATATAAGAATCCACACAAGCTTATATCCTCCACCTACTCCACATCAATCTACACAGGAATGATGTTCGACCGGTCGCTGTAAGGCAGACCGGTCTTTTAGTTAACCACCTCTTCAATCGCTCTGAGCCTGACATCATAATTATGCAGCTCCCGCACCTTTTTCTGTCCATTTAAAGCAATCCGCTTTCTCTCATCCTCATGTGAAAGATAATAGCCCACCTTTTTCACAAGGTCTGCCTCATCCTCAAACCACACAATATCCTCACCGTTCTTAAAATACATGACAAGCTCCGGTTGGAAGTTGGTAATGCAGAACCCGCCCGCCGCAAGTATGTCCCACACCCTCAGAGGAATCCCGCTCCTTATATTTCTTATCGTAAAATTCAGATTAATCCTGCTGTTGTAAAACACCACCGGCGATTCATCCCAGTACCGCACCGGCCCCATATTGTGCGCCAGCACAAAATCCGCATTCTCATCATCTGTGAACACGCTGACATCGTATCTCTTTGACAGTGCCCCCAGCAGCTTATACCTCTCCAACTGGGCTATCTTAAAGCCAAGTACCGTAGTCGAAAAAATAAGGGATATATTTGAAAAGGAGCGCTCACTCTTCTCTATTCTGAAATGCTTGTTGAGCTCATCAATTATCTCCGCTGTGAGCATACCGTCTATATAGTTCTCACCGTATATCTCCATCTGAAGCTTCATAAGCGCGTCAAAATACCCTCGCACATAGTCCGGAAGCATGTCCTTAATCTCGTCATAGGAGTTCTTTCGATACATGCTGCCGATGAAGGAGACGTCATATAGATAGTCATAACTGTGGTCATCTGAATCGCCATATCCGCAATTTACTTCATTGCCTGTATTCAGGTCTGAGCAGACGCTTCCGTCCGGCTCGCTGTGCTCTCTCTGTTCTTCTTGTACTCTCTGCTCTCTGCACTCTATGTCATCAACTCTATGATGTATACCGCTGTTTATTATATCGTATTGATGTTCCAGCACCTCATCCGCCCTCTCCACAGCCGCCGCAAGCGGAAGATAGAACACATTCGCTCCGCGCTCCTTAAATTCCATGTAGCAGAATTTATCAAATATAAATATGTAGTTACATTTGTTAAAGATGGACTGATGATACATCGTAGACAGCGGGCTGTCGCACGTCCAGCATATATACTTGATGCCCGTTTCCGAAAATTGTTCACATATATCGGAGATAATCGGAAAATAATTCACTGAAAACACAGCGTTGTACACACTGCTCACCGTTTCCGCTGTACCGCACTTATAACATCCATCCTCTTTTGTCTCCGGCACATTATTGCAGGCTGAATTTTTCTCCCCAGTGAGCAGCATATTTCTAAACTTGCAAGTGAAATTCTCGTCAACCTCGAAATTGCCAAGCTCCATCTCAAATGTGTCGACCGTATGCCCACGTCGTCTGAGCGCCGATATTATGTCTGCCTGATTGTATGCTTTCCAGCAGTAAAAAAGTATTCTCATAGTTTCACCATAATCTTCACATAATCCTCTGTCTTGTTGTGCATTATCTCGAAACCCTTGCAGAGCTCCTGCTGCCTCATTATACTACTCAAAGATATTCTGCAATGAAATATAGCCTTTCATCAAAAAGTCGCAAAAATAAGGAAAAGTATATATTTCATTGCCCGCACCAACATTCCCGGCACAAAGCTTAATTCCATGCTTTATATCCGGGTACTTGCTGTTTCTGATAAGATTTTTCATTGATTTAGCGCTGTTATTTCCTGCTTTTACCTCAACAGGTATAAGTTCGTTCTTCGACCTCACAAAAAAGTCCGCTTCCAATTGAGAATCCTCCGTTCTATAATAAAACAAAGGTATCCCCTGCTTCATAAATGCCTCCGCAACAAAATTTTCATACAGGGCGCCATTGTACACGCCCAGATTTTTGTTGGAGCGCAAATCATCCTGAGCTTCATCATCAAGACACGACACTAACAGCCCTGTATCAGGATAATACAGCTTATACTTATTCTCATCATAATTTCCCTTTATTGGAAGCTCAGGAAACGCCATGCAATAGCATGTAGTTACCGTTCCGGCATCCTTTAGCCAGTCTATACAGCCTTGATATTCGCGCGTTCTTGCGGAATGTGACACCTTCGACAACTGAAACTTCTTGTTCTCCTTTGCCAACTGCACCGGAATGCTTCTAAACACATTTATAATCTTCGTCTGGTCAAGTCCGACCGCGTACTTGCGCACATCCTCCTCATAATCCAGCATAATCTGTCTCTGTATCGCAAGCGTATCCGTAAAAAATCCCGTCTCAATATATCTTTTTATTACCGCCGGCATTCCGCCTAAAACGCAAAAATCCAAAAATAACGCCCTGTACACCGCCATCTCCGTTTCGTTAAAAGGGCGGATATCCAACATGTGTCCCAGCATATCTTCAATCACATTGTCACTGTATCCCTTAGCCCAGAGAAACTCTTCAAAATCAAGAGAATACATGTCGTAATCCATTTTATATCCGACACTGTTGCTATGAATATTTTTATAGTTAAGTCCAAGCATAGAACCACTGCATATCACATCATATCGTCCATCTATCTTAAATGACTTCAATGAAGTTGCAATATCCGGACATTCCTGTAGTTCATCAAATATAATAATAGTCTCATGTGGCACAATAGCTTTTTCCGGAGCGATAAGTGAAATATTCTTAAGAATATTATCAACCCCATATCCATCCGACAGAATCGTCTTATACTTCGGCTGAAGCGCAAAATTGATATACACAACATTAGCATAGCTGCCGTAAGCAAAATGTAATATCGACTCAGTCTTTCCAATCTGTCTTGCACCTTTCACAATAAGCGGAAGCCTGTCTTTGTCCTCTTTCCAACGCAGCAAATAGTCATCTATCTTTCTTCTTATATACATAAAGCGTCACCCCATACAATTAGATTGTTTTTTATAATTGCCTTTTATGATTGCTTTTTTTATAAGTATATCACATCCGGGGGATTGTATCCACGAAAATTCATGGCATTTTACTTAATTTATCACAGAATTATGTAATATCTTGTCGTTGTTTTCACGAAATAATATATTATAATAGCTGTAGTTTCACGGAATTATATAATATTATGGCGATATTTTCACATAAATATATAGCTGTGCAGTTGCTTTTCCCGCAAAGCCGTATAATTATACAGTAGCAGTTTTTTTGCAAAATCGTATTACTATGCAGTAACATTTTCCACGAAACTATATAATGCTGCAGTTTTTATGCAAAAACATATTTTTACATAAGGTAATGTATGTACAGTATCCTGCCGTCTACAACTCCACCATAATCTTCACGTAATCCTCTGTCTTGTTGTGCATTATTTCAAAGCCATTGCAAAGCTCCTTCATACCATACCTGTGTGTGATGAGCTCCTCCGGATGAATCGCTCTCTTGGCAAGCCTCTCCTGCACATAATGCCAGTCATCCTTAGCACAATCAGGTGATTCACAGCCGTAGTATGTCGAATTCCATGTTCCGGTCACAATAAGCTGGTGCCTTAGAATCTTCCAGTACACGTCTCTAGGCAGTTCCATATCAGAGTGCGGATTTCCTACCATGCACACACGCCCCGCAGGTGCCGCAATATCAACCGCCTGTGCCACGGTTGTATTATTTCCAACACACTCAAATACAACATCCGCACCATAACCATCCGTGTGCTCCAGCACCCAGCTCTTTACATTATCACTCCTGCCACCACTTTTACCATCACAGTAATTTTTTTCTGAAATTCCCAGCTTGAGCATATTTTTCTTCTGAAATTCCTTATTGCCAACTACAAAAATATTCTTGATTCCCATATCTACAAGAAACATCACTATAAGCTCTCCGATGGTTCCAAGTCCATACACTACAACTGTGTCGTTTACTTCGGGCTGCACACGCCTTATTGCATGAACCGCAACCGCCATCGGCTCAGACATTGCCGCCTCCTCGTATGAGACGTTTGCGGCAAGCTCTATCAGATTCCACTCCGGAACCGCCACATACTCAGCGAATCCTCCATCACGTCTCGAACCAAGATAGCTGTAACCGCGGCACATCTCGTACCTGCGCTCACTGCATGGCCTGCACTTTCTACACGGAATAAGCGGAAACACACCTGTCCGCTTTCCAATCCAGCTATCATTCACTCCTTCTCCAACTGCTACCACCTCACCGGCGAACTCATGTCCCGGAATGAGCGGCATGCTATGTGCCCCAGTGTCGTATATACGTGGTATATCCGAACCGCATATTCCTGCCGCACGCACCTTAAGCAGCACCTCTCCTGCCGCCGGCTGAGGGATAGCAACCTCATCCAATGTTATATTTCCTATGTTGTGTAGTACCCATGCTTTCATAGAGAACGCCTCCTCTTATATAACTTTAAACTGCCTTCTATATATTAGTTTTCTGCTTAAACCTCTCCAAATCCGCCATCGTTGTAATCTTAAAGTTATTCTCATCCCCCGACACCATCGCAATATCCATCCCTGCCATCACAGCCGGCTCCGTAGAACCATTGATTGACAATATTTTATCCGGCAAAAGTTTAACATTAGCCGCATAATACTTCTCAATGTCAAACAGTTCCGGTGCCTGTCCTGCAAAGAGCCTACTGCGGTCAAGAAGCTCCGATACGCTCACACCATCATTGCTAAGATACACTGTGTCCTTCATCGGAAGAACCGGCATCGCACCGTCATGTTCCTTCGCCCCCTCAACACAGCGTGCTATCAACTCCTCCGACAGCAGTGGGCGCGCTGCATCATGCACTAATACACTGCCTCTTTCCGTTGGCGTCACGCCAAGTTTATCCAATCCGTTTCTTATATCACTTAAGCCATTAAAAATAGATAGCTGGCGGTTCGCTCCGGGTCTTGAAAAGCCTCTGAATCTGTCATATATATCATAAGACTTAACTTTTTGTTCTATATATTCCTGCCATCGTTCATCTGCCACAATCCATATAGCATCTATATACCGACTCACTGCAAGTGTCTCAAAGCAGTAGGATATAATAGGTTGATTGTTCACTTCAATGTATTGCTTCGGTATATTCGCGCCAAGGCGCGTTCCGGTGCCGCCGGAAAGAATCAGTGCTGTAACCATGTATGCTGCCTCCACTTCTGTTTATGTATTTTTATTCATTTATTTATGCGCTTTTATTTACATCCTATTGTTTGCATGCCTTTATTTGCATACTTTTATCACATTCTTTGTTCACTGCTACTCGAAGTCTATTTCCTCATTAACTTTCTGGTGTATATCTATTCTGTTCTGGATGTCTATTGTGTTTACAAGCCATCCATTAAAGTTACAATTTTTTATAAACTCGTCAATTCTGTTTACACCATACATCTCCTTGATTGTAACAACCACTCCAAATCTCAAGCCAATACCATCTTTAGGATCAAGCCTGTTATTTGTCTTTATTTCCATTCCCCAATTTTTGTTTTTATATGCCTTCTTTGGAATGCGTCTGTCCCTTACCTTTTCTGCAATATATTTAACATTGTCCCATTTCCTGAATCGTTCTCTTGCGTCGCCTTCAAGTATGTATCTTCCAGCTTCACCTATATCATCACACTGATTCTGCTTATCTTCATTTATCTCATTCAATTTACCATTATCCTTAATTCGTCCAAAATGAAGATTCAGTTCGGTGTTGGTATAATCTACACCCTGAGCTCTATCGCACAATGGAAAATAACACATTGTTGCTCTCGCAAAATACGGATAAGCATCGCCTTTCAAAGGAATAGGGAAATGATAATTATAGGTATTCCATTTTTCACTTACATCCGTCACTAAAAATTTTATTTCATCTTCGGGCGTCTGAATAATATCTGTAATCTTTATCGGAACAATTCCATGTCCATATAACGCTACTTCTTCCGGAGTCGGCGCATCATTCCATCCTCTGGCAGCATCAATAATCAAAGCCTTGGCGACCTCCCTATTCAACCCCAGTATATTAATCAAATACGCCAATTTTCTTGCTATCCAAGGAGCCGCAAAGGAAGTTCCTGCAACCAATGTAACACCCAATGGTTCACATACCTGAATATATTGTTCCTCACTTCCTCCATAGTAGCTTACATCCGGCTTTGCAAAAAAAGATAAAGCTAAACCCTTGCGTGAATACTTTGTAGATAAACCGCTCTTTGTCACTGAATTTACAACCATACTATTAATCGAATCTGCGGGAGAGCCTATTTTTTCTATATCTGCGCGTGATTTGTTTGTTCCCGCTACAACAAATATTACATCGTTCTCATACTGTAACTGATCCAACACAGCGGCTTCTGCCGAAATAAAATTATCATTTACCTCCTGATTGCTTCCCAGCGAAATGTTCCATACCTTTATATCTTTATTTCCCTCAATGATTCTTTTTATAAGCTTTATGATAGTAAATGATGAAAACTGTGCTCCTGCTGCAACTCCAAAATGACGCACCCTGAATCTGCCGCATCCGTCATCCAACCACGGATTCAGTTTAGGGCCATCTACTATTATTGAGGACACTGCTGTTCCATGGCGATAATCATTCTGTCCTTTAGGAATATTGTTATCTACCATGTCATGGTATTCTACCCATTCTGAAAAATATGCTCTTGTATCAAACAAGGTGTCGATAACCCCTATTGTCGGTTCAATTCCCGGAGACGGAATTAAGGTAATATCTCTCTCATATTTTTCTATAAAATCATCCGGTGATAAATCTGAAAGATTCTCTGTTGCCATCGCAACAAGATATGGCACCTTGTCATACAATAAGTTTATCTGGTTTTCGTCAAGAAAAACCGTTCGATTATCAAGTATTCTGGAAGATAATACATCAATACCTATTTTATTAAAAACCGTTTTAATGTCTACACCAATATCATATAATGTAATAATGCTGTCTTTATTATAATTATGTGCTATCTCAACGTCGAAGTCATCTATATATGAAACATCTGCAACAATCTGTCTGAACAATGTTTTATTTAAACAAAACTGTTCATACTTTATTCTGTCAAAAAATAATTTTTGCTCAAATAAATCCTTAGAAATTCCTTCTGCAAAATATGTTGAGAAAACTCTGCATGTATTTTCCAAGAGCACAATACTTTTTTCAAGATCCTTTTCTTCCAGAAAATAAGTAATTATGTGCTTTGTCTTTTCACGGTTAAATTTTGCCCCGACAATTGCATAATTAGACTGTTCGCCTTTTAATAGTCCTGATATCCTGTTAGATTTTGCAACAATTTTATTGTAATGAACGCTTATCAATATTCCGGAAAACGGCTTATCTTCATTCTTCCAGAAATCTCTTAGCAATAAAAGCTTTTCCCGAAGCTTCATAATATGCTCTCCGGTGACAACAACCTTGCTATTCATCGCCACCCCACCGCCATTTCCATGCTTAGGCTCCTGCACAAAGCGCTTTCCTTTCAGTTCAAGAACATTATTCATCCGGTAAATCCTCCTTATTCAGTTTTCTGGATACACTGCTTTTCGACTCCCCCTTCAGCTTTTCAATTTCACGTACAGTAAATCCCTGCTCATACAAAGTGGAAATATCCGTGCCATCAATATTCCCGACAAGATAGTTATACAATCTCCTCAAATAATCATATTCCGAATTAACATCACTAAACGCCAGCGATGTTTTAATAACATTTTTAAGATCCCCCGGGTATGGCAAATTAGGACACAAAGAAAGTATTTTTCTGAACAATCTTGTGTCCTTGGAGATATTCTTGAAATTCTTTGAAAAGGAAGCAAAGTAGTATTCTGCCACCTCAATTAAATCTTCTTTCTTATACCTATCAAAATTGATAACCGCATCAAATCTTCTAATTAATGCTTTATCAAAATTAGAAAAAAGATTCGTCGTAGCTATAATTACAATTTCTTTATTCAAATCCGTTAATCTATCTAACTCACGCAGAATTGTTGATGTCGCTCTCCCCATCTCGCGCACATCATTCGAACTGACCCTGTCCAATGCTATCGCATCTATCTCATCAAACAAAACAACAACCTTATTCGAATATGGCAGACAATTTATTTCATTGAATACAGCCGCAATATTTTTATTAGTCTGCCCCAGTTTGCTATCAATTAAATTTTCAAAATCAACGCAATACAATGTCCTGTCTAACAGCCTTGCCACCTGCTTTGCCGCCTCCGTCTTTCCGCTTCCCGGCAATCCTTCAAACAGAAACTTATTAATGCCTACATTATGATTTACCGCATTGATTATTCCCTTAACGTCCTCCGAAATATCCGTCGGCAGATACAGCGGTGCCACGCCTCTGGTATCAACCTGTTTAAGAAACTCACTTTCATAATCGCTTCCCTGTGGAGTGTATAAGTTTGATTCTGCAATAAGTCCCATAATGTATTCTGCTAACTGCTCATCCCCAATACTGTCAAAGTACCTTGCTATGCCTATCGCCTCATTCCGAAAGCCATTTTCATTCTTTTCAACGTGATATTTTATCAGGTTTAATACACTTTGTTTTTTCATTGCTACACCTCCTGCACTATAGAAATAGAATACAGTTTTCTGGGACAAAAGTCAAGTTTTTGGGACATTTTTATAATTATATGTTGTTATCTGGATATTTATAGTAATGGGGCGGTATCCGAAGGATACCGCCCCGAATGTTGGCAATGAGCGAAATAATATATGCCACTCTTATTCAGAATGGCATATATTTTAATTCCTTTCCTATTTAATTTTCACTGCCTATCCACGGAATACTGATATCCTCTGCCCGCCTGAAAAGCTAAAATTATTAACTCTATATTTTTAGCAGAATAATCCCTATATTTAAAGTAATATAGCAATGTCCCAATGAAATTATCTACTACTTCTCTTTGGTTATTCAGTATAGCACAATTCTCCGGTTCGGAAAACAAGTACCCTCTTATCAAGTCACATACGAATTCCTCGTTTATAAAAGCAACCCGTTCTGCGTTATCTCCTTTTTTTAGCTGTAATGGCTTATGTCTCAACAACCAGAATGCCAGATATGCATAAATCTTTGATTCATGTGTTTTTTGAATATTCTGGAACATTTTCAATCTGTCAATATCAACAAAATAATCAACAACTACATGATTCAGAATATCACTTGAAATAAACGCATCGTCCTGTATTTTTTTATTCTAAGGAATTCCTCCATCAAGGTATATAACCATTCATATCTTGAATGTACCTTTTCTTCCCCAAATTTCTCCACAATATATAAATAACTGTCATCATTTGTTGAACAACTCTTATCCATAATACCCTCTCCTTGAAGCTGCCTTCAAACGTTCGTCCATAAGCATAGCTGAGCATGAACTAATATAATTGCAAAATCTCATCTTATGCAATTCTTCTGCTCCGCCTGTAAACTCATTACCATGATTTGGTCGATAATCCTTCTTTAACTCTCCTGTCTTTATTAATTGAACCAATTGAATCCCATATAAATGTCCTCTTTCGCTCATTTGTCATCCCACCTTTCACAATGCCTAAACGATTAACCTAGTACGAAAACTCTCAAGTTTTTCATATGCCTGTTGCACCCGCTTTAACTCCTCATCAAATATATCAACACATTCCTGTGTTGTTTTCCATGTTCCATCCCTTTGGTCAACCATTTTTTCATCCTCAAAAATATCTCGCATATTATCTCCCATATCATTAGATATATTCGTAAGTTCACATAATATTTTCGACAAGCACTCTAAAGCCGTATGGCTTTTGTTCTCGTCCTGTTTATAAACATAATTATGGTCACAATCGCTCCATGCCTCATCATAAATTGTCCTAACCTGTATTCCAATATACACACCTTTGAACAATACAACATAATGTATGCTTCTATATCCTTTACTATGCTGCTTTGGAACCATCTCATAAGCACCATACTCATCAATTCTATCACCTGCGGCATAGTATACTGTCGGAATCTCTGCTAATATGTCTCTATTAACATCTTCAAAAGGAATTAATTTATATTTCTTATACAAATCCATATCTGCATAAGGAAAATGTTCTGTGATTTCACTATGAATCTCCTGCCATTTTCCACGATAATTTATAATCAGCCGCATACCAATTAAATCAGTTATAATATTCTTATAATTTGTTCCGTTTATATTAGAATATAGATTATCGAAATCCGCTATATAATCATACCTCTTATTTATGACTTTTACCAACAGACTGTCTATATTTTTAATTCTGTTAGTCTGTAAATGAACTTCCTTAAATTGGTCTATCAGCTTTAAAAATTCACTTTTTACTTCTTCAAGATGTGGTTTCCATTCCTTAAAATAATTATCACATATTGTATGGCAAATCTTTTCCGTTGTAAAGTCATTTTTTCTTAAATTATCCACCTGATTCAAATCTTCTATTTTCTGCGCTAGTCTCTTATTTTGTACTAATTTTTCCCAATATATATCCCAATCTATGTTTCTTCCTTTCGCATCTGCAAATACCCTTTTAAATATACTCTATATTTAAGTCTACCACACCTATTTTCATTTGTGACCTGCCAGAGTTGTCATAATCTCAACTGCATCCAATTTTTGTTTCGTATTTAATCAATTAGATATTTTATAAGATACTCAAAACAAAAAAATATAAGCCACCCATCAAACGATATACAATCCCTCCTGTCTATTCGACATAGACATAGGCATATACATCATTCAATGGGTGGCTCACTCTCATCCGCACATATCCCCACTACATCTTAAGAATCAGCTCCATCATCTTCTGCACCTGAGGAAGCACGCTCGCGTTCTGCGCTTTCTGCCGAATGGCATGACAACCTCCGGCAGGAAGCCGATTTCATTTTTAATCCCACACTTCCTTATAACTGTCTCCCTCAAACTCCTCCTGAGCAATTTCAAGCATCTGCCTTGCCGATAATTTAGACTGATACGCTTTATTGTTAAACAGATTTTCATGATCTTCTCTTACATAATGCGCCTTCTCAAACGATATTGCAAAGAAATCCTTTCCAAGCCACTCATAATCGCTGTCGGTTATGGAGTCCGAATGGAAAAAAGCCCCACCGTATCTGAATGAATTCCAATTGCGAAGTTTATAGCAATCAGGGTGCTTAAGACATATATATGTGCCAAAGCTTTCAAATTCGCTGAAGCTGTTGGATTGTATCTTATCCATCTCTATTGACCATATTATTTTTTCCCAGAATTCTGTTCCGTTATAACCAGATTCTTCTATTTCCCCCAGCATTTCACACATAAGGTCACAACGCATAAGCATATGTTCAGATATAAATGACTTGCCAATACATTTATGAAGATTAGGAATAAGCTTTGCAAGTGTGTTAAAATATTCCTCATGATACTCATGTTTTAAATCAAGATACGGTTTCCCAGCTTCTGAAAACATCGAGAAACGCCTGCATGGAATTGTATCTCCGTCCCATACCATGTAATATTTATCCTTACACATTCTGGCATACTGCATCTTCAAAAACTGTTGGTAATACCATCCCGTAATATTTCTCGGAAGTCGACGTCCTGCAAGCAAGCTCTCCATGCGTTCTTCCATAGCTTTATGAACCACAGCAAACGGTAAAATCGTATTCTCATCAATCCATTTAATACGTTCTCCAAGTGCTGATTCATCTACAAGCTTTCCTACCTCAGCATTACCAACAAAATATATATTTTTGCCCGGAAGATATTCTGAATATCTTTTATAATTATCTCTGAGCCTTAAAAAATCCTTTGGAACTACCATCACAAGGACATCATACTGATTGTCAAACTCTCCGCCCATTTATACGCCTCTCTTTTAATGTGCTATGCTCTTTATTTTCTAAATAATCTTTCCCACTCAACCTCAGCCAGTTCTCTTGCGTGTTGTCCAAGATGGCATCCATCTTCGGATAAATACTCTATCTTTGTCGTAAAGTTTTCATTTATCATCGAATAAAAAATGCTCATAAATCCAATACCATTTTCATCACACCACTTATGCAATGTATCATTGAAATATTTTGTTGCCCTATTTCTATCCCTCTCCGAACCATAATGCGGGAATAACTCATCCTGCTCATTACTGTCCCTTTGTGTCGCAATCGGTCCCCAGCACCATACCTCATAGCCACTATTCTTAAGCCGTTTTAGTAACGTATAATAATGTGCAAGTATTCCATTTACGATATTCTCAACCGATGTATTTTGAAGTTCAGACTGCTTAATAACATGTACTCTTATATCTATTTCTCCAAACGAACATACAATCTTCGCACCCGGAATAATAAAATTATCGCACAGCCATTCCGTCTTTTCCATTGAATTGTAACCGGCATTTGGATTGTCCACATTGTACGCAAGACAAGGTCCAAGATGTAGTGGCGTAAATCTCTTCTCCCCCAATATAGGACATGTATTTACTTTATGACCTATCGGAATAAAATCTAATAACTCTGCTCCTGAAAAAAAATTCACATGTGAATCTCCCAAGACAATGACTGTACCATGCCTCTGATAATGCCAATATGCCCTCATAAAATTGGCCTCTTCATATTTTTCCCATGTATAATCCGTATCAGGAAGTAATTCAAATATTTCAA
>CAUCXT010000023.1 GCA_958446835.1 uncultured Eubacterium sp.
CATAATCAGGAAATTGCTTTCTGATAAAGTCATAACATTCAAGACACTTTTTCACGTTCTGAGCGCCGGACAGCCTGCTGTACATTCCACCCAGAATATAGGTTATAAGAAACAATCTCGGAAAATCTCCGTTTTTCTTAAAATAGCGCTGCAATACAATCGCCATGTCTATACATATCAACCTATCCGTAATATCCTGCTCAAAAAGGTTTCTTGTCTGTATCAAAAACTCATCTGCCAGCTCATCATCAAGACGGCTCTCCTGCTCAATAAACGGCCTTATATAAAGATTTATCATTGCCTCATTCTCTATATAAATAGCGCGCAGCATCTTTGACTTCGACCTCAGGTTATCAATCCATTCCTCCTGATCATCTGCCTTTAACAATGAATCATTGATTGCCTCTTCCTGCTTGAGGTTTTTCGTATATTTGTCATAAAAATCCCTTAAACTTCTTCTGTTTACCATACATTATCCCCTCTCACAAAAATGCCAATCATGAAACTGCATATATGCCAAAACTCCTGCTACGCAGGAACAAAAAATTCTTGCTACGTAAGAACAAAAAGTTCTTGCTACGCAAGAACAAAAAGTTCTTGCTACTCAAGAACAAAAAGTTCTTGCTACGCAAGAACAAAAAGTTCTTGCTACGCAAGAACTTTTGATAAAAACTCCTTGAGACGCGGATTCTTAGGGTTGGAGAAGAACTCCTGAGGCGGAGCGCTCTCAAGTATCTGACCATCATCAATAAAGATTACCCTGTTGGCAACCTCTCTGGCAAATCCCATCTCATGTGTAACTATAATCATTGTCATTCCCTCTTTGGCAAGAGCCTTCATAAGATCAAGCACTTCTCCTACCATCTCTGGATCAAGCGCACTCGTAGGCTCATCAAAAAGAATAACATCCGGATTCATGGCAAGTGCACGGACTATTGCCACTCTCTGCTTCTGTCCGCCGGACAATGTTGATGGGTACACATCTGCCTTATCCTGCAATCCGATTCTTCCAAGAAGACTCATGGCATTCTCTCTTGCCTTCTTCTTTATCTCAGCCTTGGTGGTTGTTATCGGTATAAGCTGCTTTTTCTTTCCCTTGCCCCTGAATATATTGGTAAATCCGGTAATGGCATTTTTACGCTTTGCCTTCCTTAATTCCTGACACTGGACATACACCGGCGCAAGCATAATATTCTGTATAACCGTCTTGTTTGAGAACAGATTAAAGTGCTGGAACACCATTCCCATATGTCTTCTGTGAATATTGATATCAACCTTCATATCAGCTATATCAACGCCGTTGAAGATAATCTGTCCCCCTGTAGGGTCCTCCATACAGTTGAGACAACGAAGGAATGTACTCTTTCCGGAACCTGACGGTCCGATGACAACAAGAATATCTCCTTTATTTACAGTGATATTGATTCCCTTTAATATCTTATTGCTTCCGAAATGCTTCTCAAGATTAATTACGTCTATCACTCTTTCTCAGGCTCCTTTCCATAAGTTTAATTCCACCGCTTATCAAAAGCACGATTACAATATAAATTATCGCCATTACAAGATATGGCACCATAAATTCATAGCTGTTGCTTCCTATATAGTTGAATGCAACATATAAATCTGCCGCGCCGACGAAGCTCACTACCGATGTCTCCTTGATAAGTGCAATGAACTCATTGCCAAGTGTCGGGAGAATGTTCTTAACCGCCTGCGGTATGACAATCTTAACCATCGAAACGGAGAAGCTAAGTCCCACGGCTCTTCCCGCTTCAAGCTGTCCTGCATCGACCGACATGATACCGCTTCGCATAATCTCAGATATGTAAGCTGCACTGTTAAGACCGAATACCAGCATTGACACCTGTACTCCTGTCATCTTTACCCCGATAAGTGGAAGGAGAACATAATAAAATACAAGGAGCTGTACCACCATAGGTGTTCCTCTAAAAAGTCCGACATAGAAGCTGCATATTCCGTTAAGTATGCGCGGCAATACCTTATACTTAGGTATAACCCTGACTGTGGCTATAAGAGTTCCTAAGACAATACCTATAATAAGTCCTATAACTGCAATTAGAAGGGTATTTTTCAACCCTTCTAACACTCTTACATAGCCATTTTGTTCGATGAAAATTTCAATAAATTTACTGACCTTCTGACCAAAATTGCCCATTTAAACCTCTCTTATCTCTTTCGCATATATTCCTCACGCTTTCGCGGAAGGAATATATCCGTTATTCTTACTGCATCTTGTTGATGGCTTCTGTGATACACTTAGCAGGAGCTGAATCGATGATTACATAATCGATGTTACCATTCAGAAGATCCTGTACTGCAAGTGAACCGTTCTTGTAGCCAACCGACTGTGCTGCAAAGCCTGTGAAGCCCCAATCAGCATCGCCCTCTACATAGAACTGACCTGTTGTTCCGTTCTGTACACCAATCTTAACCTTGCTGTCCTTAGCTGCTAAAATTGCATTGACATCATCGGCTGTCTTGCATGAATCGAACTCTGTGTTATCGGATGTAACGATAAGTCTCTGTGAAGCGCTGTAGTATGAATCAGAGAACGTAACATACTCTTCTCTGTCCGGCTTAACTGTAAGACCTGCCATTGCGATATCACACTTGTGCTGGCCAACCGAAAGACATACAGCATCGAAATCCATGTTCTGAACAACAAGCTCAACGCCAAGATACTCTGCAAGGGCACCGGCAATCTCCATATCAATTCCTGTGTACTTGTCACCAATCATGTACTCGAATGGCTCGAATGCTGCGTTGGTAGCTACAACAAGCTGATCCTTGCTTGCATCATAAGCTGAAGAAGCGACGCCTACAGGCTCACCGTCTCCGAAATAGTGGCTGCATATCTCATCAAACTTACCGTTTTCCTTGATTTCCTTGATAAACGCATTAACCTTCTCAAGAAGCTCCGGCTGATCCTTGTCAACACCGAATGCATATTCCTCACTTGTAAGGTCGATATCGATAACCTTGGCTGTCTTAGCTGTGCTGTCCCCTGACTTTTGGCAGGCTGTAAGTGAGGCAACTACCATAGTGAGTGCCGCAATAACTGCAATAATCTTTTTCATAAATTTTCCTCCTTAGAAATTCACTGATTTCTTATATCGTTAGGATAGCACAATTGCAAACCATTAACAATATCTATTTTCGCACATAATATTGTATAAATATACATTATTTTTGTATATTATTTACATTGTCTTTTCAAAAAAAAGACGTGCAGAAATGACATTCACCATTTCTGCACGTCTTATATAGCGGACATTCACATGTTTGTACTATATTTATATTGTCATCGCAGCACCGTAATACAACCGGCAAACCTGCATATTACATGTAGTCTCTCAATACTCCGTGGTCTCTTAATAGCTTCTCAATAGCGGTTCCCTTAATCTTCTTGATGATAGGCTTCTTGAGTGCGTTGAGTGGTCCCGGAAGCTCAATCTCAAGTGGGGATTTTCCATCCATGAGCTTTACTGAGCTGTCAAGCAGTTCTCTCACATCGTATACGCTGCCCCATACCTCAGGAACACCTCTGTCCACACCGAGAAGTCCGTATACAGCCTCCATGGCTGTTCTGACAGAGTACTCTGTTGTGAATATTGTGTCTCTTGGAGTCTCAGCGAACTGTCCAAGGAATGCGAAGTTAACGCAGCCATCAGGAATGACATCAGGACGATCTCCCTTTCTTCTCGGCATGAAGAACGCTGTGATATAAGGCATCATGGTAGGAACTGATACAACCTTATCCTTGGCAAGCTCATCTATCTGGTCTACAGGTATTCCAAGGTGATACAGCCACTCTGCTGCAATCTCCTCACCTGTACATTCCTTCATAGGCTTCTTCACATAGTCGCCCGGAACATCCGTGAACAGGCTGTATACCCATACACATACCTCTTCCTTCTTCTGCTCCTTGAACTGTCCCTGTCTGTTGATTGTCCAGCTAAGTAACCACTTAGAATCCTTGCAGCTTACGATACCGCCGGTAACAACATTTCCTGTTCTTGGATCTCTCTTACAAATCTTCTTGATTGCATTTATGATTGTCTCATCCGATGTTGTAACCGTAGCGGACTCCCAATTTGTCTTGGAAATATCGGAACAGAACTTCTCCGGATGTCCGAAATCAGGGCTCTGCTTTGCAATATTCTTCCAAAGGCTCCATACACCGCTCGTTCTAACCTCAGCATCACCTACAGGTGCCTGAGTATGTGAACCATAGATTGTACTCTCTGTACAGCTTCCGTTGGTTACAAATACCATATCGTTCTCTGTGAGGTCTATAATCTTCTCCTCGCCCTTGTGCTTGCATATAATTCTCTTTGCAACCTTCTTCTCACCTGTTATATCGAATTCAACATTGGTTACCTCTGTGTTGAACTCAAACTTAACGCCTGCCTTCTCAAGGTACTTCTTCATAGGAAGGATGAGGGATTCATACTGGTTGTACTTGGTAAACTTAAGAGCACTAAAGTCCGGAAGTCCACCGATATGATGAATAAATCTCTGGAAGTAGAGCTTCATCTCAAGAGCACTGTGCCAGTTCTCAAATGCAAACATTGTTCTCCAGTATAACCAGAAATCGGACTTAAATACCTCGTCATCGAATACATCCTCAATGGTCTTGTCATAGAGATCCTCGTCCTTTGTGAAGAACAGCTTCATAATCTCCATGCAGCCCTTCTGGCTTAAGTTGAACTTGCCATCTGTATGTGCATCCTCTCCACGGTTGACTGTGGCACGGCATAACGAATAGTTAGGGTCATGCTTGTTGAGCCAATAGTATTCATCAAGAACCGATACTCCCGGTGTCTCGATTGAAGGAATACTTCTGAACAGATCCCACAGACATTCGAAATGGTTCTCCATCTCACGTCCGCCACGCATTACATAGCCTCTTGTAGGGTCATTTATACCATCGCAGGCACCACCTGCTACATCCATAGCCTCAAGAATATGAATATTCTTTCCCGGCATCTGCGCATCTCTTACAAGGAAACATGCAGCAGCGAGTGAAGCAAGACCGCTTCCTACAAGGTATGCTGACTTCCCATCAACACCTTCAGGCTTCTCAGGGCGCGCAAAGGCTTCATAATTACCGTTTGTGTAGTAAATTCCTTTGCTGTTTTTCTCATATTTTCCGCGCTCCGTGTTGCGAAACTGCTTAAGCTCTTCCTTTCTTTCTTCAGGCATTCCCTTCTTTTCGGTGCTTTTGGGTGAATCACCCTGCTTGCCTTCATCATTCTTCTTTCTCACTGCATTTACTGCCGCAACACCTGCTCCGATGGCGAGTGCTGACGCAACCAGTCTCATTTTCTTCTTACCTTTACTCATACTCTTGTCCACCTTTCCATTTTTATTGATAATTGCTTAATAGAAAATATAACCCGAAAGTTCTGTATCAGACTTCCAGTCTCTTCCTGCGTAATGTCTTTACCGTACTCAATACAACACAGATATTGAGCACACCGTCAAGTACAAGGTTAATACCGATTACCCACGCAGCCACCGTCTGTGCGGCAAATGGAGTAACCATGAGTATTATTCCTACTATAGATACAAGCAAGGCAATTATGAGAATAAGCCACCATTTCTCAATTCCGAATTTTCTTGCATCCACCGCAGTCTGAAGCTTCAGTGCTCCGTCAATCAGAATAAATATTCCCACACACACAGATAGAATTTCCACCATGTATGAGGTTCTGAATATAAGCACAGCTCCTAAGATTACAGATATAATACCAAGTGCAAAATCAAACTGAAATGCCAGTTGGAATATATCCTTGGTAAAATAGCCGAGAATCTTAACCGCACCTAACAGAACCAGAACAACTCCGAATATTCTGCACAGGACATTGATTGCCTTTATCGGACTGAACAAAATCAGCAGACCAACAATTATGAGGCATACATCCATCACAATATACATATTCTTTACTATTTTCAGCTGTTTCATTCTAATCCTCCATATCACTGCTTCTGATTGGTATTCATTTGTTACCTTGTATGGTTATAATAACCTATTCCCACTTATTTTAAAACAGACAAAACCGCACAAATGTCTGATTTTCAGACAAAAAATAAAAAGTGTCCGAAAACTTAATTTCCGGACACTTTTATCATCTTAGCCAGCTATGCTAAATCAGATTTATAAAGTCTCTTTTTGTGCTTTTGTTATTATATAATACTGCTGTTCCTCAAGACATTGTCTTATCATATCCTTCACCGTGGCATTGAAGGTTCCGGCTGTTCTTGCAATGAACTTTTCCTGCCCCGATGGCAGCTTTCTCTTAATCCATTCAATCGTATTTCCGACTATGGCGTGGGTATAAAAGCCTGTGATATAATCAATATCCTCATCCGGCAGCCCATACCCATCCGCCTCCTTCTTCACAAATCTGCTGATGAAGGAGAACGCAAGAGTCTCCAGATAGTTCTGCAAAACATCACGCTTTTTTGAGTCATATATGTGAAGGATTGCCTTTTTGTATTTAAGTACAAAACGTGCAGCCCTCTCATATTCCTCGCCGAAGGTTGTGTTCTCATCAACGTCCTCCGACATGAATTTCTCTGTCTCCACGCGGAACACATCGTCAAGGAGATCATATATATCGCTGTAGTGATAGTAGAAGGTGTTCCTGTTGATTTCACACTCCTCCACAATATCACGCACCGTTATCTTATCAAGACTCTCGTTTTCCAAAAGCTGCATAAAGGTGCTCATAATAAACTTCTGCGTCTGCTTAGCCATCTATGTTGCCTCATTTTTTCTGTTACTACAATGTCTTTACTTTACAACTGCTCTGTCCTTAGCTGCCTTGTAATACTTGAAGTCTGTAAATACTTCGCCTGTATATGGGTTCTTCTTGTTCTTAACAGACTTAACAACAATATATGAAAGAGCTATTATGTTGACGATAAGCGCTGTAGCACTGACAATTGTCATAGCTGTAGGATCTGCATTAGCGCTTGTTCCTGCAACAATGTTAGAAACTGTTCCGTCCGCATACTGCTTTGTGATAGTTGCCCATGGATAGAAGGTTGTTCCGTCGTGGAATGTCTCCTGAAAAAGAGGGAACACCTGTGCAAACATACACCAGATACATAATGTATTTGCACGGTTCATAATCCAGCCGCCCTTGTTCCAGATAAGTGCTGCGATTGTAGGTGCAAGTAAGAGTGCCACACCGCAGAACCATGAATGGGTAGGGAGACAGTTGTATGTATAAGCAAAGTTCCAGATATCGTATACGATTATATATACCCAGATCATATCAGGCCATATCATATCCTTCTTATCCTTTGAAGAATATACAGCCCACCAGCCTGTCATACAGAAGATATTGAGTATACCGGCAATTCCGTTAAGTACATTGTGCCATCCACCATAGAGCCATACACCCTCTGAGGATAACCACCATGAATACCATCCATTGATTGCCGACTCAAAATCACTGGCAACAGCGATAAGGATATTGATAGCAACGATTGCGAATGGGAATGCCTTGAACCAATGCTTCTTTCCTATTCCCCACTCGTACTTGATCATCATAAAGCCGATACAGCCTGTGAGTGCCGCATACAGCTTAGCATAATGGAACCAGCCGTTCATATAGATATGGGTCTGGTTGTTGACAGCCCACTCTGCACCCGCTCTGGCTGCGATTGCCACAACAATAAAATATACTGTGAGAACTGCCGGAATAACTCCGAACATCACAAGTCCTCCAACCTTAGTACGTCTTGCAAATTCATTTAACAGGATAAGTCCCGCAAGCACTGCAAGCATTACAAGCCACTGATAAATGGCATTATCTCCATATACATGAAATAACATAATTATCCCTCTTTTCTTATGGGGAGCCGTGATTCGGCTCCCATTTCGTATTTTAAATTGTTACTTTTGTTTCCTCTGCGCGCATGACAGACAGTCTGCGGCTCTCCTACATCAACACGCCTCAATCTCCTTGATATTGCACTCGTTTCCCTCCAACAGATAGGTATGCGGTCCATGGCAGTAAGGGCACTCACGTCCATACTTCACGGTAGGATATGTCTTTTCACAATCCTCGCAGTATGTAGTTGCCGGAAGGATCTCAATCTTTAGCTCTGAGTCCTTTATCAGCTCATCCCTCTTCCTGTAATACTGCCAGCAGTCTGTGAGATAATCCGGAACGATTCCGCTTACCTCGCCTATCTCAAGAGTCACAGAAGCAATATTCGTGAGCTTATTTTCCACAGCAAGCTCACCAAGTGTCTTTGTTATGTGTACAATTATTCCTAATTCGTGCATTTTCTTTCCTCATATCAAGCTCACATACGGCAGCATGACTATTTCTTTGACTTATCCTTGTTGAAAATAATCTTGACCTCTCTCTTAAGCATATAAGGAAGAATTGCCTTCATCTTGTCCTCGGACTTGTACATATTGCTTGCGGCAGGAATATCTCTGCTAAGATGAACAGCGTCGAACTCACACTTCGTTGTACATATTCCGCAGCCGATACACTTATTCGGGTCAACTACTGTAGCACCGCATCCAAGGCAACGATTAGCCTCCTTCCTGACCTGCTCCTCCGTGAATGTCTCACGATTATCGCGGAATGTTCCGTCAAGACCATTTTTCTTGCCCGGCACCTGTCTTGGTGAGTTGTCAAAGCTCTCAAGAACAATATCATCCTTGTCAAGCTCTATGAACTTTCTCATATTTCGTGCCAGCGTGAGGCTATGTCCCTTATGTACAAAACGATGAATAGATACACAGCCTTCCTTGCCCGCCGCTATGGCATCGATGGCAAAACGAGGTCCGGTATATACGTCTCCGCCAACGAAGATATCAGGCTCCGCAGTCTGGTAGGTGACAGGGTCGGCGATAGCAGCCTTGTTAGGTCTTAACTCAACCTTGCTGCCCTTTAAAAGGTCGCCCCACACAATCGACTGGCCGATTGAGAGAATAATATTCTCACACTCGACAGTGAGTAATTCATCCTCATTGTAAACCGGGTTGAAGCGCTTATTCTCGTCAAGAACGGATACACATTTCTTGAATACTATTCCCTTGACATGTCCATTCTCGGTAAGAATCTCCTTAGGTCCCCAGCCATTTCCAATCTTTATGTTCTCTTCCTCAGCCTCATGTACCTCATCTGCTGCTGCCGGCATGCCCTCTCTCGACTCAAGACAGAACATTGAAACCTCAGACGAACCGGCTCTCACCGCTGTTCTTGCTACATCGACTGCGACATTACCACCGCCGATTACAACTGTGCGTCCGTTAAGCTTCACACTGTTCTCATCAGTGTTAATCTTCCTTAAGAAATCAACACCTGTGATGACGCCCTCGGCATCCTCACCCGGAACACCTGCCATACGTCCGCCCTGAGCACCGATGGCGATATAGAATGCCTTGTAGCCCTGTGCACGAAGCTCGTCAAGTGTTACATCGCGTCCTACCTCAACACCACACTTGAACTCAATGCCCATCTCACGGAGTACTTCTATCTCCGCATCAATCACATTCTTCTCAAGTCTGAATGAAGGAATACCGTTAAGAAGCATACCGCCCGGTCTCTTCTCCTTCTCAAATACAGTGACCGGATAGCCCTTCTCGCGAAGATAATAGGCAGCCGACATTCCGGCAGGACCTCCACCTATAATGGCAATCTTCTCCTCAAAGAATTTACCTTCATGGTTCTCTGTCTCAGGAATATATCTCTTATCAGCTTCAAGCTCCTTCGCGGCTATAAACTTCTTAATCTCGTCGATGGCAACCGCCTCATCAACCTTGCCTCTTGTACATGCGTCCTCGCAGCGTCTGTTACAGATAGCGCCACATACTGCCGGGAACGGATTCTCAGTCTTGATAAGCTTGAGTGCATCCATATATCTTCCCTGTGCAGCCATCTTAACATAACCCTGTACCGGAAGATGTGCCGGACATGCTGTCTTACATGGTGACGTTCCGGTATCGTAACAGTTAATCTTGCTGTTGTCACGATAATTCGGATCCCACTTGTCCGGACCCCACTTTACCTTATCCGGAAGCTCCTGTCTCGGATATTCTACCTTGCCATTCTTGGTGCACAGCTTCTGACCAAGCTTAGCTGCTCCTGTAGGGCAGAACTCAACACAGCGTCCGCAGGCAACACAGCTTGCTGCGTCAACACTCGCCACATAAGCCGAACGCGACATATTAGGTGTGTTAAAAAGCTGTGAGGTGCGAAGTGCATTGCAGACTCCCGGTGCACAGTTACAGATTGCAAATATCTTGTCCTGGCCATCGATATTGGTTATCTGGTGGACAAAACCATTCTTCTCTGCTCTCTTAAGTATCGCCATAACCTCATCAATGTCAATATAGCGTCCCTTTCCTGTCTCAACAAGATAATCTGCCATATCGCCTACACCGATACAGAGTTCTCCCTCTATCTCGCCCGTTCCCTCGCCTCTTACTCTCTGCTGGCGGCGACATGAGCACGCACCTACAGCATACTTGTCCTTGTACTTATTAAGCCAGTATGAAATATGCTCAACACTCGCAGACTTCTGTGTCGCAGGTATAGCCTTCTCAACAGGTATGACATGCATTCCTATTCCCGCGCCTCCCGGCGGAACCATCGGCGTAACCTTCTCAAGAGGAAGGCGTGACATCTGCTCGAAGAAATCAGCCACCTCCGGGTGCTCCTCAACCTGTTTTCCATTCATCACCATGAACTCTGCACAGCCCGGAACAAACATAGGAAGAATATACTGCTTATGTCTGTCGGCATTCTCCCAGTTATACTCGATGATACCGACAACACTCATCTCCTTTAGAAGTTCTTCCGTCCTCTCAACACTCTTGCCGCACTTCTTTGCGATATTCTCTGCCGTGTCGGGCACACGGACCTTCATCGCCAGTGCGACCTCTGCCATCTCGTCAGTGACAACTCCGGCAAGACCCCAGTATTCAGGGTCATTCTCTGTGACTTTAACGCCTATTCGGTCAGTTATCTTCTGGCCAAGCTTTAAAATCAACTCTCTTGGTTCTCCCATAACCACACTCCTTTTTCCTTTGATACATAACATAATTTATAAATAAGATTGTTAAATTATAAGCATATTATACTATATTCCATTGAATTTCTCAACCATAACTATAAAAAAAATGAACATTTTTCATTTTTTTGTAATCTTTTTACAAATATTTTTTATTGCACAATTGAATTTTTTATGTTATTATATTAAAGTTTGAACTGCATAGGAAGCTTTGGTATATAATTGGAAACGATACATGCGTGTTTGCATGATGAACGAACAACACACATGTATTTTTTATGCACAAAATTAATACATCCAAAGGAGAATCAACATTATGCAAAAGAAATCTTTTCTACAGAATCTAATTTTCACCGCAGTCATGGCTTTCGTGATGGTATACGCCATGGTATGCTACAACATCGCAATCGAAATGGGCGGTATGAGCAACCAAATTTTCCTCATAGCCTTCCATGAAATCCCTATCATGTGGCCTATAGCAATCATACTCGAAATGTTCGTGTTTGAGAAGCTCGCGATAAAGCTTGCGTTCCGCTTCGTAACACCGGGCAAGGACAGCCCAATCTTCATAACACTTGGCATTTCCACCATGATCGTATGCCTTATGTGTCCTACAATGAGCTTCATCGCAACACTGCTCTTCGCACATCCGGGTTCACAGGTTGTTGCAGTATGGCTCCAGAAGCTTACACTCAACTTTCCTATGGCGCTGTGCTGGCAGGTATTCTTCGCAGGACCGGGAGTGCGCAATTTCTTCAAGCTTTTTGAGAAGAAAGAGAAATAATAATAAAATAAGGTAATTGCGAAACGCAGCATATTATTCTCATACGTTTCGCAATTACCTTTTAATTTTGCAGTCTACACCACTTTTATCTGGCACATCTTCATTGCCTCAAGCGCATTCTTATGGCTCTGCGGTGTCACTCCGGCGCAGCAGTTCTCAACTACCTTGATTTCAACCTCAGGAAGGTTAGCCTTAATCACCATCGCGTTGGATATGACACAGATATCCGTGCACAGCCCGACAAGCGTCACGCTCTCAAGTCCCTCTAGCGACTTAAGATATCCTGCAAGCTCCACCGAACCGAAAGTAAGCTTGTCAAATACCTTCGTGCTATCATTCTGGAGAGCTTTAAGCTCATCGCATATCTCCCAACCTTTGCTTCCTTTAATGCAGTGCGGCACAGGAAGGTTCTTTCCCTCCTGCGTATCCATATAATTGTCGAAATGTGTATCCCTTGTATATACAACCTCTGCTTCATCACTTATGGACTGCTTTATGTATGACGCCACATTTCCGACTATAGCCTGCGCTTCCTTAGTTCCAAGCGCACCGTCAATGAAATCATTCTGCATATCTATAACCACAAGCACACTCTTACTCATAACATCACCCTCCATTATAAATATTTATCCAGCTTATGTGACACCTCAAGCACCTGATCAAGCTCCGCCTTGGTGCTATCCGCATTCTTTAAGTTATTTACGCTGAGTTCTGCTGCCTGTGAGGAAGCAGCCGTTACCTCCTCCGTAGCTGCGGAGAGCTGCATAATATTGTCGACTATATTATTATTAGCCGTAGAGAGGTCATTTAACATCTTGTCTATCTCATCTATGCTTGTCACAAGACTCTTTACATTTACACTCATGGATTCAATGCTCTGTGTAGCATGCTCTACCATATTGTTCTGCTCATTTGCAGCTGCTACGGATTTATTTACTTTCTCCGCCGCGTCCTCAGCATTAAGTGCAAGCTGATTTACAATTTCCTCTATATTCTTTGTCTCCTGACGCGTCTTTTCTGCAAGTTGTCTTATCTGCTCTGCGACAACAGCAAAACCTCTGCCGGCTTCACCGGCTCTTGCGCTCTCAATTGATGCATTAAGTGCAAGCAGATTCGTCTGACTGGATATTTCGTAAATAGTATCTGTAATATTCTTAACCTCGTTGGTGCGCGCGATAAGCTCCTTCATTGAATCGGACACATGCATGCTGGTATCATATATGGTATTCGAATGCTCTCTGAGCGTCTCCATGGTCTTTCTGCTCTCATCATTCATCTCCCCGGATTGTGTTGCGGCCTCAACCATCTTCTCGGAATGGCCAAGTATCTGCTCTATCGAATCCTGTATGCTTCTCGTCATAGTTGTCTGCGTCTGTATGTTCTCAGCAGTATGGTAAGTGCTGTCCGATATATCCTTAACCGCACCATTTACTGTATGTGTGGAGAGATTAAGTTCACCTATAATTCCCATGGCATTTTCAGTTCCCCTTCTTACCTCCTCAGCTACCTCAATAACCTCATCCATGACCTTCTTCTGCTTTTCCTGCTCACGCATAAGGCTGTGTCTGGTGTCATGGTTGAACTTCTTTGCAAGTCTTGTGGTGAATATAAGCTCAGCCATCAGAATTATGATAACAAGTGTAGCACATAACTGATCCATCACATCTTCCCCGACATACATATGCATAACATAATTTTTGACAACCGTCACCAATATATTCTCAAAGCTTACCATTGCACCTGAAATACAGGCGAATTTATCATCAAAAAACAGAACGCAGCCCACAAAAGGAACCACTGCCATAAATCGCACATAATAATTGTGAAAAGCATAACCCATCAAAAATCCTATAACAAACATTCCTGCAAGAGCAACATATTTATTGGAATTGTTGTATGGTCTGAGTCTGTTAACCGCTATCATCGCCGCTGTTATGAGCAGTACAACCAGCGTAATCATCGTCGCATATCCCGGAGTCCTGATTTTTCTAAGTGTCGCAATCCATACCAGTGCCAGTACACACAAATAAAAAACCACTGTTCCCTTTACAAGGAAGTCATTAGCTCTCCTTATCTGCTCCTTCTTCTCCGCAAATAAATACTTTTTTTCTGCTACGTTCTGAACCATACATGTCCTCCTAATCTTCATTCTTTTCATTTGTCAACCAACAGTTACTTTTTATATAACAAGCCATAGCTTATTACCATCACTACACTTCCTGCCCCTGAGCGTCCTCCTGTGCCCTGCCTATGTTTGATATAACCTTCTTATTCAATATTACAAGGAACAGAATTGTCATTGCAAGTGACATAAACTCCGCAATAGGAAAAGCCCACCATACATAGTTGACATTTCCAAGCTGTGCAAGCATATATGCCACGGGAAGAAGCACTATAAGCTGTCTTGCAACAGAAACTATCATACTGTATACTGCCTTTCCAAGCGCCTGAAACGCACTTCCGCATGCTATACAGAAACCGGCAAAGATAAAACTCAGGCTTATTATCCTAAGTGCAGGAACACCCAGCGCAATCATATTGTCCGATGCTTCAAACAGTCTTAAAAGCGGTTCAGGTATTGTCTGGAAAACCACAAGCCCAACCAGTAATAATCCCATTATATACGCAACGCTGTGCTTCATTGTCTTTACAACCCTGTCACGGCTTCCCGCACCATAATTGTATGCAATAACCGGAATCACACCATTGTTAAAACCGAATGCCGGCATGAACACAAAACTCTGTAATTTAAAGTATACACCAAAAACCGCCGTAGCTGTTGAAGAAAATGAAATAAGAATCACATTCATTCCGTAATTCATTATAGAACCTATAGCCTGCATGACTATCGAAGGAACACCGATGCCATATATCATCCTTATAATGCTGCCACTTGGTCTGAATCCTATCATGTTGATATTCACTTCATGGTTTTTAAGATGATTGATTGTCGCAGCCATAATTCCTGCCACAATCTGGCCAATGACTGTCGCAACCGCCGCGCCTGTAACCCCAAGCTTAGGCATACCGAGAAGTCCGAAAATAAGAATCGGGTCAAGAATAATATTTATTATAGCTCCAACCCCCTGCGTGAACATGGTATACACTGTCTTTCCCGTAGCCTGCAGCATTCTCTCGAACATAAGCTGTGTAAAAATTCCAAATGAAAAACAGCAGACAACAACCATATAGTCCTTACCGTAGGTTATAATCGACTCTATATCCGTCTGGCTTCTGTAAAACGGCTCCACAAGG
The DNA here is from genome assembly GCA_958446835.1 of uncultured Eubacterium sp. Classification (GTDB taxonomy): domain Bacteria; phylum Bacillota; class Clostridia; order Lachnospirales; family Lachnospiraceae; genus CAG-882. The sequence goes on from CAUCXT010000023.1 coordinate 15,110, forward strand.
AACAGACCTATGAGCAGGAATGCCGCATAGCTTAACACAACAAGGAACACCGCATTTTCTGCAATCTTGTTGACCCTGTCAAAGTCCTTCTCGCCGAGTGAACGCGCAAGAAGTGCATTGACACCGACTGCCGTACCCGCACCCACGGCAATCATAAGGTTCTGTATCGGAAACGCCATGGACACCGCTGTTAGCGCGTCCTCACTTATCTTTGCGACAAATATACCGTCCACTATATTATATAGCGCCTGTACAAGCATTGAAATCATTATCGGAAGCGACATTGATATAATCAGCTTATCAATGGGCATAGTTCCCATCTTATTCTCTTTCATTATCCTTTATTCTCCTTCTTAGTTAATTTATTACCTGCACTTAACCCAGATACTTTTTGAAATACCGGTTAAACTCAGAATCATCGTCACAAGCTCTGCCGCCGGAAAAGCAAGCCACACACCTGTCATTCCAAACATGAACGACAATGCAAACGCGAATATGAGTATCGCGACAAAGCCCCTCATTATCGAAGCGGTGAACGCCCATCTGACCGCTTCAACCGCACTGAGTGCCGATGTTCCCACGATATTGATACCGGCAAACAAAAATCCGATGAAGTACAGTCTTATTCCCTCACGCGCATACGCCGCAAGCTCCATGTTCTTCTCACTGTTGAAAATAGAAGCAATCGGGTCGGACCATATATATATCGCAGCTATGATAAGCACGGCAAGCACAAGCGCCGTCTTAAAAGCAAGCCCGACAACATATTTCACATCCTTCATCCTTCCCTTGCCGTAGCATTCACTCACAATCGGCTGTGAGCCCTGCGCTATTCCGTTAAAAAATGCAACTGCGACAAGCGAGATATTGGCAACCACTCCATAAGCTGCCACTCCGACATTTCCGGCAAGTCCTAATATTATCATGTTAAATGCAACTGTTATAACGCCCGATGATATCTCCCCGACAAATGCGGACACACCTACCTGACATGAATATATGAGCTTTTTAATTGATAAACCGACAGGTTTAAATGATATACTGCACTTTTCGGATCTAAAATGAATGCAGCATATAAGCACACCTATAATAGGCGAAAGAGCCGTTGCAAGTGCTGCACCGCTCATCGAAAGACCCAGCGGAAACATAAGCACATAATCGAACACCACGTTAAAAAGGCTGCTGAACAAGGTAGCCGCCATGGCTATTGAAGGATTTCCGTCATTTCTTACGAAAGCGTTGCATATATGATTACACATAAAGAACGGTGCAAACATCATAAATATTCTGGTGTAATTCTTACCTGTATTGACAATGGTCTCGTCACCACCGAGCAGCGCTATAATCTTGTCCGGTATAAATGCTCCCGCCAGAATAAACACACTGCTTATAATTAACGCCCATGCTATCGCATGAAAAAAATATCCTCCTGCCGCCTTGTCATTTCTTCCGCGCTCGACAACATATCTTATCGCCGAACCAACTCCAATCATTGCACCTATTGCAAAAATAAGATTATACAGCGGAAGAACCAGATTGAGTGCAGTTATTCCATCTGCCCCTACCGCCTTTGATATGAAAAAAGTATCCGCAAGTATGTAAAATGACATTCCAAGCATACCAAGCATATTCTGGGACACATATTTTATAAATCTCTTTAACATCAAAACAACTCCTACATTCTATACCCAACACCTAACTCGTTGATTATATAATTCTTCTTGCCCGGCTTGTCGCCCAGCTTCTTTCGTATATTTGCCATGTTCACCTGAAGCTTTTTAATACTTCCTGTATCATTATATCCCCATATCTCATGTATTATAAAATCATAGGTAAGCATCTTTCCAACATGCTCCGACAATAATGCCACAATGTTATACTCTGTCTGTGTAAGACGTATCTGCTCACCGCCAACGCTTACACTCCGGGCATCATAATCTATTACAAGCCCATCCATCTCGAATTTTCGTCCCGGAAACATGCCGTTTTCCGAACGGTGCGAGGCAACACGCAGAGCTGTCCTCACTCTGGCAAGAAACTCCTCCGAACCAAACGGCTTAGTCACATAATCATTTGCTCCCAAGTTCAGGGCTTCAACCTTGTCCATCTCTCCGTCCCTTGCAGAAAGGACAATTATAGGAGTAAGTGATGTTTCTCTCACATGCTTTAACACATTAAGCCCATCCATATCCGGAAGTCCAAGGTCAAGAATGATAAGATCAGGTCTGTGTGAATTGAAAAGCAGCATGGCGCTTCCCCCGGACAGCGCCGAAACAACCTGATATCCCCCGGCTTCAAGCAAGGTACACACAAATTCGTTAATATTCGGCTCATCTTCAACTACGAGTATCTTATATCTGTTACTTTTCATTTACTTCCCCTTCCTCCATATCCAATGTGATTCTAAAGCATGCTCCTCCTGTAGAACGGTTTTCGGCAACTATAGAGCCACCATGTGCCTTGACGATCGTTGCGCACACCGACAGCCCTATCCCGGCATTACCCTTTCGTCCATCGGCAATCTCTGCCTGCCTTACATATCCGCCCGTAAAAATATTGGCAAGAATCTCCTCTGGAATACCACATCCATTATCCTTAATCTCGAATACCGCCTTACCATTTTTAACATATACCTCAAGCTGAAGCTTCGTCATTCCATCCGCATGTATAACGGCATTCTCTAAAACATTCATAACCACCTGTTCCATGAGAATCGGATCCATCGGAACCATAATCAGCTCCTCCGGTATCTGAAGGTCAACATCCACATCCGGATAATGCTTATGAAACTTGACAAGAACCGAATCGATAAGTTCATCAAGCGGTATCGGTGTCTTTACTATCTTAACATTATCACCGTCTAATCTGGTAACTGAGAGCAGATTCTCTACCATGCGGCACAACCACTGCGAATCTTCCTTAATGCCGCTTAAAAGCTTGCTCTTTTGTTCATCTGAAAATTCTGCTCCGTTTTCAAGCAGTGCCGAGCTTGCTCCGTATATCGTAGTAAGCGGGGTGCGAAGGTCATGCGATACTGCTCTTAACAGATTGGCACGCATCTTCTCCTTCTCACTCTCAGACTTTATCTGCTCCTGATACCTTATCTTGCTTGTAAGATAACATGTCACAAGCGTGATTGCAAGCATGATAAACACCGACACAACATTCTCCGGCATTGAAAGACTTATCCTAAAATACGGAAATGTAAATGCAAAATTGACTATGAACACGCTCGATATAGCACCCACAATACCGTACACATATCCATCCGTATATACTGATATAAGAAACACGCATAACACAAGTACAGATGGAATAAGGAAATCATTGCCAAGATAATGCTGCAACAGCAGACATATCAAAAAGCCTGCAAATAATGTTATCCCCACCCTGATAATATTCTCTGCAATACGCCATACTTTATTTTTCATAGCCATGCTCCTATTAACTCAAAAAGTGGGAGCCGCAAAGCTCCCTGTACGCATATTTCAAGAGAATAATATCAAAAAAAATAAAGGATTGCAATAATTTACTGCAATCCTTCAAGGCTTTTTAGACTTCCTCATTCATCTTTGCAAGCTTTGCAGCCTGGTCGGCAGCTATACACGCATCTATTATTTCCTGAATATCTCCGTCCATAATCTTATCAAGCTTGTACAGGGTAAGATTGATTCTGTGGTCGGTAACACGTCCCTGTGGGAAGTTGTAGGTTCTTATCTTCTCAGAGCGGTCTCCTGTACCAATCTGGCTTCTACGTGCATCTGCCTCAGCGTCATGCGCCTTCTGGCACTCCATCTCATAGAGCTTGGCTCTGAGTATTGCAAAAGCCTTTTCCTTGTTCTGTATCTGTGACTTCTCTGTCTGGCTGTAGACAACGATACCTGTAGGGTAATGTGTAAGGCGCACCGCTGAATCGGTTGTATTGACACACTGACCACCGTTTCCTGAGGCACGCATTACATCAATTCGAATATCCTTCTCATCAATGTGTACATCGACCTCCTCAGCCTCAGGCATTACCGCAACGGAAGCTGTGGATGTATGGATACGTCCGCCGGACTCCGTCTCAGGCACTCTCTGTACACGGTGAACACCGCTCTCATACTTGAGAATGGAGTATGCGCCCTGTCCCTTTACCATGAACTCGACTTCCTTCATTCCGCCGATTCCGGTCTCATCGGCATTGATTACCTCAACCTTCCATCTCTTAGTCTCAACATAGTGTGTGTACATACGGAAAAGCTCAGCAGCAAAAAGAGCCGCCTCGTCACCCCCCGCACCGGCACGTATCTCGACAATGACGTTCTTGTCATCGTTAGGGTCCTTAGGAAGAAGAAGAATCTTCATAGTGTGCTCAAGCTCCTCAATTCTGGCCTTCGCATCATTGAGTTCCTCCTTCGCCATCTCGCGAAGCTCCTCATCGCTCTCCGTGTCAAGCATCTCAAGGCTGTCTGCAACAGTCTGCTGGCATGCCTTGTATTCCTTATATGCGTCCACAAGCGGTGTGAGGTCGCTCTGCTCCTTCATGAGCTTTCTGAAACGTGTCTGGTTCTCTACTACTGAAGGATTGTTAAGCTCTGCTGTCAAATCCTCATATCTCATCAATAAATCATCTAACTTCTGAAACATATTTTTTCCTTTCTTTTTACATTACAATCTCTAGCATTTATCAATGCTGCAATAATACATCCAAATGCACTCAAGGTTTTTTCGCAGCCACAACCCTGTCCAATCCCGCAAAATCCTTGATAACGGCAATATCCGTATATCCCTTCTGCCTTAACATGTCACTCACCTCTAACGCCTGATCATATCCTATCTCATACATCAGTATGCCATTATTCTCAAGATAATCCCATGCCTTATCTGTAATCTTCCTGTAAAAGTACAGTCCGTCCGCTGTGCCGTCAAGTGCGAGCATCGGTTCATGCTCCCTCACCTCCGGCTCAAGGTCTGCAATGACATCCGTCCGTATATACGGAGGATTTGACAAAATCATGCTGTATTTATTATCTACATTCTCAAACAGGTTACCTCTTATAAGCTTAACCTGCGCACCAAGCCTTGACGCATTTATTCCGGCAACCTCAAGCGCCTTTTCGGAAACATCGACGGCATCAACCTTGGCCGTACAGCCTTCATTCTTTAAAAGAAGATACATACTCTGCGCTATACAGCCGGAGCCTGTGCACATATCAAGTATTCTAAAGCTCACATCGTGCTGTCTTTGCGAAAACATTATCCGTGCGCGCTTGATTGCTTCTGACACAAGTATCTCCGTATCCATGCGCGGTATAAGGACATTCTCATTCACATAGAAATCAAATCCCATAAACGGAGCAGTCTCTTCTATATATTGTACAGGCTCCCTTCCGGCTCTGCGTCTTAGCTTTCCAAGATATTCTTCCACCTTGTCATCAGGCACAATAGCATCCGAACGCATAAGATACTCAGTGCGGTTAAGACCTGTGCACGCCGAAAATAACAGCCATGCATCCGTATCCGCCTCTGTAATTCCTGCCGCCTTAAGCTGCATACTGCCTTCTTTTAAAAGCTCTCTGTTGGTATATCCCACCGCTATGCCTCTTCCTTCTTAAGATTCTCCACATACGTCCGCCAGTCAAACACCGCCTCAACTGAGGCTATCGCCACCTCGACCATCGAGGCATCCGGCTCACTCGTGGTCAAATGCTGCAGCCATAATCCCGGTCTGCTCACAATATCCATAAATTTAGAATCGGAATTACCTGCAAGTCTTAATACCTCATAAGAAACACCTGCTATTACAGGCACAAGCAGAACACGCAGCACCAGTCTGAGCACAGGCGAGTCAACCCTTATAAACATAAAGAACACAATGCTTATGCACATTACAATAAGCAGGAAGCTGGTTCCGCACCTTTTGTGCTCCTTAGAGCTTTTAAGGACATTCTCAACCGTAAGATCCATTCCATGTTCTATACAGTTAATGCATTTATGCTCCGCCCCGTGATACATATACACACGTTTTATATCGTTCATAAGGGAAATCAGTTTCACATATATAATAAAAAATGCGAGCCTTACAATTCCTTCTATAATTATAACAGCGGTATCGTTTTTGACAAAGAGAGCAAATAGACGGGAAACATAATATGGCGCAATCATAAATACAGCCACCGCCATAACTATCGACAAAATAACCGTGAAGGTCATCATTGCCTTCTCTTCTTTTGCTTCCTGTTCCTTGGTCTTTTGCCTTTTCTTCCCATTCATCTTCGTATCGTCATCCGGTTCATCATCCTCATAAAAACTTGCCGAATAACTCAGTGTCGACATTCCGACAATCAGCGAATCGATAAAATTAACCACACCTCTTATAACCGGCCAACCCAAAAACCTGTACTTCTCAGCCGGATTGCTGCATTCCTTTACAATAACCTCTATCTCATTATCAGGCTTTCTCACTGCTACGGCGTACCTGTCCTTATTCTTCATCATTACGCCTTCGATGACAGCCTGACCGCCTATACCTGATGATTTCACAATTATCAGCCTCCACATTAAACGTAAAATCCACAAGCTGTTTTACGTCTCCATATATGGTATTACCGTGAGCACTTCGCAGGTCACCGGTTATCTCATACATGTCACAAATATATCAAAATAAATTCCTTGTTATAGTAAAAAAGGTCGTGAACCGGTAAAGCTCTACCAATCCACAACCCTGTCTTCCTGAATTACTAGTTGTTCTGCACACCGTACTTCTTATTGAACTTATCAATACGTCCACGAGCTGCAGCTGCCTTCTGCTGGCCTGTATAGAATGAATGGCACTTGGAACAGATTTCAACGTGGATTGACTCCTTCGTTGACCCAGTTACAAATTCATTACCGCAGTTGCAAACAACCTTGGCCTGGTAGTAATTTGGATGGATTCCTTCTCTCATTTTTTTCACCTCTTCGTTATATTCTTGTATCGAAATTCGGATAACCGATTTCTCTCCAATAAAACAGCTTGTTTATCATAGCATATTTATAATAAGAATGCAAGCTGTTTTTTAGAATAATCTAACCTTTTTAACCTGTGAAACGAACTCCTGATTATTCTTTGTTCTTGTAAAGAGGTCGATAATCGATTCGGTCGCATCCTCAGCACGAGAGCCGTTGAGTGCCTTGCGCACATAATTCATAGCGTCAAGCTCCTCCTCGGTAAGAAGAAGATCTTCTCGTCTGGTTCCTGATTTAACTATATCTATTGCAGGGAAAATTCTCTTCTCGGAGAGTTTTCTGTCAAGTACAAGTTCCATATTACCTGTTCCCTTGAACTCCTCATATACGACATCATCCATCTTGCTTCCCGTATCAATGAGAGCTGTGGCAAGTATTGTAAGGCTTCCGCCCTCTCTTATATTTCTTGCCGCTCCGAAGAATCTCTTAGGCATATGAAGCGCCGCCGGGTCAAGACCTCCGGAAAGTGTTCTTCCGCTAGGTGTACATACTATATTGTAGGCTCTCGCAAGTCTTGTGATACTGTCAAGAAGTATAACCACATTCTGCTTCTGCTCAACAAGTCTCTTAGCTCTCTCGATAGTCATCTCCGACACTCTCTTATGTCTCTCCGGCAGCTCATCGAATGTTGAGTAGATAACCTCCACGTTATCTCCCTCAAGCGACTCCTTGATGTCCGTGACCTCCTCAGGTCTTTCATCGATAAGAAGAATCATAAGATGCATGTCCTTATGGTTCTTAAGAATAGAGTTCGCAATCTGCTTAAGCAATGTAGTCTTACCTGCCTTAGGCTGTGCGACAATCATTCCTCTCTGTCCCTTTCCGATAGGGCTTATAAGGTCTACAATTCTCATTGCCACGCTGCTGTCCGGCAGTTCAAGGTGTATTCTCTCATTAGGGAATATAGGTGTAAGCTTCTCAAACGGTCTTCTCCTTGCAACCTCAGCTACGGAGAATCCATTCACTGTCTTGATATATAAAAGAGCACTGAACTTCTCCCCCTGATTCTTCACTCTCTTACATCCATGTATAATATCGCCGGTCTTAAGACCGAATCTCTTAATCTGCATCGGTGCCACATATACATCGTTCTCACCCGGAAGGAAATTCTCACATCTTATGAAACCATATCCATCCTGCATAACCTCAAGAATACCATGTGCATCTCCGCTCTTGTCAACCATCTCCGGGTCATAATCCTGTCTGTACGGGTCATCATTCTTAGGCTGTACAGGTCTTACGGGACGCTCTTCATTGCTGCCTCGTCTCTCAGGCATTTCCCTTCTGCTATAGGATACCTTCTCCTCCGATACCTTTGGCGTATCTGTATCTGCCTCGACCTTCTCCTCGTCCGCTGCTTCAAGCTCCGATAATTTAACCAGAATATCAATCAGCTCTGCCTTCTTCATAGTGCTGTAATGTTTAACCTGCTTATCCTTTGCAATGTCCTTCAATACTGAAAGTGGCAAGGATTCTAATTTATCTCTCATATACCATTCTCCTTTTACTGCATATACAATATAATAATGTACTCGTTGGGGGATGCATCGATGTAATAGAAACAATACCATATCTAAAACTTGTAATAAGATAAATATATCTTATACTACGAATATGCCATTGTAAAGTTTTTTTTGTAGAATTTTCCACGTTTTTTCTCTTTTTATTGTTTAAAAATATTTTAATATATGTTAATATAGATATAATTGTTCAATGTCAGCACATATCTGACTCTAAAGATAACGGAGGTTTCTTACAATGACAAACAGTGAAAAAGCATTACAGCTTCATGAGGAATGGAAGGGCAAGCTTGAAACTACCCCAAAATGTAAAATAGCTACCCGCGAGGATCTAGCCCTTGCATATACCCCGGGCGTTGCAGAACCATGTAAGGTTATTGCCAAGGACAAGGAAGCTGCCTACAAGTATACAATCAAGTCTAACACAGTGGCTGTTGTATCCGACGGAAGTGCGGTTCTCGGTCTTGGGAACATAGGTGCTTATGCAGCAATGCCTGTCATGGAGGGTAAGGCTGTCCTTTTTAAAGAATTCGGCGGCGTCAATGCTGTTCCTATCTGCCTTGACACACAGGATACAGAGGAGATAATAAAGACTGTTGTCAATATAGCTCCTGCCTTCGGCGGAATCAACCTTGAGGATATCTCCGCTCCAAGATGCTTTGAGATAGAGGAGCGCCTTAAGAAACTTCTCGACATACCTGTTTTCCACGACGACCAGCATGGTACAGCAATTGTCGTACTTGCAGGAATAATCAACGCCCTGAAGGTGACAGGAAAAGATAAGGAATCCTGTCAGGTGGTTGTAAACGGTGCCGGCTCCGCAGGTGTAGCCATCACCAAGCTTTTACTTACATACGGCTTCAAGAATATTATCATGTGTGATAAGTCCGGTATTCTTTCCGAGGACTCCGAAGGACTCAACTGGATGCAGAAGGAGATGGTCAAGGTTACCAACCTTTCCCATCGCCATGGTCTTCTCGCTGATGCACTTAAGGGCGCTGATATTTTTGTAGGTGTATCCGCACCTAATATCGTAACTCCTGAGATGGTTTCCTCCATGAACAAGGATTCCATCCTATTTGCAATGGCTAATCCTGTACCTGAGATCATGCCGGATGTCGCAAAGGCTGCCGGTGCACGCGTTGTCGGTACAGGAAGAAGTGATTTTCCTAATCAGGTCAACAATGTTGTAGCCTTCCCGGGAATATTCAAGGGTGCTTTAGAAGGACGCGCAACACAGATTACAGAAGAAATGAAGCTTGCCGCAGCCAATGCCATCGCCGGTCTTGTGGCAGATGAAGATATCAATGAAAACAACATTCTTCCTGAAGCCTTTGACCCTCGCGTAGCAGAGGTTGTAAGCAAGGCTGTAAAGGATCACATTCACTGATATGTACAATCCTCATAAGCCATTTTACTCTCTCAATCAATATTATAGAGATCGTTTTGGCGGCAAGGTTTACAAGCTGTCTTTAAATGGTGGCATGACCTGCCCGAACCGCGACGGCACCATAGACAATCGTGGGTGTATTTTTTGCAGTGCCGGAGGTTCGGGTGATTTTGCCTCAACAGCAATGATTTTCTCGAATGAATTAGGGCGGAATATTCCTGATATTCCTTGTCAGCTTGCACAGGCAAGGGAAAAGGTAGCAGCTAAGATAAATGTAAAGAATTTTGCAGGATATATTGCTTACTTTCAGGCATACACCAATACCTATGCAGACGTTTCATATTTAGAACAGCTTTTTTTGCAGGTTATAATGCAGAATGATATATTAGGATTGTCCATCGGGACAAGACCGGACTGTCTTGAACAGGAAAAAGTAGACCTTCTTTCCTCTCTTAACACAAAGAAGCCTGTATTTGTCGAATTAGGCTTACAGACCATTCATGAACGCACGGCGCAGCTCATACGAAGAGGTTATCCTCTTTCTGTGTTTGAAGATGCGGTAAACAGACTTAAGGCTGCCGGTCTTCCTGTGATAGTCCACGTCATACTTGGACTTCCCGGCGAAACAAAAGAGGACATGATTGCGACCTGCCGTTATCTCGGCGAGCTGGGAATAGACGGTATCAAGCTCCAACTGCTTCACGTTCTTGAGGGAACTGACCTTGCAAAACTGTATTTGAATGAGAAATCTGAAAATTACAACAATTTTTCAATTATGAGTCTTGACGAATATGCCTCTCTTGTGGTATCTATTATTGAGCAATTACCACCTGAGATGGTCATTCACCGCATTACCGGCGACGGTCCTAAGCGGCTTTTACTTGCTCCTTCATGGAGCGGCGATAAAAAGAATGTACTTAATACTATAATGAAGGAATTTGTCATGCAGAACACATGGCAGGGTAAAAAATATGGCAACTGACGCATCAACTCTATACAAATTGATAATTTTATATATGTTAGACCGCGTGAATTCGCCTATGACCAATGCGCAGATTTCTGAATTTGTGCTCGAAAAGGGTTATACAACTTATTTCACCCTGCAGGAGGTTCTCAACACGCTTATCTCAGATGGTTTTATAACTGAGGAAAGCTACCACAGCAGCACCCATTATACAATCACTGATTCCGGGCGTGAGACAATCAATTTTTTTAAGTATAAGATATCCTCGTCCATTGTATCGGACATCAATCTTTTCTTAAGTGACAATAAATATGAATTAAAAGAGGCAGTAAACAACATCTCCGAGTACTATAAAGCACCTAACGGAGATTACGCTGTTCACTGCCAGGTTAAAGAGAACGGTCACCCAATCATTGATTTAACCATCACCGTACCCGATGAGCAGCAAGCTGACGCGATGTGCGGCAGATGGAAGGATGCCAGTCCCGAAATATATGAGTACATTATGACTCATCTTCTATAATGTTCCAGATTTCATCTCTGCCCTGCTTGGTCTCGGCAGAGAAAGGAATTAGAATTTCTTCTTTTCCCATTCCAAGCGTCTCACGAACCAGCTTAACCTGCTTAGGTATCTGGCTTCTGTTCAGCTTATCCGCCTTAGTTGCAATCACAACAGGCGTAAATCCCTGATATTTTATCCAGTCATACATATTAACATCATTAGCCGATGGCTCATGTCGTATATCGACAAGAAGAAATACATGCTTAAGCATTTTGGAGGTGTGAAGGTACTTTTCTATCATCTTCCCCCACTTCTCGCGAGTCTCCATCGAAGTACGGGCATATCCATATCCCGGAAGATCCACAAGATAGACCTCATTATTGACATTATAAAAATTGATTGTCTGTGTCTTGCCCGGCTCTGACGAAGTTCTTGCAAAACTCTTTCTATTGACGAGCGCATTGATAAGTGATGATTTTCCCACATTCGACTTCCCGGCAAAAGCCACCTCAGGGCAGCTGTTCTCCGGGAGCTTGCTTGTGATGCCACAGACTGTTTCCAGACTTAATGACTTAACGACCATGTACGTGTGCTCCTTTCAAGTATATTATTTTATCTAACTAATTCGTTGCAAGCGACTCACGCGCCACCTGTGACATGTCACTTACATATACCAATTCCATGCCCTCTGTTATCTCTGCGTCAAGCTCTTCCACATCGGGCTGATTCTGTTCGGGTATGAGTACCTTTTTGATACCATATTGTTTTGCAGCAAGAAGCTTCTCTTTGAGTCCTCCGATAGGCAGCACTCTTCCGCGGAGTGTAACTTCACCCGTCATTGCCAGTCTGGCTCTGACCGGAATATTGCTGACCGCTGAAAGAATTGCAACAGACATTGTTATACCGGCTGATGGTCCATCCTTCGGCACTGCTCCCTCAGGGATGTGTATATGTATGTCATTTTTGCCAAAGAAATCATCCTTGACACCATATTGTGAAGCCACAGAACGCACATAGCTGAGTGCTATTCTCGCAGACTCCTTCATCACGTCTCCAAGGCTTCCTGTGAGAATCATCTCACCCTTGCCCGGCATGGTTCCTACCTCTATTGTTAGAGTGTCCCCACCTACGCTTGTCCATGCAAGACCTGTCACAGTTCCAACCTGTGCTTTTTCCTCCGCATGGTCATCCTTAAATCTTGGTTTTCCAAGAAAATCCACAAGATTTTTCGCAGTCACTTTTACCTGTTTTCCTGCCTCATATTCACCTGACAGCTTCTTTTTAGCTGTAACACGGCATATCTGTGCAATCCTTCGTTCCAGGTTTCTTACACCCGCTTCGCGTGTATAACCATGTATTATCGCTGCAAGAGCGGTTTTGTTGATATTCAGCTCTTTCTTACTCAATCCGTTTTTCTCAAGCTGCTTTGCGACAAGATGTTCCGAGGCTATGTGAAGCTTCTCATTCTCAGTATAGCTGCTAAGCTCTATAATTTCCATTCTGTCATAGAGCGGCTTCGGTATCATTGAGGCATCATTTGCCGTGGCGATAAACAACACCTGCGACAGATCAACCGGAACCTCCATATAGTGATCGACAAAGTGTGAATTCTGAGCGCTGTCAAGCACCTCAAGGAGCGCCGAAGCCGTATCTCCTCTGCTGTCCTTTCCTGTCTTGTCAATCTCATCAAGAAGCATCAACGGATTCTTAACTCCCGCCGACTTGATTCCCTCTATAATTCGTCCGGGCATTGCTCCGACGTAGGTTCTTCTATGTCCTCTTATCTCCGCCTCATCGCGCACACCTCCGAGACATATCCTGACATATTTTTTCCCAAGTGCCCTGGCTATAGAGGCTGCAATCGAGGTTTTGCCTGTTCCCGGTGGTCCTACAAGGCACACAACAGGGGAATCCTTTCCACCGTTCAGCTGTCTGACAGCAAGAAACTCAAGTACCCTCTCCTTAACTTTATCAAGTCCATAGTGTTCTTTATCAAGTACCTTCTTGGCATTCTTTATATCATTGTTGTCCTCAGACATATTATCCCACGGCATATCAAGCAGTGTTTCAATATAGCTCCTTATAACATTCGCCTCTGCGGAACTCGCAGCCATGCTTCTGTAGCGTCCTATCTCTTTATTTATCTTCTGTTTAATCTCATCGGAAGCATTAAGGTTCTTCGTACGTTCAAGGAATTCTTCTATCTCTCCTTCGCCCTCTTCACCTAATTCTTCACGAATAACCCTCATCTGTTCGCGAAGCACATACTCCTTCTGGTGCTTGTCTATCTCGGTATGCACTTCTTCCATGAACTGCTTGCGGATTTTCGCTATATCAATCTCCCGACTGATTGCCTCCCGTATCCGGTTACACCTTTCTATGATGTCATCGCAATCGTACAGTGCAATCTTTATACCGTTTTCAAAAGGAAATTCCGCAATTATACGATATATAAGCTCCGATATATCATCTGCAGCCATGATTCTACCCATAATCTCTTTGTTAAGTCTGGGATTAACCGCTGCGTAAGCTCTTGCAAGCTCCTTAATCTCCCTCGCATAGGCAGCCGTCAAAAGTTCATCCATGCCTTCTGCATCCGATATCTCAACATTAGCAAACATTATTTTCCCATCAAAATTATACGATAGGCTTTTTCCTCTTTCCATTCCCCGCACCATAACGCGGAGCACACTCCCCGGAAGCTTCATTATCTGTTTAATTTCACAGACTGTTCCCGTCTCCCTGAGCTGTTCTTCCATGCCATCTTCCTGCTGTTCATCACCGGCATATCCCGTAATAAAAATCTTCTGGCCATGAAGCATGGCATATTCTACTGTTTCAATAAGGTTTTTCCTGTTTATATCAAAATGAATGACCATATATGGTAATATGGTCATTCCTTTGAGTGCGATAACAGGTAAACCCTTTATCACTTCATTCATGCAGTTTCCCCGTTTTTATTCTTTTTTGTATCACGGCTTGCGGCTCCTTTAGCTATTACATCGGTTCTGTATTCAAGCTCCGGAGGAGTTCCTTTTTCAACCGTATCCTTAGTTATTGTGCAGCATGCTATAGAGTCATCGGACGGAATTTCATACATAACATCCATCATAATGTTCTCCATAATTGCGCGGAGACCTCTTGCTCCTGTCTTTCTCTCAAAGCTCTTTTTAGCGATTGCCGCAACCGCCTCATCCGTCACCTTAAGTTCAACCTCATCATAATGGAAGAGCTTGCGATACTGCTTTATAAGCGCATTCTTAGGCTCTGTAAGGATTCTTACAAGTGCATTCTCATCAAGCAGATCAAGAGAAACTGTGATCGGCACACGTCCGACGAACTCCGGTATAAGACCGAACTTGACTAAATCCTGTGGAAGCACCTGCTTCAAAAGCTCGCCGACATTCTTCTCATTCTTCTCGATAAGCTCTGCGCCAAATCCGATAGAAGACTGTCCCATTCTCGCATCGATAATCTTCTCAAGTCCGTCAAATGCACCGCCACATATAAACAGTATGTTGGTTGTGTCAATCGGAATAAGCTCCTGCTGTGGGTGCTTACGTCCACCCTGAGGCGGTACGGACGCAACCGTTCCCTCAAGAATCTTTAAAAGAGCCTGCTGTACGCCCTCTCCGGATACATCTCTGGTGATTGAGACATTCTCCGACTTCTTGGTAATCTTATCTATCTCATCTATATATATTATTCCATGCTCAGCCCTGTCTATATCATAGTCCGCTGCCTGTATAAGCTTTAAAAGAATGTTCTCAACATCCTCACCGACATATCCTGCCTCAGTGAGAGTTGTCGCATCTGCTATCGCAAACGGCACATTCAATAATTTAGCAAGTGTCTGTGCAAGGAATGTCTTACCTGAACCTGTAGGTCCAAGCATAAGGATATTGCTCTTCTGAAGTTCAACACCCTCATCCTCCACATCCATGCTGTCGCCCTTAGCCATAATTCTCTTATAATGGTTATACACTGCAACAGAAAGTACTTTCTTAGCCTCATCCTGTCCTATAACATACTCATCAAGGAATTCCTTTATCTGCCTTGGCTTTAAAAGGTTAATTCCATCAAAATTATCCTCAGCACCATCCTGAGGTTCCATCTCTTCATTAACGATCTCCGAACATACACCGATACATTCGTCACATATATACACACCATTCCCAGGACCTGCAATCAACTTTCGGACTGCATCCTGAGGTTTTCCGCAGAAGGAACATCTAAGCCTTCCATCATCCTTGCGACCTGCCACCTCTTACCTCCTATATTAACAATATTACACACTCACATTATATTAACGCTTTAAATGATATGTGGAAGGGGATTCCCCCCTTCCACACCTGAAATCATTATTTAATTATTATATCTGTCACACTTCTATGGCAAGAATACACTAGTTAATCTTCTCAACAACAGAATCTATAAGACCGTACTCAACCGCTTCCTGTGCTGTCATCCAATTATCTCTTTCAGTATCCTTTACAAGATCCTCATAGGACTTGCCTGTATTCTGTGCAAGGAGACGATTCATTCTCTCCTTGGTTCTGATAATATGTCGTGCAGCTATCTCAATCTCGGTAGCCTGTCCCTGTGCACCGCCAAGTGGCTGATGTATAAGAATCTCCGCATTAGGGAGAGCCTTTCTCTTACCCTTGGTTCCACCGGCAAGTAAGAATGCTCCCATACTTGCTGCCATTCCTACACAGATTGTAGAAACATCGCACTTGATATACTGCATAGTATCATATATCGCCATACCTGCTGATATTGAACCACCCGGGCTATTAATATATAAGCTTATATCCTTTGATGGGTCCTCAGACTCAAGGAAAAGAAGCTGTGCCACAACCAAGTTCGCTGAAACATCATTAACTTCCTCACCAAGAAAAATAATTCTCTCCTTTAAAAGTCTTGAATAGATATCAAAGGATCTTTCTCCTCTGCTTGTCTGCTCGATTACTACTGGTACTAAACTCATAGTGTTCCTCCCCGATTATTACTGATAACTTATTTCTCTACTGCTTCAGCAGCGATAAGCTTAACTGCCTTCTGAACAGCGAGATCTTCCTTAATCTGGTTTCTCTCGTTGTCTGTCATCATATCCTTAAGCTCATCCTCTTTCATGTTGTACATGGAAGCCATGTTCTTGATTTCCTCTTCAACTTCCTCATCTGTAACAGTGAAATCCTCCGCCTTAGCGATAGCGTCAAGAACAAGACCATTCTTGATTCTCTTCTCAGCTTCCGGATAGATGCTCTCGATGAACTTGTCAATCTCCATGCCCATCATCTTAACATACTGCTCAAGGCTGATACCCTGCTGCTTTAAGTTTCTGTCATAGCCATCTGCCATCTGAAGAGCCTGCTGCTTGATCATAGCCTCAGGAATCTCCATTGTAGCGTTAGCTACAACAGCCTCGATAGCCTCGTTCTCCTTCTTAACCTCAGCGTCCTTAGCCTTCTTCTTCTCAAGTGTTGCCTTTAAATCTGCCTTGTATTCATCAACAGTCTTGAACTCGGAGATATCCTGTACAAGCTCATCATTAAGCTCCGGAAGCTCCTTAGACTTAATCTCCTTAACTGTTACCTTGAATGTAGCCGGCTTGCCTGCAAGCTCTGCTGCATGATATTCTTCAGGGAATGTTACGTTAACCTCTGTCTCCTCACCGATCTTCTTGCCGATTAACTGCTCCTCGAATGTATCGATGAAAGAATGTGAGCCGATTGTAAGAGAATAGTTCTCACCCTTACCGCCTGCGAAAGGAACTCCGTTCATGAAGCCCTCGAAATCGATAACTGTATCATCCTTGTCCTGAACAGGTCTGTCCTCAACATTGATGATTCTTGCGTTCTGCTCCTGAACCTTCTTAATCTCTGCCTCAAGATCCTCGTCTGTAACCTCTGTGCTTACCTTGGCAATCTCAACGCCCTTGTATGTTCCGAGAGTAACCTCAGGACGTACAGCAACTGTTGCAGTGAAGATGAAGTTCTTGCCTTCCTCGATCTGTGTTACATCAATCTCAGGCTGTGATACGATATCAAGACCACTCTCAACTGCTGCTCTCTGATACTCCTTAGGAATGATAGCATTAGCTGCATCCTCATAAAAAATACCGGCGCCATACATCTTCTCGATCATCTGCTTAGGAACCTTACCCTTACGGAAACCAGGAACGCTTATCTTATTCTTATTCTTCTCATAAGCAGCTTCCATTCCCTTAGCGAATTCTTCTGCATCAACCTCTATGGTCAGCTTAACCATGTTCTTTTCTAACTTGTCTACTGTAAAGCTCATTTAAAAAATCCTCCTTAAACTATTAACACGTATGTCAATCAATTATTCATTATATCATACGTCATCCGCAAAATCCAGCATAATTTTACGAAAATAGCTTGTTTTTTAGCCTTTTTTGACCTCTTTGTAAAATTCTTATGTGGATTTTAACGCAAAAAAATGGTATCATGCTATGGGACACCGGGGTCTGACACCTGTCCCAAAAATAAAATCAGAAGGGAAAATATTCCATGGCAGATTCGATTTTGAAGGTAACCGGATTAAGAAAATCCTATCGAAAGAAAATCATTTTAAATAATGTATCATTTGAAATTCATTCAGGAGATATTATCGGAATTGTCGGTGCAAACGGCTGTGGCAAATCCACTCTGCTCCGCATTCTTGCCGGTGCTGATAAGCCGGATACCGGTGTCATCGAATATAGCGGACAGACCTCCACGAAAAATCCGGCACAGTTTAAAAAGTACATCGGATATATCCCGCAGGAAAATCCACTCTTTGAAAATCTCTCTGTAATTGACAATCTCAGGTTCCACTACTGCGGCTGCATGGAAAGCCTTCCACCGGTCATGAAGCGCTTCGGTCTTGACAAATATACCCATTACACCGTAAACAAGCTGTCCGGCGGAATGAAAAAGAGGCTTTCCATAGCCTGTTCCCTCGCAGGTGCACCATCAATATTGATTCTCGATGAACCCGGTGCCTCCCTCGACATTGTATGCAAGACCGATATATGTGACTACCTGTCGGATTACAGTAAAAAGGGTGGAACGGTAATAATAACAAGCCACGAAGAATGTGAGCTTGCGCTGTGCAGCCGTATGCTTTTTATTGAAAACACTTCAATAAGGGAGATTCCTCCGGTCACAGGCACCGAACTTATGCAGCTCATCACAAAGGAGTCCATCAATGCGTAAACACCTATGCTACATGCTTCTTCAACTGAAATCAGCCTTCAGATATATACCCGGACTGTTCGCAGGCACACTGCTGTTTGGCTTTCTGACATTCCTGACAGCCTTTGCCTGCCTCAATTCATCAAATACGCAGACAAAGCTATTCTTTAAGATTGCTGTTGTACTGCCATCTGATGACACGCTTGTAAATCTTGGATTTAACATGCTTACACAGATGGAGAGTCTCAAGGACTACTGCGAATTCATACAGACAGACAATGCCACCGCAGAAAACATGTTAAAAAAGGGTGAGGTATACGGCATTGTGTATATTCCCGAAGGCTTTGTTGAGGATGTCCTAAACGGACAAAACACTCCCGCCCGGATAATTCTTCCCGACAATCCCGGTATTGAGACATCACTCTTTCGCAGTGTTCTGAATGCAGGTTCTGATACACTCGCCTATGTACAGTCGGGAATATATGCTCTCTCAGACACCTACAACCATTTCGGACTA
Organism: uncultured Eubacterium sp.; assembly: GCA_958446835.1. Classification (GTDB taxonomy): domain Bacteria; phylum Bacillota; class Clostridia; order Lachnospirales; family Lachnospiraceae; genus CAG-882. The sequence goes on from CAUCXT010000023.1 coordinate 34,195, forward strand.
TCCGACAAAATTGCCGCCGCGACAGACGAGCTGAATGACTATTACATTCGTTTTGTTGTCAACAGAAGCTCTATGTACAGTATAAAGACCGTCAGCGCCACCGGTTCCCTGTCCGGCATACAGTATTACATTTGCTGTGGTCTTGTCATAATAATTACATTGTCCGGATTTCTTCTCGGAAGTTTTATTACCGGAGAAAACAGGCAGACAGAAAGTATGTTAAAGCGCTGTGGAATCGGGAACATCTTTACCTGTGGGTGCCGTGTTTTTGCCATCAGCATATCATACTCCGTCCTGCTGATTGGCATACTGTTTATCGGTTCGTTGATTCTTCCTCATATATCCGGAGAACTATCTGAGGAAGTTTCATACACGCTGTCCCCATACGACGTACCCGCTGTTTTCCTGTGTGTTACCGTATTTGCGGCTTTTTTCTACACTGTATACACTATTGCCGGAAACGGATTATACGGTATGCTTCTTGTTTTCTGTCTGGACATTGTAATGATATATGGTTCCGGACTGATTATTCCGACAGCATATCTTCAGAAACCTTTTGTTATTATAAGCCGATTTTTCCCTGCGGTGTACGCAAAGGACATATCAGCGGCTCTATATAACAAGCTTCCAGGTATATCGTCTGTATGCACCGGCATCGGCATGATTATCTTTTTCATTCTTTTAAGTGCACTTATCAAAAAAATCAAGATGAGGAGGCTGTAAAAAATGAGCGCAAAAAAAATATTTACATGGATATATCTGCTGTGCAAGCACATTCTCAAAATGCCTGTGATTTTCATATTACTGCTTATGATTCCGGCTGTAACGCTCACCTTCCGTCTCCTGCCGGGCAGCGCTTCACAGACGGACATATACGCCGGCATCTATTTTGAAAACAATGCTGACCCGGCAACAATACAGCTAAAGACAATGCTCCTGTCCTCCGAGGAATCCTCGTTTTCGTTTATCGAATTTGCAGACCGCGATGTAATGGAAAATGATGTCTTGTCCGGAAGGCTCGAATGTGCATATATCTTCACGGACAAATTTTCCAAGGCACTCTCCGACGGAAAATACAAAAACTCTGTGGTGGTCATAAAGTCGCCTTCAACCATTATGCTCAGCGCTATAAACGAAATCGTATTTGCCTCCATCGTGAAGATGTCCGGCTACACAACGCTTGATAATTACATCCACACGGATTACGTCGACAGTGCCGCAGCGCCACAGCTTGAAGAGTATATCTATGAAGCCTACGAGGCATACTGCACAGGCGGTGAAACCTTCCACCTCGACATACACACCATAAACAACATTTCTCTTAATGATGAGTCAAATCAATCCGCAGTCGTGACATTCCCACTGCGTGGGATTCTTTCAATACTCATCATGCTTGCAGCACTTAGTGGAAGCATTACATGGCTTGTCGATAAGGAAAATGGGCTTTTCGCTCCACGTCCCAACTCCTTCCATGTTATAAGCTGTATCCTGTATCCTATGCTGCCTGCGATACTGTTCACATTATGCACCGAAGCAGCGCTCTTTCTGAGTGGGAACGCCTATCTGCCAGCAGCTGAACTTGCATATTCACTGAGGTACATTGCACTTGTAACCGTATTCTCCTGTGTCTGCTGTCTCCTCAAAAAGAGCCGGCGCGTAATCAGCCTTGTTCCTGTGCTTGTGCTCGGAAGCCTTATATTCTGCCCTGTATTCATCAATATAGAAAACTTCTTCCCTGCATTCAGATTTATAAGCAGGCTGTTCATTCCGCGGTATTTTCTGTAAAACCTGTTTTTCCTGTGCCAAAATGGCACGCGCAATAGCAGAGCGCGCCCATGGCGCGCAAACCCAAAAAGAGGAGCCGTAAAATACGGCTCCTCCCGCATGAGCGCCGGTTACTGCTTACCAGCCATCTCCTGCTCCTGTCTCATAATCATCTTCTTAACCATTTCACCACCGATAGAACCGGCCTGTCTGGAAGTTAAGTCTCCATTGTAGCCTTCCTTTAAAGGTACTCCAAGCTCAGAAGCAACCTCCATCTTGAATCTGTCCATAGCACCCTTTGCCTCAGGTACTGCTGCCTTGTTTGTTCCTGTATTAGTACTTGCCATTTTGATTCACCTCCATGAACATTGATATAGTTTTTGAAAATCCCGTGGCACCGGTCTTTTCCAATCCGACAAATTCTTTTCCGCTCCGTTGTCGGATTGGAATGTCCTTTGTCTTGGTATTATTATGTTCATGTGCGGTCTATTTATTATGCCAATTCGTGGAACGATTTCCAGATATTATTTATTTATATTGAATCGAATGTGCGAGCATCCCCGATATCTTATCGGACACAAGTCTGCCTACAAGGCATAAGCCAAGGTCTATGGCTGTTCCCATTCCTCTGCTGGTGACTATATTGCCATCACACACAACTCTCTCAGGAACGAACTGTGCTCCTCTTAATTCACCCTCAAAGCCCGGAAAACAGGTTGCTTTCTTTCCCTCTAAGAATCCAAGATGACCGAACACGCTCGGAGCCGCGCATATTGCGGCAAGCTGCTTTCCGTCTGCGAAATGCTTCTTTAACACAGCAACAAGTCCCTCATGTGCCTCAAGTCCCTTCGTTCCCGGTCCGCCCGGAAGGAACAGAACATCCGCCTTGCTGTAATCGTTGTCATCAAACATCGTGTCCGCCACAACTTCTACCTTCTGTGCACTCATAACAGTCTTTTTATCCATAATGGACACTGTCACAACATCAATGCTTGCTCTCCTTAAAACATCCACAACCGCAAGCGCCTCAACAAGCTCAAAGCCCTCTGTCAAAAATGTATATACCTTCGCCATACTCTTCTCCTTTTCATTGCCGTATTTCAATCAGACATGTTTTGTCTGTTATAATATTGTATTTAATAATGGTATACCTTTGTCATATAATATGCAAAATATGTTTGCAGCTCTTTCTATTATATATTAAAATAGTTATATAGTCAAAAATTTTTTTACATATCATAAAGGAGCCTTTATTATGGAAATCGAACGCAAATTTCTCATTGAAAAAATACCGGATAACATTGATTTATCAGCACTTAAATGCCGCCGCATCGAACAGGGCTATCTGTGCACAGAACCTGTTGTGCGCGTCCGCCGCGATAACGATGACTACTATCTCACCTACAAGTCCAAGGGGCTTATGGCGCGCGAAGAGTACAATCTTCCTCTCACCAAAGCCGCCTATGACAAGCTCATCAAAAAAGCGGATGGCAATATTATCACCAAAATCCGCTACGAGATACCAGAAAAGGACAATCTCACGATAGAGCTTGATATTTTTGAGGGCAAGTTTGCCGGACTTCTGCTTGCGGAGGTCGAATTTTCCTCGGAGAAGGAGGCACTCTCATATAATCCGCCTGAATGGTTCGGCAAGGATGTGACCACTGACGCAGCCTACCACAACTCGAATATGGCAAGCCGCGCATAAAATTTTCATACATGGCACCAACTCTTATATCATTGGTTTCAAGCGCCTTAAAAGTTCACACAATTTTTATACTTTTTTACCAAATATATATACTCAAATTCAAAAAAGTATGTTATAATTCACTATATAAGGTTGAGTGATACAAATTACAGAACACTTATCCTGATAATTATAATTTTCTGAAAGGAGTTATTTAGTATGGGAAGAATAGTACTTAATGAAACATCTTATCATGGCGCAGGCTGTATTGCAGAAATCGCAACAGAGGTAAAGGGACGTGCTTTCAAGAAGGCTTTTGTCTGCTCTGATCCGGATCTTATCAAGTTCGGTGTGACCGCTAAGGTTACCAAGGTATTAGACGATGCAGGTCTTGCCTACGAGATTTATTCAAATATCAAACCTAATCCAACAATTGAGAATGTGCAGACAGGTGTTGAGGCATTCAAGAAATCGGGAGCCGACTATCTCATAGCTATCGGCGGTGGTTCATCAATGGATACTGCCAAGGCTATCGGTATCATAATCAACAACCCTGAATTTGCCGATGTCAGAAGCCTTGAAGGTGTGGCTCCGACTAAGAATAAGTGTGTACCTATACTTGCAGTTCCTACAACAGCCGGTACAGCAGCAGAGGTTACAATCAACTACGTTATCACAGATGTTGAGAAGCATCGTAAGATGGTATGTGTCGATACACACGATATCCCTGTAGTTGCATTCATCGACCCTGAGATGATGTCAACAATGCCTAAGGGACTTACAGCAGCAACAGGTATGGATGCACTCACACATGCCATTGAAGGTTATACAACCAAGGCTGCTTGGGAGATGACAGATATGTTCCATCTCAAGGCAATCGAACTTATCTCAAAGAATCTCCGTGGCGCAGTTGCCAATACTCCTGAGGGACGTGAGGGAATGGCACTCGGACAGTATATCGCAGGTATGGGCTTCTCTAATGTAGGACTTGGTATCGTTCACTCCATGGCTCATCCTCTCGGTGCCGTATACGATACACCTCATGGTGTTGCCAATGCAATCATACTTCCTACAGTAATGGAGTACAATGCAGAAGCTACCGGTGACAAGTATAAATATATCGCTAAGGCTATGGGCGTTGAGGGCACAGAGAACATGACAGTTGATGAGTACCGCAAGGCAGCTATCGATGCTGTTAAGCAGCTCTCACATGATGTTGGTATCCCTGCCGACCTCAAGGACATCGTAAAGAGAGAGGATATTCCTTTCCTTGCACAGTCCGCTTATGATGATGCCTGCCGTCCTGGTAACCCAAGAGATACCAGTGTTGAGGACATCACCAAGCTTTATGAGTCACTTATCTAATTTACATAGCAGTTTTCATTTATTTTTTACCTCCTTTCCAAGCAGCGTAGGCGCTACAAAAAAAGCCGTGCAGGAATCTACCTCCCCTGCACGGCTTTTAACTTTCCCGGCGCTTTTAATATCACTGTCTAAATATCTCTATTCAAACATCGCTTTTTTTAATTTCGCCATTAAAATTTCACTATTCAAATACTACTCTAAATACTACTCCCAATATCACCATTTTTTAATTTTAACGCTACTTAAAGATTCTCCGAAAAAATCCCTGTCTCTTTTGACGCTTTTTTAACGCTCTCTTCTTTTTAGCATACTTCTGCTTCTTGAGCTTATCCTTCCTCTTGGCATCCTTTCGCATATTCTTCTTCGCAAGTTTGACGTACTCTCCGACTGTTGAGTGCAGAATCAGGAGCACATAGGTCACAACTGTTCCTATCTGTGCTATCTGAACAATCTTCTCTTTCTTTTCCTTCTCCATATTCAGCCTCCATCATGCCCCGGATAGTCGTCCAGAAAGGTTCTGCGCTGTCCATCCTTCTGGTATCCGATTATTTTTCTTAAATTAACATTCTCAACACTGCCAAATATATTGCTCTCCACAAGCGGATTCGTCTCCTTGAGCGTTGCTATCAGGTTCTTAATCTCCGCACGTTTCGTTGTAAATGCCTTGTTATCAAGATTCTGTGTTGCGGAGCAGGCACATCTTAAAAACTCAAGCCCATTGTAGTTAGCCCATGCTATAACATCCTGCTCGCGCACAAGGTAAAGCGGGCGTATTAACTCCATCCCCTCCACATTATCACTCGGCAGCTTCGGCATCATGGTCTGAACCTGCGCTCCGTACAGCATGCTCATAAGGATAGTCTCAATGACATCATCGTAATGGTGTCCTAATGCAATCTTGTTGCAGCCAAGCTCCTTTGCGCGTCTGTAAAGATACCCTCTCCTCATCCGCGCGCATATAAAGCATGGTGAGGTCGAAGTGTCATCAACCGCCTCAAATACATTTGTCGAAAAAATTTCAAGCGGTATGTCAAGAAGCTTTGCATTGCTCTCAACACGCTTCCGGTTGAACTCGCTGTACCCCGGATCCATTGAAAGGAACTTCACCTCGAACTTCTTCACGCCGTATCTCTGGTACAACTGTATAAGCTTTGCAAGCAGCGCCGAATCCTTTCCGCCGGACACACACACTGCAATACAATCTCCATCATTTATAAGTTCATACTTCTCAACAGCTTTTATAAACCGTCCCCATATATCTTTTCTATATGTCTTTACAATAGTTCTCTCAATCTCCTGAACTCTGCTAAGCTGCTTTTTCTTATGTCCTTCTTCATGTGCTGCTGCCTGTTCTATAATTCCGTTGCCTGTGTCATTCATTATTTTACTGCAATTCTCCACTCGTCAATAAATTAAATTCCTTATAATAGGTCTCTTCTATCTTTTTGAACATGATTCCCACCTGCGCTCCGGCGAAGGAAAAGCTCATAAACACCTTGCCCACGTATTCGTCGATAAGCTGCACATATATGAGGAATGTGTTCTCATTTCTCCACGCCGCACTCACAAGCGCCCTATGTCCATACTCCGGGAACACCGTCTCAACATTGTGTCCCATGCCAAATCTAAGGCAGTGCTCACCGGTGCCGTTCTCATAGGTAAGGCACCCGCCATCCCCATCAAACGATAACTTGAAGGACTTAAAACCGTTCTCATTTCCCGGCACCCTTATAATCCTGCCGTCAACGCTGCGCTGAAGCTCATCCCGCTTCACACCCTTTAAAAATACCTGCGGCAGCTCATACCAGCCGTCCCTATTCCCGACAAGACTGCCGTAAGCATGACTTTCGTCCACAATTCCTGTGTCTGCTGTGTCTGCTGTGCCCGCACTGCCCTGCCGGCTATCATTTCCCTGCCCGCTCTCATCTGCCGCCTCACGCAGTATAGTATTCCACAAGGTATCATATATAATCTGCACTCCGCCCTGTCTGCCCTGCGTATCAGCGGTTGTGACTATAAGCATATTTTTCTTCGGAAGACATATTCCAAGCTGTCCTCCCATACCGAAGCATGCATAACCATCATGCGTTGTCCTCCAGAACTGGTATCCGTAGCCCTGCATTTCCTCAAAGGTCTGCCCGAAAATATAGTTATCCGACCATCTGCCAAGTGCCTGTTCCAGATACTCTTTCGGAATATACCTTACATTGCCGTATTCTCCGCCCTTCATCACAAGGTACATGACCCTTGCCATATCCATCGGTGTCGCCATAAGTCCCGAACCTCCCATGGACACGCCCATAGGGTCTTTAAGACAATATGCCTCCTTGGAAAAACCTATATCGTCCAGAAAACGCTCTCTCAGATAGTCTAGCAGCGATTTCCCGGACAGCTTCTCAACCAGTGCCGCAAGAACATGCGTCGACGATGTATCATATATATAAAATGTTCCCGGATAGTGTGACGGCTGTGTTGTAAAGAAGGAACCTACCCAGTCCGTACATCCCTCAAGCTTGTAGGTGGTCTTACTGTGCACAGCCCTCATTGTAAGCATGTGTCTTATCGTCAGCTCCCTCATATACGGATGTACATTTTCCGGTAGCTTTTCCGGAAAATAATCTATGATGTGGTCATCAAGTGAAAGCCTGCCCTCATCTGCAAGGCAGCCTATCGCAAGTGACACCATGCTCTTTGTCACGGAGAACATCCTATGAAGCCCATCCGGTCCATAAGGCTTCTGATACCCCTCAAACACAAGTCTGTCATCCTTTATAACCAAAAGACTGTGTAACGGTATCTCTGCGCTGTTAAGCCTGTTGACAAATTCACATATATTTTCGCTTGATAGCCCGACACTCTCAGGCACTGCCCTCATAAAATCTATTTTCGGCACCCTAATTCCTCCTAACATATTATAGACTCAACAATCATCTAATTCCCATACTGGGCAATCGCATTCTTAACCCCATCAAAATACCCCAGCGCCTCCATGCGCTCATACACAAGCGTTCCCACTACACGGTATCCATACTCATTAAGATGTATATCATCCGACATTAAATATCTCATGACAATACCTTCCTGAATATTATACCAATCATCCACGCTTCGCTCTAACCCAGCAATATCCGGACCTCTGCTTACAAGCTCCGTTCTCATATTTATATAATGGTCTCCGAAGTTCTCTGTCATTTTCTGTTCAAGCACGCTCCTGCCATTATTGTCCCCCGTAGTCAGACCAATTAGTATGTATCTTGTCAGACCTCTTCCCTCTATAAAGCGCTGATACTGCAGTACCAGATCATCAGCGGACAGAAAGTATCCGTTTTCACCCATAAATATCACATTAATGTACCCATCATACATGTTGACACTGGCAGATTCTATCGGCGTACCATATTCCACATAAAGCTCTTCACCCGGCTCTATTCTGGTAAAATAACAGTACCCATAATCATTTTCATGGTATGAACTTGTAAGAATCCCCCGGACACCTGCGATTGTGACCGGATTAAGTCCCGCATCGCCAAAGCATGTCAGGTTGGTATACATACCGTTTTCTAAATTTACATGTATCTCAACCGGAGTCACGCCGGATGGCATAACAAATGAATCAACCATCATCGGCCATACTCCCGCCCTTGCCATGATAGTGTACGTCTGCTCAACACACACACCATTATTCACAACAGGTATTCCGGAAATAAGCCTCTCATCTATAAGCCTTTGCAAAGTACCCGGATAGCTCTCGCCGTTGCCCCCATAGCCATACGTGAGCGAATCCCCCCAACACACAACCCCCGGAACCGCCTGCGCAACCTCCTGATTTAACAGCACCCTTCTCTCCTCTTCCGACAAAGTAGCCGGTTCCGTCTCCGCCTGTGTCTCAGGCATTGTTGTCTCCTCAGATGTTGTCGTCTCTTCCGGTGTTGTCGTCTCCTCCGGTGCTGTTATCTCCTCAGGTGTTGTTGTCTCCTCAGGTGTTGTCGTCTCCTCAGGTGTTGTTGTCTCCTCAGGTGTTGTCGTCTCCTCAGGTGTTGTCGTCTCCTCAGGTGTTATCGTCTCCTCAGGTGTTATCGTCTCCTCAGGTGTTATCGTCTCCTCAGGTGTTGTTGACTCGTTCTGCGTTGTTGTGATAATTATTGCAACATCATCGTTCTTATTACATGCTGTCAATAACACTGTCCCAACACACAGTGTTGTGAATAACCTTCTCCATTTTATCATGTCCGAATTACCCTTCCAAAGCGCAATAATGTATCTTTTAAATTATATCATTATATGAAAACTTCTCAGCCAAGCACAGCCTTTATGGCTGCCATAAGCTCATCGTAGGTCTCATACGCCGGAATATCCGGATTATCGGCAATAATCTTATCCGTACTCTTAAAAAGGAAACCCGCCTTGCTTGCCTTAATCATTCCAAGGTCATTATAGCTGTCACCGCTTGCTATCGTATCAAATCCAATCGACTGCAATGCCTTTACGGTGGTGAGCTTAGACTGCTCGCACCTCATCTTAAAGCCTGTTATCTCCCCATCCTGTGCAACCTCAAGCGAATTGCAGAATATCGTAGGCCATCCCAGCTTCTCCATAAGTGGCTTGGCAAACTGTGAAAATGTATCAGACACAATGATAACCTGTGCCAAAGAGCGCAGCTCATCAAGAAATTCCTTAGCCCCGGGAATCGGGTCAATCTTAGCTATTACATCCTGTATCTGCTTAAGTCCCAAGCCATGCTCTTTTAAGACTCCTATACGCCATCTCATAAGCTTATCATAATCCGGCTCGTCCCTTGTTGTCTTCTTAAGCTCATCAATTCCGCTCTCCTTTGCAAATGCAATCCATATCTCAGGTACGAGAACTCCCTCCAAATCCAAACATACGATATCCATAGCTGCCTCCTAATATTATAGGTTTACAAGCTGAACCGTTGTACCAATAATTGACTTTACAATCAATACATTTGTAGCTCTCTGGTTCATCCTGTCAACGCATTAAATTTTGAAAATATTCTACCATATCTCTTCTATTTTCTCAATATATATTCATTCCTGCCACATGAGTGCACACCTTACAGCCTTGTCCCAGCCCTTTAGACGCTCCTGCCTTATACCATCGGACATTGAAGGTACGAACCTGTGTGAAAGCTGCCAGTTCTTCTCAATCTCCTCCCTGCTCTGCCAATACCCTGTCGCAAGACCGGCAAGATATGCTGCTCCAAGCGCTGTAGTCTCAATACACTTAGGTCTTAACACATCGGCTCCTAAAATATCCGCCTGAAACTGCATCAGAAAATCATTGGCACTTGCTCCGCCATCAACTCTCAGACTGCTTATCGAAAGACCTGTATCCTGCTCCATTGACTTGAGAACACTGTGCGTCTGATATGCAAGCGATTCAAGTGTTGCCCTCACAAAATGCTCCTTGCTGCACCCTCTGGTTATTCCTACAACCATCCCCCTGCAATACTGATTCCAATATGGCGCACCAAGTCCTGTAAATGCCGGAACTACATACACCCCATTGGTATCCGGCACCGCTTTTGCATATTCCTCTGATTGTGCCGAGCTATCTATCATGCGCATCTCATCTCGCAACCACTGTATCGCGGCACCGGCAACGAACACACTTCCCTCCAGTGCATAGCTTGGCTCCTCATCCGTATCTGCCGCTATGGTTGTTATCAGTCCATTCTCCGACTCAAAGGCTCTCTTTCCCGTGTTCATCAGAAGAAAACAGCCTGTCCCATACGTGTTCTTCACATCGCCTTCTCTGTAACAACACTGCCCGAACAATGCCGCCTGCTGGTCACCTGCTGCCCCTGCAAGCTTAATCTCACCGCCTAAAAGCCCCTCATCCGTTGTGCCATATATACAGCTTGAAGGCCGTACCTGCGCCAACATGCTGCGCGGCACTCCGAAAAGCTCCAGAAGCTCATCATCCCAGCTTCGTGTATGTATATTAAACAGCATTGTTCTCGAGGCATTGGTATAATCCGTCACGAATATCCTTCCCTTGGAAAGCTTCCATATAAGCCATGTATCGACAGTTCCGAAAAGCAGCTCCCCTGCTTCGGCTTTTTTTTTTGCACCCTCCACATTGTCAAGTATCCAGCCTATCTTGGTTGCACTGAAATACGCGTCCGGCACAAGCCCGGTCTTATTCTTTATCAGCTTGTCATAGCCCTGCGCCTTCAGATCATCGATTCTGTCCGCAGTTCTGTGACATTGCCAGCAAATCGCATTGTACACCGGTACACCGGTATTCCTGTCCCACACGATAGTTGTCTCTCTCTGGTTGGTTATTCCAATCGCCTCTATATCCCCTGCATCAGCACCAATCTTCGCCATAGCCTCAGCCGCAACACCATACTGGGATGACCATATCTCCATCGCATCATGCTCCACCCAGCCTGTCCTCGGATATATCTGGGTGAACTCCTTCTGCGCCATACTGACCGCATTTCCCTGCCTGTCAAAAAGAATACACCTTGAGCTGGTTGTCCCCTGATCAAGTGCCATAACATATTTTTTCTTCTGCATGTCCACACTCCATTCTGAATTTAGCTGTCATAAAACCGATGTATTTTAAGTATACTATATTTTGAAGTTAATAAAATTATTTTTTTAATTGTTTACACATTATAAATATAATTTTATATTATTTTGTACCTTAGTCAAATAAAAAATATTGTACATTGAAGTTTTTTTGTGTATAATCATACTAATTTAGTTATGTATACAATTTTATCTCTTGAGTTTTTCATTTTATAGTAACGGGGAACGAATTATGTTAAATCCAACCAAAAATTGCAACACCAATATAGACAGCTTTTCTCCTGAAATTCAGGCACGTATACATGATGTTCAGGATAATTTTTTTATGCTTATGACCCCGGAGCGACCTGCATATAAGCCTTTTTGTGAAAAGCTGCTTGCATGTGCCTCGGAGGAGCAGTCCGACTTTTTATTTGCGCTGGCATATTTCTGTCTCATGCACTACTACTCTAACGATAACGATCATGAGGAGGCAATACGCTGTGCTCTCGAAGGAATAAAGTACCAACAGAAGGCTCATGAATATGAATTTATAGCGCGCTCCTACAATATACTTGGACTGTTCACACAGGCAATCGGTGATTCCGCTAAGGCTGTTGATTACCTGTTATACAGCATAGACACATGTATCCAGTACCAGCTTGATTATGTCCGCGGAATGGCGGAATCTAATCTTGCTGATATTTTCCATCGCACCGACAATTTCGACAGAGCACTATACCACTATACCGAAGCAATCAAGTACACCAAGAAAAGTATGGTGGACAGACCATTTGATGCGATGCGTGTATTACTGTATACACTATGTAACCGCGGCTTCTGCCTGATAGCTTCCGGAAATGAAGCAGAACTTGACAAAAATTATCAGGAAATAATTTCATATATGGATGAAATGGACAGCCATAACATTGAGCATGATACATTTGTCGTCACCAATTTTCTTGCGACACTATTCTACCATAATGGTGACAAAGCAGCCGCGGAAAAATATATGCGGCTTACAGATACGGCAATCAACGAGCTTACCAACTTCACTACCTTTGCCGATGATATAATCGCATATATACATATCAAGGAAAAGCTCTGCTCCGACAGTGACTACACTGCACTGCTAGATGACTTTATAGTTAAGTCCGAATCAATGCATGCTCCTCACTATCTGTTTTGCAGGCTCCTCGAAAAGAGAATTGAGGTTGCTGTCGCGCATCATGATAACGAAGCCTTTACAAGATACTCCCTTATGCTTTTCAA
>CAUCXT010000024.1 GCA_958446835.1 uncultured Eubacterium sp.
GCATTACCCGATTCCTCACCTGTTCTGTTATCCTTAACCATGGTATATGGCTGAAGCACATAGCTTCGTATCTGGCTTCCCCAGCCATTCTCCATGACTTCACCACGTATATCCGCTGTCTTAGCCGCATTCTCTGCCTGCTTTAACAAAAAGAGCTTAGCCTTCAACATCTGCATTGCCTTATCCTTGTTCTGGTGCTGTGAACGCTCATTCTGGCACTGAACAACGGTACCTGTAGGAATATGTGTAATTCGTATAGCTGATGAAGTCTTGTTGATATGCTGTCCACCGGCACCGCTTGAGCGGTAGGTGTCTATCCTTAAGTCATCCTCGTTGATATCTACATCTAAGTCTTCCTCTATGTCCGGCATGACATCACATGATACGAAAGATGTCTGTCTCTTGCCTGCCGCATTGAACGGAGATATGCGGACAAGTCTGTGAACTCCGTGCTCAGACTTGAGATAACCGTAAGCATTGAGCCCATTCACCTGTATGGTGACAGACTTCACACCCGCCTCATCGCCCTCAAGCAAATCAAGCGTCTCAACGGTAAAGCCCTTGCTGTTAGCCCAGCGCGTGTACATTCTAAGAAGCATTGAGGCCCAGTCACACGATTCAGTACCACCGGCGCCGGCGTGCAATGTAAGAATGGCATTGCACTTATCATATTCTCCCGACAACAACGTCTCCATCTGAAGCTTCTCGAACAGTGCCTCGAAATTATCAACAAGCTGGCCTATCTCCGGTATCAGACTCTCATCATTCTCCTCGTAAGCCATCTCAATAAATTCTTCGGCATCCGTCTTATCCTTTTCAAGCTTCTTAAAATCCTCTATATCAGCCTTGAGGCCTTTAAGCTCCTTCATATAACCATTAGATTTCTCAGGATTATCCCAGAAATCCGGTTCCTCCATATGGCGCTCAATCTCCTCAATTCTCTTTGACTTATTAGCTAAGTCAAAGTGAATCCCTCAATTCGGTTAATGGCTGTTCATATCCGCCTAAGCGGAACTTAAACTGATCAAGTTCGACCACTAATCTCACCACCTTAAAGTTATTATTTTTATTATACATAAAACATTATTTTTTGCAATTAAAATTTTAAAGTTTTAGCGCAGTACAGTTACGCATTCCTTCCGCAACAGTTCTTATACTTAAGTCCTGAGCCGCATGGACATGGATCATTTCTCTGAATCTTCTTGTCCTCGCGCTTAACCGGAGCCTTTGTTGTGCTCTCGTCACGGTTAGTTCCCGTAACCTTGGCAACCTGCTCACGTTTCTCTGCCTTCTGTTCAACCTTCACATGGGTTACAAGCCTTACAGTATCCTCCTGAATTCTTGCAATCATGTTGTCGAACATGTCATAACCCTGCATCTTATACTCAACAAGAGGATCCTTCTGACCATACGCATTGAGACCGATACCCTGTCTTAACTGATCCATATCATCAATATGGTTCATCCAGTTGGTATCGATAGCCTTTAACAGGCATACTCTCTCTATCTCGCGGATATGTTCCGGTGCCGGGAACTCCGCTTCCTTCTCAGCGTAGAACTTCACTGCGCGCTCCTCAACACCCTGAATAAGCTCTTTCTTATTCTTGTAACCATCCTCCGGTGTCACCGGCTCAATAGGGACAAGTCTTAAAAGGTTCTCGTTGAGCTCAGCGTACTTCCACTCGGAAGGATCAGCGTCACCATTGATTGAATAGTCGATGTATCCCTCAATCTTATCCTTCATCATCTTAATGATATCGTTCCTGAGATTCTGACCATCGAGCACTTTACGTCTTTCTGCGTAAATCGTCTCTCTCTGCTCGTTCATAACCTGATCATAATCAAGCAGATTCTTACGGATGCCGAAGTTATTTGTCTCAACCTTCTTCTGAGCACCCTCGATAGCCTTTGACAACATGCTGTGCTCGAGTCTCTCGTTCTCCGGAATCTTGAGTGCATTGAACATCGCCATAAGCTTATCAGAAGCAAATAATCTCATAAGGTCATCCTCAAGTGAGATATAGAAACGTGACTCACCCGGATCACCCTGACGTCCGGAACGTCCACGGAGCTGGTTGTCAATACGTCTCGACTCATGACGCTCTGTACCTATAATCTTAAGTCCGCCTGCTGCCTTAGCTGCGTCATCAAGCTTAATATCCGTACCACGTCCTGCCATATTGGTCGCAATCGTAACCGCACCATGCTGACCTGCCTGAGCAACTATCTCAGCCTCAAGTTCATGGAACTTGGCATTGAGTACATTGTGCTTGATTCCTCTCTTTTTAAGTAAATTGCTTACCTCCTCAGACTGCTCAATCGTAATGGTACCAACAAGAACAGGCTGTCCCTTCTCATGCGCCTCCACTACATCATCAACAACCGCATGCAGCTTCTCTTTTCTTGTCTTATATATGACATCATCGTAATCAATTCTCGCAATCGGTCTGTTGGTCGGAATCTCGATAACATCCATTCCGTATATCTCACGGAACTCTTTCTCCTCAGTAAGCGCTGTACCTGTCATACCTGCCTTCTTCTCGAACTTGTTGAAGAAGTTCTGGAAGGTGATAGTTGCAAGGGTTCTGCTCTCACGCCTTACCTTAACATGCTCCTTTGCCTCAATAGCCTGATGAAGTCCGTCTGAGAAACGTCTTCCCGGCATTATACGTCCTGTGAACTCATCGACAATGAGCACTTCATTATTGGCAACAACATAATCCTTGTCGCGGAACATAAGATAATGCGCGCGGAGGGCAAGAATCACGTTATGCTGTATTTCAAGGTTCGCAGGATCGGCAAGATTCTCAAGGTGGAAGAACTTCTCGACCTTCCTTGTTCCCTGCTCGGTAAGGTTGACCGTCTTATCCTTCTCACTTACTACAAAGTCTCCTGTCTCCTCAAAACCTGCTCCCATGATAATATCCATCTTGGATATATCATCATTGTTGCTTGTACCCTTCTCAAGCTGTCTTGCAAGGATATCACATACCTCGTATAGCTTGGTCGATGAATTTCCCTGACCGGAAATGATGAGCGGTGTTCTCGCCTCATCGATGAGTACCGAGTCAACCTCATCGATAATAGCGTATCTTAAATCACGGAGAACAAGATTCTCCTTGTATACCGCCATGTTGTCTCTCAGATAATCAAATCCAAGTTCATTGTTGGTTACATACGTGATATCGCACCTGTATGCTTCCCTTCTCTCCTCCGGCTTCATGTCATTTAATACAACTCCGACCGTCAAGCCAAGGAAGCGGTGAACCTGTCCCATCCACTCTGCATCACGCGAAGCGAGGTAGTCATTGACAGTAATAACATGGACACCCTTGCCCTCTAACGCGTTAAGATATGCCGGAAGAGTTGATACAAGTGTCTTACCTTCTCCTGTTCTCATCTCAGCGATACGTCCCTGATGGAGGATAATACCACCTATAAGCTGTACCCTGTAATGCTCCATTCCGATAGCACGCTTGGCAGCCTCTCTTACTGTAGCGAATGCCTCAGGGAGAATATCATCTAATGTCTCTCCATCAGCAAGTCTCTTCTTAAACTCGTCGGTCTTAGCCCTGAGCTGTTCATCAGTGAGAGCCTGCATTGATGGACGGAGCGCCTCAATCTTATCCACAATAGGATAGATTCTCTTAAGTTCATGCTCACTATGTGTTCCAAAAAGCTTCTGAATAATTCCCATACAATATTATCTCCTAAAATATAAAAATATCCCAATTATCAGTATTCTAACACCTTTTCATAGTGTTTGTAAAGGAAGTTTTAGCTTACATTCGGCAAAGCATAAAAAAGAGGTCTCCACAGAAACCTCTGTGAAGACCTTCAATAATCATATTACTCTGTCTTTAATCAAGTTCCGGCTCAATAAGTCCGTAGGTGTTGCCCTTTCTCTTATATACTACATTGACCTCGCCTGTCTCCGCATTAGAGAATACATAGAAGTTATGTCCGAGAAGCTCCATCTGGATGCATGCCTCTTCAGGATCCATAGGCTTAATTCCGAATCTCTTGGAACGAACTATCTTAACCTCTGCCTCTTCCTCATAATCATTGTCAATGTAATCCTGAGTAAACACATTTCCTGCTGCCTGCTTAGACTGTATAATCTTATTCTTATACTTCTTAAGCTGGCGCTCAATAACCTCCTCTACAAGGTCAATTGAAACATACATATCAGAGCTTGTCTGCTCTGAACGGATAATGTTGCCCTTAACAGGGATTGTAACCTCAATCTTCTGTCTGTCCTTCTCGACACTGAGTGTCACATTAATATCTACATCCTTATCAAAATACTTCTCAAGCTTTCCGAGCTTACTCTCAACTGCACTTCTTAACCCCTCTGTGACTTCGATGTTCCTACCGGTAATTGTAAAACGCATACTACCAACTCCTTTACCCTTTAATCCATCAGATAGTATCGATGTTGTTCCGCCCAATTAATAAAGCAAATTATCAATTGTGCGAATATTTACTATCTAATATGTAAATATTATATCATATATCTGTAAATTTTCAAGAGAAATATGCATTATTCTATTAACTTTATGTGAACTTTTACTAAACAATAAATATTTAATTGTCAAGTGTTTTTATCGTTGTTTTTTGTCGAAACTTGCGATTTATAAGAACTTCACAAAACATTTTTTCGTGTTATCATCTATGAAATTGTGTTTATCCACCACACAATTCAATGTGGATAATGTGGATAACTTGGTGTATAAGTCGAAAACACTTATAAATACGGCAAATCTCAATGTGGATAAATTCGTGGATAACTCAATTTTTTGTGGATAACTCATTTTGAGGTTTCATAGCTCTTACATACAATTTGTGCACATTACACAAAATGTACATATAAAGATACGTGCAAATTAAGTATCTTATGTTAATCAGTACCAAAAAAGCTACTGTATATATTTCTCCACAGAAGTGACAGCGTTGGCGCCGTCAGCCGCAGCTGTAATAATCTGCCTGAGCTGCTTAGTTCTGATATCGCCCGCAGCATACACCCCGGGAACATTTGTCGCACAGTCTTCGCCTGCCACAATGTAGCCTGCTTCATTCATCTGCACACTCTTGTCAACAAATGCAGTCACCGGCTGCATTCCGACAGCAAAGAAAACTCCATCCACAGCAAGTTCAGCGGTATTGCCTGTTTTCTTATTCTTAACCTCTATTGTCGAAACCTTCGCCTCACCGGATATCTTCTCCACTGTGCTGTCCAATACGATTTCAATATTCTGTGTATTCTTAGCCTTGTTCACAAGGCTCTTTGCTGCACGGAACTCATCCCTGCGGTGGATAAGATATACTTTTTCACAGATTCTTGCAAGATATATTGCATCCTCCACAGCAACATCACCGCCTCCGACAACCGCTGTAATCTTATTCCTAAAAAAAGCACCATCGCATGTTGCACAGTAGGATACACCTTTTCCTGTAAATTCTGCTTCCCCCGGTATTCCTGCCTTTCTGTGCACAGCACCTGTTGCAATAATTATGGTCTTAGTCTCATACTCCTTCTTGTCCGTCACAACCTTCTTGACCTCACCTGCCACATCCATAGATATGACATTCTCCGTAACGAAACTGACGCCAAGCTTCTTTGCATGCTCAGCAAACTTCATACCCATCTCAAATCCACCAATGCCCGGAAGTCCTAAATAGTTATCCACATCATAGGTAGTTAGAACCTGTCCTCCCTGCATCATGCTTCCTTCTATGACAATAAAATCAAACTCAGCTCTTGCAGCATACACCGCCGCCGACATGCCGGCAGGGCCGGCGCCTATTATAATCAAATCATACATAATGAATTGCTCCTTTTTATTTATTGTTTTGACACCCTAACCTTATTTCATATATATTGTATCAAATTAAAGTACATTTATCCAGCAAAAACATTTTGCCTCAAATATTACAAAATTATTGTAATTTTTCCGCTTACCCTTACAATAAGATGGTACACTGTTATTTTAAGCTATATATAGAATGGAGATAATAAGATGAATAAGACGGTTTTAATCACAGGCGCTTCAAGGGGAATAGGACGCGCCATCGCGTTAGAATACGCAAAAAAGAAATACAATATCGTGATATGCGCAAGAAACGGTGCAGCGCTTGAAAAGACAGCAAAAGAAGTCACGGCTCTGGGTGCCGCATGCCTTGTCGTGACGTGCGATGTAGGAAAATATGCCGATGTTGAAAGACTTTTTTCTGAAGCCACCGGGCGTTTCGGCGATATAGACATTCTCGTCAACAATGCCGGAATCTCACATATAGGTCTTTTGCAGGACATGAGCATTGATGAGTGGAACAATATAGTGAACATCAATCTGTCCTCCGTATTCTCCTGCTGTAAGCTGGCAATTCCGGGAATGGTAAGGAAGCAGAACGGTTCAATTATAAACATAAGCTCCGTATGGGGCGTTGCAGGTGCCTCCTGTGAGGTTGCCTACTCTGCCACTAAGGGCGGAATAAATGCTTTCACAAAGGCACTTGCGAAGGAGCTTGCGCCATCGGGAATCAATGTCAATGCCATCGCGTGCGGTGTCATGGACACGGACATGAACCACTGCTTCAGTGAAGAAGAAATGCAGAATATAATAGAAGAAATCCCCGCCGGAAGGATGGGAAATCCCGATGAAGCAGCTGCCCTCGCAATGGCAATAAGTGAGGGAACCAGCTATCTCACCGGTCAGGTCATCGTACTCGACGGGGGCTATATTTAAAATACCTGTAACAATGCAACGACAAGAGGAATTGTGACAAGCGACAGCGCGGTTGTGACCACGATATTTCTTGTGACAATTCTTGTGTCCGCATTGTGCTCATTCGCCATCATAACCACCATCGAAGCCACAGGCATTCCGTTGGTTATGGTGGCAATTGACGTGTAATAATCGTTTACGCCAATAAGTCTGCACACTAAAAGTGTAACCGCCGGAATGACAAGAAGCCTTATTATCGCAAATCCATAGCTTCTTATATCACTAAGCGATTCCTTTACAGGATACTGCGCAAAGGTGGCGCCCAGAACAAGCATTGACAGCACGGAGGTCACATTTCCAATCATGTAACAGGTCTCATATATAATCCCATCATCTCTTATTCCTGCCACAAATATTATAAGTGCAAGCAATATTAGGATAAAACCCGGTGTCACAAGAGCATGCACAAGTTCCTTGATTTTCTGCTTTTTAGTTTTCCTTTCTGTCTTTCCTACAATATTTCCCGCGTTATTTCCACCGTCTGCTTTTACGTCAACCGCGGCTGTACCTTCAATGCCTCCTCCTGCAATATCCGTCGGCATAGCAGCCTTCTCGAAGCAGTATACCGCATAGGTGTAGATAAATATATTGAATGAAAAATGCAGCATTGAGGAATAGAACACCGACGCATCGCCAAGCACCGACTGTAACACCGGGAAACCCATGAATGAATTGTTCGAAAAGACCAGCATGCACTCATAAAGCGGTCTGTCCTTCGGGTTAACCCTGAATATCCATGTGACAAGCTTAGCAAACAAAATAAATCCTACATACATGAATATCCCGGCACCAAACAATACCAGAACACCAAGCCTGTTTTCCGTTGAAGCACTGAGTGCCGTAGAAATTATCCACAGCGGCGCTGTCACCTTCACTACAAGCGATGACAGTTTCTTGCTCGTCCTCCCATCCAGAATATCAAATCTATACAACACAAATCCCAGCACCAACACAATAAAAAGCTTAATCATGCATCTGGCAATAACCATAATGTCCATCAGCTAATTCCTCTTATTCCCTTAACTACATTCTTCCCGTACTCGTTTATAAGCGCCCTTATTGTCCGCCGAACCATCCTGCCCTTCTCAGGCTCCATGGAAAACATCTCCTTCGCCATACTGTTTAATGTAGCAGGCTTATATTTTTCGAGATCGGACAGATAGTTGACACCCGCCCGCGTGAGCATATCATATACCGCATCCACAAAGGCAACCCGTTCATCGTCGCTAAGTCCCATAACCCATGCACTTATGGTTTTATCTATCACAAGGCTTTCCTTTGAACGCTCATCAAGCTTGACAAAACCATTTCTATATACCTGCCAGCTCAGCCCATCGTGCTGCATTATTCCCTTTCCGGTGCTCTTTACTACCTCATAGCTGTCTCCATGCTCTAAAAGCATGCCAATAATGGATGTCTCGGGCACAATCGTTCTTACCTTATCCTTAATCTCTAAATATGCTTTCTTTTCAAGCATTGATTCGAGGAATCCCGGCCCATCATTATTATAGATTGCGATAATTCTCCTTTTCAGTCTGTCATAACACATTGCTGCGGCATATATCGCAAGGTTTCCCCCCTTTGAATGGCCGCCTATTCTTATCAGCCTGCCGTCATGCGGAACTGTCTTTTCCAGATACTCCACCGCCTCCTCCTGTGAAGGGACAGGCATCTGATATGCCATATTAAGATCCTCCTTCCACCCTAATATGGTATCATCCGTACCTGAATAGGAGACAAAAAGTGTACCATCGGACAGATAC
The DNA here is from genome assembly GCA_958446835.1 of uncultured Eubacterium sp. Taxonomy (GTDB): domain Bacteria; phylum Bacillota; class Clostridia; order Lachnospirales; family Lachnospiraceae; genus CAG-882. The sequence goes on from CAUCXT010000024.1 coordinate 8,549, forward strand.
ACATGAAGCGCCGAAAACTGCTCCTGATTTTCAAAATCATGTTTGTCAACATATCCTGCAAGTACCGCATCAGCAAATCGCCTGCCCTTAGCCATCTCAAGCAGGAGAAGCCCTGCGTTGCGTTCCAGCTTACAGCTTTTTTCCAGCCTGCCGCTCTCATTCAGCTTAAGAGCAGCCTCCTTAACAGAAATTGACCGAAGCTTCCTTCCAAGCTGGGGCTCCGAAACTATGCCATCAAGGCTGGCATAGCTGAGCTCTGCAAGTATGAGATTATCAACCTCGTTGAAGGGCATAACTGAAAAATCAAAATCACCATACCACTCAAGATAATCCATTATATTACCTGTCATCATACGGCACACCTCCATTCTAGTTTCCGATAAGTACTTTTATATACTGTTCAACCCTTTCCTCCCAGTTGAAATTTTTAAGATTAGCATATCCCTTTGAAATCAACTCCTTTGCCAGCTCCGGTTGTTCGGTAAGACGTTTCATCTGCGATGCAATCTCATCTGTATTTTCCGGGTCTACCATAATTCCAGCATCCCTCACAACCTCCTGAAGAGATGTTGCATTGGATGAAATTACCGGAACCCCAAGCTCCATCGCCTCAAGAGGCGGAAGCCCGAAGCCCTCTATCAGCGATAGAAAAACCAGCCCTCTTGCATGTGCAAAAAGTGAATAGAATCTCTTGTCATCCATAAACTTATTGCAGTGTATGTGCTTCTTCACCTCATCCGTGAGAGTAATATCATGCTTATCCTCAAGCACCGACAAATCCGGCAGCCCGGCAACCTCAATGTCATACGGATTTTCCGTCATTTCGTAATATTTTGCGTATGCTTTTATAAGTCCGGCTGCATTTTTATGCGGCAGCTTGGATGTTATTCCGTAGAAATAATTTTCCGGAATATCCGAAAGTTCCTCCGTCTCCATGTTATGAGGTTCATAACCGTGGAGTATTACATGCGTCTTTTTTTCCGCCTTCGGAACAATTTTTAATATATCCTGCTTTGAGTACTCTGAAATAGTGATAACTTTATCCGCAGTTTTTATCGAGCTCTTCATTCTGAGCATGACGTATGCATTCTGCACGCGGTTAAGCACTCCTGGAAAATGCTTATCATAGTAGAACGGAATGAGGTCATGGACTATAATGACATCCTTCACCGGGCAGAACAGTGATGTGAATCCTCGTGGGAACACCACCTCGTCAAGCTTCAGCTTCTTTATATAAGAATTGACCCTCACTGTCTCCCACAGCAATATCGCCTTATTGCTGTTTATGTCAAGCTCCACGCTGTGAAACTCAACACCATCGACATCGAAATCCTCCCTGTTGTTCTCATTGCCTATGACAACCAGCTCATGCTCCTTGGAAAGCTGTCGCGCAAGCCTTGTCACAACCGACTTAGTTATATTATATATTCCAATGCTCTTGCTTGTACCTTTTACAAGCTTGGCGCAGTCAAAACCTATTCGCATATATCATCCTCCAATTTCATAAGAGTAAAACTGTTCTTGTGATACTCTATTATTCCCTCTTTTTTTAATCTTCCAAGCATAGCCGAAAGCGCACTTCTGTCCGCCGCGAGATAATCTGCCATCCCGGCTCTGTCAAGGCTTATCGTAAAGCTGTTATTGCCTGCCTCCACCGCCTGTTCCTTGAGATATGACAGAATCTTCTCCCTGAGCGAGCGCTGTGAAAGATGCTCAATCCTGTTGGTGAGAAAAACATTCTTCCTTGCAAACATATAGACAAGCTTTCTGCTTATTGTGCCTCCGTAATCTGCCCCGATAAGCTTCTCATACGGGAACCATAGAACAACCGCGTCACTGTCCGCATACACATCTACCGTAGCAGCACAGCCGGAGCATGCAAATGCCTCCCCAAATATATCTCCCTTATGCAGATGTGCGAGTATTGTAGAATTTCCCCAGAAGTCATCCTTCACAACCCGCGCATTGCCGGACAGCAGCACGCCCAGCTCATCCACCCTGCTGCCAAGTCTTATAATATTCTCCCCTGATTTTATCTGTTTTCTGTGCATGCCGCACTCACGCAGCACCCTCTCAAGCTCATCCGCAGATAAACCCGAAAACAGCGGCAGCTTCGATATCACTTCAGCATGCCCGCCAATATCCGCCATATCAGATATATTGATATTACCCGTCATCCTGTCTTTTCCTCTTTAAAACTATATTCTCACTTTAACGCACATTTTTTGTCATCTTATAACATTCATACCATCAGCCTGCATACTACCAGTATACATACTAGTGCTTAAATGTTCACATATCCACACTCATTTATTCCCGAAATAAATTTAATATCGGTTTAAAAGCTCAACTATAATAGTATTATGTTGTAATAACAACCGATTTATGTTTACAATTATATTATTATGTGGTTGTAAAATCAATAAATAAACTCATTGAGAATATAAATTTATTAAGGAGAAAATATGATAAGACAGATAATTAAGATTGATGAGGAAAAATGTACAGGCTGCGGTCTGTGTGCAACAGCATGCCACGAGGGAGCTATAGATATAGTTGACGGAAAGGCTAAGCTTGTCCGCGAGCATTATTGTGATGGTCTCGGCGACTGTCTCCCTGCCTGCCCTGTGGATGCAATACACTTTGAACAGCGCGAAGCACCTGCCTATGATGAAGCTGCCGTTCTCGCCTCAAAGGCTGCAAAGCAGTCGGAATCCTCAAAGCCCGCACCTGTTTTCCACGGCTGCCCGGGAACACGTTCAAGAGTAATATCACATGCTAGGAACAATAGCGGCTTAAATGCAGCTTCCGCCGACGGCAATGGCAGCACCACCTCTCCTGCCAACGCTTCCGACAGCCTCAATGCTAACACAAGTGAGCTCATGCAATGGCCTGTACAGATTAAGCTTGTCCCGATATGTGCCCCATATTTCGACGGTGCCAATCTTCTCATCGCCGCAGATTGCACAGCATACGCTTACGGTAGTTTCCACAAGCGCTTTATAAAGAATCATGTCACAGTAATCGGCTGTCCTAAACTTGACGATGTCGACTACACTGAAAAACTTACACAGATTATCGCCAATAACAATATAAAGAGCGTGACCATCGTCCGTATGGAGGTTCCTTGCTGCGGCGGCATAGAGAATGCCGCAAAGAACGCGCTTAAGGCAAGCGGCAAATTCATACCTTGGCAGGTGTATACAATATCCACCGAAGGGGAGATATTGGAGTAAACAGCAATATTCTGTATAGGCTTCGGGTGTCAAAACATGCCCATTTAATCTGTGAGTGTATAACGTATTGTATTTATGCATATCCGCTCCGTTGTCCGAAGCAAGATGTTCTAAGAACATCTAAACTTCTCCCAAAGTCGTGATATGCATAAATACAATACGTTATACACAGCTAGGTTTATATAGCATGTTTTGGCACCCGAATCCATATAAGTAACTGCCAAGCAAAAACTACAAAACAAAAATTATCTAAAAAACAAGGTTCATAACCTTACGCATTACACGCGCAGGTTATGAACCTCATTTAATTTGTACCTATAATCTCTTCCTATCTATCATCTATTTCTGCCATACTCGTCCGGCTTTGCGTTTTTCTGTTATACTTGTTCAGCCTTAATTGAGATACTTCTTCACGAACTGTCCTGTGTATGACTTCTTGTTCTTGGCAACCTCCTCCGGGGTTCCCTTGGCTATCACGGTTCCACCGCCTTCGCCGCCCTCCGGTCCGATATCTATAAGATAGTCTGCCGTCTTTATTACATCAAGGTTATGTTCAATGACAACTACCGTATTACCGCTGTCCGAAAGTCTCCTGAGAATGTCGACAAGCTTATGGACATCCGCGAAGTGAAGTCCTGTTGTAGGCTCGTCAAGAATGTAGATTGTCTTGCCTGTTCCACGTCTGCTCAGCTCCGTGGCAAGCTTGATTCTCTGCGCCTCTCCACCCGAAAGCTCTGTTGACGGCTGTCCAAGTCTTATATATGATAGTCCTACTTCGTTCATCGTCTCAATCTTTCTTCTGATTGAAGGTACATTCTCAAAGAACTTCACAGCTTCCTCAACAGTCATATTGAGTACATCATATATACTCTTTCCCTTGTACTTTACCTCAAGAGTCTCCCTGTTATAGCGCTTGCCACCACAGACTTCACATGGCACATATACATCCGGGAGGAAATGCATCTCAATCTTGATTATTCCGTCACCGCCACATGCCTCACAGCGTCCTCCCTTGACATTAAAACTGAAACGCCCCTTAGAATAGCCCCGCGCCTTGGCATCGGAAGTTGAGGCAAACAAATCCCTTATCAGGTCAAAAGCGCCTGTGTAAGTGGCAGGGTTAGAACGCGGTGTTCTTCCTATAGGCGACTGGTCAATCGCTATAACCTTATCCAGCTTATCGATTCCTATAATGTCATCATGCTCGCCCGGTATAGTCCGCGCCCTATTGAGGTCTCTTGCCAGTCTCTTATACAATATCTCATTCACAAGGCTGCTCTTTCCCGAACCGGAAACACCGGTGACACAAGTAAAAATGCCAAGTGGAATATCTACATCTATATTCTTAAGGTTATTCTGCCTTGCACCCTTTATTGTGAGATAACCTGTAGGTTTTCTCCTCTCCTCCGGGACAAGTATTTTCCTTCTTCCGCTGAGGTACGCACCTGTTATGGAGTTCTCATTCTTCATTATCTCCTCTGCTGTACCTGTAGCTATAACCTCACCACCATGTTCGCCTGCCGCAGGACCAATATCAACGATGTAGTCCGCTGCACGCATGGTATCCTCATCATGCTCTACAACTATAAGCGTGTTTCCTAAGTCCCTAAGCTTCATAAGTGCTGAAAGAAGCTTATCGTTATCCCTCTGGTGAAGACCAATACTAGGTTCATCAAGGATATATGCCACACCCACAAGACCTGAACCAATCTGTGTCGCAAGCCTTATTCTCTGTGCCTCACCTCCGGACAATGTTCCGGTCGCACGCGAAAGTGTAAGGTATTCAAGACCAACATTCACAAGGAATCCAAGTCTTGCCTTTATTTCCTTCAATATCTGCTCTCCGATAGTCTGCTGAACAGGTGACAGCACCAGATTATCAAGAAATGCCTTAAGCTTCACAATAGACATATCTGTCATCTGGAAAATATTTATTCCACCTACTGTGACAGCAAGCGATGTTGCCTTAAGACGCTGTCCCTTACATACCTCACAAGGTGTAATCTTCATAAATGTCTCATATTCCTGCTTCATGCTGTCCGAGGCAGTCTCGCGGTACCTCTTCTGCATATTGCGTATAAGACCCTCGAACGTTATATCGTACACGCCAACTCCACGCTGACCGCGATAATGCACCTTGACCGTATGTCCGTCGGTTCCGTTGACAAGAATATTCTTAATCTCCGCCGGGTAGTCCTTATAAGGCGTGCTCAGGCTGAAATTGTATTCCTCGGCAAGTGCCTTCAGGATGGCTCTTGTAAAGCTGCCCTCCTCTGTTGATGACTGCCAGCCCAATGCCGCAATCGCTCCCTCATCAATGCTCAGTCTCTTATCCGGAATAATCAGATCCATATCAAATTCCATCTTATAGCCAAGACCGAAACACTCAGGGCATGCACCAAATGGGTTATTGAAGGAGAAGCTTCTAGGCTCCATCTCCTCGACACTTATTCCACAATCAGGACATGCAAAGCTCTGGCTGAAATTGAGCATCTCGCCATCGATAATATCTATCATCACAAGACCATCTGCCAATGCAAGCGCGCTCTCAACCGACTCTGTAAGGCGCTTCTCAATACCCTCTTTCACAGAAAGTCTGTCAATAACAATCTCTATATTATGCTTCTTGTTCTTCTCAAGCTTGATTTCCTCTGAAAGCTCGTATATTATACCGTCAACTCTCACACGGACATAGCCGCTCTTCTTCGCACTCTCAAGAACCTTCACATGTTCGCCCTTGCGTCCTCTCACAACCGGCGCAAGTACTTGAAACTTAGTTCGCTCAGGCAGCCCCATAATCTGGTCGACAATCTGGTCAACCGACTGCTTCTTGATTTCCCTTCCACACTTAGGACAATGTACAATTCCAACTCTTGCATAGAGAAGTCTCATATAGTCATATATCTCTGTGACAGTTCCGACTGTGGAACGCGGGTTGCGGTTGGTCGACTTCTGGTCAATGGAAATCGCCGGTGACAATCCCTCAATGCTGTCCACATCCGGCTTCTCCATCTGACCTAAGAACTGTCTTGCATAGGATGAGAGCGACTCCATATAACGCCTCTGTCCCTCTGCATATATAGTGTCAAACGCAAGAGATGACTTACCCGAACCGCTCACTCCTGTGAGAACGGTAAAGGAATCCCTTGGTATATCAACATCAATCCCCTTAAGATTATGTTCTCTCGCACCTCTTATCTTTATATAATTTCTAGAATATAAAGCCATCTTCTATTCCTCCAGCATACTCTTCTTTATCTCAATTATCCGGTCACGCAGCTCTGCCGCACGCTCAAAGTCAAGCTCCGCTGCCGCCTTGTGCATCTGCTTACTGAGTTCCTTGAGAAGCTTCTCAAGCTCCTTATGGCTCATCGACTCGATATCCTTCTCCATATCTGCCTTCGGCTCTGTTGCCGCCTTAGATATAGCTATGAGGTCACGCACCGCCTTCTTGATGGTAGTGGGTGTGATACCATGCTCATCATTATACTTCTTCTGTATCTCCCTACGTCTCTGTGTCTCTTCTATAGCATGGCGCATAGAATCGGTAATCACATCAGCATACATAATTACCCTTCCATCGGCGTTACGTGCTGCTCGCCCTATCGTCTGGATGAGCGATGTCTCCGAACGCAGGAAACCCTCCTTATCGGCATCAAGAATCGCCACAAGCGTAATCTCAGGAATATCAAGTCCTTCTCTCAGAAGATTGATTCCCACAAGCACATCGAACACATCAAGTCTCATATCCCTTATAATCTCTGCACGCTCAAGTGTATCAATATCAGAGTGAAGATACCTTACCCTGATACCAGCTTCCTTCATATAGTTCGTCAAATCCTCCGCCATTCTCTTGGTGAGCGTTGTTATGAGAACCTTGTTATGTTTGCCAACTTCCTTATTGACTTCTCCTATAAGGTCATCAATCTGCCCTTCAACAGGCCTTACTGTAATCTCCGGGTCAAGAAGTCCTGTAGGTCTTATAATCTGCTCCGTCCTGAGAAGCTCATGCTCGGCTTCGTAATCGGAAGGTGTCGCGGACACGAACAGCATCTGGTCAATCTTTCCCTCGAACTCCTCAAAATTCAATGGTCTGTTATCCAGCGCAGATGGCAGACGGAAGCCGTAATCGACAAGCGTTGTCTTACGTGACCTGTCACCTGCGTACATACCTCTTATCTGAGGTATTGTGATATGCGACTCATCGACTATAATCAGAAAATCCTCAGGGAAATAATCTATAAGTGTATAAGGCGGTGTCCCCGGCGCAAGTCCCGCAAGGTGCCGCGAATAGTTCTCAATGCCGGAGCAGAAGCCTGTCTCAAGCATCATCTCCACGTCAAAGCTCGTTCTCTCCTTGATACGCTGAGCCTCCAAGAGCTTATCCTCGCTCTTAAAGTACGCTACTCTCTCCTCCATCTCCTGCCTGATATTAGCCGCCGCCTCGATCATCTTCTCGCGCGGCACAACATAGTGCGAAGCAGGGAATATTGCCACATGCGAAAGCTCCGCCTTCTTCTCACCGGTAAGCACATCTATCTCCGTGAGCCTGTCTATCTCATCGCCGAAAAACTCGATCCTTACCGCCCTGTCCGTGGACGCCGCAGGGAATACCTCAAGTACATCCCCTCTTACCCTGAAAGAGCCTCGCTTAAAATCCATGTCATTTCTGGTATACTGATTGTCGACAAGCTTCCTTATAATCTCGTCCCTGTCCTTCTCCATGCCCGGACGCAGCGATACAACCATGCTCTCATAATCGACAGGGCTACCAAGTCCATATATACATGAAACACTGGCTACAATAATGACATCCTTCCGCTCTGAGAGTGCTGCGGTGGCGGAATGTCGCAGCTTATCTATCTCATCATTTATAGAGGAATCCTTCTCAATATAAGTGTCCGTGGACGGCACATAAGCCTCCGGCTGATAGTAATCATAATATGACACGAAATACTCAACTGCGTTCTCAGGAAAGAATTCCTTCATCTCACCATAAAGCTGTCCAGCCAATGTCTTGTTGTGCGATATGATAAGAGTCGGCTTGTTAAGAGCTGCTATGACATTCGCCATCGTGAACGTCTTACCCGAACCTGTAACTCCAAGAAGCGTCTCGAACTGATTTCCCTCCCTGAAGCCCTTCACAAGCTCTTCAATGGCATGCGGCTGGTCACCCGTAGGTGCGTATTCAGAATGTAGCTTGAACTCCATGTGCTCATCTTCTTTCTTTTATTGTAATCTGTATAAACTTAATCGACCATAAAAACATGCGCATAATAAATTCATAATCAATCAACTCTTTTATTATGTGACAAATTCATAATTGATATTAACATAAAAGAGCTATTTTGTCCATAGATTTTAGAACGTTTGTTCGTTTATATTTCATCATAGCGATACACACGCTCATACAAAACACTTCTAAGATACTTAAATCGTTCCTCATTGATGGACTCATGTGATGTCATAATAAAGAGCGGAACCGGATTTTTCCCCACCGACATCGGAGGCTGTATATAGTGATACTCGTTGAGTATAAAGCCATTTCTGCTGTAAAAGCCTATTCTTCTGCGCGCCAGCTCATTTTCCGGAAGCTCCACCTCAAGGCAGAGCTGCTTGTCCATCAGTTCATGCAGCCTATGTAAAACCTCTGCACCGATACCTCCGTTCCGGTATTCAGGATTCACCGCAAAGTGTTCTACATACGCAAATTCATCAAAATCCCACACAGATATAAACGCTTTTATCTCATTCTCCCCACCATCGACAACATATATATCATATTCAGGGTTTTCAAACAGCGCCCTTTGTTCCACATAATCTCTGTACTCGTCCTCAGGGAAGCTCTGCTCCATGATATTAAACACCGAATCAAATTCATTTACATCTATCTTTCTCAGTTCCAACATAAAAGTCTCCATTCCAATCTTATTATAACTTTCTCACTGTCTGCTTATATTTCATTTTAGTCTTTCGGTCAAATCCGCACAGCTAATCTTCATATAAGCACTAATTAAAGCAAGCATATAATGAAAGCCGGAAGATATGTTTTCACATCTTCCGACTCTATAGTAGTTCTGTTTGATTAGTTGCATATTTAAAACCATAAACTTATTCTTATGATTTCAATAAAAGCTCTGCCTGCATAAAATCCCCGAATTACTTTTGAAGCTGCTCCTTCAATATCTCGATAGCCTTCTGAAGCTGAACATCCTCATCCTCAGGAATAGTTACATACGTCTTAAGCTCATCAGGAAGGTCAATCTCAACATCCGGGTCAACACCAACCTTGTGTATGCTCTTTCCGCTAGGAAGATAATAATCCTCTATTGTAATCTTCACACCTGTGCCGTCCCTCAAGGAGAATGCCGTCTGTACAATTCCCTTTCCATAAGTGGTGGTTCCAACAAGTGTTCCTACTCCATAGTCCTTTATAGCTCCAGCAAATATCTCTGAGGCGCTCGCGCTGTTACCATTAATGAGAACTGTGAGCGGAACCGTGAGCTTGGTATTGGCATCGGATGTGTACTCCTGTGCCGTTCCATTTCTATCCTTGACTGAAACAATAGTTCCCTCCGGAAGAATCTCGTCAAGCATGGCAACAACAGTGTCAAGAATACCACCCGGGTTATCGCGGATATCAATGACAAGAGCCTCCATACCCTGCTCTATCAGCGAATCCAATGCCTGCGAAAACTGCTCTGAGGTCACCTCATCAAATTCCTCAATCTGAATGTAACCTATGTTGTCATCCATCATTCTGTAATTGACGGTCTTGACATCAATCTGGCGGCGTGTCACCTCGACATCAAACACTTCATCATCGCGCTGCAGGGTTATGGTAACGCTCGTTCCCTCTTCTCCCTTGATAAGGGCAACTGCCGTATTCAAATCCATACCTGTTATCTCTGTTCCGTCAACCGCAAGAATAAGGTCGCCCGGCCTTATTCCCGCCTCGTAGCCCGGGCAGTCCTCATAAGGTCTTACAGCCGTAACCAGTCCCGTCTGTATATTCTGCTGGACAACGACACCTATTCCACAGTACGAACCCGATGAGCTCTCCATAAACGCGTTAAATTCATCCGCGGTATAATATACAGTATATGGATCGCCGAGTGAACTCATCACCGCCTTATATATGGCGTCAACCATTTCGTCCTTGTCATAATCATAGAGATAATAATAGTCAATCACCTGCATGAGAGTATCAATCTTTTCTATCACATCATCTGTGAGCTGTTCACTCTTCGGCTTATACTTTCCATAAGTTGCCTTAGAGGTCGTCTCTTCAACCTGATTATCCGATTTTGATCCGGTAGAAGTCGAATCATTCTTCTGTGTATCATTTCCATCCGTGCTCTGCTCTATCCTATTGCTTTTGTCTGAACCCGGTCCAATCAATGAAGAAATACCACTGCATCCCGCCAGAACGGAAATCATCAAAACCGCAGATGACATTCCGACCGCAACGCCTTTTAAAAAGCCACTATTTTTTTTCTTTTCCGACTTAGAATTATTTATATTATTTTCTTCCATAATAAAACCTCATTTTTATGTCATTTTTAACGCGGAACCACCACATAATCAAGCGGATTTACGAACTCTCCCTTTATAATAAGTGAAAAATGAAGATGTGGACCTGTTGAGTTACCTGTACTTCCCACAAGCGCAATCGTATCACCGGCATTTACCTGCTGTCCCACCGACACAAGAATTGCCGAAGCATGCGCGTACAATGTAACAACACCGCCGCCATGGTCTATCTTTACGCAATTACCGTATCCCCAATAGCTCTGTGCAAGCACTACAGTTCCACTGTATGCTGCAAGTATAGGTGTTCCATTGATTCCGGCACCTGAAATATCCGTTCCGTCATGCAGCTTTTCATAGCCTAATATAGGGTGCATTCTCATTCCGAACTGCGAGGTGATTCTGTTGAATCCGGGAACCGGCCATGTAAATCCTGTGACATTTATCTCTGCCAGCTTCGCCGCTACAGCCGCGTCTGCATCCTGATTAAGCCTTGCCTGCTCCGCAAGCCATGCCGCATATTCCTTCCTTGCCTGCTCAACAAGCTGTTCCTGCTCCTCAACTTCCTTGAGTGCAAGCTGTTTTTTATACTCCGTATCACTCTGCTGCGATTCAAGATTGCTTAACTCATTGTTCTTGGCATTGTATAAATCCGTGTATGATGCCTGAAGCACTTCCTGCTCGGATTTCTTAGAGTCAAGAACCGACTTCTGCTCCTCCAACTCACCAAGTTCAGTCTCATACTGGGCTTCCTGCGTCTCAAGTTCGCTCTTCTGTGTCTCAAGGTTCGCCAGAAGATTGGTTATTCTATCCTTAGTCTCCCCATATTCAATGAGTTTTTCACGGTCATATTTGGAAATCTCGGAAATATATTCTGCATTGTTAAGGAAATCAATCATGCTGTCCGATGAAAACAGAATATCAAGAAAACTCTCATCGCCATTTTCATACATATATTGTATCCTGAGTTTCATTGATGAATACTGATTTGCCTCTGTTGTCTGTGCATCCGATAAATTATTCTCCGTCTGTGCAATACTCGTCTTAACTGCGTCAATATTGGCCAAAGTATCATTAATCTGTGTCTGCTTGGCATCTATCTCTGCCTGCTTGGCATTTATTTCCTGATTAAGATTATATATCTGCAGCGTCACATCCGAAATCCAGCCATCCACCTGATTTATGTAGGATTCTGTGTCGGAAATACTTCCGTTCAGCTCATTAAGCTTATTGTCAAGCTGTTGTGCCTGCTGTTTTGCTGCCTCCAACTCACGTTCAGCCTGTTTTACATCATCCTCCGTAATCGCCTGATAATCATCCGGTTTAAGCGGAAGCATAATTATAAGTACCGCTGCAAACACAAACCGCTTAATCCATGATTTCTTAAAAACGTGTGTTTTTTTCAATTATAATTCCTCCCTTAAGTATCTCCCCATCATACTTTAAGATGTTTGCGAAGTGTTGTATAACTTCCGAGAAAACCTATTCCGATTCCAAGCACTGCTGCAACAGGAAGAAGTGTTGAAAAGACCGTTTTCACAGGAAGAAATACCAATATATTTGACAGAAATGTAAATCTGTTGATGATATAGTAAACAACATTCTCATAGAGATAATAAATTACCACCATAGGAATCATAGCTCCCACAAAACCGATGACAATTCCTTCTACTATAAACGGTGCCCGGACAAAGCCATTCTTCGCACCGATAAGCTTCATTATCGCAATCTCCTCCTTGCGGACAGCAATTCCGACTGATACCGTATTTCCAATGAGAAACCATGCAACAAGAAAAAGCACGATTATCATTGTAAGGGAAATCATGCTTACCAGACCGCTCACATCTGTTAGTGAATTAGCAGTCACTTCCGAGCGCTTAACCGAGCGCACACCATCTATCTTTTCTATATTAGCTGCCACAGTGGTCAAGGTGTCCGCCGTATTAAGATACACCGTATATGAAGCCGAATCGGCAAGAGGATTATCCTCCTCAAAGCCTTCCGCAAGATCCATTCTGTCGCCAAAATACTTGACCTTGTACTTCTCCCACGCTTCCTCGGGCGATGTATATTCTATAAGCGTCACGCTGTCCATCTGCTGTATGGTCTTTCCGATAGACTCAATTCGCGCACTGCCCACACCCACGTCAAAGAAAACCGTAAGACAGGTATTCTTTTCCAATTCCGTAACCATATAGTCCACATTCTTGGCCACACAGAAAAATATGCCAAAAAGGAAAATACATGCTGACATTGTCGCAACTGAAGCAAGTGAGAAAAGTCTGTTTCTATATATATTTTTAAAGCCCTGCTTTATACAGTAGCCGAGTGAACTAATCTTCATAGCCGTAATCCTCCCATCTCTCATCAGAGATGATTTCACCATGATCAATAGTAATCACTCTCTTTTTCATAGTCTGTACAAGATCCATATTATGTGTGACAACTACCACCGTAGTTCCTCTTCTGTTAGCCTCCTCAAGGAGCTTCATAATCTCCCATGAATTAGCGTTGTCCAGATTACCTGTCGGCTCATCGGCAAGAAGTATCGCCGGCTTATTGATAAGTGCCCTTGCAATAGCCGCTCTCTGCTGTTCGCCACCCGAAAGCTGCGAAGGGAAATTCCTGTATTTCTCCAACAATCCCACCATCGACAGCATCGACAGGACCTCCGAACGTATTCTTCTGTTCGGTGCTTCTATTACCTTCTGCGCAAAAGCTATGTTGTCATAGATGTTCCTATCCTCCAACAGTCGGAAATCCTGAAATACAACTCCCATATCACGCCTGATAAGAGGAAGCTCCCTTCTCTTTGCTCTTCCAAGATTCTTTCCATTTATAAAAATATGCCCGGACGTCGGCTCAAGCTCCTTGAGCAGAAGCTTGATAAGCGTTGACTTACCTGCACCGCTCTGCCCGACAATAAATACGAATTCACCCTTCTCGACACGAAGGCTGATGTTATTTAGTGCCGGAAATCCGGATGAGTATGTCTTGCATACATTTTCCAATATAAGCATGTCTCCTATGCCTCCCCTAATTTCTTATGCATCTTACATAATAATGCCAGAACCGTTGTCACAGTCCTGACATCATTTTATACCGACATGCAATTAATAATCAAGTGATTCCATATATTTCATATAATCGCGAACCATAAGTGCAATCTTAAAAGTAATTGCGTCATCAAATACCCTGAGATCAAGCCCTGTATTTTTCTGAATTTTATCAAGTCTGTATACAAGAGTATTTCGATGTATAAAAAGCTGTCGCGAAGTCTCCGATACATTCAGACTGTTCTCAAAGAACTTGTTGATTGTGGTTAGAGTCTCCTCATCAAAATCATCCGGGTTCTGTCCACCAAAAATCTCTTTTATAAACATCTTACAATGTGACATTGAAAGCTGGTATATAAGTCTTCCTATTCCGAGCTTTGTGTAGGATACAACATTTCTGTCACCGTAGAAAATCTTTCCTATATCAAGCGCCATCTTCGCTTCCTTATATGACCTTGACACTTCCTTAATCTCATTGACAATGGTACCATAAGCGATATGTACCTTGCTCATAGCCTCAGAATTCAAGGTATCAAGCACAGTGAGTGCAACCTGATTCATCTCCTCATAGCCCTCATTCGCCTTGAGTTCCTTGACGATAATTATATTCTTCTCATCAACCGCCGTTATAAAGTCCTTCGCCTTGGACGCGAAGAGTGTTCTTAGCGTTTCGAGTGCATTGTTATCCTTCTCATGCTTGGTCTCCACAATAAAGACAAGCCTTCTCACGTCCGTATCTATGTGAAGCTTCTTTGCTCTGTTGTATATATCTACAAGAAGCAAGTTGTCAAGCAGGAGATTCTTGATGAAATTATCCTTGTCAAATCTCTCCTTGTACGCAACAAGAAGATTCTGTATCTGGAATGTGGCAATCTTGCCTATCATATACACATCGTCGCTGCCACCCTTAACAAGAAGCACATACTCAAGCTGCTTATCGTCAAACACCTTAAAGAACTGGTAGCCCTGGATAACCTGACTGTCCGCAGGTGAGCTGGCGAAGCTTAGCACTGCCTCCTCATATCCATCCGACTCAGGAAATGTTGTCGCAAGGGTCTTTCCCTCCGTGTCCATTATACATAAATCAATTCTCGTTATCGACTTGAGTCCTTCTATTGTATTCTGTAAAATCTGATTTGAAATCATCCGGTAACCTCTACTTTCATTATAATTTGCGTGAACTTAAATATACCTTCCATTCGTCTTAACCCGACTTTTCGCTCATTCACTATACCTTCTGAAAGTGAATGTCAATGATATTCGCAATCCGCTTCGCTTCTTGCTGATTTTATAAAATGTCACTATTTATTGTAAAACAAAATTGCGAAAAAAAAAAGAGGAAATACACGAAAATTCATGTATTTCCTCTATATTTCATAATAATTTCACAATATCAGACCCTAACCGGATTCAATATATGTTACCTGATTAGCAAGGGATTACTAACTCTGTATCCTTATCGAAGAGGTGAAGTCTTGTCATATCAAGAGCAAGCTTAATCTTATCACCAGGACGAGCTGTTGTACGAGGGTTAACTCTTGCTGTACAGCTCTTATCCTCGATATCAAAGTAAAGGTAAACCTCAGCACCAAGGAGCTCGTATACACGAATCTCTGCCTCGATTACGCTGTCTGGAGAATTAGCAATGAATACCTCTGTATCGTTGAGATCCTCTGGACGGATACCCATGATAACTGTCTTGCCAACATAATCACCAAGCTTATCAGCCTTAGTCTTAGGTAACTTAACTGAGTTGCTGCCAAACATAAGAACCATATCATCACCGTTCTTAACAAGCTTAGCATCGATAAGGTTCATCTGTGGAGAACCAATGAATCCTGCTACGAATACGTTCTGTGGTGCATTGTAGAGATTCTGTGGTGTATCTACCTGCTGAATGATACCATCCTTGAGAACAACGATTCTTGTACCAAGTGTCATAGCCTCTGTCTGGTCATGAGTTACGTAGATGATAGTTGTCTGAAGTCTCTGATGTAACTTAGAAATCTCAATTCTCATCTGAACTCTTAACTTAGCATCGAGGTTTGAAAGAGGCTCATCCATAAGGAATACCTTAGGCTTACGAACGATAGCACGTCCCATAGCAACTCGCTGTCTCTGACCACCTGAAAGAGCCTTAGGCTTACGATCAAGAAGGTGCTCGATATCAAGAATCTTAGCAGCCTCATGTACCTGCTTGTCGATCTCTGCCTTAGGAACCTTTCTTAACTTAAGACCAAATGCCATGTTGTCATATACTGACATATGTGGATAAAGAGCGTAGTTCTGGAATACCATCGCGATATCTCTATCCTTAGGCTCTACATCGTTAACCTGCTTGTCACCGATCCAAAGCTCACCGGAGCTGATCTCCTCAAGTCCTGCTATCATACGAAGTGTTGTAGACTTACCACAACCGGATGGTCCTACAAAAATGATAAATTCCTTATCTTCAATCTCAAGGTTGAAATCCTTAACAGCTACGAAACCGTTAGGATATACTTTACATACGTTTTTAAGTGATAAACTAGCCATTATTATACCTCCTAAAGTATTTTCCGTTTTCACTACTGTTATTCTACAATAATGCTTGTTTAAATGCCATACCTCAAATAGCCGAAAATGACAGCGGTAATTTGTTGATTTTGCATATAGACATCATATTATTTACTTTTTTATTACATTTTATACAAAAAAATTATATTTTAATGCATTTTTTCAATAATGACTTGTTAATTATTGTTATATGTGCTATTAATTATATAGGTATTTATTACCATTTCTGCATGATAAAGGAGGTATTCTTATGGATATAACCGCACTTTCATCCAGCATGAGCCTCGCTGATGTCAACTCACAGGTAGGTATTGCTGTTCTTGCAAAGAATCTTGACACTATTGAGACTCTCGGAGATGGAATGAAGAAGATGATGGAGATGTCCGTTAGCCCTAACCTCGGTGCCAACATTGATGTTCAGGTTTAACAAAATCAGCTCTGACAAAAAGGTGCTGCTGTATGCGATATTTATCATTGCACACGGCAGCACCTTTTTTGTATATGTCTTTATGAATTTTCAATGACAACGCTTTTATCACTTAACATTATTTAAGTCTTATTGATGTGTCTGAAAGCTCAATCTTTCCTTCCTTTAACAGCTTTCCCACCGCTCTCTTAAATGAAGCCTTGCTCATTCCAAGCTCACGCTTGATAACCTCAGGCGATGCCTTATCGCTGAATGGAAGGACTCCGTCGAACTCCTCTATAGTCTCAAGTATCTTAGCGGCATCATCGTCCCTCTGAAGATATCCCACCTCACGGACTGCAAGCTCAAGTCTTCCATCCGCAGTAACATTAGTAACTCTGAGTCCTGTGAGTGTATCTCCCACATTGAGAACTCCGTAGCACTCCTTCTTAGGTATAAGTCCCTGATACATGTCATCCACTGCGACATACATTCCGAACTTCTCTATATACTGGTACGCTGTTCCCTGTACCATATCACCGCGCTTGTACTGTGTTGTCCCCTTAAGATACTTATAGACATTCATTGTCGCACACAGTCTGCTGCTCTTATCTATATATAAGGCAACAAGGCAGCTGTCACCCGGACGCACCCTGTAGGTCTGTTCCTTAAACGGAAGGAACAGATCCTTTTCAAGCCCCCAGTCGAGAAATGCACCAATCTTGCCTGTATCCTTCACCTCAAGTCTTGCAACCTGTCCAAGAACAAGCATAGGCTTTCTTGTTGTCGCAAGAAGTCTGTCCTGTGAATCCCTGTATATGAACACGGTAACTGTATCGCCTATCTCAGCATTCTCAGGAACCTGCTTTCTCGGCAGAAGTACTCTCTCCTGCTCATCGCCGACATACACACCGAAATCTGTTCTCTTTACTATCTGTAAATCCTGTACTTCTCCTATTCTGATCATAATGTTCCTCCGTCCTCTTTTTTACATGCTATTCATTCTAAATCCGCCGCAGCCTACTGTTCAAACACAACTATCACGTTGATATTGCCGGCTCCGTCCTTAAGACATACATAATATTTATCATCCACCACGCCTGTGTAAGGATGAAATACATCCCCCATGACAGCAGATTTCTTATACTCAGCCAGCACGCGCTTCACCGGCTTGTGCGCACCGCACTCACCGTCCTGTGTCATAAGAGTCATCGCAATGTTGATATACTGTCCGTTATTGACATGGTTGTTCGTATCAATCATATCGGGTCTTACAGGTATCGGTTCACCCTCCTTTAAGCCCTCAGGCAGTGCAATCTTGCGCGGAAGATATTCCATATCAAGCTTCTCACCTATGCCATAGTGTGCTATCTGCTCCGCGTCCGGTCTCATAGGTCTTAATGTCTTTATATTCATATATGACCACAACGTTGCTGCCTTGACAAGCACATTCCCTTCTTCGTCCTCCAGCCAGAAGTTACGGCTTCCGAAAAATCCCTTAAACTCATACGGCACGGTGCACACCTTCACCTTGTCACAGAAGGAAGGCATTTTCCCAATATCTATCTGCCAGTTCAGAATAAACCATGCTCCATCGCGCTCTGTCACATAGTCAATTCCAACTCCGACATCCTCTGAGTGAAATGAAGAACAGTTCTGAAAAAGATTGATTAGTGCCGGAATGGTTAGCTGCCTGTCGCTTCCGCACTCTGAATATCTTATTCTTGCCTCATAGCTGTACATAAATATCCTCCTTCTGTCCAAAAATAAAACGGCACATTACAGTCTCCCATAATGTGCCTGACGCAAGCGGAAACGGCGGGATTCGAACCCGCGTGCCGGTTGCCCGACAACTTGATTTCGAGTCAAGCTCGTTATGGCCACTTCGATACGTTTCCATACTATTACAATAACCTGCCCTGCGTATTAGAACGCATTATAGCAACAAAGGCACCACGCTGACGTGATGCCTTTAACTGGGCTACCAGGGCTCGAACCTGGAAATGCTGGAGTCAGAGTCCAGTGCCTTACCATTTGGCTATAGCCCAATGTGTACTGCGCTCTTGCGCTACAACGATATTGATTATATATCAGGTTTTTAAAAAATGCAAGTACTTTTTTGAAATTTTTTTAATTTTTTTTAAAAAATATTTTTTTCATACTTTTTTGCAAATTTAAAAACACAGGAAACCCCTGTAAAATGGGGCTTTATGCCTCTATAAGCTGCCTTGTGTATAAGTTCTTCGGATTGTCAAAAATATCCTGTGTATCCCCGATTTCGACAACTCTGCCGTTTTTCATCACCATTATGCGGTCACATAACTGGTATACCACATCGATATCATGTGATATAAAAATATAGGTAAGTCCCATTTCCCTCTTAAGTTCAATAAGAAGCTGCATAATCTGGGATTGAATCGTGACATCAAGCGCAGACAATGGTTCATCTGCAATGACCAGCTTAGGGCGTGCTATCAGTGCGGCGGCGATACTTATTCTCTGACGCTGTCCTCCGCTTAGCTGGGATGGCCGTCTGTCCGCATAGCTCTCATCCAGACCAACCTTGTGCAGCATATCAGCCACTCTTTTATCAAGCTCTTTTCTGTCCTTAATTCCGGACAACAATAGCGGCTCCCTCAGTATTCTGCCGATAGTCCACGCCGGATTGAGTGAAGAATATGGGTCCTGAAAAATCATCTGGGGTTTCTTATTGTTATGCACAATGCTTCCATCATAGAGTGGATTCATTCCCAAAATAGTCTTAGACAATGTAGATTTACCACAGCCGGACTCCCCTACAATTCCAAATATCTCTCCATCATGCACATCAAAGCTTATGTCAAAGAGAACCTGTTTTTTCCCCGAACGCGCAAATACCGACTTTGACTTTGTCTTATAATATGCGTTAAGGTTTTTTACTTCTAATATATTCGCCATATCTGTCTCCGTTATCATATTGTGTCCATACGCGTGTCCTGTGCTCTAACAATTCTCCTGCTCCTGTCCGGAATCGCATCAATAAGCCTTTTAGTATACTCTTCCTTAGGCGAAGTGAAAATCTCCTCAACCGTTCCGCTCTCGACCACTCTGCCGCGGCACATTACAATAACCTTATCGGCAAAATTCTTAAGCAGCTTAAGGTCATGCGTTATAAACACAATTCCCATATTGTGCTCATCCTTCATACACCGGATGAGTTCAATAATGCCCTTCTGTGTTGTGACATCAAGTGCTGTTGTAGGCTCATCACAGAGAAGATACCCCGGTCTGCATATAGTCCCCATAGCAATCATCACTCTCTGGCGCATACCGCCGGACAGCTCATGCGGATAGCTTCCATATATACGCTCTGGTTCCGGAAGCTTTACATCAGCAAGAGCTTCAAGAACCCTGTTTTTAATCTCCTTCGCAGAACTCCTGCTACCCAGTATTCCGTGGAGTTTCACTGCCTCGCTAAGCTGTCTG
Source organism: uncultured Eubacterium sp. (assembly GCA_958446835.1). Lineage (GTDB taxonomy): Bacteria > Bacillota > Clostridia > Lachnospirales > Lachnospiraceae > CAG-882. Next base: position 28,798 of record CAUCXT010000024.1, read on the forward strand.
CCGATACGCATGGATGGGTTAAGGCTTGTCATTGGCTCCTGAAATATCATTGCAATATCCTTTCCCCTCACGTCCGACATCGAATGTTCATCAAGACCTGTTAATTCCCTGCCATCAAGCCGTATACTGCCCCCTTTTATCTGTGCCTGTGAGCTCAGCAGCCCCATAATGGACAGCGCAGTCATAGTCTTTCCCGAACCGGACTCACCCACGATTCCGAGAACTTCTCCACGCCTTACCGACATTGAAACAGCGTCAAGAACACACCTGTCGCCGAAGCATACCGTAAGTTTTTCTATTTCAAGCATACATACCTCTCCTTCCGGCTCAATTCTGTTCCTTCTCTGCCTCTATGCGTATGCCCTCCGCAAGCAGCGAAAAGCCCAGCACAAAGAGAACTATTGTCATTCCCGGCATAATTGCATACCACGGAGCCGTGAACAGATAGCTCTGTGCATCCGACAGCATGCTTCCAAGGCTCGCATCAGGCGGCTGTATTCCAATACCAAGATAACTTAAGCCAGCCTCCGCAAGCACGGCATTGTTAAAGCCTATAGTCACCGTGACAAACAGCGTGGAGCGTATGTTAGGGAATATGTGCCTGAATATTATCCTCATATTTCCTGCTCCCATAAGCCTTGCACTCTTCACAAAATCCCGCTCTTTAAGGCTTATATATTCGCTTCGGACAATACGCGCAAAGCTCGGTATGAACAAGATACCAAGGGCAAGTATCACATTATACTTTCCCGGACCTATTATGCTCACGATTATGAGTGCAATGAGAATACTCGGAAAACCGTTAAGTGTATCATTTATTCTCATCACAACCTCATCTACCACTCCGCCATAATACCCTGTCACGGCACCGATTATCGTTCCTATGCTTCCTCCGATTGCGACAGTCGATACGGCAACCAGTCCTGTCATGCTTATGCCCTTAAGGACACGGCTGAAAATATCTCTTCCGAAATTATCCGTTCCCATGATATGAGAAAAGGACGGAGAAGAAAACTTCTCTGCCCCATTCATGGCATTTGGATCATAGGGTGTATGTATAAGTCCTATGAGCATCAAAATAATAAATAGCACAGTTATGACTGCACCTGATATAAAATATGCATTTGTGTGTTTATTTTTCTTCATAAATCTCACTGTTCTTCCACCCTCGGATCAATATACCGGTATAAAACATCAACAACGAAGTATACAATAACTACTGCAAAAACAATATACAGCATCAGCGCCTGCACAACAGGGTAATCCCTTGTAGATATGGACGAGACCAAAAGCCTTCCAATCCCCGGCAGACCGAAAACCTGCTCAACAACAATGCTTCCTGCAGCAATCTCAGCTGCTATGACACCTATAAAAGTCACCACCGGAATCATTGCATTTCTAAGTACATGCACGAAAAGTACCCTCATCCTGCGCGCACCCTTGCTGTATGCAGTTCTCACATAGTCCGACTTAAGCTGCGTTATGATTGAGTTGCGAAGAAACTTCGCCGTCATGGCAACCTTCGGCACCGCAACCGTTATCGCCGGAAAAAGCATGTATCTTATGTATCCCCGGAAATCCTCTTTATAGCTGATATATCCGCCCGGAGTGAACCATCTCATAATCAGTCCAAACAGATATATGATTATTATACCAAGGAAAAATGACGGCACACTCATGGTAAACTGGGACAGCACATTAAGTGTACCGTCAACGAAGCGGCTTTTTGTACCACCCCACAATATTCCTATAGGAATTGAAAATATAATAATAAGAAGCAGTGACAGCCCTGCAAGTGTTAAGGTTACCGGAAGCTTCCCCGCAATGAGCTTGCTCACCGCCATCTGCTCATTCAGGCTTTCCTGATAGCGGTAGCTTTTTCCCAAATCGCCGGTAAGCACCCCTGTAAACCAATTAAAATATCTCTCCGGCATTGAGTCATTAAGCCCTAACTGTTCTCTCAGAGCCTCCACCTGTTCCTCTGTAGCCTCTGTCCCCAGAATGGACAGCGCCGGATCACCCGGTATCACCTGAAAAATCAGGAATACCAGAACCGAGATAAAAAACAAGGTGAGTATTAAGGTTAAAAGCTTCTTAATTATATATTTCATGTTCTGTATTTACTCCGTCCAGTATACATACTTCATATCCTGCACATAGATAGGATAGAATCTGTAGCCTGCAATTTTCTTGTTCATCGCAATAAGCACAGGAGGAACAACAGTGTAGACCGATGCCGCATCATCATGGAGCATTGTCTGTAGCTGCCTGTAGCCATCTAAAATCTCCGCACTGTCAAGCGATGTGGATATCTTCTTATATAATGTATCATAATCTTCATTACTGTATCCGACAAAGTTATTCTTAGCTGTAGACTGATATCTTACAAGAAGATAACCAGGTGTGAGCGAGCCTGCAATTCCGCAGACTGTGCTCTCAAAATTTCTTCCCTTATAGACATCATCAAGCCATGTTGACCAGTCCACCTTCTTGATGGTAGCCGTAATTCCGGCTTCCTTCAACTGTTCAACTATAACCTGCGCCGTATCAACATGCATCTGATAGTTGGAAGGAACCGTTATCTCCATATCAAAGCCGTCCGGATATCCTGCCTCTGTAAGCAGTTCCTTAGCCTTAGCCACATCATGCTCATAACCTGTATCTACATAGCACTCATAGCCCGGAACCATGCTTGTACCTATAACGGTACCGCGTCCTCCGAATATAAAATCATTGATTGCGTCCCTGTCAACTGCATAGGAGACTGCCTGTCTTACACGCACATCGTCAAACGGTGCAACAGCATTGTTAAGATAAAGTCCCTGCACGACATTAGAGCCGTTGCTTCCTATATTAAAGCTGTTCTTAAGCTCATTTGCCTGATCATCCGTAAGATACGGATAAATGTCAATGCTTCCCGCCTGAAGCTCCATCATTGCGGACTCAGCACTTGCCACAATCTTAAATGTGACCTTGTCAAGGTATGGAAGTCCTTCCTGCCAGTAATATTCATTCCTTGAGAGGACAATGCCCTCCTGTGGAACATACGATTCTAACTTAAAAGGACCAGTACCTATAATCTCGCCTGTTTCGCTTGAGGATGCCGGAATAATGTCTGCCGTAAGGTAGTAAATAAGCTCCGAATTGGCCTCCGAGAGTACGATATTGATAGTTGACTGGTCCACAATTTCAACGCCTGAAACAATAGAAAGAGCCTTCACAAGAGGCGTTCCATCAAGAAGCCCCGCGCATCTTTCAATAGAATATTTTACGTCCTCGGCAGTCACAGGTGTACCATCAGAGAACTTAATTCCATCCCTCAGCTTGAAGGTATAGGTAAGTCCGTCATCAGATATGGTATAATCCTTTGCTACCGCAGGTATGACATTTCCGTTCTCATCCGGAACCACAAGTCCCTCGAAAATGTTAAACAATATCTCATTTGTTCCTGCCGCTACTGCTAAGTGTGGGTCAAGACTATCGATATCCTGCTGTATTCCTACAACAACTTCACCACCGGTAACTGCTGTTCCGGTAGTCTCGGAAACGCTATCCGAAGGATTCTCTCCTCTCTTGCCGCCCGCACATCCTGTCAGTGCAGCAGAAAGTACCATTACTACCACACACCCGAGACTTAGTCTCTTAAAAAAATTCTTCTTCATGTGATATTCTCCTTCTGAATAATATTAGGTTTTCCGTTTTTTTATTGTATACAATATACCGGATTTATGCAATAGTTTTTAATGTTTTTTTAATTATACATTTTATGCATTATGTGTTATACTGCAAAAAGACTGTAAGAAAGAGAGGTTTCGTCAAATGACTGACAAATATCTGCACCCCGACAAAAATCTTGCGATAAAATACGTTATCGCTGCATTTCTTTTGTATATTCTTGATTATCTTATCCCAATGCTTGGGCTTATATCCATAATACTGCTTTTTATCGGAATAAAGCCTTTTATGAACGATGAGAATAATCACTTTAAAACCGCATACAAATCCCTCAAAAAAATGACTGTTGCATACGCAGTTTTAAGGCTCTCCGTTTTCGTTCCTGAGTCGGGGCTGTTCGTGATATCCACATCGACTGTTGTAGGACTTCTTGGAATGGGCATATCCACAATCTACTATATATATATGACCCACTATTTTACCGAAGGTATTCTTCTTGATGCCAAGAAGGCAAAGGTTAATTTTACAAAGCTCGGTCTTAACGCCCCTTGGATATTTCTCGGTGCTATGTCAATGATTCACTATATATGCGTTGTGACCTTCTCAAAGAAGCTGATTCCAAGCATCACCGTAATGGTAACCTTTATCTTCTGCCTATATTACAGCGTGAAGCTCTATCAGGCAGTCGCAAAGGTTTATAATAAATAGTGATATAAAATTTGCCAGATATGCTTATAAAATAAAACAGACCATGACAGCAAATGCCGCATGATCTGTTTTATTTTATCACTTATCTTTGAAGGAGATATAATATAGTCAAACCGGATAACCGGTTTATGAAGCTGTTTTATTCAACATCCTGAAGTGCTGCGAAGCCTTCCTCACCTGTACGAACCTTTACAACCTGATCGACATTGTATACGAAAATCTTACCATCACCGATATGACCTGTATAGAGCGCCTTCTTCGTTGTCTCAATAACCGAAGCAACCGGAATCTTGCTTACAACAACCTCAATCTTAACCTTAGGAAGAAGTGTCGCATCAATCTCAGCTCCACGGTACATCTCACCTGCACCCTTCTGTATACCACAACCCATAACCTGTGTCATAGTCATACCTGTAACACCGAGATCATTGAGTGCCTTCTTAAGCTTCTCAAAGCTTGCAAGCTTGGTGATAATAGATACCTTGTAAATGCCCGTATCCGGTACCGGTACAGCCGGAGCCACAACCTTGACTGCCGCTGCCTTCTGTGTATCGGAAGCCTTGTCATAATCGTTCACACCAAGGTCTGTATTCTCATTTGCCTCCATTGTCATTGTGTTAGAGATATCCATAAGGCTGAAGCCTGCATAAGCTGATGGAAGACCATGCTCTGTTGCGTCAAGTCCAAGAATCTCTTCTTCCTCTGAAACACGAAGCCCGATGGTTGCCTTTATAATAAGGAAGGTAATTGTTATTGTAACTCCCGCAAATGCAAGAATCGCAATCATTCCAAGGAGCTGAAGTCCAAGCTGGCTAAAGCCGCCGCCGTAGAAAAGACCCTTTCCCGCAATCTGGTTAGCACCGAAGTTGACACCATCGCCGAAGCCTCTTGCGAAAGCCGGCGCTGTGTCTGTAGCAAAAAGACCTACTGCAATTGTACCCCAGATACCATTTAAGAAATGAACTGCTACCGCACCAACCGGGTCATCAATATGTAGCTTGTAATCAAGAAGCCATACACCGAATACCACGAGAACACCTGATACAGCTCCTATTATTATCGCACCTAACGCATCTGTCACATCACACCCCGCCGTGATTGCTACAAGACCTGCAAGTGAAGCATTAAGACACATTGAAACATCCGGCTTACCATATTTAACCCATGTAAATATCATACATACAACCGTTGCGATTGCCGGTGCGATTGTTGTTGTCACGAAGATTGAACCAAGCTCTGCAACCGATGTAGCTGCCGCACCGTTAAATCCGTACCAGCCAAGCCAGAGAATAAATACACCAAGTGCACCGATAGGAAGATTATGTCCCGGGAAAGCATTTACCTTGACAATCTCACCCTTCTCATTCTTTGTGAACTTTCCAATACGTGGCCCAAGTATCTTGGCACCGATTATAGCTGCCGTACCGCCTACCATGTGGATACAGGTTGAACCTGCGAAATCATGGAAGCCCATCTGTGAAAGCCAGCCGCCGCCCCATACCCAATGTGCTTCAATAGGATAGATGAGTGCGGAAATAACTGCTGAGTACACACAGTACGAAAGGAACTTCGTTCTCTCTGCCATCGCCCCGGAAACAATTGTCGCCGTTGTGGCACAGAATACAAGGTTGAAAACGAAATTGGACCAGTCAAAGTTCTCATAGGATGTAAAGATATCAAAGCCCGGCTTTCCGATAAGTCCGACTAAGTCCTCACCTAAGAGAAGGCTGAAACCAATGATGATGAAAACAACTGTACCGATACAGAAGTCCATCAGATTCTTCATAAGAATGTTTCCTGCATTCTTAGCTCTGGTGAAACCGGTCTCAACCATTGCGAAACCTGCCTGCATCCAGAATACCAGTGCAGCGCCTATAAGGAACCACACTCCATACAATTCGCTTAATACTTCTTCCATAATAGCCTCCATTTCTTTTTCCGCGTGCAGTAACCGGTGTGAATCTGCAACGAAAAAAGGCGCCTCGGGTTCTACCCAAAGCGCCTTTGCTTGATGTGATGGAGTATAGCACCTATACTTTTCATTGTCAACACCAAATTTTTATTTTTTTAAGTTCAGAGGCGGTTATGCCTGCAATATCATATCTGTAAATTATTTTAATTTTGATTATCAACCGTGCTGCTTACGCCATCATCGGAAGAGGAATCATTGCTCTCATCCGAATGTATATCATCCTCATGCTCATCCGGAGTGTGAACATCAGACTCATTTTCATTCTCCGGCTGTGCTCCATCAGCGCCAAGGTAATAATCCTCGTCATAATGCTCGTCCTTAGGCATGTATCTGTCTAATACCTTATAGAAAAATATGGAGCTTATGTATACCCATGCTCCGAAGATGAAAAAGATAGATACCGGCATCAGAAACCACCCTACAAGCGCCATGATTCCGAATATAAGCAAAAGCGGAACTGTCTGAGGAAGATGGCGTATGGACATAAACGCCGCATTCTTTATGATTGTAAAGGTCTTATTGTCAAAACGTGAAAGTATCGGGAATGCATACATGAATGTAATGAGTGCAAGCACCGCCATACCTACCGCAATGAAGAAAAGAAGCTTCCAGCCAAATGCACCACCGGCAGCAAATGCCCTTACATACATAAACTTAATGTCTATATACAATATAATTCCTATTATTGCAAAAATCGCTTCGAAAAGAAATCCCTGTACAAAATTGGTCTTAAATGACTTCCAATAGCTCTTCCAGATATATCCCTCCTCATTGTTGACAGCCTTAAGGCAATAATAATACATCGCTGTATATGAGGCGCCTATAGTCACCACTGGAATACAGGTAATCAAAAAAATCAGATTCAATATAAGGGCATCCGCAACCCTTGTCATAAAACGAAAAAAACCGTTATCAACGTCGAAAATACGGCTCATACTCTACCTCACTTTATACAAAAAATACGGCAAAAGCCTAAAAAATATTATAATGTATGCCTATATAAAAAGCAAATTAATCATTATTAAATTTTCATAAAAGCCCTTACAATAATGCTTTATTATGCTATAATGATACGAAATTAGTTTCTGTTTAAATCTCATTTCCAAACTCATTTTGAAACAGTTTCTAAAATAATATAAAACGGAGAATAACATGGCTTCAGGTTTTACAGATAAATTTTCTGTGCGCGTAAAAAAAGAAAGAGAAAAAATTAAGAACCAGAAAGGACTTAAAGGAAAGCTATCATATATCTGGGATTATTATAAGGTTCCGATACTCGCCGTAGTCATCGGAATAATTGCAATTGTATCAATTGTGAGAGCAATAATATCCAACAACTATAACACCAGTCTTTATGTATCATATGTCAACTGCATTTCTGTGGATTTAAGGGATGACACGAAGATACTCGACAATTCTCTGACAGAATGGCTTGGAATTGACGGTAAAAAAAATCGCGTAAGGGTTGACGGCTACTACACCATCAATCCGGACAGCTTCACCGAAGAAACCTATACGTCTTCCGAGAAGCTCAATATAATGGTTGTCACACAGACAAGCGACTGCTATATCGGCGATGATGTGTTCACGAACCTTTGGGCTAAATCTGAATACTTAAGGGATTTGTCCGTATTTCTTCCGGCGGAGCTTCTCGATAGGGTCTCCGACAGGCTTGTGTACTATACCGATACGGAGAGCGGAATTAAGCATGTTGTAGGTATAGACCTTGCCGGACTTCCGTTTATTACAGATGTTCTGAGAGTAGGAATCGAACATCCTATATTCTCTGTTGTTGTAAACGCCCCTAACCCGGACAACTGCATAACCTTCCTTGAGCATATTCTTGATTATAAATAGAATTGAGCTGTGCATTTTTATGCACTTGAGCGTATATTACAGCTCTTTTTTGTATAAATAGCACTGCTCCTCATCATTATTTCCGGTATCATATATACTGCTTCCATACAGCGTGAAGCCAAGCTTATTTGCGAGCGCTATTGAGGCAGTATTTTTTTCCTCTATACACAACCATAGCTCATCGATTCCAAGCGTATCCCTCGCATATCTGACTATTTCACTGCTCACTTCATATCCAAACCCCTGCCTCTGGCGGCTTCCCTTTATGATATAGCCAAGCTCACAACATTCGTTGTCATCTATAACTCTCCTGCTTATCCCGGCACGCCCGATAAGCTCACCTGATGTTCTGTCAAAAACAAGCCACAGACCATATCCGTAAAAGGTGTACATATTGTCGATATATGCCCTTGTAAATTCCAGTTCTTCCTCATAAGCATACAATGGCTCAGTCCACTTTGCCACAGCAGGATCCGCATACAGCTCATACATATCCGGAAGGTCTTTTTCTGTCATCTCCCTGATTATAGTTCTTGATGTACGCGCTATCTCCACCGGGATATGATGTGCCCTCATATAGACAAAGTTAAAATATTCATCATCGACCATCGGAAGCTCCTCGACCACATATTTTGCCGAAAAACTCTCGTATTCATGCCCCGGTGCCCTATAGCCTGCCACCGCCACGCCAAGCGTCTCTAAATATCCTGCTGCCTCATCGTCATCCGTTATCACCAGAATACCAAGCGCCGCTTTTTCACCGTCCGGCAGATTGGCGGTATCTTCCGATGCTGCCTTAGCGTCTTCAACGTCAGCCTTCACATTATTTTCATTCGGTTTGTTTAGTATCTTCGATAAATTCTCCGATTCATGGAGACACTCAATTCCGGACTCAGATGTCTCCATGCACACCTCCACCTTAAGCCCCTCCGAAACCGAAGCCTCAATATATTTTTCCACGTCCACATTCATCTGCTTTATAATAAGCACGACCGTGTGGAACACATGAATATTATTCTCAGACTTGTCCATTGACTAAAACACTCCAATAAAGTTATAATCATATATATTAAATCATAGAAAGGAATTTTACAATGTCACAGAATCCAATAGTTACATTTACAGTCGCAGGACGCGGCACTATCAAGGCAGAGCTCTATCCGGAGGTTGCCCCTAATACAGTCAATAACTTCATCAGCCTTGTTAATAAAGGCTTCTACGATGGTCTTATCTTCCACCGTATCATAAGCGGATTCATGATTCAGGGAGGATGTCCTGAGGGTACAGGCATGGGTGGCCCGGGCTACTCAATCAAGGGCGAATTCTCACAGAACGGCTTCGAGAACAACTTAAAGCACACACCGGGCGTTCTCTCAATGGCACGCGCCATGAATCCTGATTCGGCAGGCTCACAGTTCTTCATCATGCATGCTGCAGCTCCTCATCTTGACGGCGCTTATGCAGCATTCGGCAAGGTTATCGAGGGACAGGAGGTTGTCAATGCAATCGCTGAGACACCTACCGACTGGAGCGACCGCCCTATGGAGGAGCAGCGCATTGAGTCCGTTACCGTTGATACCTTCGGAGTTGAATATCCGGAGCCTGAGACGGTGTAAATTATAGATAATTGCACAACGCGGTTATTGTGTATTGAAGTCGTGTAATTCTAATGAGGATGAAAAGTAAATAAAAGGTAAACAAAAAAGTACCGTGTTCATAAATCGTTCATTTATATTTAAATAAACATTAACAGGATTATCACGTTTTCTTCACTTATCCACAATATAATAAGTAACATAAAGATAAATGATTAAGGAACACAAGTACTTAAGAATTTTTTTCATAATAAGCCCTGATATATTATATCAGGGCTCCTCCTTTTTTATGGCGTATTCTGTTTACTTTCTTTTTTCCTTTATAAGTCTTATATAAAAAATTCCCGCAAATAATAGTGTAAGAAGCAGCATTACAATCAGGTATGACCATCCTGCTCCTATGATTCCCATATTTCTCACCATTATAATCGGCAGCACTATGGATACAATGAAGCTGATGGTGTAGCCTGTAAAAATCGCTTTCTGAAGCCGCATGACGGTAAGCGCATAATAGAAAATTATGCTCACCGCATTGAATCCGCCTGCCGCTATAAGCACCAACATGACCACTTTATAAGGCGCAAGGTCTATGTCATACAGCCATGAAAGCACAGGTATTCCAAGCCATGCTCCCGCCGCAAATGTCACTATCGTAAGCCCACACGCTATCGCGACAAGCGCACCCATAAGACCTGCGAATTTTTTCAGCTCCCTATTCTCATAATGTCTCGCAAGCGTGGTGAGCATGGGCTTGAACACGAAGCTGCTTCCAAGATTAATCACCATTGTAGGCATGAACACTATGCCATACACAAGCGTTTCCTTATCTGTAAGCGTCCACTCGACCACATACTTGGTTCCATTCCACAGCCACATGCACATTGCAGAGCCTATGAACAAAAGAACTGTGTTTCGAAAAAGCGACTTCATCTTATCCGGTGCGAACGATATGGACAGCTTAGAGAAACTTCTGCTCCATACCAGCGCCACGCAGACAACACCTATAAGACCTGCCACCGTTGCCGCTGCTGAGGCAATATATATATTCTTTGTCATCCATGCTGCAACAGAAAACGCCGTCATTATCGCAATGGTTCGAAACGCCATAGACATACCGGATATATCTATCCTGTCATTGCGCTGAAATTCCCCCTCGAACACATCTGCAATTCCGTCAAACATCTTGAGGATACACATTGCCATGATTAGTCCGAATCCAGCCGTATCCGCCCTTCCATTCACAACATATACCGCACCGACAATAAAACCGCATAGCAGCATTACAGAACAGCTAAGCGCCCTAAAACCAAAATATTCCTCCGCTCTGTACTGCCCCCTGACATCCGTCACCTGAAACGGACGTATCTCAAAGTATCCTATTGTCAAAAGCATTTGTCCTGTTGTAAATGCCATATAGAACTTCGCGCCCGCCTCCTCGCCGACAATGCGCTTGGCAAGCATGACAAAAATAACGGTTGCCAGTGAATATATTCCACTTCCCAACATATTCCAAATAAATTTTTTTCTATTCATAATCAAATCCCATATATCTTTTTAATACTGTAATACGGCTTTAAGTGTATACCGCGCCGCCATGCCATAGTTGTGATGGTTCCATCCGCACACATTGACTTTCCATTTTCCTGTGCTATACTATATATTTATATTATTATCTTTTTTTAGAAAGGAATACCCATGAAAGACCTCGATACAAATACAAAAATTGCACTAATGAAAAGAATCGATGATTTCGTAGAGAGTGAACGCGCCAATCAGCCGGGTGTGCCTGACACTACACTCATGATGCCTGAACTCAACAAAATTGCTGAGGAATATGCTCTCGATGTATCCGACCTTTTCATAACATATCTCGACCATATAGCCATCACAAACAAACGTGTTGCTCAGGAAGCTGAGGAAGAGTTAGATTTTACCAAGATAACACGTTTTTACTAAAATTACTATCTTAAATAAGTCCCCCTTATCGGCACCTTTAAAACCGGGTTATTGCCCGACTTAAAACTGCTTAATGGGGACTTTTTTTCTGCTCTTTGAGGTTGTGCTGTCACATCAGAGTGCAAAAAACGCAACCGCAATGGCTCCCGGACCCACATGAGTTCCGATGGCTCCTCCGACGGACATTATATCCAGACTGTCGGCATGCTCCTTCCACAGATGTGCGCTATCCGTGATATATTTTTGCAAAAGTGTATCATCAAGACCTGCATATCCAAGATACAGCGGCTTGGAGAAATCTATTCCTCCTGCCTTCTCAATCTGCTGTACAAGGAGATTATTTCCCTGTTTAGAGCCCCTTGCCTTTCCGAGCATGGCAACCTCTCCATCTTCTATAGAAATAACCGGCTTAATTGATAACATTCCTCCCACAAAGGCAACCGTCTTTGATATACGTCCGCCCTTTTTTAGGTACTCAAGGGTGTCTAAAAGACCGACAACATGAATATTCTTCTTCTCCCTGTTAATCGTATCTACGATAGTATCTATATCCGCACCTGTATCTTTAAGCCTTATGGTATACTCGACAAGTGCCCTCTCACCTACCGTGACGTTCTCACTGTCAATCACATGAACCATATCCTCATAGTCGGCTGCGGCAATGCACGCACTCTGGTATGTCCCTGAGAGCTTGCCTGAAATAGTTATCACTATGACCTGCTCCCCCGCCTGTCTGGCCTTTTCATATACATCCTCGAAAGCATACGGTGCCACCTGACTTGTTGTAGGAAGTTCTTCATTCTCAATGAGTTTCTCGTAAAATTCCCTATGACTTAAGTTTACACCATCAAGGTATTCCTCCGCACCAAATCTCACATGTAGAGGCACAACTGTCACATCTGCTCTGTAGTCAACCGGCATATCAGAAGCACTATCTGTTACAATTCTTATATTTTCCATAAATATTCTCCATCTGTTTATGCTATCTTAAAATATAACTAATTGACTTTGCCGACAATAGACTTTATAATCTCTACCATCTTATCCATCGACTGGATGCAGATATATTCATACTTTCCATGGAAGTTATGTCCCCCGGTGCTCAGATTCGGGCACAAAAGTCCCATAAATGACAGACGTGCGCCATCGGTACCACCGCGGATAGGCTGAATAATCGGCTCAACACCGTTCTCCTTCATCGCCTCAACTGCCCTATCCACAATATACATGTCCGACTCAAGCTTTTCCCTCATATTGTAATAGGAATCCTTCATGTCAAGATTAACCGTGCCGGCACCGTACTTTGCATTAAGATATGCTGTGATACGCTCAAGCATTGCCTTTCTCTCAAGGAACTTGTCCATATTATGATCCCGCACGATATAATCAAGATACGCGTTCTCCTCATCACCGCTCATGCCGCAGAGGTGAAAGAATCCCTCATATCCTTCCGTATGCGCCGGAATCTCTGCCGGAGGCAGCATAGAGTTAAACTCCATCGCAAGTAAGGAAGCATTCTTCATCTTATTCTTAGCTTCTCCCGGATGAATATTCTCGCCCTTAATATGAACCTTAGCCGATGCCGCATTGAAGTTCTCGAACTCTATCTCACCCAGCATACCACCATCAACCGTATACGCATAATCGGCACCAAAGTTCTCAACGTCGAACCTGTCCGCTCCTCTTCCTATCTCCTCATCAGGTGTAAACGCTATGCAGATTTTACCATGTGCAATATGCTCATCCGTATTGCCTTCACAGGCTTTATCAGCTTGTATAATCTGAGCCGCCGCCGTCATAATCTCAGCGATACCCGCCTTGTCATCCGCACCCAAAAGTGTGGTTCCATCCGTCACTATAAGATCCTGTCCGACATAATTTCTAAGGTGTGGAAATGTAACAGTATCCATGACTACACCAAGCTTCTCATTGAGAACTATATCCGCTCCATCGTAATCATTTATAATACGTGGCTTAATACCCGCGCCCGACATTGCCGGAGCTGTATCCATGTGTGCGATAAGACCTATTGCCTTCTCACCCTCTGCACCCTTAGTTGCCGGAATACTTCCGTACACATAACCATCCTTGTCAACATGTGCATCCGCAACCCCTATCGCTTTAAGTTCTTCAACAAGCTCATTCGCAAGTACCAGTTCCTTAGGCGAACTAGGGCATGTCTCACTGTTTTCATCAGATGTTGTTTCATAGCTGACATATTTAAGTAAACGTTCGTATGCTCTCACAATAATTTTCCTCTCATTCTGCCGTAAACGGCAATAATATCATCTAAAAACAAATAAAACACAGATAGTATACCACATCAAGGTACAAAAATCTACTCCGACCATGTAACACCTCTATATTAGCTAATATCTCTTTTCCACGGTTCTTTGACAATTGAATAATAAAATGTCGGGGCAAAACACGCTCTATAAGCTTAGCGTGTATAACGTATTATATTAAGTTGGCATGTTTTGACCCCAACATCATCATAATAATACGTCAAGATATTTAAACCATTTCATTTTATGTCGCATGCACAAATCCGTATGAATGAAAAAAATTAAAATTCATACCGGAATGCATATTGTTGTAAATGAAAATATCGGCTATAATATATCTATAATAAAAAACAAATCACAAGCTCGCATTTCCGGCAGTAAGCAGCCTCGTTCGCTGCCATGCACCTGCAGCTTGAATTAGAAATGGAGAAAGCATCATGAGAAGATATAACCTCAACCGCCTTATGACCGCCGCAGTCATAACATCCGTAACCCTTATGACCACTGCCTGCAGCAAAACATTCGCCCCTGTAGATACCCTTCCGGTGGGAACGGAGCTGCCAGCCGACACATCGACAAGCACTGAGGCGGCATCCACAAAGCAGGACAGCACCACAAATAAGGGCGGCAATACTAAGGAAACTGGGACTACAAAGGAAAGTGGCAATGCCTCAAAGGATACCGGTACAGGCAAAGATACCGGCACAAAGGAATCTGATGCCACCGAAAAGTCCGGCGAAGGTGACGTATCAGGCGAAGTCTCTAAGGATAGCGAAAAGACCACAAAGGCGGACAGCGACAGCTCAGTGACAACAGCCACAACAACTAATGCCGAGACCTCAAAGGCAGCTGCAACCGTAACCGAGACCACAACATCAAAGGTAACGGATTCCACAACAGCCGCAACCCAGGCACCAACTGAGAAAGCAACAGAGAAGCAGACGGAGAAGCCAACCGAGCCTCCGACCCAGAAGCCGACCGAACCTGCCACACAGGCACACACCCATAACTACACTGCCACCGTCACAAAGCAGCCGACCTGCACGGCAGAGGGAGTCAAGACCTTCAGGTGTTCCTGTGGTGATTCGTATACAGAAGCAATTTCTGCAGCAGGACATGTCTTCGGAGCATACGTTTATAACAACGATGCCACGGAAGCTGCGGACGGCACAGAGACGGCAGCCTGCACTATATGCGGTGCAAAGGACACAAGGACGGCAGCTGGAACCAAGATAGCCCACGTACATAATTACACAGCAGCAGTCACAAAGGCAGCCACCTGCTCCGTATGCGGCGCGACTGATACCATTACCGCTGAGGGAACCAAGAAGTCACTACCTAGCTGGTATGACGAGCACCCGGGGATACCGCTGAATGTGGCTACGGGAGCACAGGATGATGGGTCGCTGGAGGCATACTTCGTAGGTGGACAGTTTGATTGGGATAGTGCTAAAGCAGGCTGTGGTGCTTTTGGATATAGTACTGCAATGGATACTGTAGGTAAATATGCAGAAGGATGGGTTAGTCATGGTTACTTATATAAGTAGCCGCAAACAATTAAATACAATGTTATCACCTGAAAGACGTATGTAAATTAAGTTACACACGTCTTTTTTTTATTATGCTGAAATTTATAAGGAGGAAATGTATGAATAAGAAAAGAAATTATCTTACAAAAGTTGTGGCTATTCTGCTTACTTGTATTTTATTTATTACAGGTATTGGGATAGAGGATGTGTCTGCATTTTGGAATGTGACGGATATGAATGATTATAGAGCTGGAGCAACAATAACTATTCAGTTAATTCACTGCTATCATAATGATACAAGCGACCCACTGTATAGTACACATTATGATTCTTCGGGGCGGCATAAGATGGATGCAGTTCAGGCAGACTTGGATAGTTGGAAATCCGATAAGAAAAACAATCCTAGTGGCAGGACAGAATGTGTTATGACGGATACTGTACAACCACGAGTTTTAAATGATTACAAGGCAGGTCTCGAGTCCATTGATACCAACAAGTATTTCTATGAGTATTCGTTAACCTATGCGGAGTCGGAGCTGGTTGACTATGTTCTTATTACCCAGCCGGAGATTACCCATTATAGTGACAACGACAGCAAGAGACCTGCTGACCTCAGGGAAGAGCATGTGAGAATGTACTGGATTGGAAGCTATAATAAATCCATGACAGAGGTAACAGGTAAGTGGACCGAAAATGGATATGATGAAAATGATACAGATATTGGCTGGTGGGATTTTGAGAATGAGTCATTCCCAACCATAGATCCTTCACTATCGCAGCAGACATGGGAAACTGTAGGTGACCATGAGGCTTTCCAGAATAACAAGTCATTTGTATTTACCAAGAAGATGGGTGAGAACGGCATGGAGTTTATCTATCTTCTTGAGGGAACCAAGACTGTGAATGCAAATGATGGAAGCTTCTTGGATATTACCGGTGGTATCTATGATTATCTTAAGAGTGCTGATGCGTTGACAGTTGATAAGGCTGAAAGAAGATATAATAAGACTTATACTTCCAGTGGTGAACCGAACGCATCTGCTGACACAGGATTTAATCATAGAGACCAGAGTCACGATGGCATACCTCTAGGCTACGGTGGGCATGTCAATGCTGTCATTGGTATAGTCTTTTACAATACTGTGGATTTTGATGCAAATGG